>NZ_KI421507.1:3588262-4215469 GCF_000473205.1 Pseudophaeobacter arcticus DSM 23566
CCCTTGGAACTGGCCCATGAACCAGGTGACGCTGAAAGTCGGCGCTGCTGCGGTTGCTGGCTGTACCATGGTGCTGAAACCCTCCGAGCAAAGCCCGCTCAACGCGATGCTCTTTGCCGAGATGATGGATGAGGCCGGCTTCCCCAAGGGCGTGTTCAACCTGGTCAACGGCGACGGCGTTGGCGTCGGCTCTCAGCTGACCGCGCATCCTGATGTGGATATGGTCTCCTTCACCGGCTCGACCCGCGCCGGTACCGCGATCTCCAAATCGGCAGCGGAAACCTTGAAGAAGGTGCATCTGGAGCTCGGCGGCAAAGGCGCCAACGTGATCTTTGACGATGCCGATGACAAGGCGGTGAAGCGTGGTGTGCTGCATATGATGAACAACACTGGCCAAAGCTGTAACGCTCCCAGCCGGATGTTGGTTCAGAAAGGTATCTACGATCAGGCGGTTGCCACCGCAGCCGAGGTTGCCTCCAAGATCACCGTTGGTCCCGCCTCCGAAGGTGGCCGCCATATCGGCCCGGTGGTGAATGAGCTGCAGTGGAACAAGATCCAGGATCTAATCCAAAAAGGCATCGATGAAGGCGCCAAGCTGGTCGCCGGTGGCACCGGACGCCCCGACGGGTTGAACAAAGGCTTCTACGTCAAACCCACGGTCTTTGCCGATGCCAACAACCAGATGGTGGTGGCCCGCGAAGAGATCTTTGGCCCGGTTCTGACCATGATCCCCTTTGACACCGAAGAGGAAGCCATCGAGATCGCCAATGACACGCCCTACGGTTTGACCAACTACGTGCAGACCCAAGACAGCGCCCGCGCCAACCGTATGGCCCGTGTGCTGCGCTCTGGCATGGTTGAAATCAACGGCAAATCCCGCAGTGCTGGTGCGCCCTTTGGCGGCATGAAACAGTCGGGCAATGGTCGGGAAGGCGGCAGCTGGGGGATCGAAGATTTCCTTGAGGTAAAAGCCGTCGGCGGCTGGACACCAGAATAAAGACCGTCTCGTCAGAGACGGACATTTTAGAAGGTCGCCCTCCGGGCGGCCTTTCTTTTTGTCCCCTCTGTTGCCTCTGGCGCCAAGCTCCAGGCCCGATCTCCAGGCCCAAGCTTCGCAAATCCCAGAACCAATTTACGTAAAGCGAGCGCTCCCGCGTCCCGCCCCCGTTCTGGCGCTGCCAGAACAGGGACGGATCTTGGGCCCGGCGCCGCGCTTTAGCGCGGCGCCGGGCCCAAGGGGAGGAAGGGTTTCGCCAGAAACACTGCCGACGCGCGGGAGCCCCCCCCTGCAATGAGGCCGCTCTCATATCCCTGCTCCCTGTTTTGCTCAGATTTGATCACAAAGCAGGAGAGCGGCGCATCCTCATGGGTGTTTTTCTGGGGCTGGCCCTTCGACAATCAGCTGCGGCACCCCATCCGAGGTTTTCTGCACAGAGCAGCCATCCCAGCCGATCACCCCTTTGACCCGTTGGCGCAGGCTCGAAAAGCTCTCGAACTGCACCACATCGACGGGGCTGTCAAAATGCAGCGTGATCTGGCGGTGCTCACCATCTCCCATCAGGGACAGCCCGCGAATCTCACCCCTAAAGGCCTGTCCCAGATAGCGTCCACGCACCCGGTCCCCAACCCGCAGCTGCAACCGGTTTCCCGCCCGCGCCTGCAGGGTGTTCCAGTCGCGGGCTCCATATTGCTGCGCCACCAGTTCCAAGGATTTGGAATGGCCAACCACAACACCACTGCTGTGCAATTGCTGTCGCAGGCGTTTTGCCTGCAGTTTCAACACATCCGTTGACGGTAGATTAGAAAAATCAGTCATCTGTTTCTCGTCCCAAAAGGGCACGCAAATTACGATGGGCACCGCATTGCCATCCAGCGCACCATGGTTTGAGCGATAGATGTCGTCTTGATCGTCTCAGGGTTTCACCATGGCCCTCAAACGGGCTGCGGCAGGCAGGAGACCCAAACCTTGCGCCTCGCCTACGGCAGTTTCCCCCGATCCGTCAAGTCCTGCAGATTTTTACAAGGACCCTGCACAGCAAGCCTTGACCTAAAGCCGGGTTGAGAAAGCAGGGTGCAGATATTTCGCAATCAAGGACACTCTCATGACATCAACTCCCCGGCAAAACCCTGCCCCCAAAAAACATCCCAATCAGATCACCCCCCAGATCACTGCCCAGATTACCGGGCTTTATGAGACCCATCTTCCGGTCGCCGATCTGACCCGCTCCCGTGCTTTTTATCACGACATGCTCGGCCTGCCGCTGGCCCATGAGCTGGCTGAACGCCGGGTCAGCTTTTATTGGGTGGGCAGTCCGGAAACCGCCATGCTGGGCCTCTGGGAGATGGGCAGTGCGCCCTTGGCCATGCGCCTGCATATTGCCTTTCGCATGGCTGCCGCAGATATCCACCGGCTCTGTGACCAGCTCAGTCAGCGGGGCATTCAGCCCCTCAACCTGATCGGAGAAAAGATCAGCGAACCCATCGTTATTGGCTGGATGCCCGCCCTCTCGGTCTATTGCACTGATCCCGACGGCCACTCGATCGAGTTCATCGCCAAGCTGCCAGAACCGCCAGACCCGGACTTTGGCCAGGGCCCCTATAGCCGCTGGCAACAGCGCACCGCCCCCGCGCGCGGATAGTGTTTCGCGCGCGAAACATCAGGGTGCGCGCGCAAACTGGTCACGGGATCAAAAGCACTCTATGGAGAACAGGCATCCCCTATTGCCTGCCATCTGATGAGGAACCCGCCATGATCACTGCCCGTCTGCACGGTCGTCTCGGCAACCAGATGTTTCAATATGCAGCCGCCCGCGCGCTGGCGCATCGGCTGCACACCACCGTCGCGCTGGACAGCCGCGGGGCCGAGCTGCGCGGCGAGGGGGTGCTCACCCGGGTCTTTGATCTTGATCTCTCCCCTGCCGACAAGCTGCCGCCGCTCAAACAGCAGGCGCCGCTGCGTTATGGGCTCTGGCGTGGGCTTGGGCTGGCACCACGGTTTCGCCGCGAGCGCGGCCTTGGCTACAATCCAGCCTTTGAAACCTGGGGAGATGACAGCTACCTGCACGGCTATTGGCAAAGCGAGAAATATTTTCACCGCATCGCTGATCTGATCCGGTCGGAATTCACCTTCCCCGCCTTCAGCAACAGTCAGAATGCTGAGATGGCCGAGCAGATTGCAACGGGGACAGCCATTTCCCTACATGTGCGGCGCGGAGATTATGTTGCACTTGCGGCCCATGTGCTGTGTGATCAGGCCTATTACGAGGCCGCCCTGGCCCGCATTCTCGATGGGCTGCCCGATGCGGCACCAACCGTCTATGTCTTCTCGGATGATCCCGATTGGGCCAAGGCCAATCTGCCGCTGCCCTGCCGCAAGGTGGTTGTGGATTTCAACGGGCCGGAAACCGATTTTGAAGACATGCGCCTGATGAGCCTGTGCACTCACAACATTATCGGCAATAGCTCGTTTTCCTGGTGGGCGGCCTGGCTCAACCAAAATGCGCAAAAACATGTGGCAGGGCCGACCAATTGGTTTGGAACCCCCAAGCTCAGCAACCCCGATATTCTCCCCGACGACTGGCTGAAAATCACTGCATAGGCCAAGGAGGGCCCGGCTGGGATACGGCGGCGGCTGTCAGAAAGGCGCCTTGGCGCGGAACTTCATCGATTCGCCGCTGTCAGGGTGCTTGATCCGCAATTCTTCTGAGTGCAGCATCATCCGGGGAAACGCGCGCGCGGCACCAGTGGCATACAGCGGATCGCCCAGGATCGCATGGCCCAATGCCATCATATGCACCCGCAGCTGATGGGTGCGGCCGGTCTTTGGCGTCAGTCGCACACGGGTCTCATCCTCACCGTATTTCACCACCCGGTAATCGGTGACAGCGGGCTTGCCACTGTCGTGGCAGACCATCTGCCGGGGGCGGTTGGGCCAGTCCACGATAAGCGGCAGATCAACCTCGCCGGCGCGTGGCGCCAGATGGCCGGTGAGACGCGCAACATAGGCTTTGCGGGTGGTGCGTTTTTCAAACTGCATCGACAGATGCCGCTGCGCATGGGGCGTCACCCCAAAGACCAAAATGCCCGAGGTATCCCGGTCCAGCCGATGCACCAGCAAGGCCTCGGGAAAGGCCAGCTGTAGGCGACTGAGCAGGCAGTCGGCCAGATGGTCACCGCGCCCAGGAACACTTAGCAACCCGGCCGGTTTGTTCACCACCAGGATCTGGGCGTCATGATGCAGGATCTCCAGCGGATCCTGCGGCGGGGTATAGTCACTTGAAACAGCCATAGGCGCCTGCCTACTGTGCCTTGCCCGCCACGGCAAGTTCCCGTGACGTCGCGCTTGCCCTGATTGGAGAGGAACCGCAGAGTTCAGCCCAGCAGTGACATGCCAAAAACTGGCCAAACACTGGCCAAACACATGTCAATACTCAAGGGAGAGAGACCATGCATCCAACCATCACCCGCATGCAGGACGTTGTCGCCAAAGGCGACGAGAGCCTCATCGCCGATCTGCTGGCCGAAGACGTGACCTTCCTGCCGCCAACCTATTGGAAAACCTGGACAGGACGTGCGCCCGTTGCCGCCGTGCTGGGCCATGTGGGCAAAGTCTTCTCCGAGTTCCGCTATCGCCGCATCATGGGCGAGGGCAAGGACTGGGCGCTGGAGTTCCAATGCAAGGTGGGCGATCTCGACACCGTTGGCGTTGATCTGATCACCCTGAATGACGCAGGGCTGATCCAGACCTTCGAAGTGGTTATGCGCCCCCATAAAACCATTGGCGCCCTGCGCGATGCCATCAATGCCCGGGTCAAGACAGATGCCCGCTTTTTGGAGTTCCGCAAAGCCCTGAGCTGACCAACCCCTTCAGCTGACAAGGCTGCGCTGCGCCCGCTGCAGCGGCGGCGTGGCAGCCCAAGACCCCGACCTAAACGGCGGGTTTTGGCTGGCCACGCAGCTGTCGGATCAGGGGGATCGAATAGATCACCAAAGCCATCCAGATCATCGGGAAGGCAATCATCCGGGCGCGGCCGAACTCCTCACCAAAGACAAAAACCGCGATCAGAAAAATCATCGTCGGCGCGATATATTGCAAGATGCCAATGGTCGAGAGCCGCAGCAGTTTGGCCCCATTGGCATAGACAATCAGCGGCACCGCCGTCACCAGCCCGCAGCCCATCAACAGCCAGATATCAGCGCCGTGGAAATGGGTTCCGCCAGTTGCAGAGGCATAGGCGAGATAGCCCAGCGCCGGAGGTGTCAGGATCAGCACTTCCAGCATAAAGCCCTGATTGGGGCCAACCGGCAGCTGTTTCTTGAAGAAGGCATAAAAACCCCAGCTCAGCGTCAGCGCAATTGCCACCCAGGGCAGCCGCCCGGCCTCGACCGTCAGCACCACCACAGCGGCAGCGGCCAGGGCAATGGCAACCAGTTGCGTCGGCGTCAGTCGCTCGCGCAGCAGCAAGGACCCCAGGGCGATGCTGAACAATGGGTTGATGTAATAGCCAAGTGCGGCATCCAGCGCATGACCCGAGGCAATCGACCAGACGTAGATCCCCCAGTTCACCGAGATCAGCGCCGCCGTAACACAGGCCATGCCCAGCGTGCGCGGGCTTTTGAGCGCGGCGCGCAGATCCCTGGTCCGTCCCAAGAGCACCAGCAGCAACCCCGCCACCGGCACCGACCAGAGCACCCGATGCGCCACCACCTCAGCCGCTGGAATATGGGACACCAGTTTCATGTATAACGGCAGGAACCCCCACAAAACATAGGCCGAAATGGCAAAGGCCAACCCCTGAGGGGTATCAATATTCTCGCGCGGTTCCTGGGTCATCTCAAAGCTCCTCTGACGCATCTTTATGGCGCTCACACAAAAAGGAGAAGCATGGTTTCTGTTACACTCCCATCACCAATGGTGATGAATGGCAGCCCAGCCAAATCCAGGCCCGTTAGGGGCGCTCCGCCTGCTCGCTGTTGAGCCGGGTCAGCCGGGCAGCGGCCTGTTGCAGGGGCTCCAGAAACTCGAGGATCTGCCCCAGCGCGCGGCGCTGGACCGGCGCGTGCACCGACAGGGTTGCCATCAGCCGCCCCTGTGGATCCAGAATCGGCACCGCAATCGCCGCCATGCCGGTCATGAATTCCTCATCATCCGTTGCATAGCCGCGCGCGCGGGTTTTTTGCAGCTCAGCGCGCAGCGCCTCCGGCGAGGTGATTGTCTGCTCGGTCTGCGGCTCCAGCGCCCGCGCCGATAGAACGCTGTTCAGCGTCGCCGGGCGCAGTGTCGACAGGTACATCTTGCCACTGGCGGTGCAATGAAACGGCACCTGGGTGCCAATCGGCAACTGAATGCGCAGCGGCCATTTTGTCTCAACCCGGTCCAGATAGGTCATGCCCTCGCGATCCGGGGTTGCCAGATTGCAGGTCTCACCAATTTCTTCGGCCACGGCCTTGAGAATGGTCAGCCGCGCCGTACGCAGATGTTCGGAAGAGATAGTATTCACCGCCAGCGCCCGTAGCCGCGGGCCGGGACCATAGGACCGCCCATCCAGATCTCGTTGCAAAAAACCTTCTTCCTCGGCGGTTTGCAACAGCCGGTGCAGGGTGGGTTTGGGCAGGCCCAAGGCCTCCACCAGCTGGGCCGGTTTGACCGCGACGCCACGCCGGGCGACCTCCTCCACGATCAGCAACAATCTCAAATTGGTTGGGATCTGCGTCTCTTTGGCGGCGGGCGTCTGGTCGGGCATGGCGTCACATCTATCTGTTGGGCAGCAGGATCAGCGCGAGGTCGGGCACCAGGGCAACCAGTATCCAAACGCCGATCAAAGCCGCTAGGTAGGGTAGGGTATAGCGCAGCAGGCGAAAGTAGGGAACGCCCGTCACACCCGAGGCAACATAGAGGTTGAGCCCATAGGGCGGCGTAATAAAGCCAATCGAGGCCCCCACCAGGAAGATCACCGAGAAATGGATTGGATCAATCCCAACCGAGGCGGCAATCGGCGCCAGGATCGGGGCAAGGATGATCGTCACTGGCAGGCTTTCCAGCACCATGCCAGAGCAAAACACAATCACCATCGAGGTAAAGAGCACCGCATGATAGCCCCCCATGGAGGTGACAAAATCGCCAATGGTCTGCTGCGCCCCCAGCAGCGACAGGATCTGCTGCATCACCACCGATATCGCAATCAAGGGCGCCAGAATGCCGGTGATCTGGGCCGAACGCACCACCACCGAGGGAATCTGTGACAGGGTGAAACCTTCGACCACCAGCATCTCGGCGTAGGATTTCTCTGCTATTGGCCGGTCCCTGCGCGATCCCATCAGGCGGTTGAGCGGATAGCTCACCAGCCCGGCAATCACGCAAAAGCCCACAGTGACGCCAGCCGCCTCGGTTGGGGAGAACTTGCCTGTATAGATACCCCAGAGCACCAGGCCGATGGCAAAGAACCCCAGCCAGGCGCCAAAGGCGGTTTTCAGCACCCGGGTCAATTGCAGCGGGATCAGATGGCCCCAGCCGTTGATCCGGCAAATGATCCAGCAGGCCAGTTGCATGCCGATGACCATCAAGGCTCCGGGCAGGATGCCTGCCACGAACAGCTCTGATATCGGCAGGTTCAGCAGAAAGCCATAGACAATAAAGATGATCGAGGGCGGGATGATAATCCCCACCGTTCCCCCGGCTGCCGCCGTGGCCGCCGAAAAGCGCTCATCATAGCCGCCTTTGACCATTTCCGGATGCAACATCGACCCGATGGTGGCTGTGGTCGCCGAGTTAGAGCCGGATATGGCGGCAAACAACCCACAGGCGCCCAGTGCTGCCATGGCCAGACCACCGCGCAGCCAGCCCAGGCAGGCATAGGCAAAATCCGATAATCGCCGGGCTATCCCCGACTGGTTGATCAAATCCCCGGTGAGGATAAACAGTGGCATCGCCAGAAGGGCAAAGCCCTTGTTAAAGACGTTCAGCAGCTCTGCCCCCATATTGTCGAGCGTCAGCCCCAGCACAAAGGAGCAGCCAATCACCCAATAGGCAATGACCAGCAGCACCGGCACGCCCAGCATGAACAAAAATGTGACCCCCAGCGAGATCAGCGTGACCCAGGATCCATCCGTCATCAGATATCCCCTCCGATCACTGCCTGTTTGATCAGCGGCGCGCCAGAGCGCCAGTTGGCGATATCCTCGATCAGGTTTTCAAACACCCGCGCCACCATCAGCACAAAGGACAAGGGGGCAGTGATCAGGAACCACCACTGCATGACATTGTCAGTGCCCAGCACAATCTGAAAATTCGACGCCGAAAGCGCCGTTATCCGCGAGGTGGTAACCAGCACAATCACCGCAAAGACAAACCACAAAACCGCATCCAGCATCAGGCAGGCCAGCTGCCCGGCCCGCGGCATCATGGTGCGGAACTCGGCAAAGCTGAGATGGGTGCGCAGTCGCACGTTAAAGGCGGCACCAAACCAGGCCATGATCATGAACAACAGCGGCGGGATCGTGGTCGACCAGGGCTGCTGATTGGAGAAAATGAAGCGATCAATGACGCCCCAGAAGATGATAAGGGCAATCGCCAGATAGCTGTAAACCATCACCGTGCGCTCAAGATGCCGGTCCAGCCAGGGCAGCAGCTTGTAGATCCACAGCATGATCAAACCGCTTAGCGCAGTGGCGATTGTGCCAAAGACCCAGGCGCCTTCGGTTTTCAGCGCATTGCGGATTTCCCAGCTGTCTTGTGATGCAAATGCACGAAATATATCGCTGATCTCAGACCAGAGTGCCATCTTTTCCTCCCTGTTGTCCGCCCCGTGACCCACCCGGTTACGCCGGTGTGTCTGGACAAGTGAAATCGGCGCGCGGCTGCACGCCGATCCGCGTTCATGGTTCTGGATCTTAGGTTTTCCACCAGCGGCGCGGTTCGACATTCTCCGGCTTCATATCCTTGGGCACCTGGCGCGCGATGTCATAGATCTCCTGATAGGTATCAATGCCACCGGCCCAGTTGTTCAAACGGTCCCGCCACTGCTCCCAAAGCTGCGGTTGGAACTCGGGCGAGCACATTTCCTCGGCCATTTTGATCTGATCATCCGCCAGGAAGGCGTTGCGCACGTTGTTTTTGGCAAAGATCGTGCCGGGCATCTGCGGATCGGAATGACCCACAGTTTTGATCAGCGCCGCCTCGTTTGCCGCCTGCACATGGGTCTGCGCCCAATAGGCGCTCTCCATCACCGCATCCTGCAAATAGCCCTCAAGACTGTCAAAGACAGCGGCGCTCATCGAGGTATGTTCGGTGCCACAGAAGAATTTCAGATCCACCGACTGGCTGACCACCGGCGCCATATTGGCGTAGGCCACAGCCGAGGCCCAGGTTTCGGCGCCGTCAATCAGCCCCTGTTTCAACCCGTCCAGAGTTTCTTCCCAGGCGACAGGCACCGGGTTGAGGTTCAGCGCCTGCATGGCAATGCGGCCCAGCTGGGTGCCGGTGACGCGGTTCTTGGTGCCAAAAAGCTGCTCCAGCTTGGTCACGGTTGGCTTGCCCTCCCAACCCAGACCCAGCTGAATGCCGCGCAGCTCACAATGGCTGAACAGGAACTTCAGCCCGTGTCGTTTTTCCAGCGGTTCGCGCAGGATGCGCTGCGATTCGGGGCTATAGAGAAAATGATACTGCGCGGCCCGGCCAGGAAACATATAGGCGTAGTCGAGCACATTGAGATAGGGCGCGCCCCCTGCGGAATTCTGAGTTGAGGCGGCATAGATATCCACGATGCCCTGTTGGGTTTTTTCCACGCAGGAGGTCTGGCCGCAGATCTGGTTATTGCCAATGAACTCGATACGGATCTCCCCATCCGTGCGGCTCTCCAGATCGCGGGCGAACTCCAAACCACCAGCCCGTTCAATCAGCAGGTTCTGGGCATTAAACCCAGAGGCCCCAAACTTTAACGTGTGCTTGGCCGGCTTGGAAAACCGCCTTTCATAGGTCGATTCCGCCGCTGACGCCAGATTGGCCAGGCTCATGGCCCCTCCAAAGCCCCCCGCCGCCAAAAGTGTCGAGCTCATGCCATATCGTCCTGCAACCCGGAACAGCTCTCGCCGTGAGATATGGTTAAGATTCTCCTTGAGTCCCATAGTCTTCCTCCCTAAATGATCATTATTGAGACGTTTTATCTCAAAAAAAGCTAGCCCAAATCATACAATCTGCATAGAGTTTTTTTCGTGAGCAACCGGAGGAGCGTGTTTTGGAGGCTGATTATATCATCGTGGGTGCCGGTTCTGCGGGCTGTGTCATTGCCAATCGGCTCAGTGCGGACCCCAGGACAAAGGTCGTCCTGCTTGAGGCCGGCGGGCGTGATATCAACCCCTGGATCCACATCCCTGTTGGCTATTTCAAAACCATTCACAACCCAAAGGTGGACTGGTGTTACAAGACCGAACCGGATCCGGGGCTGAATGGGCGCTCGATTGAATGGCCACGCGGCAAGGTGCTGGGAGGCTCTTCCTCGCTCAATGGGCTGCTCTATGTGCGCGGCCAATCGCAGGACTATGACCGCTGGCGGCAGATGGGGAACGAAGGCTGGGGCTGGGACGATGTATTGCCCCTGTTCAAACGCTCCGAAAACAACGAGCGCGGCAGCGACGCCTTTCACGGCGATCAGGGCGCTCTTTCCGTGTCGAACATGCGCATTCAGCGCCCGATAACCGATGCCTGGGTGGCCGCAGCCCAGGCCGCTGGTTACCCCTTCAACCCCGATTACAACGGTGCCGACCAAGAGGGCGTTGGCTTTTTCCAGCTCACCGCGCGCAATGGGCGGCGTTGCTCGGCTGCGGTGGCCTTTTTGAACCCGGTCAAATCGCGGCCAAACCTGCAGATTATCACCCATGCCCATGTGCAACGTGTTGTTTTGGAGGGCATGCGCAGCACCGGCGTCGCCTATCGCGATCGCACCGGCGCGACCCATTTCATCAGGGCAAACCGCGAAGTTATCCTCTCAGGCGGGGCGATCAACTCACCACAGTTGCTGATGCTGTCGGGCATTGGCGAGGCAGAGCACCTGTCCGAACATGGCATCAAGGTGGTGGCCGACCTGCCAGGCGTCGGCAAAAACATGCAGGACCATCTGCAGGCGCGGCTGGTCTATAAATGCAACGAACCCACCCTGAACGACGAGGTCAGCACGGTGCTGGGACAGGCCAGGATAGGGTTGAAGTACCTGATGTTTCGCGCCGGCCCCATGACCATGGCCGCCAGTCTGGCCACTGGTTTTCTCAAAACCCGCCCCGAGCTGGAAACCCCCGACATCCAGTTCCACGTCCAGCCCCTGTCAGCGGAGAATCCCGGCAAGGGCGCCGACAGGTTTTCGGCCTTTACCATGTCAGTCTGTCAGCTCCGCCCCGAATCCCGTGGCGAAATTCGGCTGAACTCCAGCGATCCCGGCAGCTATCCCAAGATCATTCCAAACTATCTGTCGACCCGGACAGACTGTCAAACCCTGGTTGCGGGCGTGAATATCGCCCGCAGGATTGCCCGGCACTCGCCTTTGAAATCCAAGATCTCGCAGGAGTTCCGCCCCCATGCCGACCTTGATATGGCGGACTATGAAGCAACCCTGCACTGGGCCCGCAACAACACCGCGTCGATCTATCACCCCACAGGCACCTGCAAGATGGGCCAGTCCGGTCAAGCGGTAGTTGATGCGCAGCTGCGGGTTCACGGCATATCTGGCCTGCGGGTTGCCGATTGCTCGATCATGCCCGAGATCGTCAGCGGCAACACCAATGCCCCGGCCATCATGATTGGTGAAAAAGCCAGCGACCTTATTCTTGCGGCCCAGCGGGCTTCTTAGCAAGCATAGCCACAGCACTGCGGGGGCTCCGCAGTGCTGTGGGGTTTAGAGATCAGGCCCTAGAAATCCAGGTTTTCGACGCTCAGCGCGTTTTTCTGAATGAACTCCCGCCGTGGCTCAACCACGTCGCCCATCAGTTTGGTAAACAGATCATCTGCCTCAACCATATCGTCGACACGGACCTGCAACAGGGTGCGGGCATCCGGGTCCAGGGTGGTTTCCCACAGCTGATCGGGGTTCATCTCGCCCAGACCTTTGTAGCGCTGCAGCGACAGGCCTTTTTCGCCCTCTTCCATGATGGCCTTCAACAGATCAAGCGGCCCATGGATTGCCTGGACACGGTCCCGTCGAACCAACTGGCCCGAAGTCGCGTAAACCTCCTGCAAGCTTTTGGTAAAGCTGCCAGTTTTACGAGCTTCACCGGATCGTAGCATGGGACCGTCCAGAGTGCGGACCTCTTCGACACCGCGCAGAATACGGGCGAGGCGAATGCCATGATCCTGGGTGATCCGGCCCTGCCAGCCCTTTTCATATTCCAGCGCAATCAGATCAAGCCGGGTCGCAACCCGGTCGGCAACGCCTTGCAAATCGGCATCAACGGCACCGGGTACAAAGGCGCCGGCCACGGCTGCCTGTTCCAGAATATGGCGCGGATAATGGGTTGGGAAAGCGTCCAGAACCCGTTTCAACTGACGCGCCTCATCAACGACGCGGATAAGATCCTGACCAACCAGCTCTTCGCCGGAGCCCAGTTTCAGCGTGGCCCCTTCGACACCCTGGTTGACCAGATAATCCTCCATTTCGGCCTGATCTTTCAGATAGACCTCGGATTTGCCACGCGCCACTTTGTAAAGCGGCGGCTGGGCGATGTAGAGATAGCCACCTTCGATCAGTTCAGGCATCTGACGATAGAAGAAGGTCAACAGCAGCGTGCGGATATGGGCACCATCAACATCCGCATCGGTCATGATGACGATCTTGTGGTAGCGCAGCTTGGCGATGTTGAACTCATCCCGACCAATGCCAGTGCCCAGGGCCATGACCATGTTGCCAATTTCCTGGCTGCCCAGCATCCGGTCAAACCGCGCCCGCTCGACATTCAGGATTTTACCCTTCAGCGGCAGGATCGCCTGGGTTTTCCGGTCCCGCCCGGTTTGGGCAGAGCCGCCAGCGGAATCACCCTCCACCAGGAAGATTTCGGTGTTGACCGGATCTTTGTCCGAGCAGTCTTTCAACTTGGAGCTCAGGAAGTTGAGATCCATAGGGTTTTTCCGCCGGGTAAGCTCGCGCGCCTTGCGGGCGGCTTCGCGGGCCAGCGCCGCCTCGACGACCTTGCCAACGATCTGCTTGGCCTGGTTTGGATTTTCCTCAAACCATTCCGCCAGCTTTTCATTCACCAGGCTCTCCACCACCGGACGCACCTCAGAGGAGACCAGTTTGTCTTTGGTCTGGCTGGAGAATTTGGGATCCGGCACCTTGACGGACAGAACACAGGTCAGCCCTTCGCGGGCATCATCGCCGGTGAAAGAGATCTTCTCTTTTTTGGCAATGCCGCTGGACTGGGCATAGTTGTTGATCGTCCGGGTCAGTGCGCCGCGGAAACCCGCCAGATGGGTGCCACCGTCGCGCTGTGGAATGTTATTGGTAAAGGGCAGCACCGATTCATGGTAGCTGTCGTTCCACCACATCGCCACCTCAACACCGATGTCATCCTTTTCGCCGGTGATATAGACCGGGGTATCCATCACCGGGGTTTTTGACCGGTCCAGATATTTGACAAATTCTTTGACGCCGCCTTCATAAATCAGCTCTGATTCCAGCCGTTCCGCTGGGCGTTCGTCAATCAGGATGATCCTGACGCCCGAGTTCAGGAAGGCCAGCTCGCGCAGGCGTTTCTCCAGAATCTCAAAGGAATATTCCAGGTTCGAAAAGGTATCCGTCGAGGCCATAAACCGGACCTCGGTCCCGGTTTTGTCGCCACAGTCCTGCACCACTCTCAGGTGCTCGGCGGTATCGCCATGTTCGAACCGTGCGACGTGCTCTTTGCCTTCGCGCCAGATCCGCAGCTCCAGCCAGTCGGACAGGGCGTTTACAACCGAAACACCCACCCCGTGCAGACCGCCGGAAACCTTATAGGAGTTGCTGTCAAATTTGCCGCCCGCGTGCAGCTGAGTCATGATGACCTCAGCCGCTGAAACGCCCTCTTCTTCGTGAATGCCAACCGGGATTCCACGCCCGTTGTCATAAACCGAAACGGAACTGTCCGCATGAATTGTGACCCGAACGTGATCGGCATGATTGGCCAGGGCCTCATCAATTCCGTTGTCCACCACCTCATAGACCATATGGTGCAAACCAGAGCCGTCATCGGTGTCACCGATATACATGCCAGGACGTTTGCGAACTGCCTCCAACCCTTTGAGAACCTTAATGGAATCGGCACCATATTCGGCTGGGCTCTGTTCGTTATCAGACATTCGCGACTTCCTGTTTTAACTTTGTGATTTTATACGCAACTTGGCCCCGAATGTCACCCACGACGGGGCTTTTTCTTGGCCCAGGACAGGGAATAGAACAAAGCCGCCGACGCGCCGTCAGATCGCAGAAAATCGCAGGCAAAATCAGGTAAAGGGCAGCAGCAGTCCCACCCCGATCAGCAATGCCCCCGAGGTCAGGTTGAGCCGCCGCAGGGCCGCGGGCGAGGCAATCACCTGGCGCAGGGAATGCACCAGCGCCGCCATCACCAGGTTTCCCAAAAGCGGCACCGTAAAGGACAGGCAGATGATCACCACAACATCGACCCAGCCAAGCGCCCCGAGGTCAAAAAAACCGGGCAACAATCCCATATAGAACAGGATCGCTTTGGGATTGCTCATGATCACCGCAACGCCCGCCACAAATCCGGCCCAGGCGCCCGGTCGGGTCAAAGCCCGGTTCTCGGCAATCTTTCGCCCGGCCGCGCGGATCACCCGAACCCCCATGAGGACAAACATCAGGCAGGCGCCCCAACGCAGCACCAACATCACCTCGCTCAGACTGGAGGCCAGCCAGGACATGCCGCCAATCGCAACCAGCGGCCAGATCAGATCGCCCACAGCCACGCCCACAGCCAGGGGCCAGGCCGCCTGAAACCCACCAGAGACCGCCCGCGCCATCAGCGCCAGCCACACCGGCCCCGGCGTCAGAAACAGCACAAACAAAGCCGCCGCATAGAGCAGCAGATCCCAGACAGAGAGGCTCATTCGCTGACCACCTGCGATACCCCATCCAGGTCGCCAATCTCGAAAATCTGGGCGCGGCTTCCCAGTTCCGCAAAAAGCTCCGGCCCGGTGCCCGTCATCCAGGCCTGCGCCCCAAGAGCGCAGATTTCATCATATAATGCGGCGCGACGATCAGCATCCAGATGCGCCGCAACCTCATCCAGCAGCAAAATGGGTGGCGCCCCCTCGCTGGCGGCCAGGGCGCGCGCATTGGCCAAAATCAGCGAGACCAACAGTGCCTTTTGCTCTCCGGTGGAACATTCCTTGGCTGCGATGCCTTTGCGCGCATAGGTGCCAATAAGATCGCTTCGGTGTGGCCCAACCAGGGTTCTGCCAACCGCCATGTCCCGCATCCGCCCCTCGGCCAGAGCCTGAACCAGATCCGCTTCGCTTGTCGGCATCTCGCCTTCAGACTGCACCAGCTCCAGCTGCGCCGTGGGAAAGGCGGTCTCAGCCGTGTCCTGCGCCGCCTCCAGCCGTTGCACCGCAGCGCGCCGCGCGCTGTGAATCCGATGGCCAGCAGCGCCCATCTGGGCCTCCACCACCCGATACCAGGCGGCATCGCGGACCTGATCCTTCAACAGCCTGTTGCGCTCGCGCATGGCCTTTTCATAAATCAGCGTGGCCTCGGCATGGCTGGGATCAAAACTCAGCGCGATGCGGTCGAGAAACCGGCGACGCCCCTCTGCGGCCTCAACCCAAAGCCGATCCATCACCGGCACCAGCCAGACCACCCGGCAGATCTGCCCCAGGGCAATCTGGTTCGAGGCCTTATTGTCGATCCGCACCTGGCGTGCTGCGCCCTCGTCCGACCAGGTCTCGATCTCATAGGCCTGATCCGGTGCCTGCAAGACCGCTTTCAGCTTCCAGCCAAGCCCCTCGGGACGGCGCACCATATCCGCGGCACTGGCCCGCCGCAGACCCCGCCCCGGAGAAAACAGCGACACGGCCTCGAGGATATTGGTCTTGCCAGCACCGTTATTGCCATGAATGGCAACGGGGCGCCCATCCAAATGCAATTCCGCCCGCAAATGCGAGCGAAAGTGGGACAATGTCAAAGAGGTCAAAGCCAGCATGGGGACACTTCCGGTTTTATCTTTCCCCAAATATTCCCGTCCCGCTGCCCGGCAGGCGGCCTTGCCGCCGAGAGGGGGGCCGGGCCGAAAGGCCGATATATGCCAGTCCGGAGCAATCTGGGCCTGGCATATCCCAGGTCACCAGATCCTAAGGCGTCAAACCCGCATCGGCATCACGACATAGACAGCGCTTTCATCATTGCCTTCGCGCATCAAGGTCGGATCCCCAGAGGAGTTGAACATAAAGACGGCGTTCTCGCGATCAACCTGATTGGCGATCTCCAGCAGATATTTGGCATTAAAGCCAATCTCCAGCCGCTCATCCGCATAGGCCACCGCCAGTTCTTCCTCGGCGGCGCCGCTGTCCGGTGCATTGACCGACAGGATCAGGCGATCCTCTTCCAGCTGCAGCTTCACCGCGCGCGATCGCTCGGAAGAAACCGTAGCAACCCGGTCCACCGCGCGGGCAAACTCATCGGCGTCCACCTCAAGCCGACGGGTATTGCCGACCGGAATGACCCGGGTGTAATCTGGAAAAGTGCCATCAATGACCTTGGAGGTCAGGGTGATATTGGGTGTGGCAAAACGGACTTTGGTTTCTGAAACAGAGACCGCAATATCCATCTCGTCATCATCCAGAAGCTTGCGCATCTCACCGACGGTTTTGCGCGGCACAATCACCCCCGGCATGTCCTCGGCCCCCATTGGCAGCGGTGCGTCGATGCGGGCCAGACGGTGACCATCGGTGGCCACACAGCGCAGCACCTTCCCACCCTCAGTAGCATCCGAGACATGCATATAGACACCATTGAGATAATAACGGGTCTCTTCGGTTGAGATGGCAAATTTGGATTTATCAAAGAGTCGGCGCAGCATGGCCGCATTGGCGGTGAAGTTCGAGTGATACTCGGAACTCGCCATAACCGGGAAATCTTCGCGTGGCAGGGTGGCCAGCGAGAAGTTCGAGCGCCCGGCCTCTACCGTCAGACGACCGGTTGCCGCATCCGCCGTGAGCGTCACCAAGGCACCATCCGGCAGCTTGCGCACAATTTCATGCAGGGTTGTGGCAGCGACGGTGGTGGCGCCTGCGCGCTCGACCTGCGCCGGGGCCTTATCGACAACTTCGATATCAAGATCGGTGGCGCGGAACTGGGCCACGTCGCCTTCGGCCTCGATCAGAACATTGGCCAGGATCGGAATGGTATTGCGACGCTCCACCACTGACTGGGCCTGCGCAACCGCCTTCAGCAGTGTGCCGCGTTCGATGCTGATCTTCATGTCGCTTTCCTCTTCGTCGCGCCCGTCTAGCCAAAGCTGTTTCGCCGTACCTGCGGGCTTCCGCCCAGGCCCTGAACCAGGCCCTGAAATAGCAAGGGTCGGGACAAGCAAAGTAGCGGTTTGCCCCTCATGTACAAGGCTTTTATTGAGTTTTCTAAGGGAATCCCGGCAGCGTCAAGAGGTGAGATCCCACAACGGCCTGAAACCCACAGAATCGTTGCGATTGAACCCGATTGCGCGGCGAGACACGGCGCCAAATGCAGGGCAAGACACCGGACAAGACACTGGGCAACAGGCCTGACAGCAAGCCCAACAAAAACGGCCCCGGAAATCCGGGGCCGTCTGCGGATCATGCGATCAGGTCGACAGATCAGGATTCAAGCGCGCGGCGCAGCATTTCCACATCTTCGGCGATCTGACCGTCGGTCGACTTCAACTCCTCGATGCGGCGCACCCCATGCATGACGGTTGTATGGTCCCGCCCCCCAAAGCGACGGCCAATTTCTGGCAGGCTGCGGCTGGTGAGCTTTTTGCACAGATACATCGCCACCTGCCGTGGCCGCGCGTAAGAGCGCAGGCGTTTGGGGCCGATGATGTCCGACATCCGGATGTTGTAATACTCAGAGACCTTGCGCTGGATTTCCTCAACGGTGATCTTGCGCTCAGAGGCGCGCAAAACATCCGCCAGGCAATCCTGCGTCAGATCCATGTCGATCTCGCGCCCCACCAGCGAGGCAAAGGCAAACAGCCGGGTCAGCGCGCCTTCGAGAACGCGTACGTTGGTAGAGATCCGATGCGCCAGGAACTCCAGCACCCCATCGGCAATTTCCAGATCCGGGTAGGTCTTTTGTTGCAACTGCACCTTGGTCTGCAGAATGCCCAGACGCAATTCGTAATCTGTTGGATGCAGATCCACCACCAGGCCACATTGCAAACGCGATTTAACCCGGTCTTCCAGATCCTTGATCTCACCCGGAGCGCGATCAGCAGAGATAATGATCTGCTTGTTCTGATCCACCAGGGCGTTGAAGGTATGGAAGAATTCTTCCTGGGTTGAATCCTTGCCAGCGATGAATTGCACATCATCGACCATCAGCACATCAACCGAACGGAACAGGTGCTTAAAGTCCATCATCTTGCGTTCGCGCAGAGCCTGCACAAAACGGTACATGAACTGTTCAGCCGACAGATACAGCACGTTGAGATCAGGGTTTTGGGCGCGGATTTCCCAGGCGATTGCATGCATCAGGTGGGTTTTACCCAGACCCACACCGCCATATAGGACCAGCGGATTGAAGGTCACAGGGCCGCCTTCGGCAACCCGGCGCGCCGCAGCATGGGCCAACTCGTTTGGCTTACCAACGACAAAGTTGTCAAAGGTAAACCGCGGATCAAGCGGTGCTGCCTGCAGCGTATCCATCGGCGCAGCGGCAGCTGCTTTGGCAGACAAAGGTGCGCCGGTATTTGCCGGGCGCGTCGTCTCCCGCCCCCATTGGGCCTCGCCATTGTCCCGCCCAGAGCTTTCCTGCATCTCAGCAAAGGGCTCTGCGGGCTGTTCGACCTGGCGCACCGGTCGCGCAGGTGAATTGGCAGCAACCCGAAAGGCCAGGCGTTGAACCGATTCGCCAGAGATGCTGAACTCATGCAGAATGAGATCGGCAAAGTTCTGGCTAACATAGTTGCCCATAAAATTGGTTGGCACGTGAAACACCGCCACACCATCGTCAACTGAATTGAACTCCAACGGTTCGATCCAGGTCGTAAAGTTATTTTGGCCAACAGTCTTCAAAAGCCGAGTTCTGAGCTGTCCCCATTTTTCTTCCGTCATGTGCTGCGCCTCATGCATCCCCAAAAACAAGCAGCGGCCTGTTTATCTTTCGCCTATCATTCTTTCGCGCCCATTTCAGAGCTGCGCTTCACCCATAACTTCTGCGCATGCGGACAGGAGTATCCTGACCACATTCCCCTATGGGGCAACGGATTGTCCAACAAAAAGCCACGAATATGCGGTGGCCTTATCCTGAAACTAAAAACCGTTTCTGCACACAAATGAGACAAGGCTGCTGATTGAAAACCCAATACAGCAGGGCGCAGAATCATTGAGAAGCCAAAGTGGCCTCCCGTGAACTCTTACGCCGTAAAGCAACCTTGATGCCCGTCAAGATTACCGTGAGCAGCCTGTCCCCCCAGCGAGTGAATCGCTGTATATGTGGTAGCAATTTGCGGGGGGCAGCGGCAATGAAACTCTGTTGTTGACTCATGCTTTGGCCGTAAAGAATCTCTCGCAACTGCAGAAGGTATCCGTCAGATAAGGAGAAAATCAAAAGGCGCCGCAAAAATGCGACGCCTTCATTTTTTTCAAATTCTTACTTGCAGGAAATTCCCGGCAGGGAATCAACCCAGAGCTTTGACTCGTGCAGTCAGGCGGGACACTTTCCGCGAAGCCGTGTTCTTGTGGTAGACGCCTTTGGTCACGCCACGCATCAGCTCAGGAGCGGCCAGACGCAGAGCTGCGGCTGCATCTTCTTTGTTGCCAGATTCGATGGCTTCTTCAACTTTACGCAGGAAGGTGCGGATGCGCGAACGGCGAGCTTTGTTTACTGCAAAACGCTTTTCGTTCTGACGGGCGCGTTTTTTTGCTTGGGGGCTATTTGCCATGTCTCTGTGACCTTATCTTCGGGTTCGTGTTTATATGTCGGCGCAGGCCAGCCAAACCCGGATCGGATCTCGGAGTGATTCTAGCCAAGCGGGCTGCACGCGCATGTATGGCTGCGGTCTTTAATGGGATGGGCTGCAATATGCAAGCAGATTGCCACCTGGCCCAGGTGAGGCTCTTACGGCGACAGCCAAATCACCGTGAAACTGCCGGGGCCATTCCAAAAGAACCGCCCCGATCTTGGGGCAGACCCTGGACACAGGCCCCAACAGATTACTTATCGCGGAACTGGGCTTCGCGTTTTTCCAGGAAGGCGGCCATGCCCTCTTTCTGGTCTTCGGTTGCAAACATCGAGTGGAACACCCGGCGTTCAAACAACATGCCTTCGCTCAGCGGCAGCTCGTAGCTGCGATTGACCGTTTCCTTGACCGCCATCGCGGTGAGCAGGGATTTCTCGGCAATCTTTTGCGCCGCGCCCATGGCTTCTTCGATCAGTTTCTTGGCAGGCACCACCCGCGACACCAGACCGGCGCGCTCGGCTTCTTCTGCACCCATGAAGCGACCGGTGAGGTTCATGTCCATGGATTTGGATTTGCCGACAAACCGCGTCAGACGCTGGGTGCCGCCAATGCCGGCCACAACGCCAAGGTTGATCTCTGGCTGGCCGAACTTGGCCGTTTCCGCCGCAATGACAAAATCGCACAGCATCGCCAGCTCGCAGCCACCGCCCAGCGCATAGCCCGCAACGGCCGCGATGATTGGCTTGCGAATCGCCACGATGCGGTCATTCACCTGCGCAAACAGGTTGCTGGTATAGACATCGGTAAAGCTCATCTCCGACATCTCTTTGATGTCAGCACCAGCGGCAAATGCCTTTTCCGATCCGGTCAGCACGATGCAACGCACCTTGTCGCTGGCGTCGGCTTCTTCCAAAGCAGTGCAAAGCTCGCTCACGAGCGCTGCATTGAGTGCGTTCAACGCCTCGGGGCGATGCAGTCTGATTAGACAAACGTGGTCCTGCACATCGACGTTGATCGTCTCATAGGCCATGATTATTGCTTTCGTTGTTCCGTTCAGAACCGAGTCATTACCACGACAAACATCGCATTCAAGCTATCTTTGACACTTGCCACAGTAGAAAGAGGATCGCCCCGACTGGGTGATTCTGGCAATAGTGCCGCTACAGCCCTCCCGTTTGCAGGGCTCTCCTTCGCGGCCATAGACGTCAAAGCTGTGCTGAAAATATCCAAGCTCGCCATTGGCTTGGCGGAAATCTTTCAGCGAAGATCCCCCGGCTTTGATGGCCTCCTCCAGCACCTGCCGAATGATGGGGACCAGGCCTGCAACACGGGCTGCGGCGAGTTGCCCCGCCTTGCGTTTGGGCGAAATTTCAGCACGAAAAAGCGCCTCGCAGACGTAGATGTTACCCAGGCCCGCGATGATTCCCTGATCCAGCAGCGCCGATTTCACCGGGGAGTTCTTGCCTTTGAAGGCGGCAATCAGGTGGTCCTCATGAAAGTCATTGCCTAAGGGTTCCGGCCCCAACACCCGCAGCAGCTTGTGCTCGGCCAGCCCGGCTGTGTCGATCAGATCCATGGCGCCAAAGCGGCGCGGATCATTAAATGTCACCCGCGCGCCATTCTCCATGTCAAAAACCACATGGTCATGTTTGGCCGCCTGCGGGTGCTCATGCACAAACTGCCCCAAGGGATCACCCGAAACCGTCATCCGCCCCGACATGCCCAGATGCACCAGCAGCGTCTCACCCCGGTCCAGCTCCGCCAGGATGTATTTTGACCGCCGCCGCAGCGCCACAACCCGCGCGCCGGTCAGCCGCTCTGCCATGTGATCTGGAAAGGGCCAGCGCAGATCCGGCCGGTTCACATGGGCCTGTGCAATCACCGCCCCCTCCATCGAGGGCTGCAATCCCCGCATCACGGTTTCAACTTCGGGCAGTTCAGGCATTCTCATTCCTAATCAAGCAAGCATCCCAAGCATGGTCATGGGAGTAATACTGCGCAGCGACAAGAAGAATCAATTGCGTGCCTGTCATATGGGATTTCCGAACAACCGAGCGCTTGCCAAAACCTGCCTCGCCAAAAGGTACCTCGCATCCCTGCCCCGCTGCTGCACATTCGCCCAATTGTCTTCCCGGCCTTGGTCTCTATAAGAGGGGGCGGTATCGGCAGAGGCAAGTCCCCATGGCAGACAGATCAGACAGCACCACCCATTTTGGCTTTGAAACCGTCCCTGAGCACGAAAAAGCAGGCCGGGTGCAGGGCGTCTTCAATTCCGTGGCCTCCAAATATGACATCATGAATGACGTGATGAGCATGGGCATCCACCGGATCTGGAAAGACGCGATGATGGATTGGCTGGCGCCGCGCCCCGGCCAGCGCCTGCTGGATGTGGCCGGTGGTACGGGCGATATCTCCTTTCGCTTCCTGAAACGCGCCGGTCATGGCCATTCCACCGTGCTGGATCTGACCGCACCGATGCTGGAAGAGGGCCGCAAACGGGCCGAGGCCGAACAGATGGCCCAGAGCCTGGATTGGGTCACCGGCGACGCCATGGCCCTGCCCTTCAAGGACAATACATTCGACGTCTACACCATCTCCTTTGGCATCCGGAACGTCACCCGCCCGCAAGAAGCCCTGAACGAGGCCTACCGGGTGCTGAAACCCGGTGGTCGCCTGATGGTGCTGGAGTTCAGCCAACTGCCCAATGACGGCATGCAAAAACTCTATGACCTCTACAGTTTCAACGTCATCCCGCGCATGGGTAAGCTCATCGCCAATGATTACGACAGCTATCAGTATCTGGTGGAATCGATCCGCAACTTCCCGGATCAGGAGACATTTCTGGAGATGGTGAAAGCCGCAGGCTTTACCAATGCCAAATACCGCAACCTGTCGCTGGGAATCGCGGCGCTGCATTCCGGCTGGAAAATCTAGGCGATGCGCGGCCCTCACAATATCATCCGCCTGATCCGCACCGGCGCCACCATGGTGCGCACTGGCGCCATGGACGTGGTGCTGGACGCCTTTGAAGCGCCGGCACCGCTGCGCGCCCTGGCCTATACCCTGGGCTGGCCCTTTCAGTGGCTTGGCTACAAGGGCGATCCAAACATGCCCCCGGCAACACGCGCCCTGACAGCACTGGGTCCGGCCTATATCAAATTTGGCCAGGTGCTCTCGACCCGCCCGGATGTGGTCGGCGAAGAGATGGCACAGCAATTGCGGGTGCTGCAGGATCAGCTGCCTCCCTTCTCCCGCGCCGAAGCCATGGCCGAAGTCGAACGCGAACTTGGCCGCCCATTGGCAGAGGTATTTTCCGAATTCAGCGACCCAATTGCGGCTGCCTCCATTGCACAGGTGCATCGCGCCCGGCTGGCGGAAACCGGCGAAGACGTCGCTGTCAAAGTCCTGCGCCCCGGCATTGAACGCGCCTTCAACAAAGACGTCGACGCCTTCTACTTTGCCGCCCGCATCGTCGATCTCTTTGCCCCCGGCGCCCGCCGACTGCGCCCGATGGAAGTGATCGAACATTTTGACGGGGTGGTACAGGGCGAGCTGGATCTGCGGCTTGAAAGCTCCGCTGCCTCCGAATTTGCCGCCAACACCAGCGCGGACGAAGGCTTTCAGCTGCCCCGCATCCGCTGGGAGGCCTCAGCCCGCCGGGTGATGACGCTGGACTGGGCCGATGGGGTGGCTCTGGGCGACAATGCAGCCCTGGATGCAGCGGGCCATGATCGCCATGCGCTTGGGGAACGGGTGCTGTCGCTGTTCCTGCGCCACGCCCTGCGCGACGGTTATTTTCACGCCGATATGCATCAGGGAAACCTCAAGGTCGCCGCAAATGGCAATATCATTGCCTATGACTTTGGCATCATGGGCCATATTGATGAATACACCCGCCGGGTCTACGCCGAGATCCTCTTTGGCTTTATCCAACGCGATTACAAACGCGTCGCCGAGGTGCATTTCGAGGCCGGCTATGTGCCCGCAGATCGCGACGTCGATGAATTCGCCCGTGCCATTCGCGCCGTGGGCGAGCCAATCTTTGGCATGGATGCCAGCCGGATCTCCATGGGCAACCTGCTGAACTACCTGTTCGAGGTGACCGAACGCTTCGGCATGGAAACCCGTACCGAGCTGATCCTTCTGCAACGCACCATGGTGGTGGTCGAAGGCGTCGCCCGCTCGCTGGACCCCAGGATCAATATCTGGGAAGTGGCCCAGCCCGTGGTCGAGGATTACATCAAGAAAAGCATCGGCCCGCGTGCCATTGCCTCGGATCTGATGAAAACCGCCAAGGTCATCGCCCGCTTTGGCCCGCGCCTGCCCGCCCTGATGGAACAGGCGCTGATCGCGCAATCCCAGCAGCCCAGCGGCGATAAAAAGAACCGCGCCTGGCAAACCCCCGCCGCAGTTGGCGCGACCGCTGGAATTCTGCTCACCCTCCTCGTCAGCCAACTGCTGAGCTGAACAAGAACGGGCGCCGCAAGCACGGCGCCCCTCCTTTCATCTTACCCCAAATACCTTGGGGTGAATGGCCCAAAGGGCCAGAGGGGCAAAGCCCCCCGACCCCGTCTCGACGTCACAGACGTTCGATCGCCAGGGCAATGCCTTGACCGCCACCAATACACATGGTGATCAGCGCCTTGGATCCACCAATCCGTTCCAGCTCATAAAGCGCCTTCACGGTGATCAGCGCACCGGTGGCACCAACCGGGTGGCCCAGGGCAATTGCGCCGCCATTGGGGTTCACCTTTGCCGGATCCAGACCCAGCTCCTTGTTCACCGCCAGGGCCTGCGAGGCAAAGGCTTCATTGCTTTCGACCACATCAAAATCGCTGGCTTTGAGGCCGGTTTTGGCCAGCAGGTTCAGCACCGCAGGCACCGGACCAATACCCATCACCTCGGGACGCACACCCGCATGGGCATAGCCCAGAACCCGCGCCTTGGGCTTCAACCCCGCCTTCTCGGCGGCCTCCGCCCGCGCCAGCACCAGGGCGGCGGCGCCATCATTGATGCCGCTGGCATTGCCCGCGGTCACCCGGCCATCTTTCTTGAACACCGCCCGCAGACCAGCCAGTGCCTCCAGCGAGGTGCCCTTGGGGTGCTCGTCCACCTCAAAAGGCACCATGTCGCGCTTGACCTTGACCTCGACCGGCGTGATCTGGCTGTTGAAATGGCCCGCCGCGATTGCGGCCGCCGCGCGGGTCTGGCTGGCGAGGGCAAATTCATCCATCTGTTCGCGGGTGATCTGATGCTCATCCGCGACATTCTCTGCCGTTACCCCCATATGGCCGGTACCAAAGGGGCAGTTCAGCGCCCCCAGCATCATGTCGAGCGATTTTACATCGCCCATCTTGGCGCCCCAGCGCTGCTGCTGCATGATATAGGGGCTGCGCGACATGTTTTCCGCACCACCGGCCAGGGCAAACTCCGCATCCCCCAGCATCAGCGACTGAATGCCCGACACCAGCGCCTGCGCCCCCGAGCCACAGAGACGGTTCACATTCATCGCCGGGGTGCCATGGGGTACACCGGCCTGCATCGCCGCCACTCGCGACAGATACATATCCCGCGGTTCGGTGTTGATCACATGACCAAAAACCACATGGCCGATCTGTTCCGGGTCCACACCAGAGCGCTCCATCGCGGCCTTCGAGGCCACTGTCGCCAGATCAATAGGCGCGGTATTGGCAAGCGCGCCACCAAAGGTACCAATGGCGGTGCGGGCACCATCCAGAATGACGATATCAGTCATGATCTCTCTCCTCACGAGTCAGTTGCGCGCATTATGCAGTCGCAGCATCCTCCTGTCTGCCCCTGCACCGATTAGACGTCCCGTCATTGACAAATTGCCTCAGGACCCGCAGGACATCTGTTATGACGGAAAACCCAGACGATATCCTGACACTGCTGCCCGCCCGCCTGAAAGCAGCCCGCCGCGCCCAGGGGCTTTCCCTTGAGGCGGTGGCCAATCTCTCCGGCGTCAGCCGCTCGATGGTCAGCCAGATCGAACGCGGCGAAAGCAGCCCCACCATTGCGACGCTGTGGAACCTCACCCGTGCGCTGCAGGTGGATTTTGCCGGCCTGTTGGAATCCGGCGACCAGCAGGACCACATCGAGGTCTTGCGCGCCGTCGATGTGCCCAAGATCGAAAACATCGGCGAAGGCTGCCGCATCCGCATCCTGTCACCGCCGGAAGAGGCCGGCGGTCATGAGGTCTATGATATCCGCTTTGACAAGGGCGGCGCCCTGACCAGCCAGCCCCATACCCGCGGCGCGCATGAACAGCTGACGGTGCTGGAGGGCGAGATCGAGCTCACCTCGGGCAGTGCCAGGGATCACCTGCAGGCTGGCGACACCGCCCGCTATGCTGCCGACGTGAGCCATGCGATCACCGCACCAAACGGGGCTGCGCGGGTGTTTCTGATTGTGAAAGATGCCTGATTTCAAATCCTGACAGGACGTTTTTCTAAACGCCCCGTGATACATCGGCGGCCGGGTGATTTGAAACCCACCCGCCAGATCCCTTGCAATATAGCGCTGCAACCCCACCTTGGTGTGGACTGTCAGGCCCTGTATTGCAATGCGCCCGCGCCATGGTGGGGGCGGCCCTCTCCATGAAAAATCCATTTTCACGGATTTTTTTCCGAGATAGTGAAATCTTCTATTTGGGAATTTCTTCCGTTATGATAGATGCGATTCCACGGATAAGGAGTTTCCCGCCATGAGCACTGCATTTCTGAACGATATCTCTGAGACGCTGGCACAGATTGAGGCCGATGGCCTGTACAAGCGGGAACGAATGATCACCTCCCCACAAGGGGGCGAAATTGAGGTGCAGGATGGCACGGGCGGCACCCGCGAGGTGATCAACCTCTGCGCCAACAACTACCTGGGCCTTGCCGATCACCCGGATCTGATTGCAGCGGCGCGTGGCGGGATGGATGACAAAGGCTTTGGCATGGCCTCGGTCCGCTTTATCTGCGGCACGCAAGACATCCACCGTGAGCTGGAGCAACGCCTGGCCAAGTTCCTGAACAAGGATGATGCCATTCTGTTTGCCGCCTGTTTTGACGCCAACGGCGGGTTGTTCGAGCCGCTGCTGGGGCCAGAGGACGCCATTATCTCGGATAGTCTGAACCATGCGTCGATCATCGACGGGGTGCGCCTGTGCAAGGCCAAGCGCTATCGCTACCTCAACAGCGATATGAGTGATCTGGAGGCCTGGCTGAAACAGGCCCGCGCGGATGGCGCACGCCATATCATGATTGCCACCGACGGGGTGTTCTCGATGGATGGCTATCTGGCCAAGCTGCCGGAAATTCGCGCCCTGGCGGATAAATATGACGCGGTGGTGATGGTGGACGATTGCCACGCCACCGGGTTCATGGGGCCAAATGGCGCCGGAACACCGGATCATTTTGGCGTCGATGTGGACATCGTCACCGGGACTTTGGGCAAAGCACTGGGAGGGGCCATTGGCGGTTATATCGCCGGGCCGCAGCCAGTGATCGACCTGCTGCGGCAGCGGGCGCGGCCCTATTTGTTCTCCAATTCGCTGCCGCCTGCAATTGTCGCTGCCGGGTTAGAAGCCATCTCATTGGTTGAAAAAGGCGCCGACCTGCGCGCCCGGCTGTTTGAAAATACCCGTTTCTGGCGCCAGGGCCTCAGCGATCTGGGGTTTGATTTGTTGCCCGGCGAACACCCCATCGTACCGGTGATGCTGGGCGAGGCGCAGCTGGCACAGGATATGGCGGCAGCGCTGTTTGACCAGGGCGTCTATGTCTCGGGGTTTTTCTTCCCCGTGGTGCCGCGCGGCCAGGCCCGTATTCGCACGCAGATGAACGCCGCCCTGACCCGCGCGGAACTGACCCGCGCGCTGGCTGCCTTTGGCAAGGTGGGCAAAGACCTGGGGATCCTCACATGACACGACCAAACACCATGACGGCGCTGGAAAAGTCGCATCCACGTGAAGGCCTGTGGAAGGTGCAGGCACCGGTGCCGGAAATCGGCCCGGATGAGGTGCTGATCAAGATCAACAAGACCGGCATCTGCGGCACCGATGTACATATCTGGAACTGGGACGCCTGGGCGCAAAAGACGGTGCCCGTGCCGCTGATCACCGGGCATGAATTTGCCGGTGAAATCGTCGAGCTGGGGCGCAATGTCACTGATCTGGCGATTGGCCAGCGCTGCTCGGGCGAGGGGCATTTGATTGGCCATCATTCCCGGCAAAGCCGCGCCGGGAAATTTCACCTGGATCCCGAAACCCGCGGTATCGGCGTCAACGAACAGGGCGCCTTTGCCCAGTATCTGGCGCTGCCGGCCTTTAATGTTGTGCCGCTGCCGGATGATATTTCCGACGACATCGGCGCGATTCTCGACCCGCTTGGCAATGCGGTGCATACTGCGCTCAGCTTTGATCTGGTGGGCGAAGACGTATTGATCACCGGCGCCGGCCCGATTGGCATCATGGCCGCTGCGGTGGCGCGCCACGCCGGCGCCCGCCATGTGGCGATCACCGATGTGAACCCCGGTCGGCTGGAGCTGGCCGCCAAAGTGGCCAATGTGCGCCCTGTCAATGTGGCCCACGAAGATCTGAATGACGTCATTGCCGAACTTGGCATGCGCCAGGGCTTTGATGTCGGGCTGGAAATGTCGGGCAACCAGAGCGCGCTGGATCAAATGGTCGAAGCCCTGGTGATGGGCGGGCGCATCGCCCTGCTTGGCATCCCGCCGGGAAAATCTCCGGTCGACTGGAGCCGCATCGTGTTCAAGGCGCTGACGCTCAAAGGGGTCTACGGCCGCGAGATCTTTGAAACCTGGTACAAGATGATCGCCATGTTGCAAAATGGTCTGGATGTGAGCGCCGTCATCACCCACCGGTTTGGCGTCGAAGACTTTGCCGAGGGATTCGCGGCGATGAAATCGGGAAATAGCGGCAAGGTGGTCCTGGACTGGAACCAGATCAATCAGCCCTGAGCCAATTAAAGCTGGTAATCGGCGGCAACAAAGACAACTTGGGCCTCAGCCAAAGGGAACTCACTACCGAACCGCCGATCACACTTCCAGCATACACAAAATTTCTTTACTGAATATGTGCAATTTACGCACAATTGTCACTTTCCCGGATCAGCTGGTGCTTTTAAGGGGCCAAAAGAGGACTGCGCCCCTCAGCACCAAGCACCCAGCAGTCCCGCCCCTCAAACACAGCTGCCGTGAGTGCGCGACCAAAGCCGGCGCCGGAATCAAGGTTGACCCGATTGCCACGATGTTCCGGCGCGGGGATCTGTGTATGCCCATGTACCACCAGCCAGGGATGGTCGCTCTGATCGTTCAGGAATTCCTGGCGGATCCAGATCTTGTCATCCTGGCTTTGGTCCTCCAGTGCCACACCCGGGCGAATGCCGGCATGGACAAACAGCAGCTCGCCCTCCTGGTGATAATCCGGCAACGCATTCAGAAAGCGGCGATGGTGCTCGGGCACCACCTTTAACGCCTGAGTGTGCAGCTCGTAAATCCGGGTGCCCTCGGTCACCTCGGCGCCGTAGGATTGCAGCGTCTCAGCCCCGCCGATGCGATCATGCAGCCAGTGATAGCCCACCAGCAGGCGCGCATCATTGCGCGGGTAATCCTCCATGAACATGGAAAACATCCGGTCGTGATTGCCCATCAGACAGACCCAATTGCGCCCTGCTGCCAGCCCCTGTGACAACAGCTCAATCACCCCGCGCGACTCCGGCCCGCGATCAACGTAGTCGCCCAGGAAGACCACACGCGCATCCGGCCCGCCATCCGCCTCGATCCGCGCCAGCGCCTCCTCCAGCATGCCTAGCTGGCCGTGAATATCACCAATGGCGTAGATCGGTTGGGTCATGGGGCATCTCCTTGGCTCAGTTGCGCAATTGATGACCCAAGCCGCCGCACATCACAAGGGCAGAGCTGCGACAGTGCCAAGGGAGCCCCCACAGAGGCGCGCTTGCCTCGCCGCGAAGCAGATCCTAGGCTTGCAACCATTGGTTAAGGGGATTTCATGCGCAACATTCGGACATGGGCGGATATCAAAAAGGCCCGTTGGGCTAAAGAGCTGACTGCGGCTGAAGAACAATTGATTGAGTGCTGCCAAGAAGGATGGCTTTGCAAATTAGGCGACGGCACCTTGCCCACCGCCCCCAGCGATACCCGTACAGTCGGCGCAGATCTGTTGCGCTATCTGATATTGGGTGGTTGCAAAAAATATCGGGTTCACAACAGTGGTATGCAGCTTTGTGGTGCATACGTTCAGCACTCTCTGGATTTGCACTACGCAAAAACCAGCGGTGCAACGATGTTGGTGAACAGCTTCTTTGAAGAAAAAATTGAGGCCCATCGCTGCAGATTTGACGGCCTAATTCTGCAAGGTAGCACTTTGCAAAACGGACTCAATGCACATGCCGCAGAGTTCAAAGGAAATGTCGTTCTCAGAGAAGGTTTTCGCTCCTTGGGATTTGTGAATCTTATGGGAGCTGAGATTGGGGGCCAGCTCAATTGCAGCAATGGCTTTTTTTCTTCAGACGGACAAATAGCATTTTCGGCTCAAAGCGCTTCTATTGCAGGCAGCCTGTTCATGAACGGTGGATTTTGCGCAACCGAAATTGTTGATCTAAACAACGCTGTCATCGGTGGGACGCTTGACTTCACAAATAGCTCATTTTTTGGAGATGGAATTCGTGCTCTTCATTTGCAAAGCACAAAAGCGAATAGCCTTTTTTGGCGCGGTGTACACGAATGCAGAGGTTTACTGGATCTGAATGGTGCATATTTCTCAACAGTAGCTAGCGACATAGAAAGCTGGGACAAAACCCAAGAGTTTCTATTAGATAATTTCACCTACGATCATCTTGTAACAAATGCCCACGCTTCTGAACTCATCTCTTGGGTTCAAAGCGGATCAACTATGGATGGAAAATTCTCACCACAGCCCTACACACAACTGGCCAAGGTGCTGCGCGAGATGGGGCATGATCATGGGGCGCGGCAGGTTTTGCTGGCGAAGGAAAAGCGACTCGCCCAGGCTGAGAAACAGCGGGGGCGGGATCGCATTGCGGCGCTGAAGGCGGAACACGCCAAGCCCGCGTTTCGAGACCAATCCCAGCAGGCGCAGCAAAACAGCCAGGTTGAACTGGCAAAGCTGTGGGAGGAACAGTTTTTCGCGACCCTTTGGAGCGGGACCCTGCGCAGGCTGGTCGGCTATGGCTACAAACCAAGGCTGATCTTTTATTGGACCGGCGGTGTTATTCTGGCCATGGCGATTCTGTCGTCGCTCACCTACAGGCTAGGTGGCATGGTGCCGAACGCCCCGGTGGTGCTGTTGTCGGACGAATGGGGACGGGCCGTTATTGAACTCAACCCGGCAGAGGCTTGGCTGGCGACCCCGGCCGGACAACACTACGAGACCTTTTGCGCCCTCGCATATGCCGCAGATGTCTTCATCCCGCTGGTGCCATTAGGGCAAGAGGTCGCCTGGGCGCCAACAACCGCAACCAAACTGGGGGCAGTTCTCTGGGTGTTGAACTGGCTGGTAAAACTCGCGGGCTGGTTCATCACCGCCCTGGGCGCGGCGGCGATTGCTGGGGTTATTCGGCGGGAATAACAACAGACATGAAAAAGCCGCCGGGGGGGTCCTTCCGGCGGCTTTCTTTTTTTCGCGTTAGCCTTGATCAGGCAACGTCAAAAACCAGCGGTTTGATCTGGTTGAACAGATCGCTTTCGGCCAGTTTGGCGCGGGCTTCGGCGGGGACGACGTCGTCCACATAGAGCAGCGCGATGGCCTCGCCACCGGCCTCAGACCGGCCCAGGGTAAAGTTGGCGATGTTGACGCCGTGCTCACCCATGGTCTGACCCAGGGTGCCGATGATGCCGGGCACGTCGTTGTTGGTGGTGTAGAGCATATGTGCACCCACCTCGGCGTCGATATTGATACCCTTGATCTGGATAAAGCGCGGCTTGCCATCCGAAAACACCGTGCCCGCAACCGAGCGTTCGCGCTTGTCAGTGACGGCTGTCACCTTGATATAGCCATCAAAGGCACCGGTTTTGTCCTGATTGGTGGTGGAGATCTGGATGCCACGTTCCTTGGCCACCACCGGGGCGGAGACCATGTTCACATCCGGGTTCACCTTTTTCATGATGCCCGCAACCACGGCGCAGTTCAGCGCGTCCAGGTTCATCTCGGCGGCGACACCATCATAGAGGATGTTGATCGCCTTGATCGGCTCATCCGTCATCTGCCCCACAAAAGAGCCCAGGTGTTCAGCCAGTTTGATCCAGGGCCCCATGACCTTGGCTTCTTCGGCAGTGACGCTTGGCATGTTGAGCGCGTTTTCAACGGCACCAGTCAGCAGGTAGTTCGACATCTGCTCGGCCACCTGCAGGGCGACGTTTTCCTGTGCCTCGGTTGTTGCCGCGCCCAAATGGGGCGTGCAGACCACGTTGGGCAGGTTGAACAGGGTGTTTTCCTTGGCAGGTTCTTCGGAGAACACGTCAAAGGCCGCACCAGCCACATGGCCCGAAGTCAGCGCCTCGGCCAGGGCCTCTTCGTCCACCAGGCCACCACGGGCACAGTTAATGATGCGCACGCCTTTTTTGGTCTTGGCGAGGTTTTCACGGGACAGGATGTTGCGGGTCTGATCGGTCAGCGGCACATGCAGAGTGATAAAGTCGGCGCGGGCCAGCAGGTCGTCCAGCTCGACCTTTTCAACGCCCATCTTGTCGGCCTTTTCCTGCCCCAGGAAGGGATCATAGGCGATGACTTTCATCTTCAGCCCACGGGCGCGGTCACAAACGATGCCACCGATATTGCCGGCGCCAATAACGCCCAGGGTTTTATTGGTCAGCTCGGTGCCCATGAATTTGGACTTTTCCCATTTGCCGGCATGGGTCGAAGCAGAGGCCTCGGGGATCTGGCGCGCCACGGCAAACATCATCGCAATCGCGTGCTCGGCAGTGGTGATCATGTTGCCAAAAGGCGTGTTCATCACGATCACACCTTTTTTCGACGCGGCTTCCTTGTCGATGTTGTCGGTGCCGATGCCGGCCCGGGCAATGACCTTGAGGTTGGTGGCATTGGCGAGGATCTTGTCCGTCACCTTGGTCGCCGAGCGGATGGCCAGACCGTCATACTGACCAATGACTTCGGCCAGTTTGTCTTTGTCTTTGCCCAAATCGGGCTGGAAATCCACGTCGATGCCGCGATCACGAAAGATCTGTACGGCGGCTTCGGAGAGTTTGTCGGAGATGAGTACTTTGGGAGCCATGTTGGGAGGTCCTTTGAATATCGGGGGCCGGAGGTGCGATAGGGCAGCAACCGACCGAGGGAAGGGGGCGATGCGCCCGCCCGTCAAACCAAAGGTTTGCCTTTGGCAATACGGGGCGGTTGGGCGCTACCCGGCCTATCGGCCGGGCAAAATACTTTAGCCTTGTGCGGCAATCTCGGCCTCAAAGGCCCAGGCAAGCCAGGGCAGCATGGCCTGGATGTCAGCGGTTTCCACCGTGCCACCACACCAGATCCGCAGACCGGCCGGCGCGTCACGATAGGCACCGATGTCCAGCGCGATGTTTTCCGCTTCCAGACGCTTGGCCACGGCCTTGGCAAAGGCAGCGCCGTCCTGAATGCGCGCGTCAGTGAACTTCAGACAGACCGAGGTATTCGAGCGCGTCGCCGCGTCTTCGGCCAGATTGGCGATCCAGTCGTTGGCTTCGCAGAAATCAAACACGGCCTGCGCATTGGCATCAGCCCGGGCGATCATGCCTGTCAGGCCACCCACCGAGCGGGCCCAGTCCAGCGCAAAGAGGTAATCCTCGACCGCCAGCATCGACGGCGTATTGATGGTGGCACCGGTAAAGATACCCTCGATCAGCTTGCCGCCTTTGGTCATCCGGAAGATCTTGGGCAGGGGCCAGGCCGGGGTGTAGCTTTCCAGCCGTTCCACAGCGCGGGGCGACAGAACAATCATCCCATGGGCCGCTTCACCGCCCAGAACCTTCTGCCAGGAAAAGGTGGTCACATCCAGCTTGTCCCAGGGCAGATCCATCGCAAAGGCGGCGCTGGTCGCGTCGCAGATGGTCAGACCGGCGCGGTCATCGGCAATCCAGTCGGCGTTGGGAACCCGCACGCCAGCGGTGGTGCCATTCCAGGTAAAGACCACATCGTTGGTGCAATCGACAGAGGCCAGATCAACGATCTGACCGTAGTCGGCGGTTTTCACCTCGGCGTCGATCTTCAGTTGCTTCACCACATCGGTGACCCAGCCTGCACCAAAGCTTTCCCAGGCCAGCATCTCAACCCTGCGTTCGCCCAAAAGCGACCACAGGGCCATTTCAACCGCGCCAGTGTCAGACGCGGGAACGATGCCGATACGATAGTCAGCGGGGATGCCCAGGATTTCGCGGGTGCCTTCGATGGCATCCTTCAGCTTGGCCTTGCCAATGCTCGCGCGGTGGCTGCGACCCAGGGGGGCGTCGGCCAGTTTGGACAATTCAAATGTAGGGGGTTTGGCGCAGGGGCCAGAGGAGAAACGCGGGTTGGCCGGCCGCGTTGCCGGTTGCTGAGTAGCCATAAATGCTATCCTTACAGATATCTGCCCTTCGTTGGGGAAGGGTGTCCCGCTGCTAGAGCTAGGGGGCAGACAGGCATGCCGCAAGCACAAAATGGCCACTGAGCGCCGCTTTGGATTATTTTTGCGACACATCGTGACGCCTTTCGGAAACTTCTTGGCGATCACCACTTCCGTGTTAGGTTTTGAACCGTGAATTCATTGCAGCTCTGGTCACCACATCCGGCTGCGCAAGACCTTTGATTCTGGAGTAATGGAAATGATTCGTTTTCTGTTTGTCGCCTGCCTCGGCCTGATCATTTTTGGGAATACCGCCCAGGCACAGTCCTATCCCACCTGCTTCAATGCACAGAACATTCCGGTCAGCTATTTTCCGGATCAGACAATTCCTGACATTGCGATTGCGAAAAACGCGCCAAACGGGATGCCCGTTGTGCTGTGGAACCCCAGTGTCACCGCCAACATGCATCCCGCGACTGTCGAATTTTTCTATTACCACGAATGCGCCCACCATGCGCTGGCCCATACTCTGGGCAATTACTTCCCTGGTGCCGAAGCGCAGGCCGATTGCTGGGCCAAAAAGACCATGATCGGCATCGGGGTGCTGACGCCTCAGAAATATCAGGTCGTTGCCCAGCAGCTGTTTCAGAATTCAAAACCTGGCATGGACTGGCCCAACGGCGCGGTGCGGGTGCAATATCTCAACAACTGCTGACGCTTCACCCGCAGTCGGGTTCTTGGCAGTCTGAACTGGCCTCTGGGGAGCAATTATGGCGCCATGGTGAGGGTCATCCTGGCAGAACTCCCCCACAACCGCTGGATCGCTGTGGAGTTGTTCAAATTGGGCGAACTCTAGCGGCACCCCCGCAGGTCCAAAAGTTTGGGGGCTGGTTCCCACCGGCTCCGGAGGCTATGAGAGCGCGACCCACGCGCCAGATGGAACTGTCTCATGTATATAGCCACGCTGCTTTGCAACCCTGCCAAACCCTGCCTGGATCCTGCCCTGGTCGACTCCCTGCGCAATGCCTGGGGCGGCGGCGAGGTCCTCTGGCTTGCCCCTGATATCGCAGCAGAATTCGCGCTCGAAGCCCGGCCTGACAATCAATGGCAAGTCTGGGAAGACCTGCAGAATATCGGCGTGGATCTGGTGCTGCAGCCCGCCGCCAACCGGCGCAAAAAGATGCTGCTGGCCGATATGGATTCGACCATGATCGAGCAGGAATGCATCGACGAGCTGGCCGAAGAAGCAGGCGTTGGCCCCAGTGTAAAAGACATCACTGCCCGCGCCATGAACGGTGAGCTGGATTTTGACGGCGCCCTGATCGAACGGGTCAGCCTGCTGAAAGGTCTGCCCGAAACCGTCATCACTCAGGTTCTGGACACGCGCATCTCGCTGATGCCCGGCGGCCCAACTCTTTTGGCCACCATGAAGGCTGCGGGGGCCTATGCCGCCCTGGTCTCCGGTGGCTTTACCGCCTTTACCACCCGCATCGCAGCCGAGCTTGGCTTTGACGAGAATCGCGCCAATACGCTGCTGGTGGCGGATGGGAAGCTCACCGGCAAGCCAGGTCTGCCGATCCTCGGGCGGGCGGCCAAGGTGGAAGCGCTCGAACAGATCACCGCCAAGCTCTCTCTCAGCGAGGCAGATGTGATCGCTGTCGGCGATGGCGCCAATGATCTGGGCATGTTGCTGCGCGCCGGGTCCGGCGTGGCGCTGCATGCCAAACCCTCGGTTGCGGCCCAGTGTGAAATCCGCATCAACCACGGTGATCTGACCGCGCTGTTGTACATTCAGGGCTATGCCCGCTCCGATTTCAAAGGATAAAATCAGATGCTGGAAGTGGGTATTGAAACCCTGCTGTTGTTGATGGCAGCGGGGTTTGTTGCCGGGTTTATCGACGCGGTTGCGGGGGGCGGTGGCTTGATCACCGTGCCTGTGCTGCTGCTGGCCGGCGCCAATCCGGTAACAGCCCTGGCCACCAACAAGATCCAAGGCTTGTTTGGCGCCGCAACCGCCGCCCGCGCCTATGCCAAAGGCGGCCATGTGACCCTGCGGGATCAGGCGGGATCGGCGCTGATTGCCTTTGTGGCCTCCATCCTTGGCGCCCTGCTGATCACCATATTGCCCACCGGTTGGATCCGGATGATCCTGCCGGTTCTGCTGATCGGCATTGCTCTGTTTTTTGCCTTCAAAAAGGGGCTTGGCGATCAGGATCGTGCCCGCCGCCTCAGCCCTGCTGTTTTTGCCATGACCATGGTGCCGCTCTGCGGAGCCTATGACGGGCTGCTGGGACCGGGAGCTGGCAGCTTCTATATGCTCGCCTTTGTCTCGCTTGCGGGCTACGGCATCCTAAAGGCAACCGCCCATACCAAACTGCTGAACCTGGCCTCCAACGCCGGGGCGCTTTGTGCCTTTGCGCTGATGGCAACGCCCTGGTGGATCACCGGGTTGTGCATGGGCGTTGCGCAAATTGCCGGCGCACAGGCTGGCGCAACCCTGGCCCAGACCAAAGGCGCCACGCTGATCAAACCCCTGCTGGTGCTGACCTCACTTGCCTTGGCGATCAAGCTGATCTGGGACATGCTTTAGCCCCAAATCCGCATCCCCAGTTTTCCGCATCCCCAGTTTCAGGCGCTGCCGCGCCGCGCGATAGCGCGGCGCCGGGCCCAAGGGTCGGCGTTTCGGCCCCGAAACGCCGACGGGCGGGAGCCCCCCCCCTTTGCCCTGTCTGTCACCGGCCGCGCAAATAGCTCTGGCTAGAACAGCATCTCGGCGCTGGGGCGCACAGAGCCGCAATTGATACCGCGCCGGTTCAACAGGGGCGCATTGACATATTTACGGGTCTCGGGATGATCCGCATCCAGCACCCCCAGCCCCACCAGGATAGAGGCAATGACACATTCGCTGGCGCGGGTGGCGCCATCGACAATCTTCACCGCGACCCCCAGTTTCTTTTCGGGAATGATGGCAACAAACACCGCCTCGGCTCCGGTTTTCACCGCAACTTTGCCCCCCATGGCCCGCATCAGATTGGTGCAGGCGCGGGTTTCCCCCGCCACCAGATCCGGATGTGTCACCATCGCCGAAACCAGCTGCGCCGCCGCATCCGAGGCACGATCAGAGCGATCCGCAGCCGAGGCAAACCAGGACATCGCTCGCGCCAACCCATGCACCGTGGTGGCAAAATTCGGCGCCGAGCAACCATCAATGCCATAGGTGGGGCTCGCCATATCCGTCGCCTCTTCAAAGGCCGTGAGGCAGGCCTGCTGCACCGGATGGTCGATCTCGACATAGTCAGGCCCAGCGCCCAGATGCTGATTCAGGGTCAAAAATCCGGCGTGTTTGCCGGAGCAATTGTTATGCACCTGGCAGGGGCTGCTGTCGGTCTTGATCAGTGCGTTGCGGGCCGGGATATCGTCCGGCTCTTGCGGTCCACAGCGGAAATCATCATCGCCCAGCCCCAGCTGCGCCAGCCAGGAATTCACCCGGTCGGTATGGATATGGGCGCCATTATGCGAGGCACAGGACAGCGCCAGCTGCTCGGTGTTGAGACCATATTTGGCCGCCGCCCCAGAGGTGATCAGCGGCAGCGCCTGGATCATCTTGGCCGAGCTGCGCGGGTAGATCACCGCATCCGCATTCCCCCAGCTGCGCACAATCTGACCGTTGTCATCGCAGATCACCGCATGGCCCAGATGCAGGCTCTCCAGCAGGGATCCACGCCAAACTTCTGCCATTGGAACCGGTTTTGTCATCGTTTCAGCCTCTTTTGTTGGCGAATTCCTGCCAAACGCACTTTCGCCCGTAGCGCTTGTTACGTTAATGTGCTTGTGTATGGCAAGCGAGAGCATCTGGTAGAGACGGCGGTCTAAACGCTGCTCGCTCTCACAGAAATTGAGGTAGAGACAGTCTTGGAGTCGGGACAAATGGCATCGAAACTCGCCCGTATCATCGCGGGCCTGTGTCTGGCCGCTATGGCCACAACTGCAACCGCGCAGCAAACCACCACTGACAATCGCGTCGGCGCCAATGTGGATTGGAGCGTCTTTCAGGGTGACAGCCCAAAAGAATGCTGGGGCGTGTCTGCCCCCAAGGAAAGCGTCAACACCCGCGACGGCCGTGTGGTCGCCGTGCGCCGCAGTGAAATACAGCTCTTTGTCTTTTACCGACCCGACAATGGCGGCAAGGGTCAGGTGACCTTTACCGGTGGCTACCCCTTTGCCCCCGGATCGACAGTCAACATGACCATTGGCGATACCGAGTTTGAACTTTTCACCGAAGGCGAATGGGCCTGGCCTGCGACGGCAGCGGATGATTCCAAGATCATCACCGCCATGAAACGTGGCGCCGGTGCGGTGCTGACGGCGCGTTCGGCGCGGGGCACCCAGACCAAGGACTCCTTCTCGCTGCTCGGGTTTACCGCTGCAATCGAAGACGCGGAAAAGCGCTGCGGCAGCTGATCACCCATTACCAGCGGTCTTGCCAAGCGGACCTGCCCTGCACCCTGGCCACTGGCCGGGGTTTTGCATTTGCACCCCGCCCTACTATGGTGGTCCGTACAAAACGGACCAATATCAATTGGGCCTCTGCATAGCCGGTCTGCGAAGGAATCTTTTGATCTTTTGCCGATCTCCTATATAGACCCGCATTCACCCTCCAAACCTAGAGTCGAGCTGCCATGACTGCCAACGCGCCGATCACCCAAGACGTCCTGACCCTGCCGCGCAAGCTGCCCGAGGGTGGCAAGACCAATCTCGTCGGCATGACCCGTGACCAGATGCGTCAGGCGCTGATTGATATTGGCATCCCTGAAAAACAGGCAAAAATGCGGGTTGGTCAGATCTGGCAGTGGATTTACCAGTGGGGCAAACGCGACTTTGCCGAGATGACCAATCTCTCCAAGACGCTGCGCAGCCAGCTGGAAGAGGGTTTTGAGATCGCCATCCCCGAGGTGGTCAGCAAACAGGTCTCCGAGGATGGCACCCGCAAATATCTGGTGCGCATTGCCGGCGGTCACGAGGTCGAGGTGGTCTATATCCCCGAAACCGATCGGGGCACGCTGTGCATCTCCAGCCAGGTGGGCTGCACCCTGACCTGCTCCTTTTGCCACACCGGCACCCAGAAGCTGGTGCGCAACCTGACCGCAGCCGAAATCATCGGTCAGGTGATGATGGCGCGTGACGATCTGGACGAATGGCCCGTACCCGGCACCCGCAACACCGATGAGGCACGCCTGCTGTCAAACATCGTGCTGATGGGCATGGGCGAGCCACTGTATAACTTTGACAATGTCCGCGACGCGATGAAGATCGCCATGGATCCCGAAGGCATCCAGCTCAGCCGTCGCCGCATCACCCTGTCGACCTCGGGCGTGGTGCCGGAAATCGCCCGCACGGCGCAGGAAATCGGCTGCCTGCTGGCGGTGTCTTTCCATGCCACCACCGATGAGGTCCGCGACAAGCTGGTGCCGATCAACAAACGCTGGAATATCGAGGCCCTGCTGGAGGCCCTGCGCGCCTATCCTCGCCTGGCGAATTCCGAACGCATCACCTTTGAATATGTGATGCTGGACCATGTGAACGACAGCAAGGAAGATGCCCACCGGCTGGTCAAACTGATCGAGGGCATTCCGGCCAAGATCAATCTCATTCCCTTTAATGAGTGGCCCGGCGCGCCCTATAAACGCTCCTCTGGCAACCGCATTCATGCCTTTTCCGATATCATCCACGCTGCCGGCTATGCCTCTCCGATCCGCAAACCTCGCGGCGAAGACATCATGGCCGCCTGTGGCCAGCTGAAATCCGCAACCGAACGCGCCCGCAAAAGCCGCAAACAGATCGAGGCGGAGACCGGGGTGAAACCCTGACGGCCCGCTAGACTGATCTTCTGACAGCGCCCTTTTGAACAATCAAAATGCCTTGGGACCAGATGGCCCCGAGGCATTTTTTTAGCACCGTTTGCTGTGACGTCGGTTTTTGTGGCCCTGTTCTCTGTGGACCCGTTTTCTGTGGCGCCAGGGTGACACCGGGATTGGTGCCACAATCTTTCCTCAAACTGGATATATTCCGGCCACAGGACAACAACAGTTTCGTCAGCAGAGACAATCAAGAGAATCTGTAAGGACTGAACATGACCCTGGAAACACATATCCCCCACCCGGCCAACAGCAACCTGGAGCCCTATGTGCTGGACCTGATCCGCGAAGAGCGTGAAAAAGCGCTGAGCCCACGTGAATGGCAGTTCCGTCTGCGCGGCTATGGCTACGCAATCAAAGATGTCGATGGCGCCCAGATTGTAACCAGCCTGCCCAAGGGTATCGAGATTGGCGTTCTGCCGCCAGAATTCGCCTAATCCGGCGCCTCCCTCAGATTGAGGGAAACGCCGGTCATGGTTAGACCCTAACGCTCGCGGCCAGGCAGGCTGTCGCGGGCAGGTTCGGGCGACCAGTTGTGAATGATCTCAGCCGCCTCTTCCGCAGTTTCGACAAATTTGAACAGGTCGAGATCCTGCTCAGAAATCGTCCCGGCATCCGCCAGCGCCTCCCAGTTGATGATCTTCTCCCAGAAGGCGCGACCAAACATGATAAACGGCACCCGCTCCATCCGGCCCGTCTGAATCAGGGTCAGGCTCTCGAACAGCTCATCCAGGGTGCCAAAGCCCCCCGGAAACACCGTAATTGCCGCCGCCCGCATCAGAAAATGCATCTTGCGGATGGCAAAATAATGGAAGTTAAGGCTGAGCTCAGGAGTCACATATTCATTGGGTGCCTGCTCATGTGGCAGCACAATGGACAGGCCAACAGATTTGCCCCCCACATCCTGCGCGCCCCGGTTGCCCGCCTCCATCACACCGGGACCACCCCCGGTGACAATCACATTCTTGCGCCCACCGCTTTTGATCGAGCTCTGCGTCATCATCCGGGCAAATTCCCGCGCCTCATCGTAGAAATGCGACAGATCCGCCAGCGTCTGTGTCCGGGCGCTCTCTTTGTTGGCAGGGCTGGGAATACGCGCGCCGCCAAACATCACGATGGTGCTTTCGATCCCCTGCTCGTCGAGGATCAGCTGTGACTTTAGCAATTCCAGCTGCAACCGGACCGGACGCAGCTCCTCTCGGTATAGAAAATCCTCATCCGCAAAGGCCAGCCGATAGGCCGACGAGGCAGACTGCGGGGTCTGCGGCACATGTTCGGCGCGATCTCTGTCAGAGTGGGCGTCCGGGAAGCGGCTGTGGCGATCTTCACTCATGGTGTGTCAGGCAATCCTGTTTGAAATTCTGGAGCTTCAGCTTAGCCTCCTTGGACCCGGAGGCACCAGCCCTGCTGATGCCGGTTGAACAGAATTGATGCGCCACTGCAAAGGCTTGTATCAGCATCGACAATCGCTAAGGTCTGGCCCGCGCAACCAGGAGAGACTGCACATGGACTGGACCACCGAAATCAAAGCCGCTGCTGGCCGCATCGCAGGCCATATTCAGATCACGCCGGTGATGCAGACGATGGGATTTGGCCTGGGCTATCCCATTGAGATGAAGCTGGAACACATGCAGCATACCGGCAGTTTCAAGGCGCGCGGTGCCTTTAACACGCTGCTGAGCCAGGATGTGCCAGCCGCCGGTCTGGTCGCCGCATCAGGGGGCAATCACGGCGCCGCTGTCGGCTATGCAGCCCATCAGCTGGGCCACAAGGCGCGGATCTATGTGCCCGAGATGGCAGGCCCCGCCAAGATTGCCCTGATCCGCAACACCGGTGCCGATCTGCAGGTGGTGCCTGGTGCCTATGCCAATGCGCTGGAGCAGGCCCAGGCCTATGAGCAGGAAACCGGCGCCGGACAGGTACATGCCTATGATGCCCCCGGCACCGTCGCCGGTCAGGGCACCTGTTTTGCCGAATGGCAGGACCAGGGCCTGGCGGCTGATACCGTGATCATCGCAGTTGGCGGCGGCGGATTGATCTCCGGGGCCATGGCCTGGTTTCAAGGCGCCAAAAAGATCATCGCGGTGGAACCCGAAACCTCCTGCGCCCTGCATGCCGCTCTCGATGCTGGGGCACCAGTGGATGTTGAGGTTTCCGGTGTGGCCGCAAATGCCCTGGGGGCGCGCCGGATCGGTTCGATCTGTTTTGATCTGGCACAGCAGCAGCGCCAGGCCGGGCATCTGACCTCGCTCACCGTCACTGATGCGGCTATCACCGCGGCCCAGACCGCCCTGTGGCGCGAACGCCGGGTGCTGGTTGAACCCGCCGGCGCCACCGCCCTGGCGGCGCTGATCTCGGGTGCCTATCACCCTGCCGCGGGCGAAAGAGTGGCAGTGTTGCTGTGTGGCGGCAATATTGCCCCGGATCCGCTGGCCTGAGGCTTGCACCAACATCGCAGCCGCCCTATCGACCTGTCATGAGCGCAACAATCGCAGATACAATCTATCAGGCCCTGAGCGAGCGGATCGTGACCGGCGCGCTGCAGGCCGGGGAAAAGCTGCGACAGGACCATATTGCCCGGGATTTTGACACCAGCCATGTGCCGGTGCGCGAGGCCCTGCTGCGGCTCGAAGCCCACGGGCTGGCAATTTCCGAACCCCGGCGCGGCACCCGTGTCAGCGCATTGAACCCCAGTGAAATCCGCGAGGTGATCGAAATGCGGGTCGCTCTGGAGATCCTGGCGCTCACCCATGGCTTTGCCCGCATCTCCAAGGCGGATCTGGACGCGGCAGAGGCGGCGCGCATCGCCTGCGACGCCGCCGAGGACATGGCAACCTGGGAACGCTGTAACCGGGCCTTCCACCGGGCCATCCTGGCGCCCTGCCAGATGCCCCGCTTGCTGGCGTCGATTGATGATCTGCATATTGCCTCGGCCCGGCATCTGTTTGCCAATTGGCGGCACCAGTGGCGCCCCCGCATAGATCAGGATCACGCCGCCATTGTGCAGGCAATGCAGCGCCAGGACGCCGCTGCCGCCTGCGAAATCCTGCGCCGCCACCTGCGCCGGGTCGGCTAAAGACGTCAAAACGCCGGGCGGGGCGTCATTTTGGCCGCAATCCGGGCATGACCTGCGTGCAGATTGCCGTTAGAAAGCTGCGAATCCTAAATTTACACACACGCCGGAGTACCCCCAATGTCCAACGCTCAGCTGGAAACCGCGATCGAAGCCGCCTGGGAGGCCCGTGACAGCATCACCCCCGCCACCACAGGCGCGCAACGCGAGGCCATCGAGGCCACATTGCACGCATTGGACTCGGGGTCGCTGCGGGTTGCCGAAAAACAGGAGAGCGGCGACTGGCATGTGAACCAGTGGGCCAAAAAGGCCGTGCTGCTGGGCTTCCGTATCAAGGATATGGAAATGCAATCCGGTGGTCCGCAGGGCTCTGGCTGGTGGGACAAGGTCGACAGCAAATTCATGGGCTGGGGCGATGCCGAATGGAAAAAGGCCGGTTTCCGCGCCGTGCCCAACTGCATCGTGCGCAAAAGCGCCTATGTTGCGCCTGGCGTGGTGCTGATGCCCTCCTTTGTGAACCTGGGCGCCTATGTCGATGAAGGCACCATGGTTGACACCTGGGCCACCGTTGGCTCCTGTGCGCAGATCGGCAAGAACGTGCACCTGTCGGGCGGCGTTGGCATTGGCGGCGTGCTGGAACCCATGCAGGCCGGTCCCACCATCATCGAGGACAACTGCTTTATCGGCGCCCGTTCCGAGGTGGTCGAAGGCTGCATCGTGCGCGAAGGCTCGGTTCTGGGCATGGGCGTCTATATCGGCAAATCCACCAAGATCGTCGACCGCGAAACCGGTGAAGTGATGTATGGCGAAGTACCGCCCTATTCGGTGGTTGTGTCGGGCTCGATGCCATCAAAGAACAACGTCAGCCTGTATTGTGCGGTGATCGTCAAGCGCGTCGATGCGCAGACCCGCTCAAAAACCGGCATCAATGAATTGCTGCGCGACTGATCCCGCTGCTCTGAGTTTACATGCTGCGCGTCTCCTTGATCCCAAGGAGGCGCGCATTTTGTTTGGAGCGGTTATTCTGGACTGTCTATTGATTGGACTGTCCATTGACCTGTCTAGAGGTGCCACAAGCGCAGCAGCACCGCCCTGCCATCCTGCACAATATCCACGGAACCACCGGCGACACCCTGCCATCCCTCGCCGGTGCTGAGCTGCTCAACACCCGCAGAAGTCTCCAGCTGCAGGGATCCCTCCAGAACAAAGATCAGTTGGGGTCCATCGTCAAAGTGGTGCAGGCCCGCGTCGCAGATTTGCATCTCGGCGCCAATGCGCTTTGGGTCATAGATCAGATTAAAGGCCGCGCAGGCGCCCTGTCTCAGCTGCGCGGTGAGATCCAAACCACCGTCAAAATGCAGCGGTTTCAGGGGATCTGCCGCAAGCTGCACATCGGGATTGGACAGCTGCAACCCGGCGCCCGAAACGATACAATGAATGCGCGACAGGCCGGGGAAAGCAGAGAACGCGCCGTCCTGATCGATCCGGGCCAGACTGGCGCGCCAGATCATATGCCCTCCGGCGGCCTCTTCGCGGGCCAGTTCACGCGTAGAGCCACCACCGTTTTTCCAAACCTGGGGCGAAATCTGGGAGAGCGAAAACCGCATGGGGTCTCCTGTAGCTGACTATGGGTCCTACAGGTTTGAAACCTTTGCAGACCCGCCGCAAGCCTGATCAATCTGAATTCGATTGACCCCAAGGCGCCGACAGGGCTATGGCGACGATATGGAAAAAAAGAAGATATCCCGCCAACAGGTCTATACGCTCCTGGTTCAGATCGGTCGCAAAGAAGGCGATGGTCTGCCCGAGGGGGCAACCGGGGCTGCCTTGATGATCTATGCCTCTGGCGTGGATGAGGCAGAGGCCGTCCGCGAGACAGTCGCCATCCTGAAACAGGCGGACACCGCACCGCTGGATGTCACCGGCTACGGCACCCTTGCCGAACGTCAGGAAGAAGGCCACGAAATTGGTGAAGAAGAACACGCGCTGATGCAGCGTGCGCTGGAAGAGAACGCCGTGATCGTTGCCCAGATGACCCCCTTCTTTGAGGGCGAAGAGCCCGTTTTTCACTAGCGTCCCGGCAGCGGGGCAAGGCCGGAAGAAAGCTATGGCCAGGTTTGCCGTTAGTGCAATCGGCCAAACCAGCTATGATAAAGCGTTTCATAGCTGCCATCTTCCTGCATTTCCAACAGGCTGCGGTTGACCTGCTCGGTCAGCTCAGAGCCCTGCGGGAAGACAAAACCGTAATATTCACGCAGGAAGACTGATCCGATGGTGCGGCCATACTCGCTGCCGCCCTGCTGCACATAGTAGTTCAGCACCGGCGCATCAAAAACCACGACGCGAATATCCCCTGCCTCAAAGGCCGTCAGCAACTCATCCAGGGTTTGGAAGCCGCGATAATCAATGTCACGGCGCTGCAAAAAGTTGGCGGCGGTGGAGCCGGCGATGGTGCCGGTGCGTTTGCCATAAAGGTCATTCACCGAGGAGACCGAGCCGCTGATGGCCTCAACCGTCATCACGGCAGTGATCTTGGCGACAAAAATCGACACGATGAACAGGGAAGACAGCACAAGCAGCACGCCAAACATCCGCCCGATGGCGGTGCGGGGCACCCGTTCTTCAAAGCCGCCATTTACCACCAGGTTGAGCGCCCACCAGAAGGAGGGGAACCAGGCTTCTTTAAGGGGGCGGTCAAAATAGGGCTGGGCACGTCGTTCCAGTGCCCACATGAACATCCCGCCCACCAGCAGCAGCAAAAACGCCAACCCGATGGCCAGGGCCAGGTCCCAGGACAACAGCGCATTCATCAGCGAGGGTTCCCGTACATCCGCAGCCTGCACCAGGATCTGCAGCCCGCTTTCAAACACTGGCTGACTAAAATCCATCTCTGCCTCACGGGCCGAGGTGATCGAGATATTCGCTGCGGCCAGATCCACCTCTGCATCCCGAACACCAGTCAGCATCTCGGCAAAGGTGTCCTTGCGGTGAATGGTAAGTTCCCAATCCAGGCGCTTGCCAATTTCGCGCAGCAGCTCGATGGTAAAGCCGGTCTCGCGCCCGTTTTCAATCATTGAAAAGGGTGGCCGGGTCACCGTATTGACATCTACCACCTGCGCCGCCAGCGCATTTCCCCAAAGCAGGAACAGAAACGGGGGGATACAGCGAAGAGCACGCAAATCAATACCTCAGGATCGGATACATCATTTCTGAATAGGTCTTAGGTGGTTCAACAGGCTCAGGCAAGCTTGAACCCCTCAGGCCACCCGTCGTTCTGCGAGAACAGCCGCATCAAAGGCCCCCAGAACCGGATATCTGGGTGACCCCTGTTCCGGCAGAGTGCTGCGATCGACGCCAGCCAATTGACTGGCGTTGAGACGCGTCGCATCGCGCCGCAGGCTGCCCAGATACAGGCTTTCAAGGACCGCGCCCGCGGCCAGCAAAGGGGCGTGATCCGGCAGCACCAGTTGCGTGTAGCGGGTGGTCAGCCCCTTGGCCTGCCCCTGCGTCGCCACAGGTGTCGCCACAGATGTCCCCATCAGATGGCGCGCCGGCACCAGAACTGCTGGTCGTCCAAACAGATATTCCACTTCACTGCCGCTCAGCACCAGCCGCTGCGAGGCCGAAACCTGAATCGCCTGCTGCAAGCCAAAAAATGGGGTGCGCAGGGCAACCGGGCGGAACATCCCCATGGCTGGCACCTCGCGGTGCAATACGTGCAAAATGGGCAGGCTTGCGCCTGTTTCACTGAGGACCAGATCGCCACGCTGCAGGGTTTCAACCGAACGATATCCCTGTGGTGTCGCCACCGGTGTCGCCGGATCAAGGCCAGGCATCAGCCCTACGGGCTCCAAGGCGTTGGAAACCGCCAAAGAGGTCAGGGCCACCGAGGTGAACCGCAACGATCCCGGAGAGAACAGCGTTTTGAGATCCTGATAGCGCCAGGGGCGCGGCGGTGGCAGCAAGGCCATCTGCACCCGATCGCTGTCGGCGCATTCCAGGGCGAGGCGCGCATATCCTGCAAGACTGTCCCAGGCATAGGACAGCCTGACCTGGCCGGTGCGCCCTGTCCCGCTGGGATTGAGCACCGCATGGGCAAGACTGCCGCTGTGTTGCAAAACAAGGCTCACACCGCCGCCCGGTAGCACCTGGATCCCCAGATTGATCGGCCAGTCGCCATCCTGGGCAAATTGCAACAGGGGTTCAGGTCGGTGGCAGTCGGGGATCGACATCTCGGCCACCAGGGTACCGCGCAGCATCAAAGCGTCGCCACCGCCCTCTGCCCGCAGAGCTTGAACCAGCCCGGACAGGTCCGAACATCCACGCTCCAGATCGTTGATGCCCAGCCAACACATCGGATCAGGCAGCCTGCATTGCCGCGAGAAGCTTCCCCTCAAAGCCTCTCAGCCCCGGCCGGACAGAGGCGCCATAGCCAAAGCCGGTTTCCGGGTCCAGCTCGGGGAAGAGCGCATAGATCTCTTGCAAGATCGGCTGGTCAAACAGCTCTGCGGTCTGCGGGCCGGGCAAAAAGCTTTCGGTTGTCAGCCCTTCGGAATAGATCACCTGATGTTGGTCAAACAACAGATGCACATAGGTGATCTCGCCGCCGACCTGGCGGGAAATACTGCCCCCGTTTAGCAGATCCTTTGCCGCAACCAGCACCTCCCCCTCGCCGAACAACAGTTCGGCATAGGCGTCACGCAGCAGGATACGGTGTTGCGGAGAGACCCAAAGGTCGCGATGCGATCCAAAGCAGCCCGCACGGATGAGGATCGGCGCAAAATCTCCTTCAGCAAGGACACTGCGGGATCCGATCCAACGCAGTGGTTGCGCCCCCTGGTCTCTGGTTGTCACCAGATCGCCGGGTTGCAGGGTCTCAACCGGCACTTCCCCATCTGGTGTGCGGATCAACGTTCCGGCCACAAAGCAGGGGATCGAACTGGCGTTCACAAAGCCGGTATCGCTGTTCACCCCGTTGCTGGTCGTATAGGTAAAGTTGAAATCTTCGATATCACCATCACCGTGCAACGTCAGGGTGCCATCTTCATTCACCTCGACCTGCTGCCCCGTGGAAAGCGTCACCACGGACCCTGCGGTGACCTCCACCCCGTTGACATGGGTGATCGTCAACACCCCGCCCGAGGTATTGATATCATTGCCCAGCACATCGACAACCTTGCTGCCATCCGCTGCAACATGGGCCTCGTCCGTCTGAGCCACCAGATCGGTCTGCACCGAATTGGCTGCAATCAACAGGTTACTGTCGTAGCTGCTATCCCCCACATCCGCGATGCCGATGCGGATGTCGTTTACCTCGCCGGGATTGACATGCATGGTCAGCGTCATGGTGATGGTCAGGCCATCCATCTCGGTATTGAAGTCGTCGCCCGTATTGTCGAGGTAGAGGTTTTCATTGATCGAGGCACTGATATTGCCCGGATTTGCGGTGCCGCCGCTGACATCCATTTCGACCACCGAGCCATTGACCCAGACCGCCACCACATCCTGGTAGATAGACTCCTGATATTCCGGGAACTCTTCGGAGGAGAACACAAACTCCACCGTCATGACCGCACTGTCGGGAACAAAGCTCACATCCAGATAGGAGGCGTCATAGGTTCTGGCGCCCGCTACAGAGTTGAACTCGGAGTTGTTGTTTTCGCCACTGGTATTGCGCGTGGTATCACTCACCCGGTTTGGATCACCGCTGGAATTGGTATAGCTGTTGGCCCGCCCCGTTGACAGGATAACACCTGTATCCCCTGGCGTGGCGCCGGGGGCCAGGGCGTCTCCGTTTGAATAGATCGCCGATGATCGGCTGTCGCCGGTGTAATCGGCACTGACCACAGTAACGCCGTCGCCAAAAATCGTTTCGGCCATCTCGGTCGCGGTCGCACCTGTATCGTATCCCAGCTCTGATGCTGTCGCCATTTGCCTCGCTCCAATCCTCAATTGGAGAGACAGCTCACCCGTCACGCCACAGCGGAAGATCCACTGCGCTAGCCTGGACCTTTTGGCCCTTTATATATTGGCAAAATCCACGCTTTGGTGGTTCCGCTCTCTGGATGACCTGCCTCTGGTCTTTTTTTATTAACTTTTTCTTAACACGTGATTTTGCGAAGTGTCATCCATGAAGTTTTCTCAAAACGAAGCCGCAGCTTTTGCGCCACAAGGCCCAATACAGGCAGAGCGGCGTCGGGTATCTCGTTTCATCGTGATCTGCCGCGGTTTGCACGGCATCCAAAAGCGCGCTAAATCATTAAAAACACTCATACAGGCCTGATCTCCCAGCGCCGCATAGGAGCACCCAGATGACCCATATCGACCCGGTTCGCCTGACCGCAGATCTCATCCGCTGTCCCTCGGTCACCCCCGAAGAAGGCGGTGCCCTGCAGCTGTTGGACGCGGTGCTGTCGCAAGCCGGGTTTACCTGCACAAGGGTGGATCGCGGCGGCATTGCCAACCTCTTTGCCCGCTGGGGCGCCAAGGGCCATGCCCGCAGCTTTGGCTTTAATGGCCATACCGATGTGGTGCCGCTGGGGGAGGAGAGCGCCTGGACCATGCCGCCCTTTGGCGGTGAGATAAAGGACGGGGTGATGTATGGCCGGGGGGCAACCGACATGAAGTCAGGCGTCGCGGCCTTTGCCGCTGCGGCCATTGATTTTGTCACCGACACCCCGCCCGACGGCGCGGTGATCCTGACCATCACCGGCGACGAAGAGGGTGATGCGGTCGATGGCACCACCGCCCTGCTCGACCATATGGCGGCGACGGGGGAAAAGATGGATGTCTGCCTGGTGGGCGAACCCACCTGCCCCAATACCATGGGCGAGATGATCAAGGTCGGCCGGCGCGGCTCGATGAGTGCCTGGTTCACCGTCACTGGCAAACAGGGACATTCCGCCTATCCACACCGCGCCAATAATCCGCTCAGTGCCATGGCGCGGCTGATGGACCAACTGGCCAGCCATCAGCTGGACCAGGGCACCGAACATTTTGATCCCTCGACCCTGGCCATTGTCACCATCGACACCGGCAACCCCGCGACCAATGTGATCCCGGCCCAAAGCAACGCAACGGTGAATATCCGCTTCAACGACAGCCACAGCGGCGCCATTCTCAGCAGCTGGTTGCAAAGTGAGGTGGACAAGGTCACGGCGGAATTTGGCGTTATGATCGAGATGAAAATCAAGATCTCCGGCGAGAGCTTTATCACCCCACCCGGCGCCCTCTCGGATCTGGTTGCCAGGGCCGTGGAAGCCGAGACCGGGATTACGCCCGAACTGTCAACCACCGGGGGCACCTCGGATGCGCGCTTTGTCAAACATCACTGCCCGGTGGTTGAGTTTGGTCTGGTGGGCAAGACGATGCACCAGGTTGATGAATGCGTGCCGGTTGAACAGATCACCCAGCTGAAATCCATCTATGCCCGCATCCTGAAAGACTATTTTGCATGAGCATTAAAATCACCGAGACCCGGGATTTAGCGACCTGCTTTGCTCTGCGCCACACCGTTTTTGTCACTGAACAGGGCGTGCCGGTTGAGGAAGAACAGGATGCGCTGGACGCGGATGCCACCCATCTGTTGGCGCAGGACGGCAATTTTCCGGTGGGAACCGCCCGCATCCTGTTTCAGGGTGATGTGGCCAAGGTGGGTCGGGTCTGCGTGCTGCAAAGCGCCCGCGGCACCGGCCTGGGCGCGGATATTATCCGCGCAGCCATCGAAATTGCGCAAAAAACACCCGGCATCGCCCGCGTCAAACTCGGCGCCCAGACCCACGCGCTGGGATTCTACGAAAAGCTTGGCTTTCAGGCTTTGGGCCCTGTCTATGATGATGCCGGCATTGATCACCGCGATATGGTGCTGGAGCTGGTGTGAGGCCGGTTCTGATCATCATGGTGAAAGAACCACGCCCCGGCCGGGTCAAAACCCGGCTCGGGCGTGACATTGGCAAGATTGCCGCCACCTGGTGGTTTCGTCACCAAACTGCCCGGCTGATCCGCCGTCTGCGGGATCCACGCTGGCAGATCATTCTGGCCGTGGCCCCCGACAGGGCCGTCACGTCGCGCGTCTGGCCTGCCGATCTGACCCGCCATCCCCAGGGGCGGGGCGATCTGGGCCAGCGCATGGGGCACCTGTTGCGCAGCTTTGGACCCGGCCCGACCTGCCTGATTGGCTCTGATATTCCCGGCGTGACCCGCGCCCATATTGCCCGCGCCTTTGCCGCGCTTGGGGACCATCAGGCGGTTTTTGGCCCAGCACTGGATGGCGGCTATTGGCTGGTTGGGGCCAAACACCCCAAACGCCTGCCCCGCAGCCTGTTTCGCTCTGTGCGCTGGTCCAGTGAACAGACGCTGGCGGATAGTCTGCGCAGTCTGCCTGGCTATAGAATCGCGCTGACAGATCTGCTTGGGGATGTGGATACCGGCGCCGACCTGCGCCGCCAGCAATAGCAGGATTGCGTAGACCGCAGTGCTTTTGCTCATGACCTCTCGCCGCAGCCATGCTAGGCGGGGTATATGACCCGTATTCCCTCCAAGGCCGAGATCCTCGATTGGATCAGCGCCCACCCGACCCAGACATCGAAACGCGACATTGCCAAGGCTTTTGGCATCAAGGGCGCGGACCGGATTGATCTCAAGCGCCTGTTGAAGGAGCTGGAGGCCGAAGGGCATTTGCAAAAGCGCCACAAGACCTACCGCGACCCCGAACAGTTGCCCCCCGTGACAGTACTGCTGGTCAAGGCGCCGGACGAGAATGGCGATCTTTATGCCCAGCCGCTGGAATGGCACGGCGAAGGTATTGAGCCCATCGTGCTGGTGGTGACCACGCCTGCAGGCCCGGCCCTGGGACAGGGCGACCGGATACTGGCCCGGTTGAGCAAGGTCGAGGGTGTGGAGGCGGATCATCACTACGAGGCGCGGATCATCCGCCGGATTGGCGTGAACCCCAAACGGGTTATCGGCATCTTCCGCAAGGGCGCCGAGGGTGGCCGCATTGTGCCGATTGAGAAATCATCCTCAAATGAATGGATCGTGCTTGAGGACGCCATGCAGGGCGCCCGCGATGGCGAGCTGGTAGAGGCCGAGCAGGCCGGGCCCAAGGGCCGGATGGGCCTGCCCCGCGCCCGCGTGATCAACCGGCTTGGCGATCCCTCTGCCCCCAAGGCGGTGTCGCTGATTGCCATTCACCAGCATGGCATTCCCGATGATTTTCCCAATGCGGTGGTGGCCGAGGCAGATGCCGCCAAACCCATGGGCCTGAAGGGTCGCAAAGACCTGCGCGACATGCCGTTGATCACAATCGACCCGGCGGATGCCCGCGACCACGATGACGCCTGCTACGCCGAAGCGGATACCGACCCCAATAACCCAGGCGGCCATATCATCTGGGTCGCCATCGCCGATGTTGCCGCCTATGTAAAAACCGGCGGCGAGCTGGACCGCGAAGCGCGCAAGCGCGGCAACTCTTCCTATTTTCCGGACCGCGTGGTGCCAATGTTGCCCGACCGGCTGTCTGGCGATCTGTGCTCGCTGCACGAGGGCGTGCCGCGCCCCTGTCTGGCAGTGCGCATGCAGATAGATGCCGAGGGCAACAAGATCTCGCACCACTTTGTGCGCGGGCTGATGCGCTCCGCTGCCTCGCTGCATTACGCCGAGGTACAGGCAGCCATGGACGGGCAGGTGACGGACCGCACCGAACGCTTTTTGGAGCCGGTGATCAAACCGCTTTATGCCGCCTACGGCGCCTTGAAAAAGGCCCGTGCGCGGCGCGAGCCGCTGGATCTGGACCTGCCGGAACGCAAAATCGTGCTGAGCGACAGCGGTCAGGTCACCTCGGTCGCCTTCCGCGATCGGTTGGATGCGCATAAGCTGATCGAGGAGTTCATGATCCTCGCCAATGTTTCTGCCGCCGAAACCCTGATCAAGAAACGCTCGCCGCTGCTGTTCCGGGTGCACGAAGAACCCGCACCCGAAAAGCTGGAATCCCTGCGCGAAACAGCCATGGCCGCCGGCTTTCCGCTGGCCAAGGGGCAGGTCTTGCAGACCAGGCATCTGAACACGCTGCTGAACAGCGCCGCGGGCACCGATGACGCCGAGCTGATCAATATCTCCACCCTGCGGTCGATGCAGCAGGCCTATTACACACCGGAAAACTTTGGCCACTTTGGCCTGGCCCTGCGCAACTACGCGCATTTCACCTCACCCATTCGCCGCTATGCTGACCTGATTGTGCATCGCTCGCTGATCTCGGCTCATGGCTGGGGCGACGATGGCTTGCAGCCGAGCGAGATCGACCGACTGGAAGAAACCGCCACCCATATTTCCGAGACCGAGCGCCGCTCGATGATCGCGGAGCGCGACACCACCGACCGCTATCTGGCCGCTTATCTGTCGGAACGGGTGGGCAGCGAGTTCACCGGCCGGATCAGCGGCATTGCGCGCTTTGGCGCCTTTGTCAAAATGGATGAAACCGGCGCCGATGGCCTGGTGCCGGTGCGCACCATTGGGCGCGAGTTCTTCCACTTTGATGCCGAGGGCGGCACCTTGATGGGGGCAGATACCGGGCTTATCATCTCGATTGGGCAACGGGTCACCGTACGCCTGACACAGGCCGCACCGGTCACCGGCGGGCTGGAGCTGGAACTGCTGTCCCTTGGGGACAAAGCTCTGCCCAAGGGGGACTATAGCGGCGGACGGGGCGGCGGCACGCGTCGCAGCCCTGCGGGGCGCAACGTCAAACGCAAGAGCAACAAATCCAAACACAAGGCCGCCAAGGTCAAACGCAAGGTCGAGCGCAAACGCAAGACCTGACACTCGCCCCCTCCCTTTGCCCGCAAAGGCCACAGGGCGGAGGGAGGATGTATCTGCTCAGGGCTGCGGCACTGCCTCGTCAAAAACCCGGTCGATATATCGGTTCAACACCGTATCGCTTGCACATCATCGCTTGCACATTTCGCAGGTGTCGCTGGACCGGCCAACACCCCAGGAACGGCAGTCCCTGAAACCGGTTAGGTTTTACCCTGATCGCAGACACCGCCTCAAAGCCCCCCAAGACGTAAAAAGGCCCCGAAGAAAACTCCGGGGCCTTGATGTTTCTGCAGACTGGCTGCGGCTTAGCTTGGGCTCATGCCGCGCAGGCGCTCGGACCGGCGCCGCAGCATTTCCACGGTCGCCAGCAGCACGATGGAGATCGCCACCAAGATTGTCGCAACCGCCAGAATGGTGGGGGAAATCTGCTCACGCAGGCCGATAAACATCTGCCAGGGCAGTGTCTTTTGACCGGCCGAGCCGACAAACAGAACCACCACAACCTCGTCAAACGACGTGATAAAGGCAAACAGACCACCAGAGATCACGCCCGGCAAGATCAAGGGCATCTGGATGCGGAAGAAGGTGGTTACCGGATCCGCTCCCATATTTGCCGCCGCACGGGTCAGCGAGCGGTCAAAACCCACCAGCGTTGCCGTTACGGTGATGATCACAAAGGGAATACCCAGGGCCGCGTGGGCCAGAACCACACCAAGATATGTCCCCTGCAGGCCAATACGGCTGTAGAAGAAATACATGCCCGCAGCCGAGATGATCAGCGGAACGATCATCGGCGAGATCAGAATCGCCATGATCGCCCGGCGAAACGGCACATGGGGCTGGCTAAGACCAATTGCCGCCAGGGTTCCGAAGCTCACAGAGACAATCGTCGCCATCGGGGCAATCTTAAGCGAGTTCCACATCGCGCTTTGCCAAGAGTCGTTGCTGAAGAAATCACGATAGTGTTTCAGCGAAAACCCGTCCGGATCCAGCCGCAGCATCTCCGGTGTGAAGGTAAAGAAGTCCTGCGCGTTAAAGCTCAGCGGGATGATCACCACGATCGGAGCAATCAGGAAGAAGAAGATCAACCCACAGATCACCCGAAAGGAGTAGTACCAGGCCCGCTGGCCGGTGGTCGCATATGGAGGAAGTGCACTCATTGTCGGTTACCCCAGCTTCACGTTGTCGATGCCGACAATCTTGTCATAGACCCAGTACAGCAGCAGAACCACCGCGAGAAGGATCGAACCCAGCGCCGCGCCCAGACCCCAGTTGCCCGATGTCGAGATATGATAGGCAATCAGGTTAGAGATGAAGGTACCTTTGGTCCCCCCCACCAGGGCAGGTGTGATATAGTAGCCAACCGCCAGGATGAAGACGAGGATCGAACCCGCGCCGATGCCTGGAATCGACTGGGGGAAATAAACCCGCCAGAAGGCTGTCCAGTTGGTGGCGCCCAGCGATTTGGCCGCCCGCAGATAGGTTGGCTGGATTGTCTGCATCACCGAATACATCGGCAGGATCATAAAGGGCAGCAGGATATGGGTCATCGCAATGATGGTGCCCAGTTCGTTGTTGATCAAGACAAGCCTGTTGTCATCACTAACCAGCCCTATCCAGACCAGGACGTCATTGATAACACCTTGTTGCTGCAGCAGGATTTTCCAGGACGAGGTTCGCACCAGCAGCGAAGTCCAGAAGGGCAGAAGCACCAGGATCAGCAGCATATTGGCAGAGCGCGTGGTGATATTGGCCAGCAGCCAGGCAACCGGATAGCCCAACATAATGCAGCTGAAGGTGATGATCATCGACATCCGCATGGTGCGGATCAGCATGGTGTTGTAAATGCGTTCCGTTTCAGGACGGACCTCGGCGCCATCAGCGCCCAGTTTCATGTCCACCGCGTTGAGGAAATACCCCATGGTACGGGGACCGGAATATGTCTTGATGGTGCGCCACAGTTCGATATCAGCCCAGCCATCGTTGAGCTCGATCAGGCGCTCCTTGTAGGGGCCGTCGTTTTCAACATCCCATTTTCTGATCTGGCGGCCGGATTTACGAAACACCGAGGACAGGCCAGGATTCTCATAGTTCAGGCGTTTGGCCACTTTGGTGTGAACCTTGATCTCCGCCGCAGCCTTTAGATCCACCGCCAGCGCGGCAAAAACTGCCTCGTCCGGCAATTCCGATGTGGCGGGATCCCAGCTTTCAAGCGCTGCCACCGTTTTGGGCAGAACTTCCTGAACGATTCGGTTGTCCACCGAACGGAACAGCATATCGCCAACAGGCAGGATGAAGGTCAAAAGGATAAACAGGAGCAGCGGTGCAATCAGCATCAAGGCCCTGATCTTCTGCATCCGCAGTGCCTTCGCGAGGCTACGCTTTAGCGGCGTGCCATCAGCGGCCAGCACTGGGCCGTTTTGGGTAGTGTCACTCATGGTGGGGGTCCCCGTCGGGTCGTTTTTTTTGGTGGAGAAAGGGCCCAGAATTTGGATCCGGGCCCTTTCCCGTTGTCACAACGAGGTCAGATTATTTAACCAACCAGGCCTGGAATTTCGCATCCAGATCGTCGCGGTTATCTGCCCACCACTCATAGTCATAGGTGTGCACGTTGCCAGAGTTGGCAGGGTCGGTTGGCATGTGAGGCGCCATTTCGATACCCAGTTCAGCGTGCTTACCAACCAGCGGTGCCGAGGAGGCACGAGCAGGACCGTAAGAAATGTAAGCAGCCTGATCAGCCAGACGCTGGGTGTCGGTTGCAAATCTCAGGAAGTCCATTGCGCGGGCTTTGCGGTCCGCAGGCAGACCGGCGGGAACGATCCAGCCGTCAAGGTCAAAGGACTGCATGTCCCAGAGCATACCAATTGGCTGGTTCTGCTCGGCAATCGCCGAGAACAGACGACCGTTGAAGGTCGAGCCCATGACAACTTCACCATCGGCCAGCAGCTGAGGTGTTTCCGCGCCGGCAGACCACCAGACAACGCTGTCTTTGATGGTGTCAAGCTTGGCCAGACCACGGGCTACGCCTTCGTCGGTACCCAGAACGTCATAGATTTCGTCCTTGGCAACGCCGTCGCAGTACAGAGCCCATTCCATGTTGTCGATTGGGCGCTTCTGCAGCGAACGCTTGCCTGGGAATTTTTCCAGGTCAAAGATGTCGCAAACAGAGGTTGGTGCTTCGGCGCCAACCAGATCGGTGCGGTAGCCAAAGGTGGTCGAGTAGACGATCTGTGGTACAAAGCAGTCAGAAACCAGCAGGTCGCCAAAGTCCTCGGACGCCAAGGTGCCATCGGGGGCAGCGGCCAGATCTTCGTCGTGGTTGATTTCTTCGGCCAGACCTTCGTCACACAGGCGCATGGCGTCAGATGCAACAACGTCAACCAGATCCCAGGTTACATTGCCGGCTTCGTTCATGGCGCGCAGCTTGGCAACCGCTTCCGCCGAGCTTTCGTCCCAAACGGCTTTGACGCCATCGTTGGCGGCCAGATAGGGCTCAACATAGGCTTTGTTCTGGCTGTCCTGATAGGCACCGCCCCAGGATACCAGGGTCAAGTCATTGGCCATGTCCTCGGCAAAGGCCGCTGGCGCGATCAACGCCGTAGTCATTGCCAATGCTGACAGTTTTGTCATCTTCATAAGAAGTCTCTCCTTGTTGTATGTCGTTCGTTCGTTATTGCCCTCCCGGTCATATTCGCCGGGAGTTGTGCCTTTGTGCAGTATGGATCAGGCGTCCAGGGCGTGGCAGTCATCGGGCAACCAGCCGATTTCGATCTGCTGACCCGGCTTAAGACGGACCTGATCCGGAGCATTCCGTGTCTTGATGACAAAATCCTCATTGCCTGCAACCCGCAGACGGGTGCGGAAGATGTCACCCATATAAATGAACTCAAGCACTTCTGCCTTCAGGGTGTGAACCCCCTCGGCAAGACGGTCCTTATTGTATTCAACGCGCTCTGGGCGAATGGAAACACGGGTCCGTTCGCCAGGTTTGCTGACATTGACAGGCCGACAGTCGATCAGCTCACCATCGTCCAGCTGCACCAGGGCGACACCATTGCTGATCTCTTTGACGGTGCCTTCCAGCGTGTTGTTCTCGCCAATGAACTGCGCCACAAAACTGTTTTGCGGTTCTTCATACAGCTTGTCTGGCGGCGCCAGCTGCTGAATGCGGCCATCTTCAAACACCGCAACCCGGTCAGACATGGTCAAAGCTTCGGTCTGGTCGTGAGTCACATAGACAACGGTAATACCCAGGCGGTGCGCCAGGTGGGTGATTTCGAACTGCATCTTTTCCCGCAGCTGCTTGTCCAGCGCGCCCAGGGGCTCATCCATCAAAACCAGTTCAGGTTCAAACACCAGCGCCCGCGCCAGGGCAATACGCTGCTGCTGACCACCAGAAAGCTGCGAGGGACGGCGACCACCAAAGGCGCCCATTTCCACCATGTCCAGCGCGCGCTTTACTTTCGCTTCACGCTCGGACTTGCCGATCTTGCGGACTTCCAGCGGGAAGGAGAGGTTTTCGGCAATGGTCATGTGGGGGAACAGGGCGTAGTTCTGGAACACCATGCCGATGCCGCGTTTATGCGGCGGGATATTGTTGATCGAGGTGCCACCGAGACGAATATCGCCATGGGTTGCCGTCTCAAATCCAGCCAACATCATCAAGCAGGTGGTTTTACCAGAACCCGAGGGGCCCAGCATGGTGAGGAACTCACCTTTGGGCATAATGAGGTTCAGGTCTTTTACGACTAGATTTTCGCCGTCGTAGCTCTTTTGCACGCGTTCGAATTCTACGAACGCGTCAGTATTAGACGCATCAGCCAAAGCAGGCTCCCCGTTTTATTATAATCGGCAGATTGGTTCTGCGCTTCTATCGTGATGTAAGCATACCCTTGGCAAGGGATGCAACCGCATCATCACTATAAATCATTAGACCAGCTTAGGCCGCAACGATAGACAGTTCGGACTCGCAGCGACTCCCAGCGATAGATTTGCGACAGATTTGTGCAGTTTCCGCTAACACTGGGGAGCTCTTGAAGCGCCATATGCCAAAAGGCCTCACACCGGGTGAGGTGCAAGGCCTAAGTCGTTTTGGCAAGAGTAGGCGTCGAAATGCGGGATCAGGCGCTGTGCAGCAGGTCTTTTTCCTGCAAGATTGCATAGCATTCGTCCAGCGAGGTCCGCGCCCGCGCGATCAAGAGGTCGATTTCCTCAGGGGTGATCACCAGCGGTGGCGAGATAATCATCCGGTCGCCCACATGCCGCATAACGAGGTTATTGGCAAAGCAGCGCTCGCGGCAGATAAACCCAACCGTTCCCGCCTCAGCGGCAAACCCCGCCCGGGTCGCCTTGTTCGGGACCAAAGCAATCGACCCCATCATACCAACAATCCTGGCTTCCCCCACCAGCGGGTGATCGACCAGGGATTCCCATTTCTCTTTCAGATAGGGACCAGCGACATCCTGAACATGGCCAACGACATTCTCTTCTTCGAGAATACGCAGGTTTTCCAGCGCCACAGCCGAGGATACGGGATGACCGGAATAGGTATAGCCGTGGTTGAACTCATCCGAGTCAATCACCGATGCAATCTCATCGCTGACAATCGACCCGCCGATGGGCGCATAGCCTGACGACAGCCCCTTGGCGATGGTCATGATATCCGGGCGGATACCCACGGTTTGTGAGCCAAACCAATTGCCGGTGCGGCCAAAGCCACAGATCACCTCATCCGCGATCAGCAGGATTTCATACTTGTCGCAGATCCGCTGGATTTCAGGCCAATAGGTGGCAGGCGGCACGATAACACCACCAGCACCCTGAATGGGTTCGGCGATAAAGGCCGCAACCCGGTCCTCGCCCAGCTCCAGAATTGCCGCTTCCAGCTCCTGTGCCCGCGCCAGGCCAAAATCATCCTCTGGGGTGTCGCCGCCTTCGGCCCACCAATGTGGCTGATTGATGTGGTGAATGTCAGGGATTGGCAGACCGCCCTGCGCGTGCATCGCGCTCATCCCCCCCAGGGAACCACTGCCCACCGAGGAGCCGTGATAGGCATTTTTGCGGCTGATAATGATGGATTTTGTCGGTTTGCCTTTGAGCGCCCAATAGTGCCGCACCATGCGGATATTGGTGTCATTGGCCTCGGACCCCGACCCGGCAAAGAACACATGGTTCAGATCCCCCGGCGCCAGCTCAGCGATTTTGGCGGCCAGCGCAATGACAGGCACATGGGTGGTTTGGAAAAAGGTGTTGTAATAGGGCAGTTCCCGCATTTGGCGCGCGGCCACATCGGCCAGCTCATCACGGCCATAGCCAATGTTGACGCACCACAGACCCGCCATGGCGTCGAGGATCTCATTGCCCTCGCTATCGGTCAGGGTCACGCCCGAGGCGCGGGTAATGATACGGCTGCCTTTTTCAGCCAATTCGCCGTTGGCGGTAAAGGGGTGCATATGGTGGGCAGCATCCAAAGCCTGCAATTCGGCTGTGGGCATGTGATTGGTGATCGCGTTCATCAGGCAGACTCCATCAGTGATGAGATTGGCCCCAGAATATGATCAAATTCCGCCATGTCAATCGAATCAGTTACTGCTGCCCAACCCCAGACTCACTTGCTCCATGCCCTGTTCGACATCTTTTTCCATCGCCAGCGCCACTTTTTCTACCTCCCCCCGACGCATGGCCTCGATGATGTCCTTGTGGCGGTCAGGGAAGCTCTGGGTTCCAAAGCGACCGCAGACCACCCGCAGCGATGGACCAAAGCGCAGCCAGAGCCGATCTGCCAGGTCTGACATTATGGGGGCGTCGGCGCAGGCATAGAGTTCGGAATGGAAGCTGTAGTTCTGCACCAGATAGCCCGTCACATCCCCCGCAGAAATGGCCTGATCCAGGACGGTATCAATCTTTTCCAAACGGGTGATCTGGTCGGCAGAGATGCGCAAAGCCGCCCGGCGCGCTAGCTCGGTTTCTATTGTTTTCCTTACAAAACTTAGCTCATCTATGTCCTCTGGCCGCAGCAAAGGTACCGAGACCCGACGGTTGCCTTGAAACATCAAAGCGCCATCGGAAATCAACCGGCGAATGGCCTCGCGTACCGGGGTCATTCCGGCCCCTAGGGACTCGGTCAGACCCTGGATGGTGACCGCCTGTCCCGGGGCCAGTTCCCCAAAAAGAATCTGCGCGCGCATCTTTTGATAAACGGTCTCATGGGCGGGCAATTTGGGCCCGTCATCCGGGGCGGCCTGGCCTGCCTGAGATGCTGATTTGGTCACCAACACTTGCGATTATCCTCCTAAATTTTGGGCAGTTTGCACGAAGTTCTGCCCAGTGGAAACATAAACAGTATTGCCGAATGAGGCAAAACTTGATCAAATCTAGCTCAGCCGGGCAGACACCGGTACCCACAGGGAGATTTCCATGACACTCAAAATGATGACAACGACCGCCATCGTCGCCTTGCTCGGCTCTGTCGCCATGGCAGATGAAGTGCGCGTCTACAACTGGTCCGACTATATTGATGAAGCGCTGCTGGAAAAGTTCGAAGCTGAAACCGGCATCAAACTGATCTATGATGTCTTTGACAGCAATGAACTGCTGCAAACAAAAATGCTGGCCGGTGGATCTGGGTATGACGTGGTGGTGCCAAGTGGCACTTTCCTGCAGCGTCAGATCATCGCCGGGTCCTTTCAGAAGCTGGACATGTCCAAGCTGCCCAACCACAAGAACATGTGGGATGTCGTGGAATCCCGCACCGAACAATACGACCCGGACAATGCCTATTCCATCAACTACATGTGGGGCACCACCGGCATCGGTGTAAACCTCGGCAAGGTCAAGGAACTGCTGGGTGACGATGCTCCGATCAACTCGCTTGATCTGGTCTTTAACCCCGCCAATATGGAAAAGCTGAGCGAATGCGGCGTGCATTTCCTCGACGCTCCTGCCGAGATGATTCCGGCGGCGCTGAAATACATCGGCGAAGACCCCAACAGCCATGACCCCGAAGTGCTCGCCAAGGCCGAAGCTGTCTTCTTGGCCATTCGCCCCTATATCCAGAAATTCCACTCTTCCGAGTATATCAATGGTCTGGCAAACGGCGATATCTGCGTGGCCGTTGGTTGGTCCGGTGACGTCCTGCAGGCCCGTGATCGCGCCGCCGAAGCCAATAACGGTGTTGAAATCGCCTATCATGCGGCGATCGAAGGCGCGCAGATGTGGTTTGACCAGATGGCCATTCCAGTCGATGCCCCCAATCCAGATGCGGCGCATGTGTTCCTGAACTTCATCATGGATCCGCAGAATATGGCTGACGCGTCGAACTATGTTTACTACGCCAACGGCAACAAGGCATCGCAAGAGTTCCTGGTCGAAGACGTGATCGGCGACCCGGCGATCTACCCGGATGAGGCCACGCTGGCCAACCTCTTCACCACCACGCCCTATGCCCCCAAGGTGCAGCGTATCGTGACCCGGATGTGGACCAAAATCAAATCAGGCACCTGATCTCAGACGCCTGATCCGGCAGGGTGCCCAGCGCGCCCTGCTTTTCCTAGTTGCGACAAACCTCTGACAGTGCGGCATGCAGCCAGCGCCTTCAGAAATTGCGAGGGACCCAGTTTGACCATTCCTGTATTCGAACCCTGGAACGATCCCGAGGCCAAGCCCTTGATCCAGTTTCAGAACGTCACCAAACGATTTGGCGACTTTACGGCGATCGACGATCTCAGCATCGGCATCTATGAAAAAGAGTTCTTTGCGCTTCTGGGCCCGTCGGGCTGTGGCAAGACCACCATGATGCGGATGCTCGCCGGGTTTGAAACCCCCTCCGAGGGAAAGATCTTTCTGGCCGGTCAGGATATGGCACCGGTGCCCCCGAACAAACGCGCCACCAATATGATGTTTCAGTCCTATGCGTTGTTTCCGCATCTGTCGATCTGGGAAAATATCGCCTTTGGCCTGAAACGCGAAGGTATGGCCAAGCCCGATATCAACAGCCGCGTTGACGAGATGCTGCGCCTCACCAGGCTGGAGAAATTTGCCAGCCGCAAGCCGCATCAGATCTCTGGCGGCCAACGTCAGCGGGTTGCACTGGCACGCTCGCTTGCGAAGCACCCCAAATTGCTCTTGCTGGATGAACCTCTGGGGGCGCTGGACAAAAAGCTGCGCCAGGATACCCAGTTTGAATTGATGGATATTCAGGAAAAAACCGGCACCACCTTTGTCATCGTGACCCACGACCAGGAAGAGGCGATGACCGTCGCCAGCCGCGTCGCGGTGATGGACAACGGCAGGATAATTCAGGTTTCGACGCCGGACCGCATCTACGAAAACCCCAATTCTGTTTATGTCGCGGATTTCATCGGCGAAGTGAACATCATCGACGCCACGGCCAGCCCGAATGGGTCAGACAGCTATGCGCTGAGCTGGAAGGAGGGGCAGCCGCCGCTGAATGTGGTGTCGCAGAACACATTTTCGGAAGGGCAGAAATGCCATCTCGCCATCCGCCCCGAAAAGGTCACCATCAATGCCGACAAACCTGTGGATGTCGACAATGTGGTGCAGGGCAAGATCCTGGATATTGCCTATCTTGGTAATATTTCGACCTACCATGTTGAACTGCCCTCGGGCGATGTGATCAAGGCACAAAGCGCCAATACCCGCCGTATCTCGCGCCGGGCCTTCACTTGGGAAGACACTGTCTGGCTGTCCTGGACCGCCACGGCAGGCGTTCTCTTGGCGACCTGATGCGCCGCTTTACCCTGATCGCTGTCCCGTATCTTTGGCTGCTGGTGCTGTTCCTGGTGCCTTTTGTCATCGTGTTCAAGATCTCGCTTTCCGATGTGGCCCTGGACCGCCCGCCCTATACGCCGCATTTTGACTGGGCCACCGGCATCTGGACCTTCCTGTCAGAGTTGGATTTTGAAAACTTCGTCTGGCTGACCCAGGATGACCTCTATTGGAAAGCCTATCTCAGCTCGCTCAAGATCGCTCTGCTCTCGACGGTGCTGACGCTGCTCGTGGGCTATCCGATGGCCTATGCCATGGCCCGCGCCCCGTCTGAGTGGCGCGCCAGCCTGATGATGTTGGTGATCCTGCCGTTCTGGACCAGCTTTTTGATCCGTGTCTATGCCTGGATGGGGATCCTGTCGAACGAGGGTTTCCTCAATCAGTTCTTGCTGTGGACCGGGGTGATCTCTGAACCGCTCACCATTCTCAACACCAATACCGCCGTCTATATCGGCGTCGTGTACACCTATCTCCCTTTCATGATCCTGCCGATCTATGCCGCCCTTGAACGGCTGGACGAATCGCTGATCGAAGCAGCCGAGGATCTGGGCTGTTCGCGTCTTTCGGCCTTTTGGTTGGTGACCATTCCGCTGTCCAAAACCGGCATCATCGCCGGCTGTTTCCTGGTCTTCATCCCGGTGCTGGGGGAATTCGTCATTCCATCGCTCCTGGGGGGGTCTGACACATTGATGATCGGCAAGGTGCTGTGGGAAGAGTTCTTCTCCAACGGCGATTGGCCCGTGGCATCGGCGGTGGCCGTGGTTCTGCTGCTGTTGCTGATCATTCCCATCGTGCTGTTCCAGCGCAATCAGCAAAAACAGCAGGAGGCCGAACAATGAGACGCATGAGCTGGTTCAATACCGTCTCGCTGACGCTTGGGTTTGCCTTCCTCTATGTGCCGATGCTGATTCTGGTGATCTACAGTTTCAACGAGAGCAAATTGGTGACCGTCTGGGCCGGATTTTCGACCAAATGGTACGGCGAGCTCATGCAGAACGAGGCCTTCCTTGATGCTGCCTGGGTCACAATCAAAGTGGCGATAGCCTCGTCAACCTTTGCAACCGTGCTGGGCACCATGGCCGCCTATGTCCTGGTGCGCGGTGGCCGGTTCAAGGGGCGCACCCTGTTTTCCGGCATGATCTATGCGCCCCTGGTGATGCCCGAAGTCATCACCGGCCTGTCACTGCTGCTGTTGTTCATCGGCATCGGGTTGGATCGCGGCGTGTGGACCATCGTTCTGGCCCATACCACCTTTTCCATGTGCTATGTCTCAGTGGTGGTTTCCTCGCGTCTGATGACCTTTGACAGATCCCTGGAAGAAGCAGCGCTGGATCTGGGCTGCTCCCCCTCCGAAGCCTTTCGGCTGGTTACCCTGCCAATTATCGCGCCTGCGGTGATCTCGGGCTGGCTCTTGGCCTTTACCCTGTCACTGGACGATCTGGTCATCGCCTCCTTTACCTCCGGTCCTGCGGCCACAACGCTGCCGATCAAGATCTACTCGGCGGTGCGCCTCGGCGTCTCTCCTGAAATCAATGCGCTTTCGACCCTGATGATCGCGGTTGTCACCATCGGCGTTCTCACCGCCTCACTGGTCAACAAACGCCAGATCGTGCGGCAACAACGCGACGAACAAGCCGCGGAGCGCAGCTGATGCGGCGGATCTTTTCCGCCTATGCCTATGGTCCTGGCCCCCGCGAAAATTGCTGGTGGGATGAGACAATAGCTGCCCCTCTCTGGCCTCAGCAGGCCGGAGAGATGCAGGTTGACGTCGCGATCATCGGCGGTGGCTTTACCGGCATGTCAGCAGCACTGCATCTGGCAGAGAGTGGCGCCCGCGTGGCCGTACTGGAGGCTGAGACCCCCGGCTGGGGCGCCTCCGGGCGCAACGGCGGCTTTTGTTGCCAGGGCGGAACCATGCTGTCCGGCAGCACCATGCAGCGCAAATTCGGCAGCGATGCCACCAATACCTACATGGCCGGAGAGCTGGCAGCCATTGATTTGGTTCACGGCCTGCTGGACCGTCACGGGATTGAAGCAGACATCCATTCCAAGGGCGAAACCCGGATGGCGCATAGCCCACGCGCCATGGCAGCCCTGCGCCGCGAAGCAGAAGAGATCACGGCGGCGGGTGGCACACCTCATCTCTTGGAGCAACGCGATCTCGCAGATCAGGGTCTGAACGGAAAGTTCCATGGTGCGTTGACGACCCCCGTTGGTTTTGGCCTCAACCCGCGCAAGTACCTGTTTGGGATCGCCCGCGCCGCTGAAAACGCGGGCGCCAGGCTGTTCCAGAACAGCCCGGTGACCAACCTGACCTCCGGGTCTGGCGGTCATGTCCTGACCACCCCAGGCGGGCAGGTTCGCGCCAAGCAGGTGATCATTGCCACCAATGGCTACTCCTGGGACGGGCTGCCAAAATGGCTGTCAGGTCGGTACCTGCCGGCGCAATCAAGCGTCATGGTCACCCGCCCGCTGCGTGAAGACGAATTGCAGGCGCAGGGCTGGTTCAGCGATCAGATGGCCTATGACACCCGCAACCTGCTGCACTATTTCCGCCTGATGCCGGACCGTAGGTTCCTGTTTGGCATGCGCGGCGGGCTGTTTTCCTCCCCCCGCGCAGAGGCCGCTATTCGCCAACTTTTGCGCAGCCATTTTGAGAAACTGTTCCCCGCGTGGCGCAGCGTAGAGGGCACGCATTTCTGGTCGGGGATGGTCTGCATGTCGCGCAACCTTGTGCCCTTTGTTGGTCCGATCCCGGATACTCCGGGGATGTTTGCAGGGCTGTGTTATCACGGCAATGGCGTCGCCATGGGCAGCTATGCCGGGCGGTTGCTCGCGGATCTGGCACAGGGCCAAGAGCCCGATCTGCCCTATTCGCCCATCATGCAGGGCATGGCCCGGTTTCCGTTTGGCCCCGCGCGCCGCATCGTCATGCCGCCGGCCTATGCTGTGTTGGGGATGCTGGATTGATCCATTGCTGCCAGTTCCAGCTCATATCCCTGCTGGTCCAACGGGTTGCCATCCGCGCAGCGCCACAGGCAATATCCTGCCATACGCCAGTGAAACCAGGGCTTTAGCGACAGGTAACGCCCAACCACACGTGGATCTGGATAGGCCGCAAGAAAGGCCTCCACTTCGGTCGCAGACAGCACAGCCCCCCGGTACAGGACCTGCATGGCCGGCGACAGAAACAGCGCCAGATCCTCACTTGGGTCGCCCATTTGCGGACATTGCCAGTCAATCAGGGTCAGCGTGCCGTCATGCGCCAACAGATTCCCCGGCACCGGATCCCCGTGGATCAGTGCCAACTGACTCAGCGCGGGCACCTGGCCAATAGGGCGCAGTTGCCGCAGCTGAGCGACACGATCGGGGTCGGTGGTGCACCGGTTGAGAATCACCTCAACCTGCGCCTCCAGGGCGGCGCTGCCGTTGACACCGCGGGGCAAGCCGCTGAATTCGGGCTGATCGTGCAACCGCCCCAAGAGCTGGGCGACATGGCCGCTGTCCTGCTGCCAGGGCGCTCCGGTGATATGTCCGTAAATCAGCCAGTTATGGCCCTCAAAGCGGCCCGAGCCCAGCAGCGAGGGTACCATGCCAGTCCCCGAAAGAGCCGCAAGCGCGGCAACTTCCCGCGCGGGATCATTGGCAAACAGCGGATTGTCCCTGTGACGCAGATAGAGCTTTACCACCCTGTCACCACAGCGCCAGACCCGGTTAGAGCGCCCCCCCCGAAACGGCAAGGGCGCAGCGACATCTAGCCCCTGCGCCTTGAGCGATCGAAAGAACCGCTGATCAAAATCCATATCCAGGCCTTGCAGGGCGTCATACTCCGGTCTCTGCCCCCTATTTAACCACAGAAGGCACCTTCTCTAGACCCCGCGACGCCCGGCGAATCAAGCCTCTTCTGGCGCTGCTGGCTCTGCTGTCGCAGCGCCCGGATCCCGCAACGCGGTCACAGAGGTCGCCAGAATCGCAAACCCGGTCTCGTTGATCAAGACCACATCATTGCCCGCCAACTGGGTTTCCTTAACGGTGGTGTAGACCTCTGCCATCTCTGACAGGACAACCTCACCATCGACTGAGCTTTCAACGATAAATGTATAGTCCCCTGCCGGGGCCATATCACCGCTGAAATTGGTTCCATCCCAATCATAGGGCTCGGCACTGACCGGCAGCGAGATACGGTTGACCTCATCACCATCGGCATTTCGGACCACAAGAGTAACCTCATCCGCAGCAGCTGCGGGGTTGGGCGACACATTGACGGGGTTGGTGCCGTCGAAACTCGCCGCCGTGGCTGCACGCACCTGCATGCCCACCCAGCCGGTCAGCGCCGCCATATTGCCTAGTCCCAACTGCTCCAGCGCCGAGCCAAGATTGTCATTGGTCAGAACCTGCTGTTCAACCATCGAGAATTCCGCCAGCTGTGAGGCGTATTCCGTGTTGTCCATCGGCTCTGTTGGATCCTGATATTTGGCCTGCGCCGTCAACAGCTTGATGAAGGTGTCAAAATCAGATGTCAGGTTCGTGCCGCCACCGGCGGAGGAACTGTTAGGAGTTGCAGCATTGTAGTTGCTGCCGGAAACTTCGGTTGTCATCAGTTAGACCCTCATGTCCACGCCGGCATTTCCAAGCCGGAGATGTTGCACCTGTTTTTCTGCAAGCTCAGTTGCAGTCAGGTCGTCCAATTCTTCTGTGCCGGATCTGCCCAATCCGGACGGGCTGCCGCCTTCGCTTCTGGTTTCACCGCCCGAGGCACCGCCACCGCTGAATTCAAAAGAGACGTTTTGAAAGCCCATTTTACGGAACTCATCCGCCAGCTCGTTGATATGGCGGCGCATCAAATCGCCGGTTTCCGCACGTTCGGTCTGGATCACCACGGTAATGCCTGTCTCGCTGGTGGAGACCCGCATCTTGACCCGGCCCAGTTCCTCTGGGTTCAGCGCCACATCAACATTGCGATCCCCCTTGGCAACAATGGCCTGGGCCAGTTGCACCGCAACCATGCGCGGCGTTTCGGGGCGATGCACAGTTCCGGGCTGAGCAACGGCCTCAGTCAAGAGCTGCGACAGGCCCGGGAGATTCGACGTCAGATCCAAGCTCAGCACCTGGGTATCAGCACCTTGACCACCCGCAGCTGTGGCATCTCCGGCCAGCACCTGGGCCGCAAAGGCCTGTTGGACGGCGCTGATCTGCGCAGTGGCGGCGGTTGGTTTTGTGGCTGGTGTTGCGGCTGCATTGCCTGTCACCACCGCCTGTGCTTCACGTGATTCGCGGGCACGCCCCTCGGCCCGACGGCCAGGTTCAGTGGCCGTCGCTGTGCGGGTTTGACCTGCAACTGCTGCCAGAACCTCGCCAGAGCTCGCGGATTTTCCAGCTACCTCGGGCTCGGCGGTATCTGCCGTGACCTCCGCTGCGGGATCATCCGCCTGCATGACCTTGGCCTGCGCGACCTTGGCCTGGGCCGCGTCATTTGCGCCGGCAGCCTGTGATGCAATGACAGATTTTGCAGTGGCGCTGCGGGAATCACCCGGACGAAGCGCCCCGTTCTGCGATGCGGCGGCGCCGGTGGCAGCCGATGCGACGACCTGCGCCCTGTCACTTTGCTCCGGGTCCGCAGTCACATTCTGATCCGGGTTCACAGCCGTGGCTGCAGCGGCTTTCTGTTGGGCATCAGCCTGCGCTGCGGCCTGAACTGCGGTTTGTGGCGCCCCTGCCGCCGCCGTCGCAGCCCCTGCTGCAGACTGAGCAGATTTTCCAAATGCAGTTTCAGCATCACCCGTAATTCCATCATCCATCGAATCTGGAGCGGCCTCTGCAAGTGTCACCTGCGCTGCAACCTCAGTGCTTTCGCCTGCGGCAACGGCAGCCTCTGTGCTCCCTGTCATCGGGGATTTTGAGGCCTGTCCGGAGGTCCCAGAATCTGCTGTGGCGCTTGCAGCGGTTGGTTTTATGTCAGTTTCCTGGTGCAGGCCCAAAGGCGGCACCTCGGTTCCCTGCGCCGCAATCTCGGTTTCACCATTCACATCTGTGTCGGAGGCGGTGTCACTGTCTAATACATCGGTCTCAGCGACCTCTGCTGCATCCACGCCTTCGGGCGTTTCTTCGGTTTGTTGGGAAATAGTGGCTTCTGTCGCGTCTGGGTCAGCAACGGCTGCGGCGGTTTTCGCCCCCTCTTTGGAGGCGGGCACATCTGCGCCCTCAGCTGTCACCTTGGCGGCATTGGGTTTTCCGGTATCGGATTGGTTTTGATCAGCGGCTTTGGATCGCGCTTTTGCATCCTGCTGCTCATCTGCCTTGTCCGCCCGAATGGAGCGCTCTCTTTCAGATGCAGATCTCGCCTCTTCCCTTCTGGCACGATCATCCACGTGGTCAGAAAAGCTACGATTTGGGTGCTGCCGCGACGGGCCTTCCGTCGCCTTGACACCGACTGGGTCTGCAGCGCCTGAGCGCACCTGACCAAAGAGTACATTTGTAAGCATGAGGATTCCAGACGTTCTATCTCGATACCCCCAGCTCTAGCGCAAAGCGGTTACGGTAATTTTAACCGCTCCTGGGGCAGTCTCTAAAAAATCAAGCAAATCCGAATTAAACCCGGAGAAGAGGTGCAGGATGCCCAATCTAACAACAGTTCATCAGGCGGCACCAACGCCGCCCAAGCTTCAGGCAGCCTCGCAGGATGCTGCGATTCGCGATGCTGCGAAACAGCTAGAAGCTTCTTTTCTTACGGAAATGTTGAAATCCGCGGGGCTTGGGAAAAGCCGCGAAGGGCTTGGCGGCGGAGGCGAGGGCGAAGATCAGTTCAGCAGCTTTCTGGTCCGCGCCCAGGCCGAACAAATTACCGAAGCCGGCGGCATTGGCCTCGCCGAATCACTTTATCACGCAATGAAGGATTCCTCTAATGACTGATCTGAACGCACAACTGACCCATCAGACCCCACAAAGCCTAATCGAGGAGCTGGACAAAATTCTGGACCAGGAACGCAGCGCGCTGGTGCGCGGTGAGCTGAACCAGATTCAGGAACTGCTGACCCGGAAAGAGGCAATCATCGCGCGCCTCAATGAGATCGGCAGTCTCGAACGCGCGGACCTCGCGCAGGTACAGACAAAGGTCTCGCGCAATCAGGAGCTGCTCAACAGTGCCATGGAAGGCATCCGCAGCGTCGCCACACGTATGGCTGAACTGCGCCGGGTGAAAAAGGGTCTGGATGTATATGATCGTGCCGGACGCAAGGAACGCTATGGCACCACAATGGGCCAACGTCTGGAGAAACGCAGCTAAGGCAGGCGAGCTAAGTCGCGCCAGGGTTTAGTAAAATTCTACGGATTGTAGATTTTGACATTAGCACTCCCTTAGCAACTTTCGCCGCAATGTCTCCTTGCATCTCATCACTGAGGTGGCGCGAAAGCCGACAGGCTGAACGCATTGTCAGAAAGACGCCGTAACGCCCTTAGGGGCAGGGAAAATACAGAGACCAAAGTGTCTCAATCGCTAAAGGAATAAAGCTATGACCAGCATTCTGACAAACAATGGCGCAATGGTTGCTCTGCAGACGTTGTCCTCTATCAACAGCAGCCTGACAGACACCCAGAACCAGATCTCTACTGGTAAAGAAGTCGGCGCGGCCAAAGACAACTCTGCCATCTGGGCGATTTCCAAAGTTATGGAATCGGATGTCGCTGGCTTTGAAGCCGTATCCGACTCGCTGTCGCTGGGTGAATCCACTGTTGCGGTTGCAACTGCGGGCGCTGAGCAAATCACCGAACTTCTGAAAGAAATGAAGGAAAAAGTTGTTGCGGCAACTGGTGAAAACGTTGACCACAGCAAACTCGAAGCTGACGTAAACGAGCTGAAAAACCAGATCACCTCGGTGATTGGTGCTTCTCAGTTCAACGGTGCCAACCTGCTGAACACCGCAGGCGGCGACATTACTGTTCTGTCTTCGCTGGACCGTGATGCATCTGGTGCTGTGACTGCTTCCAACATCACCGTTGCTTCGGTTGATTTTGAAGCCGGCCTCTCGCTGTCCACCGTTGTGATGACCGATGCGACAACTGCTGAAGCCTCGATTGATGACATCGAAGCACTGATCCAGGCTGCCGTTGATGGCACTGCGGCTCTGGGTGCCTCGGCTGCACGTATCGAGCGTCAGAACGAGTTTGTCACCAAAGTGACCGACGCCATGAAGTCCGGCATTGGTTCGCTTGTTGACACCAACATGGAAGAAGCATCCGCCCGACTGAAAGCTCTGCAGACACAGCAGCAGCTTGGTGTTCAGGCGCTGTCCATTGCCAACTCGGCTCCGGAAACTCTGCAGCAGCTGTTCCGTTAAAAGACCTAACCCAGGGCGTGTCTTCACGCCCTGGGCCCCTTCTCAGAGAATCTGAAGAAATAATACGTTAGGAAAACACGTGAACGCACTTCTGAAAGCGAAGAGTGCCTATTCCGCGGCAAATGCCCCGACCAGAACAACCAAAGACCATGAGTATGATATCGTTGCTCGTGCGACCCAAAATCTGCTTGCCGCCCACAAGACCGCTAGTGCGAAAAAAGGCGCCGAAGGCTTTGCCGTATTAGCCGAAGCACTGCATAAGAATCGCAAGATGTGGACCATCTTCGAAGTTGATCTCGCTGCAAAAGAAAACCAGTTGCCGCAAGATGTTAAAGATAATCTGTTTTACCTAGCCGAATTCACCCGCCAACACACCAGCAAGGTCCTATCGCGTAAAGCGAATGTGAGAGCGCTGATTGAAGTCAACATGGCCGTCCTGCGCGGCCTCCGTAGCGGAGCAACCTAAATATGAGTGGACTTGTTCTTAAACTTGCCCCCAAAGAGCGGGTTTTGGTAAATGGTGCTGTCATCGAAAACGGTGATCGGCGGAGCCGCCTTTCTATCGTTACCCCGGATGCCAATATCCTGCGTCTGCGCGATGCCATCCATCCAGAAAATGCCAATACGCCTGTGCGCCGCGTGTGCTATGCAGCGCAGTTGGTACTGACCGGCGACAGCGATCCCAAAGAAGATCGTCTGCCTATGCTGCGTCGGATCGAAGAGCTGAGCCAGGTCTTTGTTGACCCCGATAGCCGTTCGGCCCTGGCCGAGGCAACAGAAGCCCTGTTGGACGACAATCATTACAGATGTTTGAAATCCCTGCGCACCCTGCTGCCACGGGAAGAACGTCTGATGGCGATCCGTCCGTCATGAGCTTTGAACCCACCATCCCTTCAACTGGCTTGACGGGTTGGGCCTTCTTACAGGCCACCTATGACCGCCAGTTTGAGCACTTCAACAAGGACCCGATCCTGGAGCGCGACAACGAGTACTTCATGGAAAACATCAGCAAGGTCAAAACCGCAGAGGACTTGGTTTCTGACTATCGCCTGTTGGATGTTGCCTTGAATGCCTTCGGTCTCGCCAGTGAGATCGATTCAAAGGCGATGATTCAGAAGGTACTGGAAGATGGGAGCGAAGCGGATGATGCCTTGGCCAACAAGCTGGGCGACGACCGTTGGATCGATTTCACCAATGCCTTTGGGTTTGGCCCCGGCCTCGTTCCCGTGACCGGCCTGACCTATAGAATGCAGGAGATCGCCGACAAGAACGTTGTGCAGTCTTTTGAAGACGCGGTCGGGCAGCAGGACGTTTCCATGCAGATCTCTCTGTATGCCGAACGGGAACTGGTGGATCTGGTCACCTTCGATGACGAAGGCGAAGAACTGTCAATCACGGGTCAATGGCTTAACATCATTGGTCAGCCGCAGCTTCAAACCATGATGCAGACTGCACTTGGATTGCCAAGTGATCTGGCGCTGCTTGATATCGACCAGCAGGTGGGCATCATGCAGGATGCTGCAAAAAAACGGTTTGGGTCCGACGATCTCACCATGTTTTCTGATCCGGAACAGTTAACAAAACTGGTCAACACCTATCTGGCACGGACCGAGTTGGATGCCTACTCAGGCTCCACGTCCTCTGGAGCTCTGGCGCTTTCGCTCCTGCAAGCCTGAGCAAAGCCTGCCAAACCGATAGGTTGAAACTGAATAGAGGGCGATCCAGGTAGACTGGAAGGCGCCCTTTTTTCTGTTTGAGACCTGTCTTTCTGTTTGAGATCGTCTTTTGGCCGATGTGAGGCTCAAAAAATGCAGGCCTTTGGGCCCGCATAATGGGCAAGAGGCTGATAGCCCCTTGCCGCCGTTGTTAGCGCCCCTTCGACGCGCGGCGCAGCATCAATTGCAGGCGGGCAAAGCTGTTTTCTATCCCGCTTGGATCGTCCTTGCCAAAGAAGGCATCCAGTTCCGGCCAGATCTTCACCGCCTGATCCAGAACCGCATCATTGCCTTCGGAATACAGTCCAGCGCGGATCATCACTTCGGATTGCTCATAGGACCCAAGGAACTTGCGCACCTCCAGAATGATGGCGTTCTCTTCTGCTGTCGCCGCCGCTGGCAAGCTCCGCGAGACCGAACGCGAGACATCAACCGCCGGGAAGCGTCCCCGCTCGGCAATCTCCCGGTTGAGCACGATATGCCCGTCCAGAACACCGCGCAGGATATCTGCAATGGGTTCATCCATGTCAGAGCCCGCCACCAGAACACTGAACACCGCCGTGATGTCGCCCTGCCCCTCAGCGCCGGGACCAGCCCGTTCGCAGAGCCCGGTGATCAGAGGCGTCACAGAGGGGGGAAAGCCACGTAGCGAGGGTGCCTCGCCTGAGGCGGCAGAAATCTCGCGGTGGGCCTCGGCAAAACGCGTCACCGAGTCAGCCATGAACAGCACGTTTTTGCCCTGGTCGCGAAAATGTTCAGCGATGGTCATCGCAGCCCAGGCGCTGCGGCGGCGCACCAGTGCCGATTGGTCAGAGGTGGCAGCCACAACAACCGCCCGTTTCATGCCTTCTGGCCCCAGAACCTCTTCGACAAAGTGATTCACTTCCCGTCCACGTTCGCCAATCAGCGCCATGACAACCACATCGGCCTGCATAAATTGCGCCATTTTTGCGAGCAAAGTTGATTTACCAACCCCCGAACCCGCAAAAAGACCAATACGCTGGCCCTGCACGATGGGGAGAATCGTATTGAACACCGACAGTCCGGTCTCCAGACGCCCCCCCATATGACGCCGCCCTGCCGCTTTTGGAGGCGGCGCCATCAGATCCCGCGCCTTCTCTCCGCGCAGCATCGGCCTGCCATCCAGAGGTTCCCCAAAGGGATCAATCACCCGGCCAATCCAGTTATCCCCCGGGGCAAATTCTGGCGCCGGGCGCAGCATCACACGATCATTCATCGCAACACGATCCGGTGCACGATCAGGTAACATGCTGATTTTACTGTTACTAATTTTCAGCACTTCGCCGTGCAATTCATCACCCGGCCCCCGCACAAGAACCAGGCGATCGCCGATTCGCGCTTCGCGTTCCAGGCCGGATATTTCGATTTCTCCCCCAGAAATTCCGCTGACGCGTCCCATGGAAGTTGCCAATTTCTTACTGGCGATTTGTTCGGTCAAAGCTTTCAGCTCTGGAATCATGGCCTGAGGCCTCCAAGTAGTTCCTGAAACAATTTCTAAAGGAATCAGGGTTAAGCCTTGATTGAAATTGATCGAGGGAGAAGCCCCGGTGTTCACCGAACTGAACGTTTTTAAAATCGCATATTCGATGGCCAGCCATGCCGGCAAGCGTCAAGCGCTGGTGGCTGAAAACATCGCGAATGCTGATACGCCTGGTTATCACACCAAGGATATCAAACCTTTTAAAGAGGTCTATGCCGCCGGGCCGCGCCCGGGCGACATGGTGGCCTCACGCGGCTCGCATCTGAATGGCATCAACGGATCCCACATGGATTGGGCCGTGACCACATCGCCCGATGGCGCCGACCCCAACGACAATACCGTCTCGCTCGAGACCGAGATCTTCCACGGGGTTGAGGTCAAGCGTCAGCACGACCGCGCGCTCGCTATCTATAAATCATCGATGAACATTCTGCGCACCAGTCTGGGACGCTAAAGGGGACATGACCAATGAGTGAATTTTCCAATTCTCTGAGTGTGACCGCCAGCGGCCTGAAAGCACAGGCCACCCGGCTGCGCCACGTTTCTGAAAACATCTCCAACGCCGATACCCCCGGGTATCGCCGCAAGAGCGTCCCGTTTGAGGCAACGCGCGATCTGGAGAATGATGTGGAACGGGTCAAAACCGGCCGCGTTACCCTGGACCGCAGCGATCTGGACGACATCTATGATCCCTCACATCCGCTGGCAGATGAAAGCGGACACTACGAAGGATCGAACGTCGATCTGATGATCGAAATCGCTGACGCCCGCGAGGCCCAGCGCAGCTATGACGCCAACCTGAAAATGTTTGAACAAACCCGTGGTATGTCAGCCTCGCTGATGGACCTGCTGAGACGTTAATCTAACACCCGAGGAGATCCAGAATGGATATTCGCTCTATCACTGCCGCCGCTGGTGGCTATGCCGCCGCCCGTCCCGCCACCAAGGTGGATCCAGAATTCACGGGCCCCAGCCCCACCGAGCAGCTGCGCTCAAGCTTTGCCAGCTTTGCCAACACCATGCAGGTTGGTGAGCAAACCGCCGTTCAGTCGATGACAGGCGATGGTGATCCCCACGCGCTGGTTCAGGCGCTGGCCCAGACCGAGCTGGCGGTTGAGACCGCAGTGACCGTGCGCAACAAAGTGGTCGAAGCCTATCAAGAAATCCTGCGGATGCCGGTCTAAGCCAATGATGAGCGAGGGCCAATTCTACGACACCCTACGGCAGGCTCTTTGGGCCGCGGTAACCATGTCATCGCCGATTCTGGCGGTGGCCCTGGTTGTCGGCCTCGCCATTGGTCTGTTTCAGGCCCTGACATCCGTACAGGAAATGACCCTGACCTTTGTCCCCAAACTGGCGGCAATTGTTGTCGTGTTCTGGATGTCCATGGGGTTCATGACTCAAACACTCGTGGCCTTTTTTAACGGCCATATCATTCCTTTGATCGCAGGAGTTTCGTAATGGGAAACGCAGGCTACGCAACCCTCTCCCGTCAAACCGGTTTGATGCGCGAAATGCGCGTGGTGGCGAATAACATCGCCAACTCTGCCACCACCGGCTACCGCTCTGAGGGGTTGATTTTTTCGGAGTTTGTCCAATCCTCGCCAGGCCAGCAATCGCTGTCGATGGCGCGGGCGAATATTTTCAACACCTCGATGGAACAGGGGCAGTTGACCCAGACCGGTGGCACCTTTGACTTTGCAGTCGAAGGTGACGCCTATTTCATGATTGAAACCCCGCTGGGGGAACGGCTGACCCGATCAGGCGCCTTCTCTCCCAATGCTGCGGGCGATCTGGTGACCATGGACGGCCATAAGGTGCTGGATGCGGGCCGCGCGCCTGTCTTTATTCCAGGCACCGCTGAATCCATTCATGTCGGGGCAGATGGCACCATTACCGCCGATGGCAATACCGTCGGTCAGATTGGCCTGTTTCAGCCAGACGAAGGAACCGTCTTGATGCGCGAGGATGGCGTGATGTTCCGCGCCGAGGGCGAGATTGTAGAATCCGAAACCGCCAAAATGGTGCAGGGGTTTCTGGAGGGATCCAACGTCAATGCCATCACCCAGGTGACCCGAATGATTGAAATCCAGCGCGCCTATGAAATGGGCCAGAGTTTTCTGGAAACAGAAGACCAGCGCATCCGCAACGCCATTGAAAAACTGATCAAGTAATAGGAGACCACCGATGCGTGCCCTAAAAATCGCCGCAACAGGTATGAGCGCGCAGCAGCTGCGTGTTGAAACCATCGCGAACAACTTGGCCAATATGAACACCACGGCCTACAATCCCCGCCGCGCCGAATTTGCCGATCTGCACTACCAGCAGGTCACCCGCGCCGGCACCGTGAATGCCTCTGATGGGACCATCCTGCCAACGGGTGTTCAGGTGGGTCTGGGTGTGCGCCCTGCCGCCATTTCCGTGCATCTGCAACAGGGTGCCCTGGAACAGACCGGCAATGACCTTGATGTTGCCATCGAAGGCAAGGGCTATCTGGAAGTCACCCTGCCCTCGGGTCAAAGCGGCTATACCCGCGATGGCGCGCTGAAACGCTCTGCCGAGGGGCTGGTTGTCACCTCGGATGGCTATGCGGTAGCGCCGGATGTGACCATTCCCGACGATGCGGTCAGCATCTCGATCAATGGCTCTGGCGAGGTCTACGCCTACTTTGATGAAACCGCCGAGGGACAGCTGCTGGGCCAGCTCAGCCTTGCCAGTTTCACCAACCCCAAGGGGCTGGAAGCCATCGGCAGCAATCTTTTCACTGAGACCGAGGCCTCAGGTGCGCCCAATGTGTCAACTGCTGGCGAAGATGGGCTTGGCACCTTCCGCCAGGGTTATCTCGAAGGCAGCTCTGTCGATTCGGTTCGCGAAGTCACCGAGCTGATCGAGGCGCAGCGCGGCTATGAAATGAATTCCAAAGTCATCTCTGCTGTCGATCAGATGATGTCTGCGACGACACAGATTCGCTAATGAAACACATTCTCGCCCTTCTCATCGCCCTGACAGCCCAGACCGCCTGGGCCGAAATACTGGTGCCCCTGCGGACCATTCGGGCCAAAGAGATCATCCTTGCCACCGATCTGACCTTCAAACAGGTCAATGTGGCAGGTGCATTGTCAGATGCAAACGAAGTGGTGGGAATGGAAGCCCGTGTGCCGCTCTATCCCGGTCGCCCCCTGCGGCCCACCGATATCGGCCCACCCGCGATCATCGACCGAAACGACCTTGTTACACTCGCCTTTCGCCACAATGGGCTGACCATCTTGGCAGAGGGCCGCGCCTTGGGGCGGGGATCCGAAGGGGAATGGATCAAGGTTATGAACTTGGCATCACGGAACACCGTGACCGGGCGTGTAAACGCAGACGGGTCAGTAGAGGTAAAATAATGAACATGAAATCAATTGCCACCAAACTTGCACTGACTGGCCTGGTCTTGCTGGGGGCCTGCGCCCGCATGGATCATCTCGGGAAACCACCAACCCTGTCAGAAACCAGCGAATCGCCGGAACATGTCGCCATGCTGTGGCAGGGCCTGCCGACGGAGGTCCAGAACCAGCGCGCAGTGGACGGCTCTTCCCTGTGGAGCGGCTCGCAGAACTCACTGCTGGGGGATCGTCGTGCCGTGAACCGCGGGGATATCCTTACCGTTGTGATTGAATTTGACGAACAGGCCGAAATCTCCAATGGCACCAGCCGATCGCGATCAAGTGCCGAAAGCATGGGGGTTCCGCAGCTCTTTGGCCTGCCGCAGCGCATTGATGGCAAACTTCCCGAGGGCGCCTCGATGGCGAACGCCGTTGATCTGACCGGGGCCAGCACCTCCAAGGGCAACGGATCGGTAAAGCGGAACGAAAAGCTGGAAATGCGCGTCGCGGCAACCGTGGTTGATGTGCTGCCCAATGGTGTGCTTGCCATCAGCGGCAAACAGGAGGTTCGGGTCAACTTCGAACTGCGTGAGCTTTTGGTCTCGGGCTATGTGCGTCCCCAGGATATCAGCCGTCAGAACCAGATCACCTATGACAAGATCGCCTCGGCGCGGATCTCGTATGGTGGCCGTGGTCAGATCACCGATGTGCAACAACCCCGATACGGCCAGCAAGTGCTGGACGCGATCCTGCCATTCTGAGGTGACTTATGATCGCTAAATTACTTCCTGTCATATTGCTGATTGTTGGCACCGCTGTCGGCATTGGGGCTGGCCTCATGCTGGCCTCCACCCCCGCCCCCCCAGCGGAACACGCCAGCGGTGACAACATGGGCGATGACATTGATCACCCCGATGAAGAAAGCGGTGATCACGCGGAACATGAGGCCGGTGAGGATGAGCTTGGGCCCGATCCAAACCGGGAATACATCAAGATCGACAACCAGTTTGTCATCCCCGTGGTGGAGCGTGACAACCTGTCCTCGCTGGTGGTCATCGCGCTTAGTCTTGAGGTCAAGACCGGCATGACTGACAAGGTCCACCTCTATGAACCCAAGCTGCGCGATGCCTTCCTGCAGGTGCTGTTTGATCATGCCAATATGGGTGGCTTTCGCGGGGCCTTTACCCGCTCAGATGTTCTCAACCCGCTGCGCACCGCCCTGCGTGAGGCCGCGCAACGCGAGTTGGGCAAGGGCGTCTATGATGTGCTGATCGTAGAGATCTCCCGCCAGGACGTATAATAACTGACTGGGAATCCGGAATGCTACAACGGGCCTGCTATCTCCAGCGGGCCCGTTGCATGTATGGGTTATGCGCCTAAGCGAACTTGCGATCTACCCCTGTCTGCAACTGCGCCTCCGGGTTTGGGATAAAATCCAGCGCATAGTCGGCTGTCCGACAAGTATCACTGCCAGCCCCAGCGTCACAACAATCGCCGAGACAATTGCCCCGGCACTGGCCGTTTCGCCAAGCAGCATGAAACCAAGGCCGAGTGTGACAACGGGTATGAGCGCGGGGAGGCTTGCCCCTGCAACCGGCCCCAGAAGCTCAGCGGAGCGATTGAAAGAATAGATGGCCACGACGCTGACTAGAACGCCCTGAAACCCAGCTTGCAGCAAGATGTCCGGCAACGGGGCCACGAAGATTTTCTTTGGCAATGCAATAAGATAGACCGGCAAGAAGAAGATCGCCGAAAACACCGCAACAAGCGCTGTTGCATTGAGGGCCGGGACAGCAGCCTGGCGGACGATCAGCGCATAGACCGCCCACATAATACCGGTCACGATCAGGATGAAATGACCAGTTGTGACGGCACCTCCCGCCAGAACGAACAGGGCAATCCCCGCAGCAGCCAGCGCCAGTCCCACACCCCGGGCAACCCCAACCTTGTCTCCAGAGACAGCGCGCGCCAGCAGCACCGAGGCAATGGCCATGACCCCCGGATTAAGTGCGCCTGCGACCACGGCTGGTGCGGTCTTCATGGCAAGTGAAATCAGCATGACATAGGGCGCGCCAAAGGCAATCACCATCGCGACTACCCCCATCGGTCTCAGCCGGTTCGTCCCTGTCCCGCGCCCTAGGGCAACAGGAGCCAAGAGCACCGCCGCCACGCCAAACCGCAACATGGTCAAATCATAGGCATTCAGGTTTGTCGTCATGCCAAGCCGTAGCATCACCAAAGACCCGGACCAAACCATGATCGCAACAATGGCCCAGCCAAGACCCACCAGAATATTTCGCGATTTGCTCACAACATTTCTCCCGTTCAGGCGGGAGAATAGGCTTTGAAAAATATTTAGAAAAACGATATGAACTCATCCTATGATGCAAAAAATCGAAACCTTAGAGGCAGCAGAAAACAGAACATTGAATCTGGACGCGTTGCGAAGCTTTGTTACGATTTGTGAAACCGGATCGTTTCGGCGTGCGGCGGCGCGGGTGAATAAGTCTGCTTCGGCTGTCAGCCTTCAGATCGCAAAGCTCGAAGATCTGTTGGGCGCACGATTGCTGGAGCGGGACGCCCGAAACGTTGCGCTGACGGCGCAGGGTGAAACATTGCTGCGGCAAGCCCGCCGCCTGTTAAGTCTGAATGACGAAACGCTTTCGATCTTTCGAGCCTCTCCACTGGCGGGGGCTGATCGCGCTGGCGGCGCCGCATGACCTTGGGGTATCGCTCGTTCCGGGCCTGTTGCGGCGTTTTGCCGAGACATATCCGGATGTTCAGGTCGATGTGCGTCTTGGCACCAGCGACGCCGTTCTGCGCGGCCTCGCGAACGGCTCGGTCAATCTGGCACTGTTCAATGATGTCGGCCCGTCAAGCCTGCCTACGCACGATCTTTTTTCGGAGCCGCTGAAATGGCTTGCGCTCGATGGCGGTAGCGCCGGTCAGCACGATCCTCTTCCACTCGCCGTCGCGCAGGTCGGATGTGCCTGGCGCGAAGCTGCGCTAACATCCCTTCAAAAGGCCGGTCGCGATTATCGCGTGGCCTATTCCAGTGACACCTCGATGGGTCAGGTCGCTGCGTTGAGGGCAGATCTCGCCATCGCGGCCTTGCCAGTATCTTTGTCAGATCGCGATTTGGTTGAAGCGCCTTCACATTATGGCCTACCGGACTTGCCATCGACCCATATCCGCATTGCGGATGATGGCAGTAAGCTTGCCGGAGCCTTCGTTGCCCTGGCTTTGGCCAACCTGCGCCCGCATGCGCGTGTTGCCGCAAAATAGGTTCGCAACCAGAGGCAACCCTACAAACCTGCCGTTCACGGCACATGGGGCAAGGCGCCGCTGCTGATCTCTTCAGACCTGACAGAGTGCCCTGGCGCTTTCCATCTGAGTAGAGCGTTGGCCCCTGCCCCAACGGGGCATCACAAAATATCAAAGACCAAGCAGCTGCGCCTCCAGGGATTTTGCACGGGCTGTTTTGAGCCGCAGTTTTTCGGTCTTTTCCATCTCGCTCACAGCGGTTTTGCGGCCAAAGGTTTTACGCAGACGATCCATCGCCATCAGCTTGCGGGCGGTGACCTGCGCCAGCTGCATGTTGAGGTTCCGACGCGTGTTCAGATGCCAGCCCTCCCACAGCAGATCCGCCCCCAAAGCCTTCATTGGCATGTCGCCATCGGCCTCAATGCGGGCCTCGTTGACCTGTGCCTCCAACCTGGTCAATTGACCGCGCAGCCGCGCCTCGTGATCCAGGATCGGTTTAATTTTGGCGTGTTCCTTCAGGTATTGGGCTTCGGTGACTGCAGCCATCTGTTTTAGCATTGCCATCTTCTGTTTCATCAAAGACCTCCCTTGGCCCGCTCGCGCATCTCATCGGCAAAGCGGATCGCCGCTGCCACCGGCGCATAATACTCTTCCTCAACCTCGTCGCCGATCCCGATGGTGGCATAAAGCGCCCGCGCAGTTGGCGGATCACTGTGGATTGGAATGGCGTTTTCATTGGCGATCCGGCGGATGGTCGCGGCGACCTCATCCACACCCTTGGCCACGCAGATCGGCGCCGTGCCGGCACCACCTTCCCATTTCAGCGCCACCGCATAGTGGGTCGGGTTGACGATCACAACGCTGGCCTCTGGCACCGCAGCCATCATCTGACCCGTGGCGATCTGCATGGCTTTTTGACGCCGTTTGCCTTTCATATGGGGATCACCCTCGGCATCCTTGGTCTCGTCCTGGATTTCCTTACGCGACATCATGTTCTTGCGGCGATGTTCATCATGCTGGAAAATCGCATCCACCACCCCGATGGTAATCGAGATCAGCAAGGCAATCACCAGGAACTCCATTCCCAGCTCTGCCAGCATCTTGATCACCGAAGAGGCCCCGGTTGCCGCCGAAGCGATCATCTCGGGCATCCGGTTCTTGAGGTAAACACCAAGGCAAATCGAATAAATCATCAGCTTGAAGGCGCTTTTGCCAAACTCGAACAACCCGGCGCGACCAAATTTGTTCTTGGCGTTGGAAATCACCGAAAGCCGCGAGATCTTGGGTTCAAGCTTGCTGGGCGCAAAGACCAGTGCTCGTTGGCCGACGATTGACAACAGGACCAACACAAAGGGGATTAAAAACAGCGGGATCAAAGGCCAGACCAGGGCCACAATCATACCGCCAATAGGAGGCGTGCCATTGCCGGAAAACAGCTGTTTCGCCAGCCGTTCCGGCTGGTCGATGATCGACATCAACACAGTGCCAAATTCGGTTACCATACCATGGCCAGCCCCATAGAAGGCGACGACCAGGCCCATATAGGCGGCCGCCACGGAAAGATCGGCTGATTTGGCAACCTCGCCTTTCTCCCGTGCCTTGCGCAGTTTGGAATCTGTTGGTTCAAATGACTTGTCTGAATCGTCGTCGTCGCTCATGGCAAGCCACCTCCGGGATCAGAAAAGAAGGTCATCATCTCGCGCATCCAGACATCCAGGATCAACGGGCTGGCCACCATCAGAATGAACAGGCCACCAAAGGTGATCACCGGCGCACCGACAAAGAACACCATCAACTGAGGCATGGCACGGTTGATCACGCCCAGCGCCAGATTGTAGATCACCGCCGTGATGAGAAATGGCGCCGCCAGGGTGAAGGCCATATAAAAAGCCCGGGAGATCCGGTGCAGACCCCATTCCGAAAAACCGGCGGGGGCAGGGTAATCGCCGAGCGGAAATATCTGGTAGGAATAGATCAGAAACTCTGCCACCCGGACATGCAGCCCCATCATCACCGCCAGCGCCAGACCTGACACCAACAACACCCCGCCTATTGCCGGCAGGGCATCAATGCCGATATTGCCCAGAACCTGCGACAGGGAGGTGCTTTGCGCCGCAATTATACCAGCCATCTGCAACCCCATGAGAAACAGTCGGACCGACATCCCCAAAGCCAGGCCAATGATGGCCTCGCTGGCGGCCAGACCGGCAAAATGCAGCGGTGTTGTGGGCTCGGGAAACAACGGCAGCGCCGGCGCCACGACAAAGGTAAAAGCAACGGCAATCGCCAGCTTCACATTCATCGGGACATATTGTTCACCAAAGGCCGGCAACAGGGCTGTCATCGCGCCGACCCGCAAAAAGACAATGGCAAAATGCCAGAAACTCGCCCCAAGAAACGCGCGCAGCTCTGGAGGGAGATCCAGCAGTGTCATGCAGCAACCATTCCGACCAATGCGGGGCGGGCCTCCAGACCGATTTCCTCGAAGGAGAGCACCGGATTGGTGAGACCACGGGATTTCAGAATAGTCCGCAGATAGCGGCGGCGGCGGGTAGAGGTCACCACGGCGGCAAAGATGCCCTGCTCGGTCACTGTGTTCAGACGCTCGCTCAGACCCTCTGCCAGCCGGTTGAACATATCGGGGGGCAGGGCCACGTCCAGATTGCCGGCGCTGACATCCACCTGATAGGTCGAGAAGGTATCCTCCCATTCCGGCGCCAGCTGAATAAGCGGGATGGTACCATCCGCGCGCTTCATCTCGGCAACCAGCTGGAAGCCCAGGCGCTGACGCACCTGTTCGCAGATCACCTCTGGCTGGGTAGAGTGGATACGTGCCTCTGCAATGGCCTCCAGAATCAGAGGGATATTGCGGATCGACACACGCTCTTCCAGCAGCAGACGCAGGACCGAATGCAGGGTATCCAGTGGCACCTTGTCGGGCACCAGATCCTCCAGCAGCTTGCGGTTGGCTTCGGCGCGGAATGGATCAGACAGCTCGCTCATTTCATTCAGAAGACGGCGCAGTGATTTGAAGGTCAGCAAGCGGGCAAAGTTCTGCTTGATGACTTCCAGAAGATGTGTCGCCAGGATTTCCGGCGGGGTCACAACCGTGGCCCCGGCAAGGACGGCATCCTGTTGTTGCGCCGCATTGATCCAGCGCGCTGGCGCTCCATAGACGGGCTCGGTTACATCCGTCCCCGGGGGCAGGGCACTATGGTTGTCGGGCATCAAGGCCAGAACCATATCCGGGTGCAGCGTGCCGCGCACCTGTTCAACCCCCTGCACTTTCACCACATAGGTTCCGCGCACCAGATCCGCCTGATCCGTGAGACGAATTTCGGGGAGAATCAGGCCAAAGCTGGTGGCAATATGGGTCCGCATATTGGCGATACGCGCGTCCAGTCCGGTGCCGGCATCCAGAACCATGCTGACCAGATCCGGGGCGAACTCCAGGTGCAGATCGTCAAGATCAAGGATATCACCCAGCGCCTTGCTCGGCGTTGGATTGGCGGTCTCCTCCATCTCATCTTCGATCTCGGCGTCTTCTTTTGCCTTGATCTTTACCTGGATACGGTAGGCGGCAAATCCCAGGACCCCACCCCCAAGAACAAAGGGCAGGAAAGGCAGGCCAGGGACCAGTGCAAACATCACCATCAGGACCGCAACCGTGGCCAGGGCCGCCGGGTGTTTGCCAAACTGATCCATCAGCGCGATATCTGTCGCTCCGGTGGCACCCCCACGGGCCAGCAAAAGCGCTGCAGCAATCGAGATGATGACCGATGGGATCTGCGAGACAAGACCGTCACCGACGGTCAGGATCGCATAGGTTTCAAAAGCGGTAGAGACCGGCATCCCGTGGACGATAACGCCCATCACCAGACCCATCACCAGGTTCAGCAGTGTAATAAGCAGACCGGCAACCGCGTCACCTTTGACAAATTTCGAGGCCCCATCAAGCGAACCAAAGAAGGTGGTTTCCTTCTGGTCGTTCTCACGGCGCTCCTTGGCGGTGGCATGGTCGATCGCGCCCGCCGCCATGTCAGCGTCAATCGCCATCTGTTTGCCCGGCATCCCGTCCAGCGCAAAACGTGCGCCAACTTCGGCCATCCGGGCCGCGCCCTTGTTGATGACCATGAAGTTTACAATGAGCAAAACGCCAAAGGTCACCAGACCCAGAAAAACGCTACCGCCCATGACAAACTGGGCAAAGCCCTGGATCACGTCGCCGGCCGCATCCGTACCGGTATGGCCTTGCCCGATGATCAGCTTGGTTGACGAAATGTTCAGCGACAGGCGCAGCATCAAAGAGGCCAGCAGGATCGTCGGGAAGGACGAGAAATCCAGCGGCCGCTCGATGAACAGGGTTATGGTGAAAATCAGGATCGCCAGGCCAAAAGACGCGGCAAGGCCCACATCCAGCACCCAGGCTGGCATTGGCAGGATCATCATCACGATGATCGCCATCAGGGCCAGCGCCAAAAGCACTGTCGGGCTAAAAAGCTGTTGAGCGGTAAATTTAGGCACGAGCATTCTCTTGTTCTGGAGCAATCAGGCAATTGATGACGATGTGATCTTTGGGGACATGCCAAAGCCCCCCACACATGGTGGAGCTCCCGGCCCAGGCCGTGCGTTCAAAACGAGTGGGAGGCGGCCTGTTCAAGACCGCAGCAGGTCTTACCCTGGCCAGGGAAGCACGGGATATCGCCCCAGCCTGCCACCCTAAGGCCGCAGGGATTGACCGATAATGCAAAGACCGCGACATGCGCCGATCTGAAGTTCTGATAGCTAACGGCATTCTGCCTGTCCAATCCCGGATTCATCTAAAATCCAAGGTAGTTTCAGACAGTTGACAAAGTGTTAGCAGGACAACAAAAGGCCGCCCCTGGGGCGGCCTTTCGTAAATTCATCCGAACTCTCACACGGCCCTGCACTCTCACACGGCCCTGCACTGGCTCCGATTCAACCTGGCTCCAATTCAACCCGGCGCCTATTCGGCCGGGGGAGCGTTCGCCGAGTCGACCCTGTTGAGCAGGTCGAGAATATTGTCACGGGTGCCGATGCTGCTCTCAACCAGAGCCCGTGCATGGGCCAGCGGCGAGAGACCTTCGGGATCCTGGCTGGCTTTGGAGATCTGGCTGGTCACCGTGGCAACCTGCCCAAAGGGCGCATCTTCGGCGGGAGTCATGGTCTCGATCGCCTCCATGTTCTCAGAGTGCCAGAAGCCACGCGCCGCAGCATTTGCGTCTTCTTCCAGCATATATTCGCCAGAGCGGCCATATTCACCGTTGCGCCACAGGGCCTCGGCCCGCATCCGGTTGGCTTCCGATCCGTCCAGGCCCATCAACTCGACCAGCGCGTTGTGGGGCTTGCCCAGCGCCAGCGCGGTTTCGGCCATCATCAGGCGGCGGTCTTTGTTTTCAGGCTCCAGCGCCAGTTTCTGCAGCAAGGATTGCGCCTGTTCCGCAAACCCCAGATCCAGCAGGCGACGCGCCATCAGCTCGGCCACCGGGCCAGCTTCGGCGGCGGTCGATTGACCGGCAAACACCAGGCTATACTGCAGGAATGTCACATCATCCGCCCGTTCGGTCAGCAGGGTCATCAGCGGGTCAATCACATCGGCCCGCGCCGCAGGCCCGTCCCGTCGGGTCACCTGTTTCAGCTCGTCAAACGCCTGGGAAAACTCTCCGGTCAATGCCAGAGACACCACACCGGCCTTGCGCAGAGACCCACCCAGTGCGGTATCGCGGCTTTCCAGTTCATACGAGGCGATCAGCTCTGGTACATCCGGAGACAGCGCTTTGCGTTCATTATAGCTGAGCTCAATCAGATCAATCAGCGCCGTTGGTGCGCTTTCAGTACGCTCGGCGACCTCGTCGGTGAGCTTCTCTGCCACCACCTCGGTATTGCCTTCCAGCTCTGCGATTGCAGCTTCGGCCAGGTTGAGCTCCGGCACAAATTCCATCCCGGTCAGGCTAACAGAGCGCAAAATTGCCTCGGCAATATGAAGATCGCCAGATTCAGCAAACATGGAGCTGAGACGGGGGCCAAAGTTCACCCGCAGATGGACAGGCAATTTGGCAAAGGCCTGTTGGATTGCATCGGTATTGGCCGTCTTGCGGATGTTGCCATCCGCCAGAACCGACCAAAGCGCCGTTTGCCCATTGCAGCCCTGCTGCCCCGAAAACGGATGATTGATGCCAATCTCTTTGCCGTCCATCAGATCTGCCATCGCCATAAGCGTGGCCTGTTGCTCGGGATCAATCCGCTCTGTGGGCAGCATGGACAGCATGCCTCGGGCCTCGGCGCCAAAGCCAAAGTAGAGGTAAAGCTTGGCAAGAGCGCGCACACCGGCTGGGTTGATATCATCAAACTCACGCACCAAGGCACCGCGCAACGGGCCAAGCTGATCTGCAAAGGGGCTGTCATTGCCCCAGGTGTGAATGGCGATCCGCCGATCCGGCATGCAATGGTCATCGAGATTGGATTCCGTGGTCGCGCGCGCAATCAACCCTGTCTCACGGTCGATAGCCGAGGTCACAGAAATGTTGTTCAGCGCGTTCAAGGGCCGATCCGACCGCCCCAGCGGCTCTAGCGGCCGATGTCCATCGGTGTCACGTTCTGACTGTGCCACCTCCAGCAAACCCTGGTTGGCTGCTCTGCCAATCTGTTGCAGCAATCGCTGCTCGGAGGCATTCACCGCAGCAGCCCGCGCCGTCTCCTCCATATTGAGAAGCAGATTCATCTCGGGAAGTTCCTGCGGGTCCGCCATAGGTTCCTGCGCTGCGGTCTCGTCCTCTGCCATCGGCTCTGGGCTGACCGGAGATTGGTTCAGACCCAGCTCAGCGTCCAGCCCGGCGGCCAGAACCGCAGATCCACGCGACCCTACGGGTTCGGGCTCTGCCAGACCTGCAGATTCTGCGATCAGTTCCTGGGTTGTCCTGACAGGCACCTCGGCAGGCTCTGCCTGCTGTTGGCTGACTTGCCCGCCCTGATCAGCGCGGATCGCAGATTTCAGGTTCAACGCCAGACGGGCATCCGCAACAGCCCCCTGGGCCAGGTTGAACCGGTATCCGGTTGTTGCTGAAGGGACCCTTGGCTCCTGTGCGACAGAATCCACCGGAGAGCCAAGCGACAGCGCGCCAAAATTGCCCTGTAGCGGGTTGGACAGCACCGGATTGGACGGCAACGGCGTCCCACGGCCATCGGTAATATCGACAACCAGATAGCCGTCGCGCTGCAGGTAGGACTTGATTTCACAGTCACAGCCCAATTCGAACCGCAGGGGCTGACCGGGACCACTTTGTGTCAGACGCTGCAAACGATCGCGGGGGATCAGATCCCATACCCGCGAGGTGTCATATACAGCAGTAGACGAATTAATTTTTAGGCTTGCGGTACGCCCAGATTGGTTGAGCGTCCATTGCGCCCCATCGGGCAGGCGCATGACCAGGCGCGAGAAGCCATCATGCTCGCCTGAGCGGGTCACGATGGTTTCAGCCTGGGCAGAGGTGCCCGCCGCCAACGCTGTGGCGGCTATCGCAAATGCGCGCCAAATCATGCTGCGTCCTGTTTTACCGATCTGAGGGCTTCTTCCAGTTCAGAAAAGCCGGGGCGAATATGCGAAGGCGTGTTTTGGCGACCAACTTCGATACAGATGGCGGCCGCATGGTTGTGAAGGTTCGCAACCAGCACTTCGCGGATCAATTTGTAAAAGTGAGAGTCTTCTTCGGTGATGGTTTTCACCTTGTCGGCAAAAGGACCAACCAGACCATAGGCCAGAAAAATCCCCAGGAATGTCCCAACAAGCGCGCCACCGATCATTTTACCCAAAACCTCTGGCGGCTGGTCGATCGCGGCCATGGTTTTGATAACACCCATAACAGCGGCAACAATCCCAAGCGCCGGAAGCCCATCTGCAACAACCTGCAGGGCGTGGCTCGAATGCTGCGCATGTTGGTAGTTCGCCTCCATGCGCTTTTCCAGCACCTCTTCGACCTGATGCGGATCATCATAGTTCATCGAGGCAGAGCGCATGGTGTCACAAATCAGGTTCACCGCTTCGCTGTCCCCCAGAATCTTGGGGTATTTATTGAAAACCGAGGAGTTCTCGGGGTCTTCGATATGCTGTTCCACCTCAACCGGGTTGGCCCGGGCGATACGGATCAGCGCGAACAATAGGCACAGGAGATCCCGATAATCATCAGACTTCCATTTCGCCCCCTTAAAGACTTTCCCGACGTCTTTAAGGGTGTGCTTGATACTACTCATATCGTTGCTGATCATGAAGGTACCAACAGCGGCGCCACCGATGATCATCATCTCAAAAGGCAAGGCCTTCAAAATGATTCCCATCTTGCCACCGGCCAGGATGTAACCACCGAAAACCATGACAAAAATTACGACTATGCCAATCACACCGATCATGCGGCCACTCCAAATTACGTTGCTTCATCTAAACTTAGGTGAGTCTGATTAAGAAAGGCTGAGCATGAGGCCCAAGTTATTCCTTGGGAACTCCGCTATTGCGACCTGCCATCACAACGCTGATTGTATAGGCGGCTTCCGGGCTCAGGCCGGCCATAATACCAGCCGCAGCCTCTGGCCGCATACGCGCCAGGAAACCGGCTGCAAAATTGGGATCCATTTCTTCAAACAGCGCAGCCGATTCTTTTGGCTTCATCTGTTCGTAAACCGTGGTCAGGCGATCAACATCAGCCTCTGTGGCGCCATCGGCCAATGCCAATGTCGTCCGCAGCTCTTCTTCTGCCTTCTCCAAAGCCGCCAGTTTCCGGTCAATGGCCTCATCAGCGATTCCCAGAGCCTTCATGCGGTCTTCGATCTCGGCTTCCCGCAGCTCTAGCGCCGCTTCGCGCTCCTTGAAGGCTGCCAGCATCGCTTGCAGCTCAGCAGAAGACGGCATGCCCTGGCTTTGCATCTGGCCACCGTGATTGGACCCTTGTTCTTTGCTGTTCTGAAGATTGGAGACTTCCCGCGCAATTGCCGGACCTGCCTCCAGACCCAGGCGCACCAGCGCCGAGCCAATCAAAAGCAGCGACAACAAAAGCAAGGCGCTGCTACGGCTGCGTCCTGGCTTCTTTTCCTTTTTGCTCTTTGGCTGTTTAACAGTCATCACGCCACCCGATTCTTATCGCGGTTGTGGCGTACAAACATGACGCCGGCTGATTTGTTTGGATCTTCTGCCTGGACCTCAACCGCTGCCTTGGGGGCTGCTTCGGTCTCATAGGCAACAGCCAGAGCATCATTTTCTTCCGCCCGGGGAGGAACGGCCCGTTGTGGCTGCGGTGCTGCGGCATTTACTTCCGGCATGTCATGCATCGAGGCCATCATCAGCTCCAGCCGCTGCGCCACCGATTCGGCCCGCCCGGTGAGCTGATCCAGCGCCTGGCTGGAGCCCTCGGTGATTTGCCGCGCCGAGACAAAAGATTTGTTCAAGTCATCTACTTGCGAGGAAAGCACGGCTACGGCTCCGCCGACGCCCTTTTCCAGGTCATTGAACCGTTTCAGTCGGCGCGAAAGCACCAAACAATAAAATCCGGCCCCAAGGGCCCCCGCCGCAAGCAGGATATCAGCAATAAGGTCCATCCCGTTCTCCTAGTTCAGTACGAATTCCATAATCAGCAAATCACGCACACGCCCCTGTCCGGTGGCTATGTTGATTCGCCGCAGCATCTGCGCGCGCAGCTTTGGCAGCGCCATCGGATCAGACAGATCCTCAAGCTCCAAAGCGCGAAGATAGCTATTCAGTACATCGACTACACGGGGGAGGACTTTTTCGACCTCGGCCTGGTGGATCAGATCCACCTCTAATTGTGCGTTGAACCGCAAGTGCTTAATGCCGCTGGCTTTGCGCAGCGAAATCACAATTGGTTCCATCTCGATGAAGGCAAGCTTGGCGATATCCTCCGCCGTCTCACCACTATCTACGCCTTCTGGCGCTTCTACAGCCGCATGAGTCTCTTCGGACTCTGCGGATTTACCAAAGGGAAGAAGCCCTGACGAAACTGCAAAAAATCCGCCACCGCCGCCTGCAATTGCAAGGACGACCCCAATGACGAGGGGCAGTTTGCTTTTTTTACCCGGTGCGTTTTCTTCCGCATTCACTACAGCGTCTGTCATGGCTTTCCCTAAAACGTCGTGCAAGGCCTTCATAACCCCCGAGGAACTAACCGAATGTTAAGGCCCCTCAGTCAAAAAGAGCTCACGCCGGACAGAATGCCGGTGCGACGGAGGTTAAATTGCAGCAGATCAAGAATGTCTGGACCGGTTTGGATACGCGCAAGCGGCTCATTGTGGTTGGCGCCACAGTTGCAGTTATTGCGAGTGTGCTTGCCATGTCCCATGTGGCGAGCAAGCCAACCATGAAATTACTCTATGCCGGGCTCGAAAGTGGCTCAGCTGGGGATGTAGTACGGTCACTGGAAACGACCGGCACACAATACGAAGTCCGCGGTGGCTCTATTTATGTCCCCGCTGATCGCCGCGACGAACTGCGCATGACGCTGGCCAGCGAAGGCCTGCCGGCAAATGGCGGTCGCGGCTATGAACTGCTCGATTCGCTTACCGGGTTTGGCACAACATCGCAGATGTTTGATGCAGCCTACTGGCGCGCCAAAGAAGGAGAGCTGGCCCGTACCATCGTTGCCAGCCCCCATATCAGCCAGGCCCGTGTTCATATTGCCAATACTGGCGTCAATCCTTTTCAGCGCACCGTGGATCCAACAGCCTCCGTATCCGTCGTGCCTCTGGGATCGCCGATCACGCCGGCACAGGCCAATGCAATTCGCTTTTTGGTTGCCTCCGCCGTCACCGGACTGGCGGTTGATAATGTTGCCGTGATCGATGCCAATGGCTCTTTGATCGGATCTCCCGAAGCTGCGGCTGCTGCCGGCGCTGGAACCGATGATCGCTCGCAGTCGATTCGCGAACGGGTCATGCGCCTGGTCGAGGCCCGCGTGGGTCACGGCAATGCCGTGGTCGAAGTCAGCGTCGATACCGTCACCGACACCGAATCGATCCGCGAAAAACATGTTGATCCAGCCAGCCGTGTCGCCATCAGTACAGATGTCGAAGAACGTGCCGATGTGTCCAGCAACCAATCCGGCGAGGTCACCGTGGCCTCGAATATCCCGGATGGTGATGCGGCCTCGGGCCAGGGATCAAAAAACAACACCACCGCGACTCGCGAACGGGTAAACTATGAGATCTCCGAGACCGAAAAAGAAATCATCCGCGGCCCAGGTGCAATCAAACGCCTGACCGTTGCGGTGCTGATCAATGGCCAGACGGTGACCAATGACGCTGGCGAAGCCGTGTTTGAACCGCGTCCCGAAGAAGAGCTTGGCGCCCTGCGCGAGCTGATCTCGGCGGCAATCGGATTTGACGAGGCCCGTGGCGATGTCATCACCTTGAAATCCATGGATCTGCCCGTCATCGAACCCGCAGGTACCGCAGCCACCTCGTCCTTTATGGATAACCTTTACTTTGACGCCATGGGACTCATTCAGATGGCAGCGCTTGCCATTGTGACCCTGGTGCTTGGTCTCTTTGTGGTGCGGCCAATTCTGGCAGGCAAAAGCGAAGGTCTTCCTGCCCTTAGCGCCCCGGATATGGATCCGATGGGCGGGCTGCCTGACCTTCCCGTCATGGGCACCGCGCCTGGCATGGGGGACTTCATGATGAACCCGGATCTTGGCGCCAATATCGCCCTGGATGGTGAAATCCAGGATGGCGGCCAGTTCGGCGGCATCGGAGACATGGGTGGCATGGGGGACATGGGTGGCCTCCCCGCCATCGGCCGCGGCGGCGAAAACCCAGTTGATCGTCTGCGTGAAATGATCGGCGAACGCCAAGAAGAAACCGTCCAGATCCTGCGCGGATGGCTGGAAGAAAATGAGGAACGGGTCTGATGGGAATTACTCACCTGCTAGAAGATTTTGGTCCCGCAACCATCGTACAACCATCTTCTTTCCCGGAAATCTCGGAAGAGGCGATGGAGGAAGAACGGGCTGTCTCTTATGAAAACGGATACAGCGCCGGCTGGGACGATGCGGTAACGGCCAAGGATAAAGAGACGGCTCATATTTCAGCCACTTTGACAAGTTCGCTGGAGGATCTGAACTTTACCTACAAAGAGGCGCAGGCGCAGCTGATCGAATCTCTGGACCCCATGTTCAAGGTTCTGACCAGTGCCGTACTGCCCGATACCATGGCCGCGACCTTTGGCCACCATATCGTCGATCAAATGACCGACATGGCCAAGTTGCACACGCAGCAACCGATGAGCATCTTTGTGTCGCCAGGCGAAGGCGCCGCAGTGCGCGCCCTATTGCCCGATTCTTTTGCCACTCCGGTACAGGTTCAGGAAGACGAAAACCTGTCAGCGGGGCAGGCCTATCTGCGTGCCGGAACTTCGGAACGCGAAATCAACAGTTCAGGGCTGGTTGAGTCCATTCAGGAATCAATTGAAGCCTTTACCTACCACGTCAGAGAGGACAGCCAGTATGGATGACGCCGACGATCTCAAAATGAAGGCCACCGACGCCAGCAACCCGTTTGTTTCCGTTCCCGTCGAAGTTGTCGTCTCGGTTGGCAAAGCCCGACCGCTGGTCCGCGATCTGGTGGGCCTGTGTGAAAATGCGGTTCTGGCGCTGGATAAACGCGTCGAGGATCCCGTTGATCTTTATGTTGGTGATCGGTTGGTCGCCCGAGGTCAGCTTGAAGAAATGGAAGGCGATCAGGCCGGTCAATTGGCGGTTCGCCTGACCGAGATCGCCGATTTGCAAAACGGTCTGGGATGACACGCACAGCCCTAATCCTCACTCTTGTTGTCTCCTGCGCAGCCCTGATGCTGCCGCAGGCGGCAATGGCGCAGGAGCTGAGCCTGTCGCTCGCCGAGGGGCAATCCATCTCGGCCCGCTCGATCCAGCTTATCCTGCTGATCACCGTGCTCAGCCTGGCTCCTGGCCTGCTGATCATGATCACCTGTTTCCCATTCCTGGTGACGGTTCTGTCGATTCTCCGCCAGGGTCTGGGTCTACAGCAGGCGCCCCCCAATATGATGATGATCAGCCTGGCGCTGTTTCTCACCTATTTTGTCATGGAGCCCGTCTTTACCGAGGCCTGGCAGGTCGGCATCAGCCCATTGATCGAAGAACAGATCGACATTGAAACCGGCCTGACGCGTGGCCTGGAGCCCTTTCGGGCCTTCATGGCCAATCGGCTGGATCCGGATACCTTCTATGCGATTTCCGATCTGCGCCCGGACATGGAAGCCATGAACCCCAGTCCCGAAGCGCCGCTTTCGGTGCTGATTCCCAGCTTCCTGCTGTCTGAAATTGCCCGCGCCTTTCAGATCGGCTTTCTGGTCTTCCTGCCCTTCCTGGTGATCGACCTTGTGGTGGCAGCTGTGCTGATGTCGATGGGGATGATGATGGTGCCCCCGGCGGTGGTCTCCCTGCCGTTCAAGCTGGCTTTCTTTGTCGTTGCCGACGGCTGGAGCCTGATCGCAACCGCCCTGGTGCGCAGCTATTATCCCTAGCCGCTAAAATAAGATACAAACTGCGTCCTTCAGAGCAGATCCACAAAAATGATCTAACCCCCCATACCTTTTGGTACGGGGGGTTTTTTGCATGTCTCTCGCCTATGAAAACGCAGGCTGTCTGTCCAAATTTCACAGGAACTGGAATTGGAGTGTGCGATGACTTGGTCAGAAATTCTAGCATTTGCCTTTGTGGCCTCACTGCCGGTCATGTCGCCCGGCTCCAATGGCGTTCTGATCACCAAGGCGCTCAACCCGAAGGTTTCGATGTTCGACCTCGCGGCCTTTCGGCAGTTCATCAATCTGGGCGACGCAACGGTCAGCGTCTCTCTGATGCTTGTCTCAGTACAGGCCTTGATCAACGCGCTTTGGTTTGGCGCCATGGTAATGCTGTTTTCCCAGCTCAGCTCAATGGCAAAAAGCGGTCGTTTTCAGCGCTGGCTGAAAGCTGTGACCGGAGTGGTGTTTATCGGCTTTGGCGCTAAACTCGCTAGCTACCGGGTCGAGGTCTGATACCCAGCACAAGGCTGTGCTCCCCTTTGAGATCTGGCACTGCCAAATAAAAACCCCGGCCGCCTGTGGCGATCCGGGGTTTTTAGCGAGTACCGTCAGTTTTTTGCTTTAGCGCACCACAAACTCAGCGTGCAATGCACCTGCGGCTTTCAGGCTTTTGAGGATGTCGATCATGTCGCGGGGCGACACACCCAAAGCGTTCAGACCGGACACCACCTCGGACAGCGAGGTGGTTTCGTGCACCTCGGCCAGCTGGATACCTGCTTCTTCGTCGATCGCAGCAACCGTGCGCGGCACCACAACGGTTTCGCCATCAGCAAAGGGGTTCGGCTGTGATACCAGGGGGGCCTCTTCGATGCGCAGGGTCAGGTTGCCCTGGGCCACCGCAACCCGTGAGATGCGCACATCGCTGCCCATCACAATAGTGCCAGAGCGCTGATCGACCACCACACGCGCCTTGCGCTGAGGTTCAACCCGCAGGTTTTCCATCCGTCCAACAGCATGGGCCGTTGACCGGGCATTGGTACGTTTGATGTCGATCTCAACAGTGCCGGAATCGCGCATCAGGGCAACGCCACGGCCAAACTCTTCGTTCACCGCGCGCTCGATCCGTTCGGCGGTGGTGAAATCCGGCTCCCGCAGGGCCAGACGCATGGTGGTCAGCGATGACAGATCAAAACCGATCTCGCGCTCAACCCGCGCCCCTGCCGGAATACCACCCGAGGTCGGAACCCCCTGGGTGACCTTGGCTCCGTCCCCTTCGGCTACTGCGCCGCCGGCCAGGACCGTGCCTTGCGCAACTGCATAGATCTGACCATCCGCCGCATTCAGCGGCGTCATGATCAGGGTCCCGCCCAGCAGGCTTTTGGAATCGCCAATGGCGGACACCGTGACATCCACAGTACCGCCAACACGCGCAAAGGGCGGCAGGGTTGCCGTCACAAAGACCGCCGCCACATTTTTGGGCCGGAACTGTTCGCCGGTCACATTGACACCAAGACGTTCCAGAATATTGGTCATGATTTCTTCGGTGAAGGGCGAGTTTCGCAGCCCGTCCCCAGTACCATTGAGCCCGACCACAAGGCCGTATCCAACCAGATCGTTGCCGCGTACTCCGTCGAATTCGACAAGATCCTTGAGGCGAATTGCATTGGCCTGCGCCAGGGTCGGCAGCAGCAGGCAGGCGATCAAAAGGCGAAAGAATTTCATCATCACATGTGCTTCACAAGGCTGAGTTGGGCGCTGCGCGCAGTCACCGTATAAAGGATTTCCAGCTGGGTCTCTGTCGATTTCAGCTTGGAGGAGACTTCATACTGATCGGCCAGAACAATGTCGTTGAAGGCAAGGCTGAGGCTGGTTTTGCTGGCCTCATTGCGCGTGCTGACCCGTTCAAGCTGAGCTTCCATAAAGCCGATATCCGCCTGCACCCCAATCAAACGAGAGCTACTGTCAGCCATTTCGGTCATCCCCGCACGGGTCAGGCCGACCTTGGCTTCATCAGACAGTGCCAGAGCCGGTTCATCCAACAGGGCAAGAATGGCAAAGCTCTGCAAGGCATGGGTCAGGTCCGGGTCATCGGCGCGCAGGGCCAGCGATACCGTCTCGCCATCGCCAATTTCGACGGGAGAAAGATCGGTGGTCGACCCATTGTACATCACCGCGTCAAAACCTGCGGGATCTGCAAACCAGTCTTTCACCGCCTGAACGATGTCGGCAGCATCGGTCAGACCGGCTGTTTCGAGCACCAGTTCGCTCATCAATGTGTCGGCGCTATTCAGCGGCGATGTTCCCGTCGCCGTGCCGGAAAACAGGCTGCGCCCACCGGCCCAACCATTCAATGAGCTGATTGCAGCATCCAGCTGACGGTCAGCCTCTTTGGCGAACTGTTCCGCATCTACTGCATTCAGCGTGGTCGAGACCGAGATGATATCGTCACGCATCAGCTGCGTCCCTTCCGCAATGCGCGACAGATTGCTCTGCATGCTCAGCGCGAAGAGTTTGGTTTCGTTGGTGGCAACGGTTTGGCTGTTAATCCGGTTCAGATTGTTTTCGATATCCGCCAGATAGGAAAAGTCCCCCCCCAACTCTTCGGTCAGGTTGGACTTTTTGCCGGTGGAAACTTCTTGCGACAGCGTCGCCAGATCCATCTTGAGTTCCGCATTGCGATTGCGCAGGAAACTATGTGTGGTCAGGTCGCCGTAGGAATTATAGATCATACGTTATATCCTCAGAAGAGATTCCATCATCGCATCAATGGTCGACAGCATGCGTGCATTTGCTGCGTAGGCATTCTCGATGAGCATCATGTTTTGCAGCTCGGCGTCCGAATCCACACCCAGGGCCAGCTCTGCTTGAGCCAGCTCGGTATAACTGGTGGCAGCATAGCTTAGCGAATTGCTGGCGCTGTCACTGTCTCGGGCAAACCGCGACATGAGAGAGGCGCTAAGGGTGTTGAGATCCGAAGAAATGGTGCCCAATTTGGTGGTTGATACAGTCCGGTTTTCGCTGATCGCATCGGAATATGCGATCAATTGGCTGGCATCACCAGGATCGCCTTCGGCGGCAGCATACAGGCCATCCCGCAGACGCCAGGTTTCTGCCTGACCGTCCATGGCAATCAGATCGTTCAATTCCAGCCGCGCGGCCAGGCCAACTGTATCGGCGACATCAAAGGCGCCGCCACCATCGGTAAAGATCCCTGCATCGGTAAGGCCAATAGTGGCATCCAACGCCGGATCCTGGAAACGCTCCACCAGATCACGGGCCACAGCATCCAGATCATTTTGCGCCTCAACCGCGACATTGTCGCGAATATCAAAGGCCGCAATCAAGGTCCCGCCCCGCAAAGGCCCCGTGATAGAGGTATCCATCGCCAGACCATTGATCTCCAACCCCGACAACAACCCGTTGTCCTGGGTCATCTGTGGCTCGATTGTGCGCTTGACGTCAAAGCTCAGCTCTGATGCCCTGCCATCCAGCAGGGCGACACCGCCAACGGTAAACAGGGCAACCCGGCCCTGATCCCGCTGTATGACATTGACCGGGATCGCCTGGTTGACTGTATCAATCAACAGATCTCGCTGGTCTTCCATCGCTGTGGTGCTACCGCCTGTCGCCTGAGCAACAACAATACGAGCATTCAGCTTTTCCAGTTCTTTCAACTGGCTGTTCAATTGATCAACCTGCAGATCAATCGAGGATTCAGCCGCAAGACGTTGCTGATTCAACCCGTCCGCAGCATTGGTAATGGATTGAACAATCAAGCCCGCCTTGACCGAAAGGTCATGCAGCCGCTCGGTCGAATCCGGACGCGATGTTGCCTCAACCAGCGCAGCGTCAAAGTTCGAGATTTGGGTTGAGATCGACATATTGTCGTCCACGGTGCCAACATAGTTGGACATCCTGGAATAGAAATCCGAGTAGACTCCGACCTTTGCATATTCAGCCTCAGCCTTGCGGGTTGTAGATTGCAATGCCGGATTGATGTTGCGCTCCACGTCGCCGATCCTGACACCAGCCGCATATTGGCTGGTGGACAGGTTCAGTTTTTGAGAGGAGTAGCCAGGCGTCAGCGCATTGGCCAGGTTCTCCGAAGTTACTTGGGACAGCCGCGCATTCGCAGTCAGTCCGGTCATCGCGGAGTTAAGTGCACTTGTGATAGACATGTCAGGCGCTCTTTCTAAGCCGGAGTCAAGGTATCAGCGACGCTTATCGCTTGATGTTGGTGGTTTCCTGAAGCATCTCATCGACGGTCTGGATCACTTTGGCGTTGGAAGAATAGGCCCGCTGCGTCTTGATCATATCCGTCAGTTCGGTCGCCACATCGGTGGCTGATTCTTCCTGCGAATAAGAGGCAACTTCCCCTGTTGGTCCGTCCCCCGCGTCCCACAGGAAGTAGGATCCACTGTCCGACGAGGGCAGATAGGTCTGGTTATCAAGCGATTTCAGGCCATTCAGATTGGGAACATCCACCAGTGGGATCTTGTAGATCACACGGCTTGCACCAGAATCGTAGTTGGCGCGGAGATAGCCCTGCGGGTCAACTTCAACACCAACCATGGTCCCAACTTCAGAGCCGTCTTTGGTAACCGAAGCCGGCGCAAAGGTATCTGATAGCTGGGTGAAACCATCGCTTTCACCAATCATGCCGACGTTGATTTCCATCGGTCCACCATCAACGTTGACAATAACACTGCCAGTGGCCGGATCATAAGCACCGCCCGAAATCGCAGTGACCGAAGCAAGCGAACCACCTGCGGCGCGACTGTCATTGAATGTCATGGTATATTCACCGATCACCGCGCCACCAGAGGCGCTGTCGGTGATCTGCATGGTCCATTCGTTCGAGCTGCCAGTTGCAGGCACCGTTGGCGTATAGGTAATCCCCAGCGTCTGCGAGCTGCCCAGGTTGTCATAATATTCAACCGTCATGTTGCGCACGGTGCCCGCGCTGCCTGCCTCGGTATCAGTGGCGGGAAGGTTCACGCCCAGGCCAACAGTTGTTGTCGGCTCACCAGTCAGCTGGTTCATGTTATACTGCACCGGCTCCAGCCCTTCGGCTGTGTCGCGTGGACCGTCGGACACAGTGCCATCCGGGTTGGCAGGCCAGCCGAGCAGCACCAGACCTGATGCTGTTGTCAGGTAACCTTCGTCATTGGTGCGGAACGACCCGGTGGTGGTCATCAGCATGGTTGGAGTGCCATTGTCGCCCTGCACTTCGGTCAGGGAGGCGACGGGCAACATGCCACGGCCACTCACAGCCAGATCGGTGGCGTTGTTGGTTCCGACAAGAGGGCCGCGCTGGTCAATCAGGCGCATATTGCTGGCGGAGACACCACCCGCAGAATATCTGCCGCCAGAGGAGCCAACCACCATAGATTGGAAATCCGTCTCTACTCTCTTGTACCCGCTTGTGGAGGAGTTCGCGATATTGTCCGAAATTGCGGCCAACGAGCTCGCGTTTGCGCTCAATCCGGAAACACCGGCATTCAGGGCGGAAGAAATGGTCATGTTGCGCCTTTCTGCTGCAATAAGTCGTTCTTGGAGCAACAGCTAGCGCATCAGCACTTAACGGGCGGCTAACAGATAAAATGCAATTTATACTGCGCCGCCCGAGGGTAGAATTACATGGGGTTCATTCACGCAGAAGGATGATTTCCACGCGGTTATTCCTGACCGCCATGGGATTGTTCGCCGCCAGTTTGCGGTCCGCATGGCCGGTAACCCGATTGATTCGGCTGGATTTCATACCACCTGATTCGAGCAGGGTCCGGGTAACATTTGCCCGGGCATGGGACACTTCCCAAACCGGGTTCTGCGCCAGAACAACCGGCTGCGACTGAATGTGCCCTTCGATCGCAATGTTATTGTTCACACTACCACTAACCCGCGCCACCATACGCACCAGATCCCGGAACAGCGGAGTTGGCTCCGCACCACCAGCCGTGAAGAGACCGACCCCCTCTGTCTCGAACAGCTCGATAATCAGACCTTCGTCGGTGACACGCGTAATGATGTGGCGTGACATCTCAACCGAGACCATGCTTTCACCGCCGCGGCCCTGAAGCTGCTCTTCGATGGCGCGGTACTTGCTGTCTTCCTCGGCCTTCTCGGCATCACTGACGCCCGTCTCACCCTGGGCTTTCTGCGCATCCATCGGATTGATGTCAGAAGCACCGGTGCCGGATTGCGGCTGGATATCTTCGGTAAACATGCTGTCGCCCTGAAAGGCGCCATTGCCGCCGCCGGAAATCCGGCTGAGTGGGATGGATGGCGAAAAGTAATCCGCCAAACCCTTACGTTGCTTTTCAGTTGTTGCGTTCAACAGCCACATCAACAAGAAGAACGCCATCATGGCTGTCACAAAGTCAGCATAGGCCACCTTCCAGGCGCCCCCGTGGTGGCCACCGCCACCGCTGACTTTTTTCCTCTTGATGATAATAGGCGCCATTCCATCTTTTGCGCTCATATCCACCACCACTAATTTTCACCCACTGTTGGGATATCAGGTGGGGTCCTAACTGGCCCTTAACAATTAAATTTGCCGGCAGTTAAGACTTATAAATAGAGGGTTTCAGCCCTGCGCCCTGCTGAATTCCCAATCAAAACGCCAGGACTGCGGATAAAATAGGGCAACCGACCTGCGCCCCGGCTTGGGGCGCAGGTCAGCTGTGTCAGGATTCAATCAGGATAGAGCCAAACGATTCGCGCAGCTTATTCTTCAGCACTTTACCGGTGCCACCCAAGGGCAGTTCAGTCACAAAAACCACCTTGTCCGGGATTTGCCAGCTGGCGACACGGCCTTCGTAATGGGCCAGCAGATCAGCCTCAGTCAGATCCGCGTCTGATTTGATTGCGATCAGCACCGGGCGCTCATCCCATTTGGGGTGCTGAGCGGCAATGGCAGCGGCCTGCGCCACACCGGGGTGCGACATGGCAATATCTTCCAGTTCCACCGTCGAGATCCACTCGCCACCGGACTTGATGATATCCTTGGAGCGGTCGCGGATGATCATGTACCCATCGCCATCAATGGTGGCGACATCGCCGGTGTCAAACCAGCCATCCATGGTCAGGGCACTTTTGTCCTGGCCAAAGTAGGTGTCGATGATCCAGTGACCACGGATCTGTAGCTCACCCTGGGTTTCCCCGTCATTGGCCAGCACATGGCCTGCTTCGTCGACAATGCGCAGCTCAACCCCATAGGGCGGACGGCCCTGGCCTTCGCGAATCGCGCCTTTTTCGGTGTCGGACAGATCCTGATGCTTTTGCAGCAGATGGTTCAGCGTTCCCAGCGGGCTGGTTTCCGTCATGCCCCAGGCATGGATCAGCTCAACCCCGTATTTGTCGCGGAAGGCCGGGATCATCACCGTTGGCAGCGCCGAGCCACCAACAACGGTGCGAGTCAGGCTCTCGGCCTTGCTGCCGGTCTTTTCCAACGCCTGCAACAGACCCATCCAGATGGTTGGAACGCCCAGCGCCAGGGTAACCTGCTCGCCGTCGATCAGCTTGACCAGGCTTTCGCCATCCAGGTTCGGCCCCGGCAGCACCAGTTTGGCGCCAACGGCCGCAGCAATATAGGGTACGCCCCAGGCATTCACATGGAACATCGGCACCACTGCCATCACCGTATCACGCGCCGAAATCGCCAACCCATCCGGCTGGTTCCCCCCCAGCGAGTGCAGCACTGTGGTGCGGTGGGTATATTGCACGCCCTTGGGATTGCCCGTGGTGCCCGAAGTATAACACAGGCTCGACGGCATGTTTTCGTCCAGCTCGGGCCAGCTGTAATCATCGCCTTCCGCAGCGATCAGCTCGTCATAAAACAGGATTCCCGGTACGGCCTTTGCAGCAGCTTCATCGCGCGGCCCCATCAGGACGATGTGTTTCAGCGTTTTCAGATGCTCTTTCAGTTGGCCCACGGCGGCCACAAAGGTCGCATCAATGAACAGCACCTGATCTTCTGCGTGATTGATGATATAAATCAGCTGCTCTGGTTTCAGGCGCGGATTGATGGTGTGGCAGATCATACCGGCGCCGGCGACACCAAAATAGATCTCCAGATGGCGGCGGTTGTTCCAGGCGATGGTGCCGCAACGGTCCCCCTGGGCCACGCCCAAACGCTCCAGTGCGGCGGCCAATTTACGGGCGTTGGCCTCAATCTCCCCCCAGCTGGAATGCACCACCTCACCAGAAGTCTCGACCGAGGTCACTGTAGTTGCGCCGTGATAGCGTCCCGCATGTTCAACCAAAGAGCTGATCGTCAGCGGTTTGTGCATCATCTTGCCAAGCATTTCGCCTGTCTCCTCCAAATTATTCCGCAGCCAGCGCTGCATGGCCACGGATCAGATCCGCAGCCTTTTCTGCAATCATAATGGTGGGCGCATTGGTATTGCCCCCGATCAGCCGTGGCATGACAGAGGCATCAACAACGCGCAGCCCCGCCAGGCCCCGCACCTTCAATTCCGGATCGACAACAGCCATGTCGTCCTGCCCCATCTTACAGGTTCCCACCGGATGATAAATCGTATCCGAGCGCGCCCGGATGTGCTGCTCCAACGCTGCGTCATCCGGCTCCTCTTTGATGAAGAGTTCTTTGTGGATGTAGCCCGACAGTGGCGCAGACTGCATCAGCTGCCGCGTCTTGCGCGCACCCTTGATCAGCACCGCCAGATCTTCGGGGTCTGACAGGAACTGCGGGTCAATGCGTGGCGGCGCCATGGGATCACCAGAGGTCAGCCCAACCGAGCCGCGCGATTTTGGCCGCAACACACAGACATGGCAGCTAAAGCCATGCCCCAGATGCAATTTGCGGGCATGATCATCGACGATTGAGATGACAAAATGCAGCTGAATATCAGCGCGCTTCAGATGGCTCTCGGTCTTGAGAAAGGCGGCGCCCTCGGCAAAGGGGGTGGCGATCATGCCCCGGCCTGAAGACCGCCAGTTGGCGATATGTTTCAGCAAAGACAGGCTGCCCGGCAGCGAGATGCCAAAGTTATCGCGATCCTTGCTTTTATAGGCCAGAGTGAAGTCCAGATGGTCCTGCAGGTTCTGCCCCACACCGGGCAGCTCATGCAGCAGCTTGATGCCATGTGGCTCGATATCCTCAGCCCGGCCGACGCCCGACAGCTGCAACAGTTGCGGCGAATTGAACGCCCCGCCACAAAGCACCACCTCGCGCCGCGCCGCGACCTCTTTGTCCTGCCCCCCCTGACGATAGGCGACGCCAGTGGCGCGCTTGCCCTCAAACAGCACCCTGGTGGCATGGGCTTTGGTCAGGACCGTCAGGTTGGGGCGGTCCATCACCGGATGCAGATAGGCCGCCGCCGCCGAGCATCGCTCGCCATTCTTGTCCTTGGCATGGAACTGGGTGACCTGGTATTCACCGATGCCCTCGTTATCGCCCGCGTTGAAATCGGCGACTTCACGGATCTGCAGCGCCTGACCGGCCTCAACAAAGGCGCGGGTGATGGGGCGTGGGGATTTCTGGTTGCTGACCTGCAGCGGCCCGCTGCCCCCGTGTACCGCATCGCCGCCGCGCTCATTATTCTCGGCGCGCTTGAAATAGGGCAGCACCGCATCCCAGTTCCACCCCTCGCAGCCCAGATCGGCCCATTCGTCGTAGTCCTTGGCGTGACCACGGACATAGAGCATGGCGTTGATGGCGCTCGACCCGCCCAGCCCCTTGCCGCGTGGTTGATAGCCTTTGCGACCATTCAGCCCCGGCTGCGGCACCGTTTCAAAGGCCCAGTTGTTGATCTTGGGTCGCCCCGGCAACATGGCAACAACCGCTGCCGGGGCGCGGACCAGAATACCGTCGCCTTTGCCGCCGGCCTCTATCAGGCAGACCGTGGTGGCAGTGTCTTCGCTCAGCCGCGCCGCCAAAGTCGCCCCGGCAGAGCCCCCTCCTACGATAACATAATCAAATTGCATTGCTTCCCTCCCCATACACCCCATTGGGTTTCAGCAGAGCCAAGCCAACTGTATCTGTCCAGACTTACACAGCGTAATTCAGCACCATATCAAATCACACGGCACCAGTTACTTATGGGTCCAGAGACCCGCAGCTGGCACCTGATAGCCACTGCGGTCCCCGGTTTACGCTTCTCAGGCCTTGGCTGAGTCGTCTTGTTCCGTCGAGGCGCTCTGCTCAGCCTCGGCGGTGGCATCGAGCTCTTCGACATCAACAATGTCTTGCACAACCACAGCCTCAGACACCGCGTTGGACGCAGAAGCCACGCCGGTGATCAGTGGCAGCATATGCACACCGGTGGCGCGGGCCACCTCTGGGGTTTCCGGGCGTTGCCAGCTCAGGGTGTCAAAGCTGGTGCAATGTTCGCAGACCGGCGCCCAATCGGCGTGGATGTGGTTACAGTTGCTGCACAGCCACTGCGGCCCACGCGGCGCCGTCAGGGCCCGCGCCAGCCAGGCCTGGGTCACCGCATTGTCAGCCCCCTCGCCCTTCTCAATTGCCGCCATCAGCGTCAGCACCCGGGCATCCGGCGCCCGTTCCACCAGATCCCCCAGGGCGCGGCGCGCTTCGGGGAAGTCTTCGGCAACGATATGCAGCTCGGCCATGACCAGCCGGGTTTCATCATCCTGTGGTTTCAACCGCGCCAGCTGGTCAAAGCGTTTCACCCGCTGCGCCGGCGTCTCGTCTGGTTCGACCTCGGCAAAAACATGGGCAAGGTCCGGGTGCGGCTGTGCCTCCCAGGCCTTTTTCAGCACCTTGACGGCGTTGCGTTTCTTACCCTGCGCCAGATAGGCCCGCGCCGCCATCGCCGCCGCCGGAACCAGATCGGGCGACAACCGGTTGGCCTCGATCGCCTGCTCGCGCTGCTCGAGTGTCGCCTCTTCGTCGATGATCCCACGAGAGGCCGAAAGCGCCAGAACCGCATCGCGACGTTTAAACACATCGCGCGGCAGCGTGCCGGATTTCAGCTTGGCGGACAGGGTTTTGCGCGCACCCGCCCAGTCCTCGGCCTGGGCCTGAAGCTGCAACAGGGTGTCCTGAACTTCTTCGTGTTTGGGACGCAGCGCCAGGGCCTTTTCAGCCAATTGCAGCGCGGTATCCCTGTCCCCCTCCGAGAGTTTTTGCTTCATGATGCCGCGCACCCCGACAAAGCGGGTGGTCTGATTGCTCAGCAAGCGCTTGTAGGCCTCTGCCGCCTTGTGCGTGTCCCCGGCCATCTCTGCCGCCTGGGCGGTCAACAGATCGGTGAGTTCGGGGTTATCCAGATACCGCGCCGCCTTTGACGCCTTGGTCAGCGCCAGACGTCCCTCGCCAGAGGCCAGCGCCATCATGCCATCAGACAGCGCCTGGTAGCCCTTGCGCTCGCGCCCCTTGTCAAAGTAGCGCGACATCGCAGTTTCGTCCCCATTGAGGAACTTGAGCGTGGCGACCAGCAGGGTCAGCAGTTTCAGGAAGATCCAGACCGACAGGACCAACAGGCCCAGCGCCAGCACGGATTGTAGCGCCCCAAGGGTGTATTCGGTGCCCGCAACGGTGATCTGCACCCCGCCTGCGGTTTCCATCAGAATACTCGCTCCAAAGGCAAGCAAGGCCACGAGGGCAACAAAGACCAGAATTTTCAACAATGACCAGAGCATGGCGGCTTCCTTATTTTGCGTTCAGGCTTTGGGCCAGTTGATCAACAGCGGCGATCGCTGCCAGACGCGTTTGCGCTGAGGCGAGCCAATCTGCAAAGACTGCGCGGGCGGGCGCGGGCAGGGTCTCTACCTCAGCCAGCGCATCGACGATTGAGCCGGACTGCAACGCAGCCTCGGCGCGGGACAGCACGGCATCCGCCCCCTCGCCCTCTTGTGGGGTCACCGAACGGGCCCCCAGATGGCGATTGACATAGTCCATCAAGCTACCGCTTTCCTTGCTGTCCTGCCGCGCCAGAGCCAGGGCCTCGCGGGCCAGGGCCGGGTAGCTGGCCTGCAGGCCAGACAGCGTGGTCACACCGGCATCGCCGCTACCAGACAGATCAGCGGGAACCGCAACCTGTAGCCCCTGCAACTCGGCCAGTGGCGCCGCATAGCTGCCCCCCGCATCCAGCGAGATGCGGATTTTTGCCAGCGCCAGTTGCGCCGAGGCAATGCGCGCCGATTCCAAACTGGCCTGTTCCGTGAGACGGGCCTCCGCCAGCATCTCTTCGACTTCGGACCGCTGGGTCGCCAGGCTTTGTTGCAGCTTGGCCAACTCGCCCTCAAAGGCGGCGACCGCCTCGGGGGAGGCGGCATCGGTGAGAGGGCGCGATTCAATCTGGTCCAAGCGGGTGGTCAAGGCGGCGATTTCATCTGCAGTTGCAGACCCGGAAGCGGGTACATCGCGCAGGGCTGTTACAGTAGTTTCAAGTTCATCAAGCCGTGTCTTCAAAGGCGCCAGATCGGCCTGATCAAGGCTGCCAAGTTGCCCCTGCAGTGCGGCAAGCTGCGCTTTCAAAGCTGCTTGTTCCTTTGCATGGGCCACCATGTCGGCCTCATAAGAGGCCTGATCAAAAGCAGCGGATCCCTGCAGGCTGCTCGGCAATACCGCGTTGAGAAGCCCGCCCTGGCCAACAACAAAGCCTAAGACAGCCGCCACGGCTCCACCAAGGAGCGCCGAGCCGAATCCACCGCGTTTTTCGATTATGCGTTCAATTTCGGGCTGAGGTGCAGATTGCGCGGCCAGGTCTGAAGGCACGTCTCCCTGGTCTTCGGCCTCGACGGGATCTTCTGAAGTCTCAGTCTCAGTCTCAGTCTCAGTCTCAGTCTCAGAGGAGATCACCGCGTCTTCCGCGTCCTGATCAACCCCCTCGGATGTGATCTGATCCTCGGCAACCGGGTTCTCTGTCTCAGAGATTGGTGCCTCTTTTGCCCCAGGGTCCTGCGTACCAGCCGCAGGCTTGGTCACGTCATCCGCAGTTGTCTTGTCAGCCACACCGGCCTCCCCTCGATTCTCAAATCACCTAAACGCCCTACAATGCCCCCGACCCTACTGTGCCGGATTGCCACCCTCAAGGTGCGCCAAACGAACTGCGGCATCACGGACCATCACAGCCATACTGTTGGCATCTGGCGTCTTACTTACCTGCAGGTCCTTGTAGTTCAAGCCCTTCAGCTCAGCCGCCACGGCCTGACTTAACGCAATCAAAGACAAATTAACTTGATCCAGCCCCAGACAGGCAAAATGCCGCGCAGTCCGCGGTGAAAAAAGCGGCGCAATCACCGCATCTTGCGCCAATATGCGCTGCGTTGCCTCATCACTTGGCGACAAGAGTTGCTGATCGTAGATCATCTGCCCCTCACAGGGCAGACCTGCCGCAGACAGGGTTTGGGCGATATCGCCACGGGTATGGCGCCCATGCAGGTGCAACAGGGGCGTGGCGGGTCTGACCTTGGCAAGATGCGCGATCAGCTCTGCTGCGGACGCGCCACAATACTGCGCCTTCCACCCTGCCTGTTCAGCCGCTTGGGTCGTGCGCTGCCCAACACAAAAGGCTGGCAGCACGGTGGGCGCGCTGCGGGCGGCAGACACCCCATTGGCAGAGGTGAAAATTACGCCCTGGTAGCCCGTGAGATCAACCTCTGCACCAAACGGCGTCACCTGCATCAGCGGCGCATGAATCACCTCTAGATGCGCCAGGATCTTTGCAGGCAGCTGTGCCACAAACCGCAAAGAGCCCTCCTGTGGTCGCGTCATCAACAGGGCGACCTTTGGCGGTTCAGCGCGGCTGCTAAAGACCGGGGCGTCACTCATGCTTTGGGCTCCTGGGATTGTTTGCAGCACCCATAGGTGCTAGCTCCACCAGCAATCTGATGCAACGGGTAGACCATGACACAAAGCCTGACACTTTTGGGGCTGGAAAGCAGCTGTGACGATACCGCCGCCGCCGTGGTGCGGCAAGAGCCGGGTAAACGCGCCCAGGTGCTTTCTTCCATTGTCTTTGGCCAGACCGAACTGCACAGCGCCTTTGGTGGCGTTGTCCCCGAGATTGCCGCCCGCGCCCATGCCGAAAAACTGGACCTCTGCGTTATAGATGCGCTGGAGGCTGCCGGGGTGACCCTGCAGGAACTTGATGCCATCGCCGTCACCGCCGGGCCGGGGCTGATTGGCGGGGTGATGTCTGGCGTGATGTGCGCCAAAGGCATCGCCGCGGCCACGGGCCTGCCGCTGGTTGGGGTCAACCATTTGGCCGGTCATGCCCTGACCCCGCGACTGACCGATGATGTGGCCTATCCCTATCTGATGCTGCTGGTCTCTGGCGGTCACTGCCAATATCTGATCGCCCGCGGCCCAGAGGATTTCACCCGTCTGGGCGGCACCATTGATGACGCCCCGGGCGAGGCCTTTGATAAAACCGCGCGGCTGCTGGGCCTGCCGCAACCCGGTGGTCCTGCGGTGCAAAAAGAGGCCGAAATGGGCGATCCCAAACGCTTTCGCTTTCCCCGTCCGCTGATCCAACGGCAGGATTGCAACCTGTCCTTTTCCGGGCTGAAAACCGCGCTGATGCGGATGCGCGATCAGATTGTCGAAGAAAAATCCGGCCTGACGCGGCAGGATCGCGCCGATCTTTGCGCCGGGTTTCAGGCTGCTGTGGCCGATGTCCTGGCCTCCAAAACCCGTCGGGCATTGGCCATTTACCTGGCGGAAAATCCTGCCACACCAACATTGGCCGTGGCGGGTGGTGTGGCGGCAAATACTGCCATTCGTGCCGCGTTAGAGACTGTTTGTGACGAGCTGAACACCAGTTTTACCGCCCCTCCGCTAGCGCTGTGCACGGATAATGCCGCGATGATCGCCTATGCTGGTCTCGAGCGGTTCCGCGCCGGGGCGCGTGACGGCATGGATCTGACCGCCCGCCCCCGCTGGCCACTGGATCAAACCAGCCCCGCCATGCTGGGATCCGGCCGCAAAGGAGCCAAGGCATGAGTGTTTCCGTGCTTGGCGCCGGGGCCTTTGGCACCGCTCTGGCCATTTCCCTGATCAAGGAAACACCGGTCACCCTATGGGCGCGCGACAGCGCCCATGTGGCGCAGATGCAAAGGCAGCGTTGCAACACGACCCGGCTGCCAGACATCCCACTGCCTGCGGATCTGGCACTGACCAGCGACTTTGCCACCGCCGCCCAGGCCGAGGTGCTGCTGCTGGCGGTTCCGATGCAGAAACTGCGCCTGACCCTGGAAACCCATCGCGCCGATTTGGCGGGAAAGGTGCTGGTGGCCTGCTGCAAGGGGATTGAGCTGAAAACCGGCCTTGGCCCCATTGCGGTGATCACCGAAGTCCTGCCCAGCGCCAAACCCGCCTTGCTGACCGGCCCAAGTTTTGCCGCCGATATCGCCCGTGGCCTGCCAACCGCCCTGACCCTGGCCTGCGCTGATGCCGAGCTGGGCCGCCAGCTGCAACAGCAGCTCACCACCGCCAATCTGCGGCTCTACCGCACCACCGACACCAGCGGCGCCGAGCTGGGCGGCGCATTGAAGAACATCATCGCCATTGCCTGTGGCGCGGTAATTGGCGCCGGGCTGGGCGAGAGCGCCCGCGCCGCCCTGATGACGCGAGGCTATGCCGAAATGCAGCGCATGGCGCTGGCCTGTGGGGCTAAACCGGAAACCCTGGCCGGGCTCTCAGGCTTTGGCGATCTCACCCTGACCTGCAGTTCAACCCTGTCACGCAACTATCAATTGGGGCTGGCCATCGGCCGGGGCGACGGGTTTGACCCAAACATCACCGTCGAAGGTGCCGCCACCGCCCGCGCCACCGCCGCCAAGGCAAAAACCATGGGGCTGGATATGCCCCTGACCGAGACTGTCGTTGGATTACTGAATGGTGACTTGACGATTGCCACTGCCAGCGCTCAACTGCTGGCACGCCCTTTGAAAGAGGAATAAAATGCTGATTGCCCTGATCGCCCGCGACAAACCCGGTCACCTGCAAACCCGTGTCGACAATCGCGCGGCACACCTTGCCTATATCGAAGAAACCGGCGTTGTGGCGCAGGCAGGACCGCTGCTGGACCAAAACGGCGAGATGGCTGGATCGCTGGTTATCCTCGAGGTTGAGGATATGGCTGCCGGTGAGGCCTGGGCCGCAGGTGACCCCTACAATAAGGCCAACTTGTTTGAGTCGGTCGAGCTGATCACCTGGAAGAAAGTCATCGGCTGATGCGCTATTGGCTGTTCAAATCGGAACCTTCGACCTGGAGCTGGCAAGACCAGATCGACAAGGGCGAACAAGGCGAAGAATGGGACGGCGTGCGCAATTACCAGGCGCGTAACTTCATGCGCCAGATGGCCCTGGGCGACCGGGGCTTTTTCTATCATTCGCAAAAGGAAAAAGCGGTGGTGGGTATCGTTGAGGTCTGTGCGCAGGCACATCCCGACAGCAGCACCGATGACGACCGCTGGGACTGTGTGGATATCAAGGCAATACGCAGCTTTACCCAGCCTGTGACATTGGAGCAGATCAAGGCCGACCCTCGCCTGGCAGAGATGAGTCTGGTCAAGAGCTCCCGCTTGTCGGTGCAGCCTGTCAGCCTCGAGGAATGGCAGCTGGTCTGCGCATTGGGGCAGACAGATCCGGACTGATCTGCCAGTCTGGTTGTGATCCAAAGACAGGATCCAAAGCTAGACCGGTGAGAAGACTGGGAGGAAGAAATGGAAATACTCAATGTTTTGGCTGCAACGCTTGCGGGGTTTGCCCTGGGCGCGGTCTATTACGGGATCCTGGCAGAGCCCTGGATGGTCGCCGCCGGCATCAAGCGTGGCACCGATGGCAAACCTGAAAGCAGCCAGACCCCGGCGATATTTGCGCTCAGCTTTTGTCTGCAGCTGATTGTGGCCGGCATGATGCGCCATGTCTTTGCCCTGTCGGGGATTAGCAGCGCGGGATCAGGTCTGGTTGCTGGTCTTGGCGTGGGGTTGTTTTTCATCACGCCCTGGATTGCGCTGAACAACCTATACGCAGGCCGCCCGGTCAAACTGACGCTGATTGATGGTGGCTATGCCACGCTGGCCTGCGCTGCGATTGGCCTGGTGCTGTCACTGTTCTGACCATCATACCCGGCACCCGCAACCTAGACTTGGCTGTCAAAGATCGGCCTCTGGAGGTCCAAAATAAAAAAAGGGAAGATCCAACTGAACAGTAGGATCTTCCCTTCCACCCCGCGTGCTCCACAATCCACCACACGCGTATGAAAATTCCGTCCTAGCCGTCCTGGCTGGTATATCTTTGATAGCCTGCTTACGGTTGTTTTGGCAAACCCTATGCGCGGACAATACCATTCAAATGCAAAACACCCGGCAATTTTGCCGAGTGTTTGAAGCCTAAAAAACCTAATATTTCCAAATGAAAACCGGTAGTTAGACCTTCGTGTTTTTTGAACTCGGCTCAGCCGTAGACGGCTTCTTTGCCAAAATGCTTGGTAAGCATATAGTAAACGACTGCGCGATATTTATTGCGCTCGGACTTGCCATAGATCTCGACGACTTTGCCAATGGCTTCCATCAGCTCTGGCCCGTCCGCCAGACCCAGTTTTTTGATCAGGAAGTTGTCTTTGACAGTTTCCAGCTCGCTCTCCTGGCTGGAAGCTACGGTGGAGGCATCCGCGTTATAGATCGCAGGACCACAACCAATGGTGACCTTGGTCAACAGGTCCATATCGGCTTCCATACCGCATTTGTTTTTCAGATCATCAGCGTATTGTGCGATCAGGTCATCTCTTTTGCCCATAAAAGGTCTCCAGCTCCATGTCAGGTTGATCAAAGTTGCAAAATAGTAGCAGCTTAACAAAAGCCTAACGCCTGAAACCCAAGAGACAAAGGAAAAGATTCGCTGGCTTTTCCCCGCTGACCGCGACCAGCGCCCGTTGCGATACTGAGCAGGATCTGCGTAGAGGTCAAACATGGTGCCAAGCAACAGAGGCATCGCAATCGGGTATTTGGATTCAGAGGTCCAGCCGATCCAGAAGATAGAGGGCGAACAGTATAAACATGGGATAAACTTGGGGGTGCCGAGTAACGCAAAACGCCACCCAAGGTTTCCCTTGGATGGCGCCTTTACCCGGATCTGGATCAGATCTTAGTAGCGGTAATGCTCGGGCTTGAAGGGGCCTTCTGGGGTCACACCAATGTAGGCGGCCTGCTCTGGGCTCAATGTCGACAGTTTCACGCCAATACGCTCCAGGTGCAGGCGGGCAACTTTTTCATCCAGATGCTTGGGCAGGATGTAGACCTCGTTTTTGTACTCGTCGCCGCGCAGCCACAGCTCGATCTGAGCCAGAACCTGGTTGGTGAAGGAGGCCGACATCACAAAGGACGGATGACCGGTGGCATTGCCGAGGTTCAGCAAACGACCCTCAGAAAGCAGGATCAGACGGCTGCCCGAGGGCATCTCGATCATGTCGACCTGTTCTTTGATGTTGGTCCACTTGTGGTTCTTCAGGCTTGCGACCTGAATTTCGTTGTCAAAGTGGCCGATGTTGCCAACGATCGCCATGTCCTTCATCTCGCGCATGTGCTCGATGCGGATCACATCCTTGTTGCCGGTGGTGGTGATAAAGATATCGGCGCTGGCAACGACATCTTCCAGGCGCACAACTTCAAAACCGTCCATGGCGGCCTGCAGGGCGCAGATCGGGTCAACTTCGGTGACTTTGACGCGGGCGCCGACGCCGGACAGCGAGGCCGCAGAGCCTTTGCCAACATCGCCATAGCCACAGACCACGGCAACCTTGCCGGCCATCATGGTGTCGGTGGCGCGGCGGATACCGTCAACCAGCGATTCCTTACAGCCGTATTTGTTGTCGAACTTCGACTTGGTGACCGAATCATTCACGTTGATCGCAGGGAAGGGCAGCTGGCCATTTTTCTGCAGTTCATAAAGACGGTGCACACCGGTGGTGGTTTCCTCGGAAACACCCAGGATGGCTTCGCGGGTCTTGGTGAACCAGCCGGGGCTTGCCGCCATACGCTTTTTGATCTGGGCAAAGATGGCTTCTTCTTCTTCCGAAGTTGGCATTTCGATCAGATCGGTTTCGCCGGCCTCAACACGGGCCCCCAGCAGCACATAGAGTGTCGCATCGCCGCCATCGTCGAGGATCAGGTTGGCGCCTTCGGGGAACATGAAGGATCTGTCCAGGTAGTCCCAATGCTCAACTAGGCTCTGGCCCTTGATGGCAAAAACCGGTGTGCCACCGGCTGCGATGGCCGCAGCCGCGTGATCCTGGGTCGAAAAGATGTTGCAGGAGGCCCAGCGCACATCGGCGCCCAGCGCCACCAGAGTTTCAATCAAAACAGCTGTCTGAATGGTCATATGCAGCGAGCCGACGATGCGCGCGCCTTTCAGCGGCTTTTCTTCACCGTATTCAGCACGCAGCGACATCAGGCCCGGCATTTCGGTTTCCGCGATGTCCAGTTCTTTGCGGCCAAATTCAGCCAACGCAATGTCTTTTACAATATAATCCTCGGCCATGGTCCGCTCCATTCAGGTTACGAGTTCGCTTGAGCGCAGCAAGTAACACCGCAAAGGTTTAGAAGCAACGAAGATGGCAGCTGTGATGAAATGACGAAGCGGTTACGGAACATCCGCCATCAGCTTGGCAATCCGGACTGGGACCCCGACGTTGTCACGTTGAAATAATTCTGACCGGCGGCGACGATACAACTGATACCCGAAGGATAGGTCACCAGCACGGTAAAGGTCCCGTTATCAGCGGAACTCCAGATCTCGATCATCGTATCAACAGGCTGGGAGTTCTGCAGGCCAGCCGATGACAGGCTTTCGGAAAAGGCGGTTTGCAAGTGTTGCACCAACCCTTCGCGCGGCGCACAGGTTACGGCCAAGGCAGGCGGTGCCATTGCAGCCATGCCAAAGACCAAAGCGGATGAGAAGAGACGTTTAAACATGATAAGCTCCTATTTGTTGAGGTTTCTCTCAGCTCTAGGGGTGCTTACTCCGGGTGGATAACACCCCTGCCATGGTATATAACTTAGGACTTTGGTCGGGATTTTCAATCTCACGGCGGATCACCTTTGCGTCGGAACCCCTGGCGCCAGGCAGCCAAACACCCAGGCAATTAGCGGCAAAAATCCGGCTTTGCTGCGCTTCGCGGTTTACCTCCGGGCCACCAAACAGATAGGCAGAGAAGGTCTGTTGATCACCGGAATTTCGCCCGATGCCCCCTAAACCCGCCCGCGCCTGGCAACGTATGCTTTCTGGTCGTCGTCTGGATCTGCTGGATCCAACGCCGATGGATATCGAAATCAGCGATATCGCCCATGGGTTGGCCTTTGTGGCCCGCTGGAACGGCCAGACGCGCGGTGATTTTGCCTATTCGGTGGCAGAACATTCGCTGCTGGTAGAGGTGCTGTTTTCGCGCATGTATCCCAAGGCTCCGGTGAAATGGCAGCTGGCAGCCCTGCTGCATGATGCACCTGAATATGTCATCGGCGATATGATCTCTCCGGTGAAAGCAGCCGTGGGGCCGGGCTATAGCGAGCTTGACCAGCGCCTGACCTCAGCCATTCACATCAAATTTGGCCTGCCTGCCCAACTGCCCAAAACCATCAAGGCGCAGATCAAACGGGCGGATAAGGTAAGCGCCTGGATGGAGGCGGTGCAGATCGCCGGGTTTTCCGAAACCGAGGCCAACAAGCTGTTTGGTCGGCCCAAAAGCGAAGTGATCGCCGGGCTGGCCATTGATCTGCGCCCGCCCCTGCAGGTCCGTCAGGCCTTTGTCGCCCGCCATGCGGATCTGTTGAGCCGTCTGTGACGGCCAAAGCTCCGGTCAGGCGGCTTTGACAGCGCAAAAACCTCTGGATCAGGAGGCCTTGTTACGCTTCTTCTTTGGCTTGGCCTCGACAAAGCCATTCTGCCCGCCGAGACCTTTTTCTTCCAAAATTTGGTTGCGCTCAGCCTCGGACAAGGCCTGCCATTCGGCTGTTTCTGCGATAAAACCAAGGCGCGACAGGGTTTCGCCGATAATCTGGTGATTCAACTCACCAAAGCTCAGCCGGTTGGATTTTCCGCCTTTTTCAGGCACCCATTCGGCGCGCAGCCCGCCAATCACCACTGGGTTGCATTTGCAAAAACTCTCAACATGCTTTGCCAACAGGTTGTTGGCGCCAGAGCTGCGCCGCAGGATCATCGCCACCTGCTGATCTGGCCGACCAACCATGGCAAAAAGATGCAGGGCTGATCCATCGGCGGCAATCACCTTTTTGGCGGCCTTGTAGCGGGCCACCTGAACCGTAAGACTGTGTTCCTGGGGATGAAAAACCTCATAGCCTTCGGCCTCTAACAGGGTTTCCAGCTGTTCCTCGCCCAAAAGCCCGCCTTTGCCGAGGCCAAGTTTAGAGCGAGAGATATAGATCTTTTCCGGGCCTTCGGCCTCTATATGGCTGGCAAAACGGTCATGCACCGTGCGGCGAAACTTGCGCGTCCCCACGGTGATCTTACCCAGGCCAAAGCCCTGCCCCGGCACCACCAGCTCTTCGACGCGGGTTGGCCTGTCGACCACCCGTATTGGCAGATCAGAGCCAAACAGCGACAGAAATTCGCGGTGGTAGCCACGTACCTCTTTCCCCACTTTGGGGCGTTTGGGGATAAATATGATCCCTTTGATATCCGCTTCGACACTGGGCAAAGCCCACAGACGCGAAGAGCTTTCCACCAGGAAATGGCCAAAATGTGCCCAAAGCACCCCGCCCCAGAGCCAACGACCCTGTAGGGTCTCCCTGACCCTTGCTGGCCGCTCCGGTTCAATGGAAATGGGGCGAAACTTGCGCCAAAGCGCCGCCTCTGGGCAATAGCTGCCATCCGCATAAAGAACCCCCGCAGGCTGCACCAGGGCGCTGATCTTGGGGGGCACCACGCAGGCATCCACCAGGGTCAGCATCTCTTCGGACCAGCCCCCCGTGGGCAGAGGCTGGCCATCCGGATCTATCTCCGGTGCGCTTGCGTTTTGTGACATGCTGATTCTTACCGGGGGCTGCGTTTTGCCAGAATGCGCTGCAGCGTCCGGCGGTGCATATTGAGCCGCCGCGCGGTCTCGGAAACATTGCGGTCACACAGCTCATAAATACGTTGGATGTGTTCCCACCTGACCCGGTCAGCGCTCATCGGGTTTTCGGGCGGCGGCGGCAACTCATCATCACCGCTCAGCAGCGCATTCATGATATCCGCCGCATCCGCTGGTTTGGACAGATAGTCCGTCGCGCCAATTTTGACAGCAGCAACTGCGGTGGCAATGGCGCCATATCCGGTCAGGACCACAACCCGGCTGTCGGGGCGTTTTTCACGCAGCACTTCGACCACATCCAGCCCATTGCCATCCTCCAGCCGCAGATCAACCACGGCAAAGGCCGGGGGGCGGGCGGTGGCGATAGCGCGGCCGCCGGCGACTGAACCGGCGGTTTCCACTTCAAACCCGCGTTTTTCCATAGCCTTGGCCAAACGCCGCAGAAAAGGTTCGTCATCATCGACAAGCAAAAGTGACTTGTCTGGTCCAATGTCCTGCAGTGCATTCTCGGCCATGCCCGGTTCTCCGCCAATTTTGCGCGTATTTATAAGCACATTCTTGAATTTGATACTAGCGACCCGGCCAGGAAGGTCAAACAGCTCGTCCGTTGTTACATGTTTTCGACAAAGCAGCTGACCTTGTCCGCAATCTGTTCGGGGGTTTCATCACGGCGGAAGAAATCGACAAAGCCAATCTCGGGAAGCACCAGATAGGCAAAGGTCGAGTGATCCACCAGATAATAGTCTTCATCGCCGGGCTGGCGCTTGAAATAGGTTTTGTAGGCCCGGCTCGCTGCCTTGATCTGCTCCAAAGATCCAGTCAGGCCGATCATCTTTTCATGCATGTTATGGGCAAAATCGCCCACCACTTCGGGGGTGTCGCGCTCGGGGTCGATGGAGACAAAAACCGGCGTGGCGCTGATGCCGCGTTCAGCCAGCACATCAATGGCCTCGGCATTGCGCGAGACATCCAGCGGGCAGACATCCGGGCAGAACGTATAGCCAAAATACAGGATCGACGGTTCGGTAAAGACCTTGGTGTCGGTCACCGTCTCGCCCTTGCTGTTGATCAGTTCAAACGGGCCGCCAATGGCGTCGCCACCGCTGGCAATCGTGCTGCCACGGCACTGGGCGAACTGATCCGCCTCACCACCACGCGTTAAAAACCAGGTGCCACCAGCCAGAGCGGCGACAAATGCGACAGCGAGAATTGAATAAAGACGGGCCATGTGATCACACTTTTGGTTAAAGGAGGAGAGTTGATCGTTTTCGCCGCCAGACCTATCAAGAAACTCAGGCAATGCAACTGGGCGAGTTGGTCACAGGTCTGCGAGCCGCCGTGAAATATCTCAAGCTCCAGGAGCTTTCGCATGCCCGACACAGAATTTGGCCTCATGCAGGGTGAAGACCGCAGTCACTGGATTCGCCTGCGGACCCTGATTGTGTTGCGCTGGTTTGCCATTGCGGGCCAGCTCATCGCGATCACCGTGGCGCAGCTGCTGTATAATCTGCAACTGGAGCTCGGCCTGTGCCTATTGGCCATTGGCGTCTCGGTGATCAGCAATCTGCTGGCGATCTTTGTCTTCCCGGAAAACAAACGCCTGTCAGAGTTTGAAAACTTTCTGATGGTGCTGTTCGACCTGCTTCAGCTTGGGTTCCTTCTTTATCTCTCGGGTGGTCTTCACAATCCCTTTGCCCTGCTGGTGCTTGCCCCGGTGACCATTTCCGCTGCGATGATGGGCCTGCGGTCAACCCTGATCATTGGCGGCACTGCGATCATTCTGGTCACGCTGATGGCCGAATTCCACATGCCGCTGCACACGGCGCAGGGATTTATCCTGCGTATCCCCGATGTTTTCATCTTTGGCAATTGGACCGCCATCGTCATCGCCATTTTGTTCATTGGCGCCAATTCCTTTCGCATCAGTACGGAAATGCGGCGCATGTCTGATGCGGTTGCCGCCACCCAGCTGGCCCTGTCGCGGGAACAAAAGCTCACCGATCTGGGGGGTGTTGTCGCCGCCGCCGCGCACGAGCTGGGAACCCCGCTTGCCACCATCAAGCTGGCCAGCGGAGAGCTGATTGACGAATTGGAGGACCAGCCCGAACTGCGCGAAGACGCCCAGCTTATTCGCGAACAGGCAGAGCGCTGCCGCCATATTCTGCGTGACATGGGCCGGGCTGGCAAAGACGATCTACATCTGCGCCAGGCGCCGTTGTCGACGGTTATCCACGAAGCCGCCGAACCCCATCTTAACCGGGGCAAGGACATCATATTTGATGAAGGGCCGCTGGCGGATGGCAGTTTCCAACACCCGACTATTCTGCGCAAACCCGAGATCATTCACGGGCTGCGCAATCTGGTGCAAAACGCCGTCGATTTCTCCCGCACAAAGGTGTGGATTGATGCCGCCTGGAACGACGATCAGATCTGCCTGCATATCTACGATGACGGGCGCGGGTTCCCTCCGCATCTTATTGGCCGCATTGGCGACCCGTTTATGCGACGGCGACGCAGCGAAAGTGATCGAAAACAGCGCCCCGAGTATCAGGGCATGGGTTTGGGATTGTTCATCGCCAAAACCTTGTTAGAGCGTACCGGAGCCGAGCTGACCTTTACCAATGGCGCCAGCAAACCACTGCCACATCCGCAGGAGCGGCGCGGGGCCATTGTCGAAGTGACCTGGCCCAGAGAAAAAATTGACGCGCTGGTAGGGGAAAATGCCGTACCCAAGGGAGAAAACAAATGGATAGAAGTTTAACTATTCATTTTTAGGTAATTAATTAAACTACAGTTAACCATTTCCGCGCCATCATAGGGAAAACGAGTAAAGACTAGAGGCAGAACAATATGCAGAACATCATCTCGATCGAGTGGTTGATGCTGGCCGCACTTTGTTGCGCCACTGCAGCCGTAGCCGTCTGGTGGCTATCGCCCGAGCAGCGCTCCAAAGGAATGGAGCAGGATCTGTTGGTCGGAGACGGGCGCACGGATGCTGTATTTCTTTTTGATGATACCAACCTGATCGGCTGGTCCTCTGGTGCGCGCAAATTCATCGGTGAACACGCCGAGCATTTCAGCTGGAACATGCTGCGAGATCAATTGGCCCGCAATTACCCCGGCCTGCCGCAAAGCCCCGGCTTTCTCAAGGATGTTGGCCCGCTGGTTCTGTCCGGCACGGCCTCTGCCGAAAGCCGCGAAGCGCATTGCGAATGGATTGACGGTATCACCCGTGTCCAGCTGCGCCGCAGTACTCTGGAAGAACAAAACAAGAGCCTGGATCAAGAGCTCACCACCCTGCGCGCTGCGGTGCATCAGGCCCCCTATCCGGTCTGGCTGCAATCCGAAGAGGGTGCCGTGACCTGGTCGAACCTCGCCTATGATGATCTCAGCCATAAGCTCCGCGGGCGCGATGCCGAATTCTCTGAACCCCTGTTCGACAATCTGGATGAGCCTAAAAAAAGCGGCAGGGCTGAGCGGATCTCAATCCCGATGCCAGAGAGCAGCAAACGCCTGTGGTACAATATCTCGACCACCGAAACAGAGGCCGGCTGGCTGTGCCATGCGGTGGATGTAAACGCCGTGGTCGATGCCGAGGTGGCCCAGCGCAACTTTGTGCAGACACTGGCAAAAACCTTTGCCCAGCTCTCCATCGGTCTGGCGATCTTTGACCGCAACCGTCAGCTGGTGCTGTTCAACCCGGTTTTGATTGATCTTACCGCCCTGCCTGCCGGCTTTCTCAGCTCGCGACCCACACTGATGACCTTCTTTGACCGGCTGCGCGACCAGCGCTTGATGCCCGAGCCAAAGAACTATTCCAGCTGGCGCCACCAGATCGAAGATCTGTTGGAGGCCGCCGCCGAAGGTCGCTATCAGGAAACATGGTCCCTGCCCTCGGGCTCTGTCTATTCGGTGTCGGGACGTCCCCACCCCGATGGCGCCATTGCCTTTCTGTTTGAAGACATCACCGCCGAGGTTACGCTAACCCGTCAGTTCCGGTCTGAGCTGGAAATGGGTCAGTCGATCATGGACCAAATGGGCGAAGCGATTGCAGTTTTTGCCAATGACGGCACCATGACCTTCTCGAACGAGACCTATCATTCGCTGTGGAAAATGGATCCTGACGCCAGTTTTGCCAAGGTCTCCATCATGGATGCGGCCCGCGTTTGGCAGGATACCTGCAGCGCCACGCCGGCCTGGGGAGAAATCCGCGACTTTGTTGCCGGCAGCGATGGCCGCACCCCCTGGTGGGCGCGGGTGCAACTGCGAGACGGCACACCGCTGCTGTGCAAGGTGACTGCAATCCAGAATGGCGCAACCATGGTTAGCTTTCGGACCCCAGAGCCAGGCCTTCCACCGATGGAACAGCAAAAGTTCGCCATCACGGATCAAAGCAGCTCTGCCTGAAACCCAAGGCAAATTTTTAAAACCCCAAACCCAGAAGGGGCGCGATCATCAGCCAGGTGATTGCGCCCTTGGCGCTTGCAGCCCGTGCAACCCAGATGCATTGTGCAGCCATGACCAAACCCAGTGATCCCGCCCGTTCTGACCCGCGCTCTTCAACAGCGGCACACAGCCCGATTTCCTGTCAGCTGACCTCGCCCGAGGCGACGGCAGATCTGGCGCAGCAGCTTGCCGCACAGCTGCAGCCCGGCGACTGTCTCTTGCTGGAGGGGCCGATTGGGGCAGGTAAAACTCATTTTGCCCGGAGCCTGATCCAATCGCTGATGTCTCATCCCGAAGATGTCCCCTCCCCCACATTCACTTTGGTGCAAACCTACGAGGTTCCATCGGGTGAGCTGTGGCATGCGGATCTCTACCGTCTTTCTGCCCTTGAAGAGATTGAAGAACTTGGCCTGTTTGAGGCCTTTGACGACGCCATCTGCCTGATTGAATGGCCCGATCGCCTGGCCGAGCTGACACCGGCACATGCCCTGCATCTCAAGCTCACGCTGGATCCCGCAGAGGAAGATTGCCGTCACCTGACCCTGACCTGGAGCGATGCCAAATGGCAAAGCCGTATGGATGAGATAGCACATGACAGACCGTGACAGCCAGATTTCGGCATTTTTGCACCGCACCGGACGCGGCGACTGGAGCCGTGAGCCACTGGCCGGCGATGCCTCGGCGCGCCGGTATGAGCGACTGACGAGCCCGGATGGCCGCACCTTGATCCTGATGGATGCCCCTCTTGGCAGCGGCGAGACCATTCTCCCCTTTGTCCGTATCGCCAACTACCTGCGATCCCTTGACTTCAGCGCCCCTGCCATCCTCGGCGAGGATGCAGATAACGGCTTTTTGCTGACCGAAGATTTTGGCGATCAGCGGTTCTACGAGGTGCTCGAACAGGATCCCCGTCAGGAGAAAGCGCTCTATTCACTGGCCACCGATTTTTTGGTCCAGCTGCACAAAGTCTCAGGATCAAAGGCACTGCCCGGCCTGGATCATCTGGGCCCCCGCGTCATGGCTGAAATGTCCGGCCTGGTGATCGAGCGCTATTGCGACGCCATCAACGGCAGGGGCGATTCGGATCTGAAAACCCGGTTTGAAAACCAGTTTGAGGATATCCTGCGCCAGACCGTGAAAGAGGACATGGTTTTTGTGCATCGGGATTTTCACGTGCAAAACCTGATGTACCTTCCTGATCGCGAGGGTCTGGCACAGGTCGGCGTGATTGATTTTCAAGACGCCCGCATAGGCCATCCCGCCTATGATCTTGTGTCCCTTCTGCAAGACGCCCGCCGGGATGTGCCTGCCGCCATCGAGTCCCGCATGATCAACCGATACCTGGATGCCTCTGGACTGGATGAATCCGGGTTTCGCGGTGCCTATTCTGTGATCGGCGTCCAGCGCAACCTGCGTATTCTGGGCATTTTCGCCCGGCTGTCGCAGGACTTTGGCAAACCCCAATATCTGGAGTTGATACCACGCGTCTGGACCCATGTTATCAACGGGTTGGAGCATCCGGCCCTTGCTCCTTTGGCGGAATTCTTGTTGCCAGAACTGCCTGCTCCCACCCCTGAAAACCTGGCAAAGCTGCGCTGATGAGCCTCACCATTCCTCCCCGCAGCTGTCCCAATGTGATGCTCTTTGCCGCCGGTTTTGGCACCCGCATGAAGGCGCTGACCCAGACCTGTCCCAAACCGATGATCCCGGTCGGCGGCCAGCCGTTGATCGACCATACGCTACAGCTGGCCCAGGCAATCCAGCCACAACGGATTGTCGCCAATCTGCATTACCTGCCGCAGGTACTGGAGGCGCATCTTGCGCCCAAGGCGGTGCTGCTGAGCCATGAAAGCCCACAGGTGCTCGATACCGGCGGCGGGCTGCGTCAGGCGCTGCCTCTGCTGGGGGCCGACCCCGTCTTTACCGCCAATACCGATGTGATCTGGAAAGGGGAAAACCCGTTTCAGGTGGCGCTCAACGCCTGGGATCCGGCGCGGATGGATGCGCTATTGGTCTGTATCCCGACCAGCCGCTGCCGCGGCCGCAAAGGCGGTGGAGATTTCACCTGCGACAGCCAAGGCCACATCAGCCGGGGTGGTGATCTGGTCTATGGCGGCGTGCAGATCCTCAAAACCGAAGGGCTGCACGGGATTGAAGAGAATATATTCTCTCTCAACCTTTTGTGGAACGATATGGCCAGCCAGGACCGGCTGTTTGCGGTAGAATATCCGGGCCACTGGTGCGATGTGGGCCATCCCGAAGGGATCGCCATTGCCGAGGATCTGATTGCCGATGATATTGTTTGACCCTCAGGACAGCCCACGCGTCTTTGCCGTTCCCAACGGAGTTGATTTCCCCCGCGCCCTGGCCCAGGGGCTGATCAGTCGCAGCAGATCGCTGCCACCCGAAGCTTTTGCCCGCGTTGAGGTGATCCTCAACACCTCCCGGATGATGCGCCGCTGCCGCGCGCTGTTTGAGAAGGGACCGGCCCTGTTATTGCCGCGCATGCGTCTGCTCACCGATCTGGCACGCGAGGCCAGCCTGCAGGGGCTGCCCCCGGCCCTGCCACCGCTGCGGCGCCGGTTGGAGCTGTCGCAGCTGATCGCCAAGCTGCTGGAGGCCCAGCCCGACCTAGCGGCGCGGTCCTCGCTTTATGATCTCTCGGACAGTCTGGCCAATCTGGTTGACGAAATGCAAAGCGAGGGTGTCAGCACCGAAGTCATCCGCAACCTGGATATATCCGATATGTCAGGGCATTGGGCGCGGGCACAGCAGTTCATCGGCATCGTGGACCAATTTGTCGATCTGCATAGCGACACCGTCGACACCCAGGCCCGGCAACGCCAGATGGTCGAAAACCTGATCGCCAAATGGGAGGTGGATCCGCCGCAGCATCCGGTGATTCTGGCCGGCTCCACGGGCTCACGCGGGACCACGCATCTTTTGATGGAAGCCATTGCCCGCCTGCCCCAGGGCGCGGTGGTTCTGCCCGGCTATGATTTTGATCAACCCGTCGAGGTCTGGCACCACCTGCGCGATGCACTCACCTCCGAAGACCACCCGCAATACCGCTTTGCCAAACTGGTGTCGGATCTCGACATGGAGCCCAGCGATGTACAGCGCTGGAGCCCGGATCAGCCGGCCTCTGCGGCGCGCAACCGTCTGGTCTCGCTGGCCCTGCGCCCGGCCCCCGTCACCCACGCCTGGATGAGCGAAGGCCCAGAGCTCACCGAATTGGACAAGGCCTGCGCCGATGTCACCCTGGTGGAGGCTCCAAACCCACGTGCCGAGGCCCTGGCAATTGCCCTGCGCCTGCGGCAGGCGGCCGAGGATGGCAAAACCGCCGCGCTGATCTCGCCGGATCGGATGCTCACCCGACTGGTGTCAGCCGCATTGGATCGCTGGGGTATCTTGCCCGATGATTCCGCCGGCCTGCCGCTGCAACTGACGCCTCCGGGGCGTTTCCTGCGGCATGTGGCAGAGCTGTTCTGCCGGCCACTTACGGCGGATGCGCTGCTCACCCTGTTGAAACATCCGCTCACCCATGATGGCGACAGCGCCGAGGCGGCGCGCGGCGAACATCTGCGCCATACCCGTGATTTTGAGCTGAACCTGCGCCGCAATGGGCCGCCCTTTCCCGATACGGCAAGCTTTGAAGCCTTTGCTACGGACCGCGCCCTGATGCCTGGCTGGACAGATTGGCTGTCGCAAAACTTTGCCGACCAGCAGGTCACCAAAACGCTGCATCTGACCAATTGGGTGGCGCTGCTGCGCACCCGCGCCGAAGCGATTGCCGCCGGCAGTCAGGTGCTGGCAGAGGGTCAAAGCGGCACCCTGTGGGATAAGAAAGCCGGACAAGAAGCGCGCACAGTCTTTACCAACCTGGAGGCTGAGGCGGCCTATGGCGGCGAGATGTCGGCGCGTGATTTTGCCGATCTTTTGTCCGCCATCCTGTCTCAGGGAGAGGTGCGGGATCGCGACGCGCCCTATGGCTCCATCATGATCTGGGGCACGCTAGAGGCCCGTGTGCAGGGCGCCGATCTTGTAATTCTGGGCGGTCTGAACGAGGGCAGCTGGCCCGAAGCGGCCAAGCCCGATCCCTGGCTTAACCGACAGCTGCGCCATCAGGCGGGGCTGCTGCTGCCCGAACGCCGCATTGGCCTGTCGGCGCATGATTTCCAGCAGGCCATTGCTGCGCCCGAGGTCTGGTTGACCCGTGCGGCCCGCTCGGATGAGGCCGATACCGTTGCCTCGCGCTGGCTCAACCGGCTGACCAATCTGCTCTCCGGTCTGCCGGATCAGGGGGGCAAGGATGCACTGGACGCGATGACGGCGCGTGGCCAGAAATGGCTGGGCTGGGCAGAGGCGCTGGAACGCCCCAGTGAAATCCCCGCCGCGCTGCGCCCTTCTCCACGGCCACCTGTCGCCAGTCGGCCACGTCGGCTGACCATCACCGAAATCCCACGCCTGATCCGCGATCCCTATGCGATTTACGCCAAACACGTGCTGCGCCTCAGGCCTTTGAACCCGCTGGTGCAAGAGCCTGATGCGCTGCTGCGCGGCACCGTGGTGCATGAGATCTTTGAGGTGTTCATCCGCGACAGCCTGGAGGATCCCAGCCGCCTGACGCCCGAATATCTGATCAAAACCGCCCGCAGCCTGCTGGACCGCGATGTGCCCTGGCCGGTGGCGCGGATGCTCTGGCTCAGCCGGATCCAACGGCTTGCAGCGGAGTTCATCCTTGCAGAGCAGTCCCGTCAGACCCGCGCCAAGCCCCTGAAACTGGAAGCCATGGGCGAGGCCCGGCTGGAGCCTTTGGATTTCACCATCGCCTGTCGCGCTGACCGCATAGACCAAGACGATCGCGGCTTTTTGCACCTTTACGACTACAAAACCGGCGCGCCGCCCTCGGAAGCGCAGCAAAAGAAGTTTGAAAAACAGCTGCTGATCGAAGCCGCCATGGCCGAAGAAGGCGCCTTTAAGGAGATCGGCCCCGCCGAGGTCGCCCGCGCCGCCTTTATCGGGCTGGGCAGCACCCTGAAAGAAGTCCCCGCGCCGCTACAGGATCAGCCCCCCACCAAGATCTGGGAAGAGTTAAAACAGTTGATCGGCGCCTATTTTGAACAGGACCAGGGCTATTCCAGCCGCCGCATGGTGCACCGGGATGACATCGCCGGCGACTATGACCATCTTGCCCGGTTTGGCGAATGGGACCGCAGCGCCACGCCCGAACCCGAGGATCTGACATGAGCAGCAGTGCCCCAAAACACCGCGATGCCGCATCCGAAGCCCAGTTTCGCGCCGCCCGACCCGATGCCTCGACCTGGCTGGCGGCCAATGCCGGTTCGGGCAAGACCAAGGTGCTGACCGACAGGGTGGCGCGACTGCTGCTCAAAGGTGTGCAGCCCCAGCATATCCTCTGCCTCACCTATACCAAGGCCGCCGCCAGCGAGATGCAGAACCGCCTGTTTCAGCGGCTGGGGGAATGGGCGATGCTGCGCGATGACCAGCTTATCGCCGCGCTCAGCGAATTGGGGGAGACCAATACCAACTCTGAGGATCTGGCCCAGGCGCGCACCCTGTTTGCCCGCGCGATTGAAACTCCCGGCGGGTTGAAAATTCAGACCATCCATTCGTTCTGTTCCTCGCTGCTGCGCCGTTTCCCGCTGGAGGCCGGCGTCAGCCCGCAGTTTTCCGAAATGGAAGACCGCGCCGCATCCCTGCTGCGGGCCGAGATTGTCGAGGACATGGCCAAGGGCGGTCTGGCACATCTGATAGAACCGCTGGCGCGCCATGTTGGCGGCAGCGATTTTGAAGATCTCACCGCAGCCCTGTGTCAGCGCCGGGCCGAATTTGAAACAGAGCTGGATTGGCCCGCATTGCTGGCCCGGTTTGATCTGGCCGACGGGTTTGACCAGGCCGCGCTTGAGGCGCTGGTCTTTTTGGGTGGCGAGGCAGAGCTGCTGTCGCGCACCCGCACTATGCTGAAAACTGGCGGCACCACCGATCAACGCGCCGCTGCCAAGCTGGCGGGGATTACCACGCCGACACTGGGCGACCTGGCCATATTGGAAGACATCTTTCTGACCGGGGCCAGCGCCGCTGAGCCGTTTTCAGCCAAGATCGGCAAGTTCCCCACCAAGAAACTGCGCGAAGCAAATGTCAGCCTGATGGACCAGCTAGAGCCTTTGATGCTGCGGGTAGAGGACGCCCGCGCCAAGCGGCTGGCCCTGGTGGCGGCCCGAAAATCCCACGACCTGCATCAGTTTGCCCAGGCCTTCCTGCCGGAATATGAGGCGCGCAAACAGCAGCGCGGCTGGCTCGACTTTGACGATCTGATCCTCAACGCCCGTCAGTTGTTGAACGACCCCGCAGTGGCCGCCTGGGTACTGTACCGCCTGGACGGGGGGATCGACCATATTCTGGTGGACGAGGCCCAGGACACCAGCCCGGTTCAATGGGATGTCATCGAAAAACTGACGCAGGAATTCACCGCCGGGGAAGGCGCGCGCTCAGATGTGGAGCGCACTATCTTTGTGGTCGGCGACAAGAAACAGTCGATCTATTCCTTTCAGGGCGCTGACCCGGATGCCTTTGACCGGATGCAGGTGGAATTTGCTGACCGTCTGTCCGAATCCGGCTCAAACCTGCAAAACGCCGCTTTGGAGTTTTCCTTCCGCTCCTCTGCCGCAATCCTGCGGTTGGTGGATCTGGTGTTCAAGGACAGCCCCCGCGCGGGGTTTCACAGCGACGCCCTGCACCGGGCCTTTAAATCTGACCTGCCCGGCCGGGTGGATCTGTGGCCCGCCGTGGATAAAACCGACGACGACGATGACAGCGACTGGACCGATCCGGTGGATCGCCCCGGCAGCCGTCATCACACGGTTATTCTGGCTGAACGCATTGCCCGCCAGATCAAGGAGATGATCGACAGCGGGGTGACCATCCCCGAAGATGGCCCCACACGCGGAACCTTTCAGCGCCGTCCGGTACATGCGGGTGATTTCCTTATTCTGGTGCAGCGCCGATCCGAGCTGTTTTCCGAAATTATCCGCGCCTGCAAAAACGCCGAGCTGCCCATTGCCGGCGCGGATCGGCTCAAGGTGGGGGCGGAACTGGCGGTCAAGGACATCGCCGCGCTCCTGTCCTTCCTGGCCACACCGGAGGATTCGCTGGCCCTGGCCGAGGTGCTGAAATCACCGCTCTTTGGCTGGTCCGAACAGATACTGTTTGATCTGGCCCATCGTCGCAGCGGCAAACATCTGTGGCCGGCGCTGCGGGACCGGCGCCAGGAGTTTCCCGACACCCTGGCGGTGCTGGATGACCTGCGTGATCAAACCGACTTCCTGCGGCCCTTTGATCTGATCGAGCGCATCCTGACCCGCCACCAGGGGCGGCAGAAATTGCTGGGCCGATTGGGACCTGAGGCCGAGGATGGCATCAATGCGCTGCTGTCTCAGGCGCTGGCCTATGAACGCTCTGATATTCCCAGCCTCACCGGGTTTCTGGTCTGGATGCAGACCGATGATCTGGAGATCAAACGCCAGATGGGGGCCTCGGGTGATATGATCCGGGTGATGTCGGTACATGGCTCCAAAGGATTGGAAGCGCCAATTGTGATCCTGCCCGATACCGCCAAACGCAACGCCCCCAGTGATGCGGAAATCATGGTGGCGAATGGCACCCCTGTGTGGAAATTGCCCAAGGATCAGATGCCAGAACTGTTGTTTTCTGCCCGCGAGGCGGCGCAGGAAAAACAGCAGAACGAACGGCTCAGGCTGCTCTATGTGGCGCTGACCCGGGCCGAAAAATGGCTGATTGTGGCCACGGCGGGCACGCTGTCAAAAGACGGTGACAGCTGGTATCAGCGGGTTGAGGCCGCCCTGCGCGAAGGCGGCGCCACCGCCTGTGATCTGCCCGGCGGCGAAGGTCTGCGGATGGCCCATGGCGATTGGGACGGGCTGGAGCTGGTTGCGCGCGAGGTTCAGGAAAAGTCCCGCCCCATTTTGCCCGAGCTCTTTACCCTGCCAGCGCCGGCCTATGTCGCACCTGAACCGGCATTGACGCCTTCGGATCTGGGCGGCGCCAAGGCGCTGCCCGGTGAGCAGGGACTGGACGAGGAGGTCGCAAAGGCGCGCGGCAGCCGGTTGCACCTGTTGCTGGAACATCTGCCTGCCCAGCCAGACGCTGAGTGGGCCAAACTGACGGATCTGTTGTTGCCTGAGGCCCCGGATGGCGCCGATCTGTTGGCCGAGGCCCGCGCTGTTCTGGAAAACCCTGAACTGTCCCATATCTTTGCCCCCGAGGCCCTGGCAGAGGTGCCGATCACCGCCCAGCTGGGAAAGCAGCGACTGTATGGTATTATTGACCGGCTCATCGTGACGGCGGACAGGGTGCTGGCGGTGGATTTCAAATCCAATGCGCAGGTTCCCAAAAGTGCCCGGCACTGCCCCAAGGGCCTGCTGCGGCAGATGGCGGCCTATGGTCATGCGCTGGCGCAGATCTACCCGGACCGCCAGATTGAGACCGCGCTTTTGTGGACCCGTAACGCCAGTCTGATGAGCCTGCCGCACGATCTTGTGACAGATGCGCTCAAGGAGGTGTTGGAACCTTGACGATCTGTTAAGCTCTACCTAGGTTCCAACTCCAGTTGCCATAGATCTCAGGAGACATTCCCATGTCCACCGTAGCCGTCACCGACGAAACATTTGACGCCGAAGTCAAGAATTCCGCAGTCCCCGTTGTGGTGGATTTCTGGGCCGAATGGTGCGGTCCCTGCAAACAGATCGGTCCCGCTCTGGAAGAGCTGGCGGCCGAATATGGCGACAAGCTGAAAGTTGTCAAAGTTGATGTCGACAGCAACCCGAATTCTGCTGCAGCCATGGGCGTACGCGGCATTCCGGCGTTGTTCATCTTCAAGGACGGCCAGGTTGTGTCTAACCGCGCCGGCGCCGCCCCTAAGGCCGCGCTGCAGAGCTGGATCAACGAGTCCATCTGATCCGACGATCACTGCATTTTTTAAAGGCGTTCCCGGGTGGGGGCGTCTTTTTCATTTCAAGGACGGTTTTATGACCCCAGAGTTTCGCCAAAAGGCCATTACAACCTGCAGCGAGAAGATCGCCAAGAAAGGGGAGGGCGTAGGCCTGTCGTTTTATGCCTTTTTCAAGAACCGCAACGATGATCCGGAGCTGTTGATGCAGGTGGCAACCTGGTGGATCCGGGACCATCAGTTGGACCATTTTGAGAAGGCCGTAAAAATCCGCGACATGATGCAGGCTGGTGCCTAGCTGATCTGACCGGATCGCGGAGCACCTTAGCCAAGCAGGGGGCGCTGCCCCCGTCGCCACGGGCGACTCCCCCGGGATATTTTTGGCCAAATGAAGATATGGGGTTTTCTTTTGAGCTGGGCTGCGGAGAGTGACAGGCAAAAGAGACCGGGAGACAGGCATGGGAAAAACACGGGTATTGGTGGAATTCGGCATGGGCAGCTCGCTCAGACGACAGGATTACACCGAGGCGGCAAAGCGTGCGATCAAGGATGCGCTTTGGCATAATTCGGTGAGCATTGCAGAGCTGTTTGATTTCCCAAAAGAGGCCATGATCATTGATGCAGAAATTGGCCTGGCAAAGCCGGAACTGGTGGATGTCGAGGCCTTGAAAGCAATTTTTCCCTATGGCCAGCCCAGTATTACGGTGACAAAGGGCGGATTGGACGTGGCAAAACCTCAGGGGGAGGGTGTCACGATCATTGCCAATGCTGCGGTGATTGTCTCGTTCGATATGGAGGAGGCGTCATGAGCGAGAAACGCATCATTCTGGAAATGGGCACTGGCAACGATCTATATGGTCAGGACTACACCAAGGCGGCGCGCCGTGCGGTGCAGGATGCCTTGCATCATTCCTCGATCACCCTGTTTTCCAAGCTGGGCATTGATCATGGCGAGATGCGGGTTGAAGTCACCATAGCGGTGCAGGAGCCGGCGCAGGTGGATTGTGATCTTGTGGCACAGGATCTGCCACGCGGGCGGGCCACCGTGCGGGCTGTCAAAGGGGGATTGAATGTTGCTGACCCCGAGTCCGATGGTCTGCATGTAGTGGCCACTGCCGCTATTGAGGCCTGGTTGCCGGATCAGTCTGCCGCCTACAAGCTCAGCTCCTGAAAAAGACAAAGCCGCCCCAAACTGGAGCGGCTCATCGTCTCTGGTGCTTCTGCACCCGGTCTTTGGGTCTTACAGTTTGTCGATATCCGCGCGGGTCATACCGATGTCTTCCAACTGTGTCGCAGAGAGCTGAGACAGCGCCTTGCGGGTCTGGCGGGATTCATTCCATTCAACCAGGTTGGTTTTGAAATTCATGATTCCGTCTACCAAACGAAGAACGGAGACTGCGCCCAGCGGCGCATGGAGGTTTGCGGTCGTCATTGCACTAGTCCTTTAAGTTCGTGTGTATTCACGTTGTCTGTTTGTAAGCCTCATGTAGGAGAGCTTGCTGAGTCCTACAATTGCCCATTAAACAGCCCCGATTTGCGTGCCGCGCATAGCAAGTAAGCACTTTGTTAACGCACCCGTCAGGGACCCGGGGCTAAAAGGCTGTCGGCCGCAGAAACAGGCCGCCCGACCGAGACTTGTACAGGATCGGAGATGGATCCATATAGAAGGCAACAAAACTGGAGGCATAAATGGCAGATGATCAATTCCCCGGCTGGCACGGAACCACCATTATTGGTGTCAAAAAGGGTGGTGAAGTGGTCGTTGCCGGCGATGGGCAGGTCTCGCTGGGGCAGACCGTGATCAAGGGCACCGCCCGCAAGGTGCGTCGCCTGTCCCCAGGAGGGTTTGACGTGGTCGCCGGTTTTGCCGGATCCACCGCAGATGCCTTTACCCTGCTGGAACGGCTGGAGGCCAAGCTGGAAGCCTCGCCGGGTCAGCTGGCCCGGGCCAGTGTTGAATTGGCCAAGGACTGGCGCACCGATAAATATCTGCAAAAACTCGAAGCCATGCTGATCGTCACCGACGGGACCGAGCTTTTGGTGATCACCGGGGCAGGGGATGTGCTGGAGCCAGAGAATAACGTGGCCGCCATTGGCTCGGGCGGGAATTTTGCCCTCGCCGCCGCCCGTGGTATGATGGACAGTGACCGCAGCGCCGAAGCCATTGCCCGCGACGCCATGGCGATTGCCGCTGATATCTGCGTCTATACAAATGGGCGACTGACCGTCGAAAGCATCGCTGCCGAGACTGGCACAGACAAACCCACCTCGGAGAGTTGATGTGAGCCAGATCGACCAGAATGATATTCGCGCTGCCGTTGGCTCTGGCCTGATCAGCGAGGCCCAGGCTGCCTCATTGTTGGCGATGTCTCATAGTCGGCGTGGTGCGCGCGAGGATCTGGCACCGGGTGATGAGCCCTTTGAGCTGTTCAAAGGGTTCAACGAGATTTTCATCGTCATTGGGATGCTCATTCTGGCCTCGGGCTGGGCAGCTGTCACCGCTGCCTTTATCGCTGGCGGCCTTGGCGGATATGTCGAAAAGACCATCTCCTCTGCGGCGCTGGGTGCGGTCGTGCTGTGGATCTTTGCCGAGTATTTTATCCGCCGCCGCCGCATGATCGCCCCGGCCATTGCCCTGTCTTTGTTATGGGCTGCAAATGCCGGGACCGGTATTACCGCCTTGTTTTCGGAACCCTTCATGGTGGCGCAGAACGATCTCTCCAGTCTGCCGCTGCCGATGGCGCTGACCACCGCTGCGGTGGCGCTGTTCTGGCTTCGGTTTCGTGTGCCCTTTGCCATGGCGCTGATTGCGCTTGGCGTCTTTGCGCTGACCCTGATGGTGGCTGCAGAACAAGCTGGTCGCCCGGATGGGATTAGCGACTTTTTCCTGTTTTCCGCCTCTGGTCCCTTCGCCTGGGTGACCCTTGCCGTTGGGATTGTCGTCTTTGCGGTGGCGATGCTGTTTGATCTCAGCGATCCGCATCGCGTCACCCGCCGCGCGGCACAGGGGTTCTGGCTGCATGTTGTTGCCGCCCCCGCCCTGGTCAATACCATCGCGCTGAGCCTGCTGGAAAGCGGCACCCCCAGCGCCCAGCTGATACTTGTTGCGGTGCTCCTGGGCTTTGCCCTGGTCGCCATTGTAATTGACCGCCGGTCCTTCCTGATTGCAGCGATCGGCTACAGCGTGACCCTGGCCGGCACCGTTTTTGACGGCGAAGGCGCTGCCATGACCGTCCTTTTGCTTGGCTTCTTCCTGGTGATCCTTGGCGCCTTCTGGGCCCGGATCCGGGCTGCCTTGCTCGCTCCTTTGGCCGCTGTGTTGCCGCTGCACCGCCTGCCTCCCTCTCACTGAAACGAGACATCCCATGACAGACCTGACCCCCCGCGAAATCGTTTCTGAACTGGACCGCTATATCATCGGCCAGAACGACGCCAAACGCGCCGTGGCCGTGGCCATGCGCAACCGCTGGCGCCGCAAGCAATTGTCGGACGATCTGCGCGACGAGGTATACCCCAAGAACATCCTGATGATCGGGCCCACCGGCGTTGGTAAAACGGAAATCTCGCGCCGGCTGGCAAAACTGGCCCGGGCGCCCTTCATCAAAGTAGAGGCAACCAAGTTCACCGAGGTTGGCTATGTCGGCCGCGACGTGGAGCAGATCATCCGCGATCTGGTGGACAGCGCCATCGTTCAGACCCGCGCCTTCATGCGCGAAGACGTCACTGCCAAGGCCCAGAAGGCCGCCGAAGAGCGGGTCATCAGCGCCCTGGCCGGTGAAGATGCCCGCGAAATCACCCGTGACGTATTCCGCAAGAAACTCAGAGCAGGGCAACTTGACGATGCGCTGATCGAATTGGATGTTGCTGATAGCTCCAACCCGATGGGCAATATGTTTGAGGTCCCCGGCCAGCCTGGCGGCGGTAGTATGGGGATGCTCAACATCGGCGATCTGCTGGGCAAGGCAATGGGCGGGCGCACGGTGCGCAAAAAGATGACCGTTGCCGAAAGCTATGAGGTGCTGATTGGCGACGAGGCCGACAAATTGCTGGATGATGAGGTCGTTACCCGCGCCGCCATTGAAGCCGTAGAGCAAAGCGGCATTGTCTTTCTGGATGAAATCGACAAGGTCTGCGCCCGCTCAGATGCGCGCGGCGGCGATGTCAGCCGAGAAGGCGTGCAGCGGGATCTGCTGCCTCTGATCGAGGGCACCACTGTCAGCACCAAACATGGTCCAATCAAGACAGACCACATTCTGTTCATTGCCTCCGGTGCCTTTCACGTCGCCAAGCCTTCTGATCTGTTGCCTGAACTGCAGGGGCGCCTGCCAATCCGGGTCAATCTGCGCAGCCTGAGCGAGGCCGATTTTGTCCGCATCCTGACGGAAACCGACAATGCGCTCACCCTGCAATATACTGCCCTGATGAAAACCGAAGATGTTGAGGTGACCTTCACCAAAGATGGCATTTCTGCGCTTGCCAAGATTGCAGCAGAGGTGAACCATTCTATTGAAAACATCGGCGCGCGCCGCCTTTACACGGTGATTGAACGGGTGTTTGAGGATCTGTCTTTCAACGCCCCAGACCAGGGCGGAGAAAAAATCATCGTCAATGCCAGCTTTGTCAGCAAACACCTGGGCGAACTGGCCAGCAAAAGCGACCTCAGCCGCTACGTGCTGTAGCAGGCTGGAACGCCGGTATTGCTCCCAGCAGAGACTTGTTTTCATCTGGCTGTAGGCTTGCTAGTCTATGGCCAGATCACCCGGCAGTTTTCACCAAAGGTTATTTATGATTTTCCTCCGTTTGGCTGCTGGTTTCAGCCTGTGTCTGACCCTTGGCTGTACGGATCGCAGCCTGTCTCCGGTCACCCCCGAGGCATTGGAGCTTGGTACCCCAAAAACCATATTTGTCGCCACAAACCGGGTTGAACTGCCGGATGGATCTTTTGGTCCGGAACGCAGCGAGGACAACAGCCTGCTAGAGCTGACAATATCTATTCCGCCAAATCACACGCTGGGAAAGCTGGAGTTTGGCTATGCGGACCCTGACCCTGCAACCGAATTCACCCTGGCCGCGCGTCACCAGTTTCAAGAACCTGCTGATTTTGACCGCCGCCTGAACGCTGTGCTTCGTCAGTCTCCTCCCGACAGCCGGGACGTGATTGTCTTTGTGCATGGCTATAACAGCACCCAGGCCGAGACTGCTTTTCGCGCGGCCCAGCTGACCCATGATCTGAACACGCCGGGCGCAACGGTGGTATATTCCTGGCCCAGCCTGGGCAGCCCCCTGGGCTATGCCTATGACGGTGATAGCATAATGTTTGCCCGCGATGGGCTGGAGCAGCTGTTGCGTCACCTGAAAAAATCCGGGGCGCGGCGGATCATTCTGGTGGCGCATTCCATGGGCTCTGTCCTGGCGATGGAGGCCCTGAGACAGATAGAGATCAGATCGCCCAATTGGGCGGATCAGAACCTTGCCGGCGTCATATTGATATCCCCGGACCTGGATCTGGATGTGTTTCGCAGCCAGATACGGCAGTTCAATAAAGTTCCCGAACCCTTTGTTGTCTTTGTTTCAAGCAAAGACACCATACTCAACATCTCCAGACGTATCCGCGGGACCTACAGCCGCGAGCGCCTGGGCAGTCTCAGCTCCATCGAAGCGGTGTCCGACCTGCCAATAGATATTGTCGACACAACTGCATTTTCTGAAAATGCGGAATCTGGTCACTTTGTTGCTGCCACATCGCCCACGCTTCTGACCTTGTTGAATGAGGCACAGGCAACCGAAAACGCCTTTGATGCCCGGCCGCATGATGTCGCCGAGTTTACCAGAGTTGTACCAAGCACTGGCCAGGATCAGAGAAAGAGGGGCGTGGCCATGTTGGTCACCCTTAGTGGTGGCGAGCGCTGAACCGGTTGGGCTACCGGGTGCGCCGCAAATAGACGTAATAGGCGCCTTCACCCCCATGGGTGACATGGGATTGGGTCACTTGCAAAACAGCCTGCGCCAGCGGTGGCAGCGCCAGCCATTGCGGCACGTGATGGCGCAACACACCACGCGGCACCGGAATAGGGCCGGGCTCATCGCGATCTTTGCCCTTGCCCGTGACCACCAGAACCAGACGTTTGCCCGAGGCCTGGGCTGACAGGATAAAGCGGGTCAGTGCCGGGTGGGCGCTATCGACCCGCATCCCGTGCAGATCCAGCTTCCCTTCTGGCTTCAACTTGCCGCGCTTCATCCGGCGAAAGGCTTTTTCATCCATCTGCAGGGGCGTCGCGGCCAGCGCCTTGGCTGGCGTTGATTTCAGACTATGCCGCTGTGGTTTTGGTTTGGCCTTGCTGCCCAGCTCAAACGCCTCCAGCAGGCTTTCAGCACGCACCTGAGGCGCCTTTTCTGGTTTTGGCTTGGGCAAGGGCAGGCTGGGCGGTGAGGAGTGACTGCCCGGATGCAGGCGCTCGGTGTGCGCTACCACCTGATGCCAGAGTTCAACCTCTTCAGAAGTCAGCTTGCGCCTGCTCATTAGTATTCATCCGGGACCAGCGCAAAGGCGCGTTGAATTGGCAACAGAACCACCATCCGTCCCGGATCGCGCAGCCGACCTGCCGCCTGGCCTGCACTGTCGCCGGTGCCGTAGAAAACATCGGCGCGTTGCGCGCCTTTAATAGCGGATCCCGTATCCTGCGCAATCATCAAGCGGTGCATCTTTGTCTCACCGCCCTTCTCCATCCAGACCGGCGCGCCAAGCGGCGTGTATTTGGGATCAACAGCCAGCGTGCGCAGCATCGTCACCGACCTGTTCATGGCACCAACCGGGCCTTTGGAAGGGCGGATTTTGCGGATTTCACGGAAGAAGACATAGGAGGGATTGTGCAGCAACAACTCGTGGCCGGCAGCCGGATTGCGCCGCACCCAGGCCTTGATCACCTGCGCGCTGACCTGATGCGCCTTGTAAATGCCACGCCGCACCATTTCGCTCCCGATTGAACGATAGGGATGCCCATTGGCGCCACCATAGCCAACCCTGATTGTACCGCCACCATTCAGGCGAATACGGCCAGATCCTTGAATTTGCAGAAAGAACAGTTCAACCGGGTCATCGACCCATGCTATTTCCAACCCACGCCCCTGCATCACTGGCCCGGTGAGGATATCACGACGTGGCAGCCAGGGAGTGCTGTTCTTTGCCTCTGGTGGCATTCGGTAAACCGGGTAGCGAAAGCGCGACGTGCGATAGCGAGAGCCCTCCAGCTCCGGCTCGAAATACCCGGTGAACAGCCCGGGCGTTCCATCCTCGATCAACACCGGCCGAAAGAACAATTCAAAGAAGCTGCGCGCGCCGACTGTGCCCTCTTCCTGGGACAAGGATTGAGCCTGAGACTGCGCCAGAGCACATAGGCTCTGCCAGTCCTGATCCTCGAGATCGGGGCAGGTCTCCAGAAATACCTTGAGAGCCGCGGCGTGATTGTCGTCCTCCCAGCCATTCAGCTGAGAGAAATCCAACATCTTATAAGTGGTTTCGGCGCCTGCGCCGGAGGCCGTCATCGCAGCCCCCGCAAGAGCCGCTGCCCGGAAAAAATCCCGGAGCACTGCACTCATCCGTCCGTGGCCACCAACTGCCAGTTCGGATCATCCACGCCCATGCTGCGCGCAAAGACCCAGGTGTCTTTCTGGCGTTTGACCGCTTTGGCATCGCCTTCGACAATTTCACCCTCGCGATTGCGCACCACCGAGGTCAGCTCTCCGACAAACCGCATGGTCAGTTCTGCAACACCGCTGGTCTCATCAAAGATTGCATCAACAACGTTGGTTTCCCGCACGCCAATGAACTCAGCCTCAATGGTCAGGCCCTGATCTTCGCGCTGTGCAACGGCTTCGACAAAGCTGTCAAAAACATCTTCGGCCAGGAAGCCCTGAAGATCGTCCAGCTCGCCGCGCTCAAATCCCATCAGGATCATTTCATAGGCGCTACGGGCACCCTGGACAAATTCACCCACGTGAAACCCAGGTTCCACCCGCTTCATCGCCGCCAGAGCCTTTGCCGCCTGCGATCCTTCTTCGACATAGTCAGTAATGTCGCGGTCGGGTCCGCCCTCAATCACCTCGAGATCAGGCCCACTGCTGCGCTTTTGCGTGGGGGCAACGGCTGGTTTTTCAAAACCCTCACGTGTGCCCAGAACGCTTCTGAGACGCAGGATCAAAAACACTGCAATACCGGCCAAAACCAAAAGACTAATCAAAGGGGACTCCATAAGAACCTCTCGCTGGATATTCCAAGCCCGGTTTGAAACCTGGGCGTTCTCTCCTTATGTAGGGTGTCAGGGGTGGCAAGTCTACCGTCCAGCGTATGTTCAGAGGAAACCGCTAAATGTATATTTTTCTCGCCTTTCTGATGGTGCCTCTTATTGAAATTGGCCTGTTCATACAGGTGGGTGGCGCTATTGGCCTATGGCCGACATTGGCCATTGTGGTGCTGACTGCGGTGCTGGGAACCGCCCTTGTGCGGTCGCAGGGGCGGCTGGCGCTGGGACAGATGCGAAACTCATTTCAAACCCTGTCGGATCCGGCTGAACCTCTGGCGCATGGCGCAATGATCCTGTTTGCCGGCGCGCTGCTGCTCACCCCCGGTTTTTTCACCGATGCCATTGGCTTTGCCCTGCTGATGCCGCCGGTACGGATCGCGGTTTACCGCTACATCAGCAAGCGGGTCACAGTGGCGCAGTTCCAGATGGGATCCGGGTCCATGCATGGGCAGCGACAGGGGCAGGGGCACGGGCAGGGACATCCCCACGGCAGCCCTCCTGCTGGAAGCGGCGACATCATTGATGGTGATTTTGAAGAAGTGACGCCAAAACAGCCCCGCAAGACGCCTTCGGGCTGGGTTGAAGGACCAAAATAGACCATCACGTCTTTGCCGATCTTCCTAGCCGTTGAGATACGGGAACCAAGCTGTTAAGCACGGACCAAACGTATTTTTAGGAGTATCTCAATGGCCGAAAATGGCGCAAACGGGGCCGCACAACAGCCCCAGGTCCAGATGAATATCCTGGGTCAATATATCCGTGACATGTCATTTGAAAACGTCATGGCTCAAAAGGGTACCGGTGGCGAAGTCCAGCCCGATGTCAGTGTTGCGGTCAACCTGGATGCCAAGAAACGCTCGGTCGAGAACCAGTATGAGGTCATGACCAAGCTGAACATCGAATCCAAAAACAAAGAGAGCGGCGACGTTCTGTTTGTGCTGGAACTGGAATATGTCGGCGTGTTCAACATTGAAGGCGTTCCAGAAGACCAGCTGCACCCCTTCCTGCTGATCGAATGCCCCCGCATGACTTTCCCCTTCCTGCGCCGCATCGTGTCGGATGTCACTCGTGACGGTGGTTTCCCACCACTGAATCTCGACAATATCGATTTTGTTGCCATCTACCGCAACGAACTGGCGCGCCGTCAGGCCGAAGCTGCTCCGCAGCAGTAATCTGCGCTGACAGCAAAACAAAAACGCCGTTGACCAAAGTCAGCGGCGTTTTTTGATGTTCTGCGGCGGGACCGACCTAGGCTGGCTTTTGGTTCCAAAGGGCCCCTTCACCCATCTTGGTGACAAAAGCCTCATGGGCCTCTGCCTCTTGCGCGGTCAGACGCGATGGCAGCGGGGTCGGGCGCGGGGCAGGGCGCCAATCTTCCACCATCTGCCCACCAGAGCTGGCATTGGTAGAAAGGCCAAAGTCCGGCTGACGGCCACCGATGAGCTCAAGATAGACCTCTGCCAGAATTTCGGAATCGAGCAGGGCGCCGTGCAAAGTCCGGTTGCTGTTATCAATCTGAAACCGGCGACACAGGGCGTCCAGCGTGGCCGGCGAGCCAGGGAAGCGTTTGCGCGCAATGGCCAATGTATCCAGCGCCTGTTCCATCGGCAGTTTTGGCAGGCCCATCCAGTCCAGCTCGGCATTGAGGAACTTCATGTCAAAGCTGGCGTTGTGGATCACCATCCGAGAATCACGCACAAAATCCAGGAAAGCCTGACCAAATTTGGCAAACACAGGCTTATCCCGCAGCGTGACCTGACCTTTTTCGGGTTTTTGGGGCGGCTCCAGCAGATCGGGGCCAATGCCATGCACGCCAAAGGCTTCCTGCGGCATGCTGCGTTCGGGGTTGATATAGACGTGAAAGGTCTCGCCGGTTGGCATGTGGTTGAACAGTTCAACCGCGCCGATCTCGACGATGCGATCGCCGGAAAAGGGATCAAAGCCGGTGGTCTCGGTATCGAGAACAATTTCACGCATCTGCTGATGTCTTTCCGCCCAGATCCGGTTTGGTCTGGGTCTGTCTGATCTGGTCCAATATCGCGCTCACCTGCGTCTTTGCATGGTCCAGCGTGTCCGTTTCAATGACAAAATCTGCACGCGCGCATTTCTCATCTATGGGCATCTGTTTTGCCAGAATCTGTTCAAACTGCGCCTCCGTCATGGTGCCCCGCTCCAACACCCGGGCGCGCTGCGTAGTGGCGTCGACCCGGACACAGGCCACGGCATCCATCGCGGCGTCACCGCCAGTTTCAAACAGCAGTGGGATATCAAAGACCAGAATATCACTGGTGGCGGTGTCCTTAAACTCCTGCCGATCCGCTGCCAGCAGCGGATGCACAATCGACTCAAGCCGCGCAAAAGCTGCGGGATCATCGGCCAGAATCTGTTTCAGGGCCTCCCGGCTGACCGCGCCGGCAACAATCGCGGCAGGAAAGGCCTCCTGCATTGGGGCAACAGCCGCGCCTCCCGCTGCATAAAGCCGGTGCACTGCGGCATCAGCATCCCAGACGGCGCAGCCAGCTTGCGCAAAAATTCCCGCGGTGGTGCTTTTGCCCATGCCAATGGAGCCCGTCAGCCCAAGATAAAATGTCATCGCAAAGCCGCCGCTCGGGTCGCGGCATCCACATCCGGGCGCTGGCCAAACCAGCGTTCAAACCCCGGCACCGCCTGGTGCAGCAACATGCCCAGACCATCAACCACGGTGCAGCCAACTTCTTCGGCGGTCTGCAACAGGTCGGTTTTGAGTGGGGAATAGATCAGATCAGTCACCACCATATGGGGTTTCAACCCATCCAGCGGCACCCGCAGACGCGGCTTGCCAACCATGCCCAGCGAGGTGGTATTCACCACCAGGGCTGCTTCTTCGATAATGTTGCCGGCCAGAACCCAGTCAACAACCTGAATACGCTTGCCAAAATCCTTCTGAAGCTGCTCAGCCCGTTCACGGGTACGATTGGTCAGCAGGATTTCCGGCACGCCGGCCTCAATCAGAGAGGCCACTACCGCGCGACAGGCCCCTCCGGCGCCAAGAACCACTGCCGGGCCATTTGCCGGAACCCAATCCGGAGCACCCTGATGCAGGTTGGTGATAAAACCATAGCCATCCGTATTATCGGCCAGGATACTGCCATCACTGCGAAAGATCACGGTATTGGCCGCGCCCATCAGTTTGGCCCGGTCGGTGACTTTATCCGCAATCATCATCACGGCTTCTTTGTGCGGTATGGTAACATTGACACCAACAAACCCAGCCTTTGGCAGGGTTCGGATCACTGTCTCCAGATCCTCTGGTTCCACATGCATCGGGATGTAGTGCCCGGCGATGCCATACGTCTTGAGCCAATGCGTTTGCAGCTGCGGTGATTTGGAATGCGCCACCGGACAGCCAATCACACCCGCCAGAGGGATTTTTTTATCACTCATTGTTCAATGACACCCTGTAATCCCAAGTAGTTGAGGAGTTCTACCAGAGGCAGACCCAGAACATTAAAGTAACTCCCTTCAATGTTAGAAAACAAGCGCACGCCTTCCTCCTCCAGCTTATATGCGCCAACCGCGTGCTGGATGCTCTGCCAGTTGCGAGCCACATAAGAGGACAGGTAGCTGTCCGAACAGTTGTGCATTCGCAGCCGCACCTGACCAACATGACGCCAGATCGGTTCACCATCGCGATAGATCACCGCAGCTGACAGTAACATGTGACGTTTTCCGCGCATGGCGCTAAGCTGAGCCAGTGCATCCTCTTCGGTTTTGGGCTTGGACAGCAGTTTGCCTTCAAAATCGAGTACCTGGTCGCAGCCCAGAACCAGCGGTCCGGGTGTCTTCATGCTTACCCGCCGCGCCTTGGCCTCGGCCAGGGCATCGGCAATATCACGGGGATCAGCGGCTTCGGCCAAAAGCGCCGCTTTGATCGCCTCTTCATCAACGCGGGCAACCTGAACCTCAAAGGGTACGCCGGCCTGACGCAAAAGCTGTGCTCGGATCTCAGAACCGGAAGCCAGCAGGATGTGGGCAGACATGTGGAAAACCCCATGGAAAAGATGCGCAAGTTTATAGGATGGTTTGTATGGTTTTCCCAGATTTTGGCAAGTGCACAGGGAAAGGGGAAATTCCACCAAACTGCTCGCTGATTCCTCCGCCGGGGATTGGGATAACTTCCAAAGCCGGGATATCTCCTTCGTCCCCGATTCCTCCAATGCTTATCCCCAAAGTAATCTAGGTTAACAAATTGTTAATTTCCCTTATTCTTAAGGGTGTTAACCAAAGTGTCACCAATGTGGCGGCAATCCGGCGGGTTAGTTATCCCTACTGGGGATAAGCTGGTGAGAACTGAATAATCCACCGAAATCCCTGTCCCTACAAAAACATCATCCTTTAAATCTTTCTTTATTATTATAAGGGTGGGTCATCTAAGCGTGAGAGAAAGACCGATGGACCTGACAGACTGGATGTTCACCCTCTACCCATATGCCAAATCGCTGCACATCATGGCGGTCCTCAGCTGGATGGCGGGTTTGTTCTATCTCCCACGGCTGTTCGTGTATCACGTGGAGCAGGCTGAGAAGGTTCCTGAAAGCCTGTCGATCTTTGTGACCATGGAGCATAAATTGCATCGGTTCATCATGCGCCCGGCAATGATGGCGACCTGGGGGGCAGGGTTGTTCATGGCAGCGACCCCTGGATTGGTTGATTGGGGCTCTGTGTGGCCCTGGAGCAAGGCTCTGGCAGTGATTGGCATGACCTGGTTCCACTATTGGCTTTTGATGCGTCAGCGGGACTTTGCTGCAGGAAAAAACAAACTCACAGGGCGGCGCTACCGGATGATGAACGAAGTCCCGACGCTTTTGATGGTGGTGATTGTGGTCTCGGTGATCTTCAAGTTCTGACCCATGCGCCTGCTGGCCGCTTTTGCAGGCGCACAGAGCGATGGTAAGCCACTGTGAGAGGGTTTGACTTACGAAGTCTCACCCCCTATGTATGGCCTCCAACAGGCCCGTCCGGGCCCTCGTGTTCTCCGAACTTGATAATAATCGCTCTCCCCAAATAGCCGGGGCAAAAAGGCCATATGTTAATGACCGTCGAATCCCTCAATCTTTCTGATCTCAAGGCGCAAAGCCCAAAGAACCTTCTTTCTATGGCTGAAGAGCTGGAGATCGAAAACGCCTCGACCATGCGCAAGGGCGAGATGATGTTCCAAATTCTGCGTGAACGCGCAGATGAAGGCTGGGAAATTGGCGGTGATGGCGTTTTGGAAGTGTTGCAGGATGGATTCGGTTTCCTCCGTTCGCCCGAAGCCAACTATTTGCCGGGTCCGGATGACATCTATGTTTCGCCGGAAATGATCCGCAAACATTCGCTGCGCACAGGGGATACCATCGAAGGCCAGATCAAGGCTCCGCTGGAGGCAGAGCGCTATTTTGCCATGACCAGCGTCACCAAGATCAACTTTGAAGATCCTGAAAAGGCACGTCACAAAATCGCCTTTGACAACCTGACGCCACTGTATCCGGATGAGCGTCTGAAGATGGAAATCGAAGACCCCACGATCAAGGATCGCTCGGCTCGGGTGATTGACCTGGTTGCCCCTATTGGTAAAGGTCAACGTTCGTTGATTGTGGCGCCGCCCCGTACGGGTAAGACGATGATTCTGCAGAACATCGCCAATTCGATCGAACAGAACCACCCAGAGTGCTATTTGATCGTTTTGCTGATTGATGAACGGCCTGAAGAGGTCACCGATATGCAGCGGTCGGTCAAAGGCGAGGTTGTCTCCTCCACCTTTGATGAACCTGCGACACGCCACGTTGCGGTGTCTGAAATGGTGATCGAAAAGGCAAAGCGCCTGGTCGAACATAAACGAGATGTTGTTATCTTGCTTGATTCGATCACAAGACTTGGTAGAGCTTTCAACACTGTTGTGCCCTCTTCTGGTAAGGTTTTGACCGGTGGTGTGGACGCAAACGCCCTGCAACGCCCCAAGCGATTCTTTGGGGCTGCCCGGAACATCGAAGAGGGTGGCTCGCTCACCATCATCGCGACCGCGCTGATCGACACCGGCAGCCGAATGGATGAGGTGATCTTTGAAGAATTCAAAGGGACTGGTAACTCTGAACTGGTTCTGGATCGTAAAATTGCCGATAAACGGGTGTATCCTGCCATCGACATCCTCAAATCTGGTACCCGGAAAGAGGAGCTCTTGGTGGACAAGGGCGATCTGGCCAAGACCTTTGTTCTGCGGCGGATCCTCAACCCGATGGGCACCACGGACGCTGTCGAGTTCCTGCTGGGCAAATTGAAGCAAACCAAATCCAACGCGGATTTCTTTGATTCGATGAACACCTAAAGCGCAAAGGCCAGCTATAGAGGAAGGCCAAGATGGACACGATCTTTGCACTGGCCTCCGCACAGGGGAAGGCTGGGGTTTCAGTCATTCGCATTTCTGGCCCTCTGGCATTGACCGCAGCCAATCAGATTTGTGACCGGCCTCTGCCTGCAAAAGGCCGGGGGCTGCGCTGCCTTTTGGATTTGGACGGCACGCATCTGGACGAGGCTTTGGTTCTTAGCTTTGCCGCGCCGGCCAGCTTTACCGGCGAAAACATTGTCGAGTTTCAGGTCCACGGCAGCACAGCCGTGGTTGCTGCTGTTCTGAACCGTTTGACCAAAACCCCTGACCTTCGTCTGGCAGATCCTGGTGAATTCACCCGGCGTGCATTGGAAAATGGCAAACTGGACTTGGCACAGGTCGAAGCCCTGGCAGATCTTATTGATGCCGAAACCGAGGCGCAGCGGAAGCAGGCTCAGGTGGTTCTGTCTGGTGGTTTGGGGCAGTTGGCCGAAAGATGGCGGGTGGATCTGATCAGGGCAGCCTCGCTGATCGAGGTGACCATAGATTTTGCCGATGAAGACGTCCCTGTGGATGTCACACCCGAGGTGACATCCCTGTTGAACGCGGTCGCCCGGGACCTACAGGCAGAGACCGAAGGCGTCAAAATTGCAGAGCGCATTCGAGACGGCTTTGAAGTTGCAATCATTGGCGCGCCTAACGTTGGAAAATCCACTCTTCTCAATATGTTAGCAGGTCGCGAAGCGGCAATCACCTCAGAGTATGCCGGTACGACGCGTGATGTGATTGAGGTACGAATGGATCTCGGTGGGCTACCTGTGACGCTGCTGGATACCGCCGGCCTCAGAGATACCGACGATCATGTTGAGGGCATTGGAATCGAGCTTGCCCGTAAACGCGCCGAACAGGCCGATCTTCGTGTCTTTTTGGTAGAACCGGATGAGGCGATTGATCTGGATATGAAGCCCGGTGATATTCGGCTTCGGCCCAAGGGCGATATGCGGCAGGATCCGGATGGGTCTATTTCTGGGAAAACAGGGCAGGGCATAGATCGCTTGGTTGCCCATATCTCCGATACATTGAAGGACCGATCCACTCAGGTTGGCGTTGCAACCCGGACACGTCACCGCGAGATGATGCTGGCCGCCTTGCACAGCTTGAACGAGGCTCAGCTTGTTTTGAAGCGAGGATCGGAGTTTTATGAAATAGCAGCTGAAGATATCCGCTCGGCTGTGCGATCCCTGGAAATGCTTGTAGGTCGCGTTGGTGTCGAGAATCTCCTTGATGAGATTTTCTCCAGTTTCTGTCTTGGAAAATAAGGAGTGTTTCACGTGAAACATTCAGATTTTGATGTCGTTGTCATTGGTGGAGGTCACGCCGGGGCCGAGGCAGCTCATGCTTCGGCGCGCATGGGCGTTCGGACGGCGCTCATCACGTTGACACGCGATGGAATTGGCGTGATGTCCTGCAACCCGGCCATTGGTGGTTTGGGTAAGGGGCATTTGGTCCGTGAGATTGACGCCATGGACGGAGTTATGGGGCAGGTGGCTGATCTTGCCGGCATTCAGTTCAGACTACTCAACCGCCGCAAAGGCCCCGCAGTCCAGGGCCCACGTGCGCAATCTGATCGAGGCATCTACCGGCGAGAGATGCTGAATCGTTGTGAATCGCAGGAAAACCTCAGGATCATTGAAGGCGAAGCCACAGACTTTCTGATGCAGGGCGCGCGGGTTTGCGGTGTGGTGCTGTCGGACGGAAGTGAAATTCACAGCAAGTTTGTGATCCTGACCACGGGCACCTTCCTTCGGGGGGTAATCCACATTGGTGATGTGTCAAAGCCCGGTGGCAGGATGGGGGACCGACCTTCGGTCAAGCTGGCGGAGCGGTTGGACAGTTTTGAACTGCCAATGGGTCGACTGAAAACTGGTACGCCACCGCGCCTGGATGGGCGTACGATCAACTGGGACATTCTGGAAGGCCAGCCTGGAGATGAGGATCCGACCTTCTTTTCTTTCATGACCAAGGCATTGTCCGCCAAACAGGTCGTCTGTGGTATCACCCACACGAATGAAAAAACGCATGAGATTATTCGGGAAAATCTTTCCCGATCCGCCATGTATGGTGGACACATAGACGGTGTTGGCCCTAGATACTGCCCCTCTATCGAAGACAAAATTGTTCGGTTTGCTGACAAAACCTCACATCAGATCTTTCTGGAGCCAGAGGGCGCCACAGATTTTACCGTCTATCCCAACGGAATTTCCACCAGCCTGCCGGTGGATGTACAGGAAGATTACGTTCGTTCGATCGTCGGGTTGGAAAAGGCCGAGATTCTTCAGCCGGGATATGCGATTGAATATGACTACATTGATCCACGGTCGTTATCACTGGATCTATCACTCAAGGATGTTCCGGGGCTATATCTAGCGGGGCAGATCAACGGAACCACAGGATATGAGGAGGCAGCGGCGCAAGGTCTGGTTGCCGGCCTGAGCGCTGCCGCCAAATGCCGGGATCAGGAACCGGTGATGTTCGGCCGCGCCAATAGCTATATTGGTGTGATGGTCGATGATCTTACGACGCATGGGGTTACTGAACCCTACCGAATGTTTACCTCACGGGCCGAGTTCCGCCTGTCGCTGCGCGCTGATAATGCAGATCAACGGCTAACGCCCCTTGCTATCGAAGCGGGTTGTATCTCTGAGGAGAGAACCACAGCTTTCACTGAAAAGATGGACCGCCTGGACGCGACGCGGACCAGCCTGGAAACTACGGTCTTCACACCAAAACAAATTTCCGAAGCGGGCATCCATGTTAATCAAGATGGCAACAAGAGAACGGGCTTTGAAGTTCTTGCCTTCCCAGATGTGTGTTTCGAAGATGTAATTGCTTTGCTGCCGGAATGTGAGGAGGCCGATGTTGTGACACGACGGCAGTTGGAGCGGGATGCGCTATATGTGCATTATATCGCGCGCCAGGAAAAAGAGGTTGCAGCGGTTAAGCGTGATGAAGGTCATGTAATCCCTGATGATTTTGACTACACATCCATCGAAGGTCTCTCTGCGGAGTTGCAACAAAAACTGTCTGTCGCACGACCGGGAACCCTGGCAAAGGCCAGTCGTATCAATGGGATGACCCCAGCAGGGCTGGCGCTGGTTCTGGCTCGGCTGCGAAAGAATATGCGTTCACAGGAGAAACTTGGATGAACGATAGAGCTTTGCTGGACCAGTTGAATGTTTCACGTGAAACAATAGAACGGTTGGAAAAGTTCGAAGAGGTTCTGCTCAAGTGGAATCCGCGAATCAATTTGGTGTCCAAAAATAGTCTCCCAGATCTTTGGCGGCGGCATATCGTCGATTCGGTTCAGGTTTTTACCTGTATCGAGGATGCGGGGGAATCATGGCTGGACATCGGGAGTGGCGGCGGCTTTCCGGGGATTGTTGTTGCTATCATGGCTGCAGAATCTTCACCACAAACCAAGGTTACTCTGATCGAAAGCGATCAGCGTAAATCGGCCTTTCTGCGAACGGCAGCACGGGAATGTGGTGTGCCAATTTCTGTGTTGACCGAACGGATCGAACAGGCTGCTCCGCAGAATGCTGGCATTTTGTCTGCTCGCGCGGTTGCTGATCTTGATACGCTTCTTGAATTTTCACAGCGCCATCTTGCCGAAAACGGCACAGCTGTGTTTCCAAAAGGGGCAAACTGGAAAAAAGAAGTGGATAAGGCTGCTCAGAGATGGAGATTCGATGTCGAACCAATTACAAGTTTGACTGAGACTGAAGCAGTTATTCTTAAGATCAAGGGAGTCACTCGTGCCTGATTTATCCCGCCCGGATGGGCCTCGAATTATCGCGGTTGCAAATCAGAAGGGTGGGGTGGGTAAAACAACAACAGCAATCAACCTCGCCGCAGCCTTGGTTGAAACCGGGCTGCGGGTTCTGGTGGTGGATCTGGACCCGCAGGGCAATGCTTCTACCGGTTTGGGAATCGATAGTGCTGACCGTGATGCCACTACATATGATCTGTTGGTAGATGATGCGCCGCTAAATGAAGTGATTCGCACTACAGAAATCGAAGATCTCTGCGTAATTCCAGCAACTGTGGATCTTAGCTCGGCTGATATTGAGCTTTTTGCCAATGAAAAGCGGAGCTTTCTGTTGCATGACGCGTTGCGGCAGACGGCAATGGACGAATACGATTGGGACTATGTGCTGATCGACTGCCCACCTTCGCTTAATCTTTTGACCGTTAACGCGATGGTTGCCTCCCATTCGGTGTTGATTCCATTGCAGAGTGAGTTCTTTGCGTTGGAGGGGGTTTCGCAACTGCTTCTCACCATTCGTGAAGTGCGGCAATCCGCCAATCCTGACCTGCGGATTGAAGGGGTTGTTTTGACTATGTTTGACCGGCGCAATAATTTGTCGCAGCAGGTTGAACAGGACGCGCGGGACAACCTGGGTGAGTTGGTTTTCCAAACCAAAATTCCGCGTAATGTGCGGGTCAGCGAGGCACCATCCTATGCTTTGCCGGTGCTCAACTATGATAGCAACTCTCTGGGGGCAAAGGCCTACCGTGCTTTGGCTGCAGAGTTGATATCAAATAACCAACCAGTCGTGGCGTGAGAGCGGAGTAAAAAATGTCAAACACCAAGAGAAACAAACCCCGCGGATTGGGCCGTGGCCTGTCTGCCCTGATGGCGGATGTAAATTCGGAACCGGTCAGCACAGAGGTGCAAGCGGCCCGAAATGCTGAGGTTTTGGTGCCGATTGAGAAGGTGATCGCCAATCCAGACCAGCCGCGTCGCCAGTTCCTGCAGGAGGATCTTGATGATCTGACGGCATCGATCAAGGAAAAGGGGGTTTTGCAGCCTCTGATCGTGCGGCCTCGGGACGGCGCTATGTATGAAATTGTCGCGGGTGAGCGGCGCTGGCGCGCGGCCCAGGCCGCACAACTGCACGAAGTACCCGTTCTTATTCGCGATTACTCCGATGTTGAGATGATGGAAGTTGCCATCATTGAAAACATTCAGCGCTCTGATCTGAACGCAATGGAAGAGGCTCAGAGTTACAAACAGCTGATGGAGCGTTTTGGCCATACTCAGGAACGCATGGCAGAGGCCCTGGGAAAGAGTCGTAGCCATATCGCCAATCTGGTCCGTCTGTTGCACCTGCCAGAGGACGTGCGCGCCCTGGTCAATGAGCGCAAGCTGTCGGCGGGCCATGCGCGGGCTTTGATCACCTCGGACAATGCCTCCGAACTGGCGGCGAAGATTGTCAAAGGTGGTCTCTCGGTCCGCGCAACCGAAGCTCTGGTGAAAAAGGATGCGGCTGGATTTCAGGCTTCGGCGCCGCGAAAACCACAGCAAGCAGCGGATAAGGATGCAGATACAAAGGCGCTGGAAGGGGATCTTTCAGCAATCCTGCGGATGAAGGTTTCGATTGATCACAAGGCCGGTGGTGAAAGCGGGTCTGTCACCATCAGCTATGAGACCCTCGATCAGCTGGATGAGATTTGTAATACTTTGAGCAAATAGTCAGGCGCCGGGGCGAGTCCAGATAAAGGTCAGGACTGCCGTCAAAACGACGATCTGAATAACTAGCACATGGGAGGGCGCTCCCAGGATCAGCGACAGAAGTAGAACGGCGGCAATCGACAGGGTTGCCGCCTTTTTTGCGGCGGGTCGGATGGCGCCACGTTCGTTCCAATCGAGGATCATGGGGCCAAACGTGCGATGGCCGATCAGCCAAGTATGCAGGCGCTCGGAGGAGTTGGCAAAGAAGAAGGTGGCCAGCAGCAGGAAAGGCACAGTGGGCAGAAGTGGCAGAACGATCCCTATGATGCCCATACCCAGTGACAGTAACCCAAGCGCGGCATAGAGAAATCTCATCAGCTTAATCCAACTTCAAATGGGTCAATCAACCAATAGTTCGCGCAGCACCGCGTTGAGCACTGCTCGGCCCTGATCTGTGGCGCGGATAACCTGATCCGAGATAGTCACCATGCCAAGATTAACAAGGTCATCAACTCGATCCTGTGGCAGATCCTGTCCCGAGAGCGCGGCATAGCGCGGGATATTCATTCCCTCTGCCAGACGCATCGACATCATCATGTATTCGATTGCGGTGTCTTCACGGGGTAGGGCCTGGCATAGGCTTTCGCCAGAGCCATCTGCCACGGCTTTAAGCCAGGCACCTGGGGCGCGATGGGTTTCGGTGGCGTAGCGCTGGCCGTTGAGCGTCACACGGCCATGGGCCCCCGGACCAATGCCAAGGTAGTCCCCATAGCGCCAATAGATCTGGTTGTGGCGAGATTCCTCGCCGGGGCGGGCATGGTTGGAGATCTCATAGGCGGGCATGCCATGGGCCGCGCAGATCTCTTGCGTGGCTTGATACATATCTGCGGCTGTGTCGTCTGTGGGCAGGTTGCGCAGCTTGCCCCGGGCGTAGCGGTCGCCAAATGCGGTGCCTTCCTCGATGGTGAGCTGGTAAAGCGACAGATGGTCAATCGCCATGTTCAGGGCTTCGGAAAGTTCGCTCTTCCAATGGGTCAGGTCCTGTCCCTGACGCGCATAGATCAGATCAAAACTGACGCGGTCAAAACAGTTGCGGGCAATGTCAAATGCGGCGCGGGCCTCGGCTACGGAATGAATGCGGCCGAGACGGCGTAGGTCTGCGTCATTAAGGGCTTGAATGCCCATCGAGACGCGGTTGACTCCGGCGTCGCGGTATCCGGCAAAACGACCGGCCTCTACCGAGCCGGGATTTGCTTCAAGAGTGATCTCGATGTCATTGGCAAAGGGCCATATTTCACGTGCGCCCTCGATCACGGCTGCAACGGTTTCGGGCATCATCAGCGAGGGGGTACCACCGCCAAAGAAGATCGAGTTCAAAACCCTGTCATCGACCCTGTGTGAGACTCTTTTGAGTTCACTAAGATAGGCTCTAACCCATAGTTTCTGGTCTATATTTGCGGTGACGTGACTGTTGAAGTCGCAATAGGGGCATTTGGCCTGACAAAAGGGCCAATGCACATATAGGCCAAAGCCCCCCTGCCGCCAATCATCCACTAAAGCAGCCCTTGATAAAGGCGCTGACTGCGCGGCCGCGATGGCTGATCTGATTTTTTTCATCCTTGTCCATCTGGGCGCAGGTCACGTCATAGCCTGTGGGCATGAACATCGGATCATAGCCAAACCCGCCCTCGCCGCGAATGGGCCAGACCAGATCACCCGTCATGACGCCTTCGAATACTTCGTCATGTCCGTCGGGCCAGGCCAGTACCAGGGTACAACGGAACTGGGCGCTGCGCGGGGCATCTGGACCCTTTGCGGTGATTTCATCATTGGCGCGGGTCATTGCCATCATAAAATCACGCCCATTGCCGGTCTCGGCCCAATCGGCGGTATAGACACCAGGGGCGCCATCCAGCGCATCAATGGTGATACCGCTGTCATCCGACAGGGCAGGGAGGCCGGTGGCCTGCGCTGCTGCATGGGCCTTGATGCGGGCATTGCCAACAAAAGTATCTTCGGTTTCTTCCGGTTCCGGCAGGTTCATCTCTGCCGCGCCGACAACCTTGACGCCAAAGGGCGCAAGGATCTCGGTGATCTCCTGCAGCTTGCCCTTGTTGTGAGTGGCGACCAGGATCTGGTCGCCTTCAAATTTGCGTCTCATGCGCAGGCTGCCTTTTGTAGTGCCGCCAGCTCGGCGGTGCCCTTTTCGGCCAGATCCATCAGCTGGTTCATCTGATCGCGCGAAAAGATTGACCCCTCTGCCGACATCTGAACTTCGATCAGTTTGCCAGAACCGGTCATGATAAAGTTGCCGTCAACGCCTGCTTCGGAATCTTCTGGGTAATCCAGGTCAAGCACTGGCTGGCCGGCATAGATGCCACAGGAAATTGCCGAGACCGGATCCATCAGCGGGTCAATTTTCACGTCGCCGGCTTTCATCAGCTTATTCACAGCCAGACGCAGGGCCACCCAGCCGCCGGTGATTGCGGCGCAACGGGTGCCACCGTCGGCCTGCAGGACGTCGCAGTCGATGGTGATCTGACGCTCACCCAGGGCAACGCGGTCAACGCCGGCGCGCAGGGCACGGCCAATCAGGCGCTGGATTTCAACAGTGCGGCCACCCTGTTTGCCGGCGGCGGCTTCGCGACGCATGCGGGTATTGGTGGCGCGGGGCAACATACCGTATTCTGCAGTGACCCAGCCCAATCCAGAGCCTTTGATAAAGGGCGGCACCCGGGGTTCCAGGCTGGCGGTGCACAGCACATGGGTGTCACCCATCTTGATCAGGCAGGAGCCTTCGGCATGTTTGGTGAAACCGGTCTCGATCGAGACGGGGCGCATTTCATTTAGATCTCTCTTGGAGGGGCGCATGGGCTATCCTTTTTTTGCTGCCCATCCGATAGCCGCCGAGATAGCGGGGATGCAAGCATGATTGACCTTTTCCCTTGTCGCTCTTTAATGCAAATTGGAGCCTGGGCTTCCCAAAATACAGAGCTTGACCGTAAAATCGCACATGACAAACGCCAAAGAAATTCTCAGTGACATGAATGACCGCTCCCGCGAGGTGTTCCGGACGGTTGTTGAAAGCTATCTTGAAAGTGGCGAACCGGTGGGCAGCCGGACCCTGACGCGATCCCTGAATGAGAAAGTCAGCGCCGCGACGGTGCGCAATGTGATGCAGGATCTCGAATTCCTCGGTCTGTTGGACAGCCCTCATGTCAGTGCCGGCCGTATCCCCACGCAGCGTGGCTTGCGGATGTTTGTCGATGGATTGCTGGAGGTCGAGGACCTGAGGGCCCATGACCGGGAAAGGATTGATGCCACTCTTGGCAAAAACGCTGGAGATGTTGGTGGTATGCTGGACCGGGTAGGTGCTGCCCTGTCTGGGGTGACCCAGGGCGCTTCGCTGGTGTTGACGCCCAAACAGGAAAGCGAAATCCGCCATATCGAATTTGTGTCGCTGGCACAGGAGCGGGCGCTGGTGGTTTTGGTGTTTTCCGACGGCCATGTGGAAAACCGCCTGTTTACCCCGCCACCGGGCCAGACCCCAAGTTCGATGCGCGAGGCGGCTAATTTCCTCAATGCGCTGATTGAGGGACGCACTTTGAGCGGGGTGCGACGCGACATGCAAAAAGAGATTGATGCCCGCCGGCAGGAGATTGACGTCCTGGCGCAGGACATGATCGAAAGCGGGCTGGCTGCCTGGGAGGAAGACGATAGCGAAAAGGCGCGCCTGATTGTGCGGGGGCGGGCGAATCTCTTGGGGGAGGGCGGTGGTGTGCCAGAGGAGCTTGACCTTATTCGCAGCCTGTTTGACGACCTGGAGCGCAAGCAAGATATTGCTGAATTTCTTGAACTGACCGAAGAGGGCGAGGGTGTGCGCATTTTTATCGGCTCAGAGAACAAACTTTTCTCACTTTCGGGTTCCTCTTTGGTGGTCTCTCCCTATATGAACTCTGATCGAAAGATCATTGGCGCGGTTGGGGTGATTGGCCCGACTCGCCTGAATTACGGACGGATTGTGCCGATTGTGGATTACACGGCGCAACTGGTTGGGAAATTGCTTTCTGACCGGAGCTAGAGGTTGAAAAAATGGCAGAGCCCAGAAACGACGATTTTTTGGACGATATCGCAAATGTCGAAGCTGAAGAGCTGGCGGCGGAAATGGCTGAAATGGACGATGCTGCGATTGAGTTGGATGAGCTGAGGGCAGAGCGCGACGAGTATAAAGACCGGTTTATGCGCGCACTGGCGGATGCCGAAAACTCTCGCAAACGCGGTGACAAGGCACGTCGCGAGGCCGAACAATATGGCGGTTCAAAACTGTCGCGTGACATGCTGCCGGTGTTTGACAACCTGAAGCGCGCGGTTGAATCGGCCACGGATGAGCAGAAGGAAGTTTCTGCAGCGCTTATCGAGGGTGTTGAGCTGACCATGCGCGCGCTTGTTGGTGTGTTTGAAAAACATGGGGTGCGGGTTGTGTCACCGCAGGTTGGCGATCGTTTTGATCCGCAGCTCCATGAGGCGATGTTTGAAGCTCCGGTGCCTGGCACCAAGGCCGGCGATATCATTCAGGTCTCGGCTGAGGGCTTTATGCTGCATGACCGGCTGTTACGGCCGGCCCAGGTTGGTGTGTCCTCCACCCCGGCCTGATGGCAGCTGCAAGGGAACGGGTCCGTTGGGACCCGTGCCTGCGGCGCAGGTATTTTTAGTAAGATGAAAGAGCGGCGCCCCATCGGCAGCCGCTCTTTCATTTTCTGGTTATTTGCTGGCCTCTTTCAGGCGGTAGAGGGCCTCCAGGGCTTCACGTGGCGAGAGTTCGTCAGGGTGAAGGCTGCTGAGCAGCTGTTCCACAGGAGACGGACCCGCAGTGGGTTTTGGCTGCGGTGGCGGGGCAGCAGCAAAAAGTGGCAGGTCGTCGATTTGGATCTTGGCGCCGGCCCCTTCGCGGCTGCCCTGTTCCAGCAGATCCAGCACATCGCGGGCACGGGCAACAACGCTGGCAGGAAGACCGGCCAGCTGTGCCACCTGCACCCCGTAGGAGCGATCTGCCGCGCCTTTTTTGACCTCGTGCAGGAAAATCACCTCGCCGTCCCATTCCTTAACCGAGACAGTGGCGTTTTCAACGCCGGACAGCGTGTTCGAGAGCTGGGTCAATTCGTGGTAATGGGTGGCAAAGAGGGCGCGGGACTGGTTCACCGCGTGTAGGTGTTCCAGCGTCGCCCAGGCGATGGAGAGCCCGTCATAGGTGGCGGTGCCGCGACCGATTTCGTCGAGGATGACCAGGGCACGGTCGTCCGCCTGGTTGAGGATGGCGGCGGTTTCAACCATTTCCACCATGAAGGTCGAGCGGCCCCGCGCCAGATCATCTGAGGCACCAACGCGACTGAACAGCTGGCTGACCAGGCCGATATGGGCGGTTTCGGCTGGCACGTAGCTGCCCATCTGGGCCAGGAGAGCAATCAGCGCGTTTTGCCGCAGGAAGGTCGATTTACCCGCCATATTGGGGCCAGTCAAAAGCCAGACAGCCGCACCGCTGGTGGCAGAGAGGTCACAATCATTGGCAACAAATGTAGCGCCGCCTTGCTGCCGCAGGGCCCGTTCCACAACCGGGTGACGTCCGCCTGTGATGGCAAAGGCACGGGAGGCATCAACGCGGGGTCGCGCCCAGTTCTCGCCGCGCGCCAAATCGGCCAGCGCGGTCAGGAGATCCAGCTCTGCCAGGCCCCGTGCGGCACCATTCAGGCGCGCAGCCTGGTCCAGTATTGCACGAGAAAGCGCAGAATAGAGCCGCTTTTCGATCTCTAGCGCGTGATTTCCGGAGTTCAGGATCCGGGTCTCGATCTCGCTGAGCTCGACCGTGGTGAAGCGGACCTGATTTGCGGTGGTTTGACGGTGGATGTATTTTTCCGACAGCGGTGCAGAGAGCATTTTATCCGCATGGGTGGCTGTGGTTTCAATGAAATAACCCAGCACATTGTTGTGTTTGATTTTCAGCGAGGTGATGCCGGTATGGGCGGCATATTCCTGCTGCATGCTGGCAATAATGGAGCGACCTTCGTCGCGCAGGGTGCGGGCCTCATCCAGGTCTTGATCATAGCCGGAGGCGATAAAGCCGCCATCCCGGGCCAAAAGCGGGGGCTCGGCCACCAGGGCGGCATCCAGCAGGTCCAGCAGAGCATCAAACCCGGTGAGATCGGTGGTGGCGGCCATGACCATCGGCGGCAGGTCTTCGCTGGCGTTTCTGTCGGCGATGGCGCGGGCCTGGCCCAACCCGTTGCGGATGGCGGCGAGATCCCGCGGGCCGCCGCGCTCCAGAGCCAGGCGTGACAGGGCGCGGTCCAGGTCTGGGGTTTTGCGCAGGGCGTCGCGCAGGTCCTCACAGAGCTGCGCGCGTTCTACCGCAAAATCGAGCGCGGCAAGCCGGGCATTGATCACATCCAAATTTCGCGAGGGGCTGGAGAGGCGCTGTTCCAGCAGCCGTGCGCCGCCGGGGGTAACAGTGCGGTCCACCACGGAGAGCAGGGAGCCGGCCCGGGCGCCAGAGAGAGAACGGGTCAGCTCCAGGCTGGCGCGAGTGGAGGCGTCGATCTGCACCACACGGTCCTGGGCTTCTTGGATCGGCTGTTGCAGGAGTGGCAGTTTGCCCTTCTGGGTGATCTCGAGATAGTCAATCAGCGCCCCCATGGCCGAAATCTCGGCACGGGTGAAGCTGCCAAAACCATCAAGCGCGCTGACGCCAAACAGGCCACAGATCCGTTTTTCCGCTGCAGTGCTGTCAAAGCTGGCTTTGCCGAGCGGTGTCAGGGGGATTTTATATTCCTCGGCCAGCGGGGAGACCGCTTCAAAGTTGGGGCCATCGGCAACAATCAGCTCTGACGGGGCCAGGCGTGCCAGTTCCGGGGAAAGACGCAGGCGGCTGATGGGCATCACGTGAAAGGCACCGGTTGAGATATCGGCCCAGGCCAGGGCGGCCTCATCGCGCAGTTCGGAATAGGAGACGAGAAAATTGTGGCGGCGGGCCTCGAGCAGCGAGTCCTCTGTCAGGGTGCCGGGCGTGACCAGCCGCACCACGTCGCGTTTAACCACCGATTTGCCACCGCGTTTCTTGGCCTCGGCGGGGGTTTCCAGCTGTTCACCGACGGCGACGCGAAAGCCCTTGCGGATCAGCGTCAAGAGATAGCCTTCGGCGGCATGAAAAGGCACACCGCACATGGGGATGTCCTGATCCTCGTGTTTGCCACGTTTTGTCAGGGCGATGTCCAGCGCCTCGGCGGCGTTGACCGCATCGTCAAAGAACATCTCGTAGAAATCGCCCATCCGGTAGAACAGCAGCGCATCTGGATACTGTGCCTTGATGTCGAGGTATTGCGCCATCATGGGCGTGACTGTGGCCAAGGGAGATCTCCGCAACTTCGGTATTTTTGTCGTCGGACCATACAAACCGCGGACCTGCGGCGAAAGGTGAAAACGTATAGTCGTTGTGGCAACCTCCGGGCTGGGCTATGAAGTCCCAGCCCCCCTAGAGCAGCCCCATAGAAAAGAACGACAGAAACGATGCCCAAAGCGAAGATTACCGACGAAGAAGCCCTTGCCTTTCACCTGGATCCGACGCCAGGGAAATGGGAGATCAACGCCACTGTCCCGATGACGACGCAGCGCGATCTGTCGCTGGCCTATTCGCCCGGTGTTGCAGTGCCTTGCGAGGCCATCGCTGCCAACCCCGAGACCGCCTATGACTATACAAACAAGGGCAACCTTGTGGCGGTTATCTCAAACGGGACGGCTGTTTTGGGCCTTGGCAACCTGGGTGCCCTGGGCTCCAAGCCGGTGATGGAAGGGAAATCCGTTCTCTTCAAACGCTTTGCCGATGTGAACTCGATCGACATCGAGCTGGACACCGAAGATCCGGATAAATTCATCGAAGCGGTGCGTCTGATGGGGCCGACCTTTGGCGGTATCAACCTTGAAGACATCAAGGCGCCAGAGTGTTTCATCATCGAGCAAAAGCTGAAGGAAGAGATGGATATCCCGGTCTTCCACGATGACCAGCACGGCACTGCGGTGATCTGTGCCGCTGGCCTGATCAATGCGCTGCATATTTCGGGCAAAAAGATCGAAGATGTGCGGATCGTTCTGAACGGGGCAGGGGCAGCAGGTATCGCCTGTATCGAGCTGCTGAAACGCATGGGGGCGCGGCATGAAAACTGCACCGTTTGCGACACCAAAGGTGTGATCTACCAGGGCCGTACCGAGGGGATGAACCAGTGGAAATCGGCCCATGCCATCACCACTGAGCTGCGCACATTGGAAGAGGCCATGGAGGGCGCCGATGTTTTCCTCGGCGTTTCGGTCAAGGGCGCCGTGACCCAGGAGATGGTTGCCAAGATGGCAGACAATCCGGTGATCTTTGCGATGGCAAACCCGGATCCGGAAATCACTCCGGAAGAGGCCCATGAGGTCCGGGTTGACGCCATTGTCGCCACGGGTCGTTCGGACTACCCCAACCAGGTCAACAACGTGCTTGGGTTCCCCTATCTCTTCCGCGGGGCGCTGGATATTCACGCCCGCGCCATCAACGACGAGATGAAAATCGCCTGCGCCCATGCGCTGGCGGGCCTGGCACGCGAAGACGTGCCAGACGAGGTGGCGCTTGCCTATGGCAAATCGCTGACCTTTGGCCGGGATTATATCATTCCCACCCCCTTTGACCCGCGCCTGATCCACCGCATCCCCCCCGCGGTTGCCAAGGCCGGCATGGATACCGGTGCTGCGCGGCGTCCCATCATTGATATGGAGGCCTATGAGATTGGTCTCAAAGGCCGGATGGATCCGACGGCTTCTATCCTGCGCGGGCTGAATGCGCGGGCACGCTCAGCACAAAGCCGGATGATCTTTGCTGAGGGCGATGACCCGCGGGTTCTGCGCGCCGCCGTAAACTATCAGCGCTCTGGCTTTGGCAAGGCCCTGGTTGTGGGGCGTTCCGAGGATGTCAAACAAAAGCTGGAAGAGGCAGGGCTCAGCGACGCTGTGCGCGAGCTTGAAATCGTCAATGCCGCCAACACCCTGCATTTTGATGTCTATAAGGAGTTCCTCTACAAACGCCTGCAGCGCAAGGGATTTGACCGCAAGGATGTGCATCGCCTTGTGGGGCGCGACCGCCATGTATTCTCGGCTCTGATGCTGGCCCATGGCCATGGTGACGGGCTGGTAACCGGTGCGACACGAAAATCGGCGCATGTTCTGGACCAGATCAACCACGTATTTGATGCGGATAGTTCCCATGGCGCTGCTGGCGTTACCGCGCTGTTGCACAAGGGTCGCATCGTTCTGATTGGCGATACCTTGGTGCATGAATGGCCCGATGAGAACGACCTGGCCAATATTGCCGAACGTGCCGCCGGCGTTGCCCGCCACATGGGTCTTGATCCTCGGGTGGCCTTTGTCAGTTTCTCGACCTTTGGCTATCCGGTCTCGGAGCGGGCAGAGAAAATGCATCTCGCGCCAGCCGTACTGGATAAACGCGGAGTGAATTTTGAATATGAAGGCGAGATGACCGTCGATGTGGCGCTGAACGCTGCGGCACAACAGGCCTACCCTTTCCAGCGTCTGACCGGCCCGGCGAATATTCTCATCGTGCCAGCGCGGCACTCGGCGTCGATCTCGGTCAAGCTGATGCAGGAAATGGGGGGCGCCACGGTTGTGGGTCCAATCCTCTCCGGTGTCGATAAATCGATCCAGATCTGTTCCACCACCTCCACTGCCAATGACGTGCTGAACATGGCCGTCCTGGCAGCCTGTAACATCGGGTAAAACCATGGCAATCTGGAACCTGGGCTCAATCAATGCGGATATGGTCTACACCATGCCGCATCTTCCAGTCGCTGGTGAAACTCTGGCGGCAACTGGATTGGACCAGTTCCTGGGCGGCAAGGGGGCCAATATGTCGGTCGCCGCCGCCCGCGCCGGCGCACATGTGCACCACATCGGCGCGGTTGGCCCCGAAGGCGGTTGGGCTGTGGCACGTCTGATGGAATATGGCGTCGATACCCGCTCCATTGCGACACTGGATCTGCCCACCGGCCATGCCATCATCGCGGTGGACCAGGCTGGAGAGAATCAAATCATCCTCTATCCCGGCGCCAATCGGGGGATCTCAGGCGATCAGATTGGCCAGGCGCTTAGCGCCGCCAATGCCGGCGATATTCTGGTGCTGCAAAATGAAACCAATATGCAGGCCGAAGCCGCTAAAATGGCCCGGGATCTGGGCCTGAAGGTGGCCTATGCCGCCGCGCCCTTCGAAGCCGAGGCGGTGCGCCAGGTTCTGCCCTACCTGGATCTGTTGTTCCTGAACCAAGTCGAGGCCGAGCAGTTGCAACAGGCGACGGGAAAATCTCCGGATGCGCTGGGCGTCTGCGACGTTATTGTCACCCTTGGCGCCCGGGGCGCCCGGCATTATAGCGCCAGCTCTGGCCAGGCCAGGGATGTGGCGGCCCTGCCGGTCACACCGGTTGATACCACAGGGGCCGGCGATACCTTTACGGGCTATGTACTGTCGGGATTGGACCGGGGCCTGCCGATGCCACAAGCAATGGCCCTGGCCGCGCGGGCAGCGGCACTGATGGTAACACGTCACGGCACCGCAGATGTCATCCCGGATCTGAAAGAAGTCCAAAACGCCCGCTTTTAACTGGCTGCTACCGGTTTCATTTGGCCAAAAATATCCCAGGGGTGAATTGCGCAACGCGCAAGAGGGGGCTGGCCCCCTTCCCGTGTCCTGACGGCCGTGTCCTCAGTGATCCTTGGCAAAGGCGGCGGCGTCTCCCCACAGCTGTGCCACACGGGCATCACGCCCGCAGGCCTGACGGTAGCGTTTATAGGCTGCAGCCTGACGTTTGGGCCCAAACCGGGTAAAAATCAGCTTGCTCCCCTTGTAATAATCCTGATGGTACTCTTCGGCGCGATAAAAGGTGGCGGCATCCAGGATCGGCGTGACAATCTTTTGTCCCAACGCAGCCTCAGCCTGGGCCAGTGCGTTTTCTGCCAGTGCCCTTTCATCCGTGTTAGAGACAAAAACAGCGGTTCGATAGGTCTCACCTCGGTCGCAGAACTGACCACCTGCATCAGTGGGATCGACAGAGCGGAAAAACAGATCCAGCAGATCGGCGCGGCTGACACGGCTGGGGTCAAACCGAATTTCAACGGCCTCAAAATGGCCAGTGTTGCTCTTTCCAACCTCGCCATATGTCGGGTTCTTTGTGTGTCCCCCGGTGTATCCCGAAACGGCGTCGATCACGCCTGGGACTGATTCAAAATCGCTTTCAACACACCAGAAACAGCCGCCCGCAACCGTGAGGGTTTCTGCTGTCTGGGCCTCAGCCTGCTGCCCGCGCAGCACGAGGGCAAGCAGCATAAAGACAGTAAGGGCGATGGGCTTCAGGGTTTTGAAAATCTGCATTCTGGCCTCCGTTTTGACCAAATTGCCGGGGTTGCGGGTCTGGCTCAACCCTGTGTCATCAAATGTCACAGGGAGGTGAGCGCAAGTTACCGCTTGGAAATTGGATCCAATCCTTCTAGCCTGCGGAAAAAGGAACTCCCATGTCAGAAAATCCGAGCAAGTCCGAGAAAATGAGCACCCATCAGGCGACAGAAGATCAGCGCAACGAAGAGATCCTGATCTATCTGAACGGTAAAATCGTCCCCAAGGCCCAGGCCAGGGTGAGTGTCTATGACAGCGGCTTTATGCTGGGGGATGGCGTCTGGGAAGGATTGCGTCTGTATAATGGGACCTGGGCCTTTATCGACGACCATCTTGATCGCCTGTTCGAGGCAGCAAAGGCGATTGATCTGGACATTGGGCTGGATCGAGATGGCGTCAAAAGGGCCGTGTTAGAGACACAAAAGGCCAATGGGATGACCTCGGATGCCCATGCACGCCTGATGATCACCCGCGGGGTGAAAACCCGCCCCTTCCAGCATCCATCGCTGTCGCAGCAGGGGCCGACCATGGTGATCATCATGGAACATTCCAAGCCCAATCTGCCGCGCCCGATCCGGCTGGCCACGGTGCCGCATCTGCGGGGCCTGCCGATGACCCAGGACCCAAAACTCAACTCTCATTCCAAATTGAACTGCATCCTGGCCTGTATTGCCGCCGAAAAGGCAGGCGCTGACGAAGGTCTGATGCTGGATGTGAATGGCTTTGTGAACACCACCAATGCCTGTAACTTTTTCATCGTCCGCAGCGGCGCGGTTTGGACCTCGACCGGGGATTACTGCATGAATGGCATCACGCGGCAAAAGGTTATCGACCTGTGCCGCGCCAATGACATCCCGGTGTTTGAGCGCAACTACTCTCTGGTTGATACCTATGGGGCCGATGAGGCCTTTCTCACGGGTACCTTTGGCGCCCAGACTCCGGTTGGCGACATTGACGGGCGTCAGATTGGCAGTGGTGAAATGGGACCGGTCACCGAACGCATTCGGGGGCTTTATAAAGCCATGATCGAAGCGGAGTGCGCCTGATGCGGATTGCCATGTGGTCCGGGCCGCGCAACCTGTCTACGGCAATGATGTATGCCTTTGGCAATCGCGGCGATTGCGCAGTGGTGGATGAGCCCTTTTATGCGGCCTATCTGGCCTTGACTGGTTTACAGCATCCCATGCGGGAAGACATCCTGGAGAGCCAGTCTCAAGACGCCAATGAGGTTGCAGAGGCGCTGGTGGGGCCTGTGCCGGCGGCAAAGCCCTATTTTTATCAAAAACACATGACACAGCACATGATTGACGGGGTGCCGCGCGATTGGATGCGGCAGGTGACAAATGTGTTCCTGATCCGTCACCCGGCGCGGGTCATCGCCTCATATGCGGCCAAACGGGAAAATCCGGTGCTGGATGATATCGGCTTTCGCCAGCAGGCAGAGCTGTTTGATCTGTGCCGGAGCTGGGGTCAGAAACCGGTTGTTGTCGACAGCCATGATATCCGCGAAGACCCTGCCTCCAAGCTGGAGCAGCTTTGTGAAAGGCTTGGTCTGCCATTCTCGCCAAAGATGCTGAGCTGGCCCAAGGGGGGGCATCCCAGGGATGGCGTCTGGGCGCCGGTTTGGTATGGGGCGGTGTGGAATTCCTCCGGATTTGCCGGGGCGGAAGGGGCTTTGCCAAAGGTGCCGGATGATTTGCGTCCGGTGTTGGAGGCGGCCATGCCCTATTATGAGGCAATGAAAGCGCAAAAGATCTGAGCAAGGCAGGAGGGGGCTTTGCCCCCCGCGCCAAAGGCGCTCCCCCCAAGGTATTTAGGGTAAGATGAAAGCTCAGCCGATCAGCTTGCCCAGCTTCATCGCGGTGGCCATATCGCCAGAGATTTTGAGCTTGCCCATCATCACGCCGGTCATCGGGTTCAACTTGCCAGTGAGCAGTTTCACCAGATTGTCCTGGCTGAGCGTGATGGTGCAATCGGTGTCGCGATTGGTGGTGGATGCGGTGCCGTCGGCCAGAATGATGACGCCGTCGTTGCCACAATCAAATTTCAATGAGCCCTCAAAGGCTTTGCCCTGAAGCACCTCGGATATGCCTTCTGCAATGTCGTGTAGCGCCATCAGATACCCCCCAAGTGAATGTCACCAAATGGGTAAGCAAGCCAAACGCAGCTCGCAACCCTGACGAGGCGGCAAGCGACAGACAAAGGTCAAGAGGGCTGGAGGCAGAGCCAGTATTAGGCGATTGCTTCGAGGGTTGCTTCGCAGGGGCTGGCTGCAAAGAAGGTGGCGAGAACCTCGGCAAAGATATCTGGCGCGTCGGGGGTGGCGGCAAAAAGCGTCATGCAAGAGCGCAGTTTTTTGGCATCCGTCGTGCCGAGAATTGTTGCAGGGTCTTGTCCCTGATGCGTGAGCATCAGCTTGGAAACCTCAATCAGTCGGCTGCGCAGGACGTCATGGCCCAGATAAGCAGTGGCTTCCGAGAGGTCTTCGATGCCGTAAAGCTGCGCCATATGGGACTGGCCAAGTTCTGCCAGCTGGGGAAAGACGAACCACATCCAATGGGTTGTTTTTTTGCCGGCTTTCAGCTCTGCCAAGACATCTGCCCAGACGGTGTCCTGGGCTTCGACAAACATCTCCAGCTCTTCCGCGAAATCATCTTCAAAGAGGTCATCCTCTTGATCAGTCATTCCAAACTCCGTCTGCGCCGATATTTTCCAGACCCTAGCGGATGCGGAACTACTGCGCCAGACGCTCTTTGAAACTATCAATATTTCGGATGCGGTCGCGGCTTTGGGGGTGGCTGGACAGCCAATCACTGCCGCCATCATGGGTTTTGATTGCCTCAAAGAAGCGTCGCAGGCCCTCCTTTGAGTACCCGGCTTTGCTGATCAGGTGCAGCGCATAGGTATCGGCTTGCAATTCGTGGCGGCGTGAAAAGGAGAGGTTCACAATAGTCTGCCCCTCGAGTGCCAGGCTGTCGAGTATGGGGCCAACATCGCCGGCAAGAAGCGCAATCAACAGGTAGACTGACAGGGAATGATACAGCTGTTTCAGGCTGTGGCTTTCGGCGACATGACCAATTTCATGGGCCAGGACTCCGGCGATCAGATCCGGATCCTTGGCAAATTTACTGACCAGCTCATCCGTCAATACGATGGTGCCGCCGGGCAGGGCCAGGGCATTGGGGCCGGCGTTGGCAATTTTTCGGAATGTCAGTTGGATCTCTCGACCGGGTAGGTCCACATGGGGCAGGAGCTGATTTAGCACGGCTTGCTGGGCTGTGCGTTGCTCTTTGGACAACTGGCTGTCTGAGGCCAAAAAGCGATCAAGGGAGGCGAGGCTGGAGGCATCAATTTGGCGTAAAACTCCGTTTGGGGTCATCCAGACGGCCAGGGCTACAAGAACCGGAAGCCCCCATTTCCAGACAGCAAAGCAAGCGGCAAGCGTCACGGCAATCACCAGGCCAAGACGGGGGCTGAAGATCTCAAAATGGCGCAGGAGCCGATTGCTCAGGGGTTCTTGCAGGGTAGTGGAGATCTGCGGATCAAAGGTCTGAAACATCCAGTGATCCGGGAAATGACTGTTGCGCGGACCCGTGCCAACGGGATTGTCCAGTTTCACCAGATTCCGTGCAGATTGGGCCAGCAGTTGGTTGGTGTGCGGATCAATCAGAAAGACCTTGTCTTTTGTGACCGTCATCTCGGCCTCTACAAAGGCAGAAGAACCGGGCGCAAAGGCCCGGCCCTGGATCCGAAGATCCTGCCCGTCGTTCAAAGTGCGATATCCAGGTCAATTCCTTCGATATCCGAATAGGCATCGCCAATGGCATTTGTGTCGCTGATGATTTCGCCGGTGAACTCTTCCAGGGTTCCATTTGGCAACAGGGTGGTCTTCTGCGCCAGGTAGCGATGCATACGCACCTGTGCCCAGGGCAGCATCAGGCCGAGTGTACAGATGACAGCCAGGGCATTTGTCAGCGCCAGCCACAGCATGGACCCGACCGAAAGGGCAGAGCGGAAGCCGTGTTGCTTGGCGCCCAAAGTGGTCGCGGCATAGACGAGATTACGCAGCATGGTCATGTAGATGAAACCACCTAGCGAAACTGTAATCAGAAGAAAGATATATCCCACGGTCATGGTGGCTATGATCTTTCTTTGGGCATCCAGGTCAGAGGCCCCCGCAAGATCTATAAAGCTTGGGATGACATAAAGGCCAAAGCCCAGAAATCCCAGGACGCCAAAAACCGCTGCCACAAGAAAGGCTTTGTAAAAAGGGCCGATGCTACTGTCAAAATGGAACCGGGTTTTGCCCAGGCTGTGACCATTGATGGCAAAGCGCTGGATGGCGCGTTCCAAAAATGGGAAGGTCGTGTAAAGGCTAAGCGCGACGAGGATCGGGATCCCCATATAGACCCGGTAGGCGTCACCGGTTTCGCCATCAAAATTAAAACGGACATTGCCCCAGCTGCTGTTGCGGGCATTGAACTTGGCGCTGCGCACAATGAGAATTGGCATGCAGAGCAAGACGGCTATGATAATGACCAGGGCAAGCGGTGGGGCAAAGGCTGACGCAAGCGCATAGACCAGCAGCGCACCGATTACGATCAGGCGGCCAATCAGGATCTGCTTACCCGTGGCGTGATAGTCAAAGTTGCGCCCCGCGACCCAGGTGTTCTGGTAAAAGTACTTCTTGCTGCGGACCTTGGCCCAGGCTGAATAGATCCCCAGGGTGAGGACCGACAGCAGCAGGTTGACGATCCAGATGCCAAACCATTCCCGTGCAGTGCCGCGAAACTCAAAATCTTCCTGTGACGACATTGTAAAACTCCGAAAAACCAATGTCGAAAGCTGGTAGTGCTGAGGTTGTATTTGAAACAGATAGAACTATTCTAAAGTTGAACTCGCCACATGACTGTTGCAAAAAAGGGCCACACCATTAGGTGCAGCCCCTTAAAAAACTCTTTGTTTATAGTCGCTTACTTCTTCAGGCGACGATCGCGGGCGGCCAGCAGTTTAAGACGCAGCGCGTTGAGCTGGATAAAGCCCGCGGCATCGGTCTGGTCATAGGCGCCGGCATCTTCTTCAAAGGTCACATGGGCCTCGGAATAGAGCGTGTGATCCGACCAGCGGCCAACGCAGCTGACGGAGCCTTTGTAGAGCTTCAGACGCACAGTGCCGGTGACATGGGTCTGGCTGGCGTCGATGGCGGCTTGCAGCATTTCACGCTCGGGGCTGTACCAAAAGCCGTTGTAGATCAGCTCGGCATATTTTGGCATCAGCTCGTCTTTGAGATGCATGGCGCCACGGTCCATGGTGATGGATTCAATACCGCGATGGGCCTCAAGCAGCAGGGTGCCGCCGGGGGTCTCGTAGATGCCGCGTGACTTCATGCCAACAAAACGGCCCTCAACCAGGTCAAGACGCCCGCAGCCGTGTTTGCCGCCGTACTCATTGAGCTTGGTCAGGATGGTGGCAGGCGACATCGCCTCACCATTGATCGAGACGGCATCGCCCTTTTCAAAGCCGACTTCGATGAACTCGGGCTCATTTGGGGCATCTTCGGGGTGCACGGTGCGCTGGTAGACGTAGTCGGGCGCCATGACGGCGGGATCTTCCAGAACCTTGCCCTCAGATGAGGTGTGCAGCAGGTTGGCATCCACCGAGAAGGGGGCTTCGCCGCGCTTGTCCTTGGCCACGGGGATCTGGTTTGCCTCGGCAAATTCCAGCAGACGGGTGCGCGAGGTCAGATCCCATTCGCGCCAAGGCGCGATGACCTTGATGTCGGGGTTCAGCGCATAGGCGGCCAGTTCAAACCGCACCTGGTCGTTGCCCTTGCCGGTGGCGCCATGGGCAACCGCGTCGGCGCCAGTGGCTTCGGCGATTTCCACCAGACGTTTGGAGATCAGCGGCCGCGCGATCGAGGTGCCCAGCAGGTAGAGACCCTCATAGACGGCATTGGCGCGGAACATTGGGAAGACAAAGTCCCGCACGAATTCTTCGCGGACGTCTTCGATATAGATGTTTTCAGGTTTGATGCCGAGCAGCTCAGCCTTTTTACGGGCGGGCTCCAGCTCTTCACCCTGGCCGAGATCGGCGGTGAAGGTGACAACTTCGCAGCCATATTCGGTCTGCAGCCACTTCAGGATGATTGAGGTATCAAGGCCACCGGAATAGGCCAGCACAACTTTCTTGGGCGCGGACATGGAATTTCCTCTCAGTCAGATCGACTGGGCGATAGCGGGTTTCAGGCGTGAGGGCAAGGATTAGAAGGGCTTTTCCTTTGTTTCACACTCCCATAACGTGATCAGAAATTGTATGCTTCACATTAGGAGATAGTTGGCCGTGACTGGTTGGAAAATTTTTTCTCACTCGGTGTTTTTGCTGAAACACAACATAAATGATGCTGTTCTAATCTCTTGGCCGCTTATTTTGGTGATGGTTCTATCGCTCGCTTTTGGCACATCGGCGGGTTCCCCCATGAACGCTCGCACAGCGCATCCAATGTCGGGGGCAGATGTCCTGCTTCAGCTGGCGATGGCAGTTGTTGGCGTTTGGGTCGCTGTGGCCTGGCACCGCTATGTCTTGCTGGAGGAAACCTCGGGTCCTATTCCACCGTTTCACGGAAAACGGATGCTGGCCTATTTCTTCACTGCGCTAATTGTTGGCCTGGTTTTGGGTTTTGGCGCGGGTTTGGTTGGCGCACTGGTCGGGCTGTTGACCTTTAATCTCATGCCACTTTTTGTTGTCGCTGTTTTTGCAATTCTGGTTTGTGTCATTTGGGTTTTTTATCGTTTGTCCCCCCTGTTGCCCGCTGCGGCGCTTGGTGAGAGTCTAGGTGTAAAGGCGGCCTGGGCTGCAACCGAGCAGATTTCCGGCGCTGTGTTGATCGCCGCTCTGATCTTGGCCTTGTCGGCCATGGGTCTTGGGCTTGTTGTTGTCTTTGCTGTGTTTCCGCTCAGCACCTTATTGGGCATGGCCCTAATTGCAGCCCTGCAATGGGCCTATTCGATGGTGGGAATCAGCATTTTGACCACTGTTTATGGCATCAGCGTTCAGGGCCGCTCACTTTGAGATTTAACCGGCTGTTGGCGCCTAGGGCGGTATTCTTCGGTATGCTTTGATCCTGCCCCTTGCCTTGGGGGCGGGGTTACGCCACTCAAGGGGTATGACCGATTTTATGACCCAGGCCCGTGCGGCCGAAGCGGCGATGCGCGATGTGTTTCCGCCCACGCCGCTACAGAGAAACGTCCACCTGTCCGAGCGCTTCGGGGCTGATATCTACCTCAAGCGTGAAGATCTGAGTCCGGTCCGGTCTTATAAAATCCGGGGCGCCTATAATGCCATGCGCAAGCAACCAGACAAGGAGCTGTTTGTCTGTGCCTCTGCTGGCAATCACGCGCAGGGCGTGGCCTTCATGTGCAAACACATGGGCGTCAAGGGCGTGATCTTTATGCCGGTGACCACACCGCAGCAGAAGATCCAGAAAACCCGGATGTTTGGCGGCGACAATGTCGAGATCCACCTGGTGGGCGACTACTTTGACGTCACTCTGGCTGCGGCTCAGGATTGGTGCGCCCGTGAGGGCGGGCATTTCCTGTCGCCCTTTGATGATGCCGATGTCATCGAGGGGCAAAGTTCCATCGCGGTTGAGATTGAGGCGCAGCTGGGCGGCCTACCCGATCATGTGATTTTGCCAGTGGGCGGCGGTGGCATGTCTGCCGGGGTGACCAGCTGGTTTGGCGACCGGGTGCACAGTCTTTATGTCGAACCTGCGGGTGGCGCCTGTCTGCGCGCAGCTCTCAAAGCCGGGCATCCGGTGTCCCTGGACAAGGTTGATACCTTTGTTGATGGCGCCGCAGTGGGGCGGCTGGGGCAGCGTCCTTTTGAGGTGCTGAAGCATGTGCCCTTGCCGGATGTGATTGCACTGCCCGAGGACCGGGTCTGCACCACCATGATCGAGATGCTGAATGTCGAGGGAATCGTTCTGGAACCAGCCGGGGCTTTGGCGGTCGAGGCGCTGGGCGATCTGCGGACCTGGATTCGGGGCAAGACGGTTGTTTGCGTTACCTCTGGCGGAAATTTTGATTTTGAACGGCTGCCCGAGGTCAAAGAACGGGCACAGCGCTACTCTGGCGTTAAAAAATATTTCTTGCTGCGGCTGCCACAGCGACCGGGCGCGTTGAAAGAGTTTCTGGGGTTTCTTGGCCCCGAGGATGACATTGCCCGATTTGAATATTTGAAAAAGTCGGCACGTAACTTTGGCTCGGTTCTGATTGGGATTGAAACCAAACGCCCAGAGAATTTTGCTGATTTTTTTGCGCGGCTGGATGCGGCCGGCATGTCCTACACAGATATCACCAATGATGAGACCTTGGCGCAGTTTCTGATTTGAGGCGTTGCGCTGACGGGGAGGTCTGGTGACGCGTGTTGACAGGGCGGGTGGGCCGCGCGTCTGTGCAAGATTTCCATAGTGCGGGTTTTGCTGGTGGTGGGGTGTTTGTCGCCGGGGGCAACCTTGGGCAAAGGCCGCAGATCACAGAATAGGCACTAGATGTCAGATCCGTTTGATAAAGCTGAAATACGAGACAGCATCCTTGGATGTCGTGATCTAGCCCTGGTTGGGGAGTTCCGTAAGAAAGCTTTGTTTTGAAGCTTCAAACATATCCAGGATAGCAGGCAGATCGACCTGGTCGGCACCGCCTTCAGCGGCCTGGCGTTCGCCTTGCAGGCAGAGCTTTGAAAAGCTGCCAAACCCTAGGTTTAGGGCGCAGCCCTTGAGAAAATGCAGATCCTGTTCAAGCTGACTGCGATCATCACCACGAAGTTTGTTGATAATTTCTTCGACTTCTTCCAGAAAAAGTTCCACAACTTCGCCAAAATCATCTTGGCCGATCTCGTCTTTCAGCTCTTTTACCCGAGGCCAGTCTATCATTGCGTGTTCCTATTTGCCTTCAGTTTGAGAGAGACAGTTAGTTTGTATGTAGTAAATTTATGGTGAAAAAGGTGGTGTGGGACAATTTTCAATATTCATATCCTATTAAAGGTCTGCCCTGATAGTGACAGCAGATAGAAGACCGCGATCATTTTGTAAGAGGTGCCGAGGGTGCTGCCGGACAGTTCACTGGACAACGAGGAACACGCTATGAGCGGGTCGATCAACCGTGTGTTGGTGGTCGATGATAGTCGTTTGCAGCGTCGTATTCTGGTTGCCTCCTTGCAAAAATGGGGATTTGACGTTGTTGAGGCCGAAAGCGGAGAGGCGGCAATGGAGATTTGCCGCGAGGATCCGCCTGACCTGATTCTCAGCGATTGGATGATGCCGGGGATGAATGGGCTGGAATTTTGCCATGCCTTTCGCGAACAATCCAAAGACAATTATGCCTATTTCATTCTGCTGACCTCCAAAAGCGAGAAGAACGAGGTGGCCGAAGGTTTGGACGCCGGGGCTGACGATTTCCTGACCAAGCCGGTGAGCTCGGATGAGCTGCGCGCGCGGATCTCGGCAGGGGAACGTATCCTGAAAATGCAGCGAGAGCTGTCAGAAAAGAACCGGATCGTTTCCGACACTCTGGACGAGTTGCAGAGCGTCTACGACGCAATCGACAAAGATCTTATCCAGGCCCGCAAGATACAGGAATCCCTGGTGCCCGAACTCTCAAAGAAGTTTGGGTCTTCTACCGTCAGCTTGTTGCTCAAACCCTGTGGCCATATCGGTGGCGATCTGGTTGGCATGTTTTGTCCTGGGGTGAACCGGATCGGTTTTTATTCGATTGATGTGTCCGGACATGGGATTACTTCGGCGATGATGACAGCCCGTCTGGGGGGCTATTTGTCGTCGACCTATTTTGATCAGAATGTCGCTATGGAGCAGCGGTTCAAACGATTCTACGCGCTGCGCCCGCCGGATGAAGTTGCCCGTTTGCTGAACGCCCGCCTGATCGCGGATACGGGCATCGAAGAATACTTTACCATGGCCTATTGTGTCGTGGATCTGCGCAGCGGTGTGCTGAAGATGGTGCAGGCCGGGCATCCGCATCCACTGCTGTTGCGGCGTGATGGCAGCACTGAATTCTTGGGCAAAGGTGGCGTTCCCATCGGATTGGTGCCGGATATCAGCTATAGTCAGGAAGAAGTTGTTCTGGAAAAGGGCGACCGGCTGTTGCTCTATTCTGATGGCTTTACCGAAGCACGGCTGGAGAACGGCGAGATGCTTGAGGTCGAAGGTTTGCTGGATCTCGTCAGTAAATGCGATGCGCGTCAGAGCGGCAAAGAATTCCTGGATGATCTGTATTGGAACCTCACTCAGATCATGTCGCAGGAACACGGGCTAGAGGATGACGTGTCCGCAACCCTGTTTGAATATGAAGGCCCTTGAGGTCACGTTTGACCTTCGCAAAGGTGCCTAAGGATTGGACCACGGATTGTTCGAGACCAGAGATGCTCCCGCCAATCGTCAGATTATCAAAGATAATCAGCTCTTGTTGGGCCTGGCAGACCGCTAAAGCGGTCTGCGGTTGCGCGCGGCTTTGAGCTTTTGAATTTGGACAGATCTGTCTTGCAGCGCTGCCCTGAGAAAAACGAGCCAACCGCAGCACGCCTTGGCGTGCTGCCCGGCCCAACCCTGTTGATTGGCTTTAGCCCTTCAAAAAGGGGCGGGAGCAATTGGGCATTGTTTTGATTTGGCTGCGTCTGCAGAACAGATTGGCAAAGTGGCGATCTCCGTCATTTCCAAGGCGTAGAATCGCCTCCTCCGGCTGCATCCAAACCGCTTTATGGCCGGTTTCGGCAGGCGGGCCCAGTCTGCGCAAAGGGCGTGCCAGGTAGATGTGGCACAGTTTTTCCGCCCAAAGATCGTATTCCGGCATGAAGGTGTAGCGCCGAAATGCGCCCAGCCTTTTGGGGGCGGCAATGGACCAGCCGGTTTCCTCATAGACCTCGCGGTGCAGGGCGGGCAGGGGCGATTCGCCGGGATCGATACCGCCTCCGGGCAGCTGGATGTCAGGGTGCGGGTCCAATTGACACGTCAGCAAAAGCCGTCCGTTGCGCGGCAGAATTGCATAGGCGCCGGGGCGCATTTGGTATCGCTGATTTTGCCGTGGCACCTCGCCAAACCGTCTGATCATTTGCGCCCCCTTCACTCTATCGTGGAAAACCCTATATAGGCTCGATATGCCAATCACCGGCGCCTAAGGAAACCCCCATGACCGTTGGATCAAAAATGACTCTTGGATCAAAAATCGCATGGGACGATACCGTCCTGCCTTTTCAGCTTGATGCATCCGATATGCGGGGCCGTGTGGTGCGGCTTGATTCGGCGCTGGATGGCATTTTGAAACAACACAACTATCCGCCCCAGGTCGAGGCTCTGGTGGCCGAGATGGCGCTGCTTACCGCGATGATTGGGCAGACGGTGAAACTGCGCTGGAAGCTGTCGTTGCAGGTGCAGTCCAAAGGACCGGTGCGGATGATCGCCACCGATTACTACGCCCCTCAGAGCGAGGGCGAGCCAGCCCGCATTCGCGCCTATGCCAGCTATGATGCCGACCGTCTGACAGATGCCGCGCCATTTGATCAGGTGGGAGAAGGCTATTTTGCCGTGATGATCAACCAGGGCGAAGACACCAAACCCTATCAGGGTATCGCCGCGCTGGATGGCGAATCGCTGGCCGCCTGTGCTGGCGCCTACTTTGCCCAGTCCGAGCAGCTGCCGACGACCTTTACCCTCACCTATGGGAAATCCTCCAGCCCGGGTGTTGCTGAACACTGGCGCGCCGGCGGCGTGATGATGCAGCATATGCCAAAGGCCTCGCCTTTTGTGGCCTCCGGTGCTGAGGGCAGCGGTGCCTCGCTTCGGGCTGCTGATCTGGTCGAAGGTGAGGCAGAGGAAAACTGGAATCGCGTCAATACCCTGCTGAACACCGTCGAAGAGCTGGAGCTGATTGGCCCCTCGGTGACCCCAACCGAGCTGCTGCTGCGCCTGTTCCACGAGGAAGAGCCACGGGTCTATGATGCGCAGGCGGTGCATTTTGGCTGCACCTGTTCCGAGGATCGCGTCCGTCAAAGCCTGTCGATCTATTCGGCCAAGGATATCGCGACCATGACCACGGATGAGGGCCGGGTGACAGCCGACTGTCAGTTCTGCAGCGCTCATTATGATCTGGACCCCAAAACGGTTGGCTTTGAAGCGGAAACAGCTGCGGCTGAAACTGCTAAAGATGCGTGATCTGCGGCACAGTCTGAAGGCCGTGCTGGCGGATCAGGGAGAGGGATCCTCCGATTTTGATCTCAATCCCGACCTCGCCCTGCCCAAAGACCGCAGGCTGCGCCCGGCCGGGGTTCTGGTGGCGATCTCGCTGGTTGAAGAGGCGCCACGGGTCATCCTGACCAAACGATCGTCGGCGCTGAAACACCACCCCGGCCAGATCGCCTTTCCTGGTGGCAAGGTGGATGAGGGCGACGTGGATGTCACCGCCGCCGCCCTGCGCGAAGCCTGGGAGGAGATTGGTCTGCCCAAGGACCTGCCAGAGGTCATCGGCCTTCTGCCCAGCCACGAAACCGTCACCAGTTTTCAGGTGACCCCCGTGGTGGCGCTGCTGCATGAGCCCTTTGACATCCGTCCCGAAGCCGGGGAAGTGGCCGAGGTCTTTTCCGTGCCGCTCAGCCATGTGCTGAATCCGGACAACTATATCGTGACCTCACGCAGTTGGCGCGGCACCCGGCGGCACTATTACACGGTGCCCTTTGGCCCCTATTATATCTGGGGCGCCACAGCGCGGATGCTGCGCAATCTTGCCGGGGTCCTGCAGTCATGACCCTTTTGGCGGAACAGCCTTGGTTGACCAACCCGGCAACTCAAGCTGTTTGCGCGGCCTTGACCGCACAGGGTGGGGCGGCCCTGTTTGTCGGCGGCTGTGTGCGCAATGCATTGATGGGCGTGCCGGTTTCCGACATTGATATTGCCACCGATGCCAGCCCAGATGAGGTGTTGGCCCTGGCCAAAGCCGCCGGCATTAAGGCGATCCCAACGGGGATTGATCATGGCACGGTGACGCTGGTGCAAAACCGTATTCCCCATGAGGTGACGACGTTTCGCAAGGATGTTGCAACGGATGGTCGCCGCGCTGTGGTGGCCTTTTCCAAAGAGATAGCCGAGGATGCAGCGCGCCGCGATTTCACCATGAATGCGATCTATGCGCGCCCCGATGGCGCAATTGTCGATCCCCTGGGCGGCATGGCAGACCTGACGGCGCGCCGGGTGCGCTTTATTGGCACCGCTGAAAACCGCATTCGCGAAGACTATCTGCGCGCCCTGCGTTATTTCCGGTTTCACGCTTGGTATGGTGATAGCCAAGCCGGGTTTGATCCTGATGCCCTGGCTGCAATTGCCGCCAATCTCGACGGGCTGTCGCAGCTGTCGCTGGAACGTGTCACGGCTGAGCTGCTGAAACTGCTGAGCGCGCCGGATCCGGCGCCTGCGATTGCAGTGATGCGCCAACTTGGGGTGTTGGGACAAATTCTTCCGGGGACAGATGATCGCGCGCTGGCACCGCTGATCCATTGGGAGGCCGGGGTTCCCGCAGACCCCATCCGCCGCCTGGCAGCGCTGGGCGGTGCTGAGATGCAGGCGCATTTGCGATTGAGCAAGGCAGAGGTCCGCCAACTGGTACAGCTGCGCGATGCCGCCAGTGGCTCTGCCACAACGATTGAGCTGAGCTACCGGCTGGGGCGGGACCTGGCCCGCAGCGCCTGCCTGTTGCGGGCAGCGCTTTTGGAGCAGCCAGTTTCGCCTGAATTAGAGACTGATCTGACGCGTGGTGCGGATGCGGTCTTTCCGATTGTTGCGACTGATCTGATGCCGGATCTGTCGGGGGTTGCGCTTGGCACGGCCCTGAAACAGCTGGAACAAGCCTGGATCACCTCGGGTTTTACCCTGGGCCGTGCAGAGCTGCTGCAACAGTTGAAATAGCGCCACAGAGGCACCTCTCTGCCCTGCAGGCAAGAAATCTGATGGTGACAGGCGATGGAATTTATGGCTAATTCTGCCTTAGCCAAAACAATCATGCCGGGAGGAATGCGAATGTATTACGGGATCTGGTTTAGCTAACGCCGTACCACCCGTTTTGAAGGGGGGCACGGTCACGCCTCTTGTCTGCATTTTTGCATTCCCTATTTGCTCAAGTAACTGGAGCACACTGTCATGTTTCGTTTTTTTGAAAATCTGATCGATCCCTATTGCGATTACCCGGAAACGGACCAGCCGCCGACGCGGCTTTGGCCCTTTCTAAAGGCCTATTCTCAGCCGTTTAGGGGGGTGTTCATCCTGACCGCCTGTATGTCGGTGGTGGTGGCCGCAATCGAAATTGGCCTGATCTATTACATGGGCCGGGTGGTTGATCTGCTGTCCAACCCGCCAGAACAGGTCTGGCAGAGCTACGGCACCGAATTCATTCTGGTGGCGCTGTTCATCCTGTTGTTGCGTCCGCTCCTGCAGCTGGCGGATGTCTTGCTGCTCAATAACGCCATTCTGCCGAACTTTGGCACCTTGATCCGCTGGCGCGCGCATAAACATGTGCTGCGTCAGTCGGTGTCCTGGTTTGAGAATGATTTTGCCGGCCGGATTGCCAATCGCATCATGCAGACGCCGCCCGCTGCGGGCGAGGTGGTGTTTCAGGTCTTTGACGCCATTACCTTTTCTTTGGCCTATCTGGTGGGCGCGGCAATCATGCTGATGGTGGCCGATCCGCGACTGATGCTGCCATTGCTGATCTGGTTTGGGCTTTATGCCCTGCTCGTGCGCTGGACGATACAGCGGGTGGGACCGGCCAGCCAGGCGGCCTCAGATGCGCGCTCGACCGTGACGGGCCGGGTGGTGGACAGCTATTCGAATATCCATTCGGTCAAGATGTTCGCCCATGACGACCGGGAGCTTTCCTATGCCAAAGACGCGATCGAGAAGACGCGCGAGACCTTTCAGAAGGAAATGCGCATCTTTACCGTGATGGATGCGGTTCTGGTGTCCTTGAACGGGCTGCTGATAGTTGGCGTTGTCGGCTGGGCGCTGCATCTGTGGATGATCGGGGCGGCCTCTGCCGGGGTGGTGGCAGCAGCAACGGCGCTGACTCTGCGGTTGAACGCCATGACCGGCTGGATCATGTGGGCGCTCACCTCGTTCTTCCGACAACTTGGTGTGGTGGCCGAGGGCATGGAGACCATTGCCCAGCCCATTGATCTGGTGGATGTTGCCAATGCCGCGCCCCTGCGTCTGAGCCAGGGGGAGGTTGCATTGAAAGATCTGTCGCATCACTATGGTCGCGAGGCTGGCGGGTTGGATCACCTGAACCTGACCATCAAGCCGGGCGAAAAAATTGGTCTGGTGGGGCGCTCGGGGGCTGGCAAGTCGACTTTGGTCAAGCTGCTGTTGCGGTTTTATGATCCGGATGCGGGCCAGATCCTGATCGATGGTCAGGATATCGCCAGCGTTACCCAGGACAGTCTGCGCAGCACTATCGGCATGGTGCAGCAGGACAGCGCCCTGTTGCATCGCTCGGTCCGCGATAACCTGCTGTATGGGCGCCCGGATGCCAGCGAGGAGCAGATCCTGGCCGCAGCCAAACAGGCGCAGGCGCATGACTTCATTCTGGATCTGGAAGATCCGCAGGGGCGGCGTGGTTATGATGCCCATGTGGGGGAGCGCGGCGTCAAGCTTTCTGGTGGGCAGCGCCAACGCATCACCCTGGCGCGGGTGATCCTGAAGGATGCACCAATTCTGCTGCTGGACGAGGCCACTTCGGCGCTGGATTCTGAGGTCGAGGCCGCCATTCAAGAGACCCTATATGGGATGATGGAGGGCAAGACGGTGATTGCCATTGCACATCGACTGTCCACCATCGCACAGATGGACCGCATTCTGGTACTGGATGACGGGAAAATCGCAGAGCAGGGTTGCCATGAGGAGCTGTTGCAGGCTCAAGGGCTTTATGCCCAGTTCTGGGCGCGCCAGTCCGGTGGTTTTTTGAATATCGAGGCAGCAGAATGAAACTAGGCAATCTGATCGACGCGTTTCAGCCCGCCAAGGGGCCACCGCCACAACAATTGGGTGGTTTCCTGCGTTGGGTGCTGGCCGGAGCCTGGCCGATGCTCATTCTGGCGGCGGCGATTTCTGCTTTTGCAGGGGCAATGGAGGCCGGGACGGCCTTCTTCCTGGGGCTGGTGATCGACACCGCGCTGGCCAGCGGGCCGGATGCGTTTTTTACCAGTGGCAATCTGCTGGTGATCCTGGGCGCGCTGGGCTTTTTCATGCTGGTGCGTCCGGTGCTTTTTGGGCTTTCTGCGGCGTCCAATGCCATCATTGTACAGCCGAATGTGAACCCGCTGGTGTTGTCGCGGCTCAACCGCTGGACGCTGGGTCAGTCGGTGCGGTTTTTTGACGATGATTTTGCGGGGCGCATTGCGCAGAAGCAGATGCAGACAGCCTCGGCTGTGACCTCGGTTGCGACCGAGATGATCAATGTGGTGGCCTTTGCCCTGGCCTCATTGCTGGGGTCACTGGCGCTGCTTGGGGCGATTGATTCCCGTATTACTCTGCTGTTTTTGATCTGGCTGGTGGGGTATTTTGCCCTGATCCGCTGGTTTCTGCCGCGGGTGCGCCAGCGGTCGGGCAAACGCGCAGGCGCGCGGGCGATGGTTTCGGGGCAGGTGGTGGACAGCATTACCAATATCAAGACGGTAAAGCTGTTTGCCCATGCGACCCACGAGGAACGCAGCGCCCAGGATGCGATGGTGAAATTCCGCGACACCGCGCTGGAGTTCGGCTATCTGGCGGCCAGCTTCCGGTTCTGTCTGATGACCCTGGCGGGGCTTTTGCCGGTGCTTTTGATCGGCGCGACGCTGCTGTTGTGGCGCAACGGGATGGCCAGCGAGGGCGATATTGTCGCCGCCGGAGCCGTCTCGATCCGTATCGCCCAGATGACGGGATGGGTCAGTTTCACCCTGATGGCGATCTACTCCAACGTGGGGGAGATTGAAAACGGCATGAAGACTCTGGCCCGCCCGGACAGGGTCGAAGATATGCAAAAAGCAGAGCCTTTGCAGGTCACGGAAGGGGCGATCACCTTTGACTCTGTTGGCTTTGCCTATGGCCGCGATCTGGGCGGCATCCGCAATATATCGCTCTCCGTCAAACCTGGTGAGAAACTGGGCATTGTTGGCGCCTCGGGGGCGGGGAAATCGACCCTCGTGTCGCTGCTGCTGCGGCTCTATGACGGGGAAGATGGCAAGATCCTGATTGACGGGCAGGATATCGCCGGGGTGACGCAGGATTCTTTGCGTGGTCAGATTGGCATGGTCACTCAGGAAACTGCGATGTTCAATCGTTCCGCACGGCAAAACATCCTTTATGGCCGTCCTGATGCCAGCGAGGCAGAATTGATCGCAGCGGCAAAACAGGCTGAGGCGCATGAGTTTATTCTGGACCTCGAAGACGGGCAGGGACGTCGGGGTTATGATGCCTTCCTTGGCGAACGGGGCGTAAAACTGTCAGGGGGGCAGCGGCAGCGGATTGCCCTGGCGCGGGCGATCCTGAAGGACGCGCCGATTCTGATTATGGATGAGGCCACCTCGGCGCTGGATTCCGAGGTTGAGGCGCTGATCCAGACCGCATTGGAACGGGTGATGCAGGGCAAGACGGTGCTCGCCATCGCGCATCGCCTGTCAACATTGAGCGAAATGGACCGGATCGTCGTTATGGAGCAGGGGCAGATTGCCGAGCTTGGCAGCCATGCGGAACTGCTGGCTTCGGGCGGGCTATATGCGCAATTCTGGGCGCGTCAGTCTGGCGGGTTTATCTGTACCGACGAAGACGACAGTGCCGCAGCCGAGTAATATTGCAAAAATCGCTGCCTGCGTACATAAAACCCGGCTTTCTCTCCGATTGCCGGGTTTTGTCCTTTTTTCATTTGGCCGCAGTCGCTATCTAGCCTGAATGACAGATGTAGCCAGAACCACAGCAACAATCCTTCGACTCGGCCATCAAGGCGACGGAGTCGCCCATGGCCCGCTTTTTGCCCCCCGTACCCTGCCAGATGAGCAGGTGAGCGGCGTGCAAGAGGGGACGCAGTTGACGGATATCCGTATCGAGACTCCGTCCGAACACCGCATTCAGGCGCCCTGTCGCCACTACAAATCCTGCGGTGGCTGCCAGTTGCAGCACGCCAGCGATGATTTTGTCGCCAGCTGGAAGTTGGGAATTGTGCAAAAGGCGCTGCAGGCTCAGGGGCTGGAGACCACATTCCGCCCCATCCATACCTCGCCAGCGCAGTCGCGACGACGCGCCACCCTGGCGGTGCGGCGCACCAAAAAGGGCGCCATGGCCGGGTTTCACGGACGGGCTTCGGGGGTGATTACGCCGATCCCGGATTGCCAGTTGCTGGCCCCGGATCTGATCGCTGCCATCCCCTTGGCCGAAGCCCTGGCGATGGCTGGCGCGAGCCGCAAGACACCGCTTTCTGTGACGCTCACCACCTCTGAAACCGGGCTGGATGTGCTGGTGCGGGACGGCAAACCATTGGACAGCGCTCTGCGCAGCGCGCTTGCTGAACTGGCCGGGCAGCACGGGGTTGCGCGTCTGACCTGGGAGGATGAGCAGGTGGCGATGGAGCAACCGCCCTTGCAAGCCTTTGGCGCGGCACGAATCTGTCCGCCACCGGGCTCCTTCATGCAGGCCACCCGTGACGGCGAAGCGGCGCTGCTGGCCTGTGTTCTGGAGATCACCAAGGGCGCCAAGCGCATCGTTGATTTCTTTGCGGGCTGCGGCACCTTTTCGCTGCCTTTGGCCTCCCATGCCGAGGTCCTGGCGCTGGAAAGCGAGCCTGCGATGATCGAGGCTTTGAGCCTGGGCTGGCGTCAGGGTAAGGGGCTGAAACGGCTCACTGCCGAGGTGCGGGACCTGTTTCGCAATCCACTGTTGCCCGAAGACCTGAAACCCTTTGGCGCCTTTTACGAGGCGGCGGTGATTGATCCACCCCGCGCCGGGGCCGAGGCCCAGGTGGCACAGCTGGCCGAATCCCGGATGCCGGTGATCGCCTATGTTTCGTGCAACCCTGTAACCTTTGGCCGTGATGCAAAGACGTTGGTGGCAGCCGGCTATAGGCTCAACTGGGTGCAGGTTGTTGACCAGTTCAGATGGTCGGCCCATACCGAACTGGTTGCCAGCTTTACGCTGGATGACTGATCCAATTTTACCCTGACTAGCAGAGCCGGATAGATTCTGATGACTGTGATTGATCGCCTGAACGGACTTTTGGAAGACACCCGATTTACCCGCCTCATCATGGCGGTGATCATGGTCAATGCGGTGACGCTGGGATTGGAAACCTCGCAAGTGGCGATGGCGCGGGCTGGCGAGCTGATCCATCTGATCGACAAGATTTGCCTGGGTGTCTTTATCGTCGAAATCCTGCTCAAGCTGATTGTGCGGCGCTTCAAGTTCTTCCTCAGTGGCTGGAGCCTGTTTGATTTTGTGATCGTTGGTGTCGCCCTGATTCCGGGTGCGCAGGGATTTTCAGTGCTGCGGGCCCTGCGAATCCTGCGGGTGTTGCGGGTGATTTCCGTGGCCCCCAGCCTGCGCCGGGTGGTTGAGGGTTTTGTCACCGCGCTGCCGGGCATGGGCTCGGTCTTTTTGCTGATGGCAATCATCTTTTACATCGGCTCGGTGATGGCGACCAAACTTTTTGGGAGCAGTTTCCCGCAGTGGTTTGGCACCCTGGGGCAATCGGGTTATTCGCTGTTTCAGATCATGACCCTGGAAAGCTGGTCCATGGGGATCGTGCGGCCGGTGATGGAGATTTACCCTCATGCCTGGGCTTTCTTTGTGCCCTTTATCATGGTGACAACATTTGCGGTGGTGAACCTGTTGGTCGGTCTGATTGTGAACTCGATGCAGGATGCGCATTCTGCCGAAGAGGGGGAGCGGACAGATGCCTACCGTGACGAAGTGCTGGAGCGCCTGAAGGCAATCGAGGTGCAGCTTGAGGCGGTGAAATCCGCCGATATCGTGCCTGCTGAGCAACGAGCCAGCAAGTTGTGATTTTGACATTTTGCCGATTCGGGGTATGGCGCTAAAAAAGGCGAGCAGGCCATACAGGAAGAAGACATGGACAGACGCGCATTCGGATTAAGTGCAGTTGCCAGCTTGGCAGTGGCTGGCTGCGACAGAAGCAATTATGTGAGCCGTTTTAAGACCTATTACGGGCCAGAGGTGACCAGCGTTGTGGTCAACAAGGGTGCGCGCAAGGTCTATTTGCTGAACGGCGAAGGCATCTTGCGGGAATATAAGATGGATCTCGGCTTTGCGCCGCTAGGTCACAAACGTGTCGAGGGTGATGGCAAAACCCCCGAAGGGCTGTATCGCATCGACCGGCGCAACCCCAATAGCTCTTTCCATCTGTCGCTTGGTATCTCTTATCCAAACGCTGCGGATCGGGCCTATGCCCATGCGCTGGGCAAACGCCCCGGCGGCGAGATCTTTATTCATGGTGAGCCGAACAGTGAAAAAGAGCGCAAACGCGCCGCGCGGGTGTCGGACTGGACGGCAGGCTGTATCGCTGTGCGCAACGAAGAGATCGAAGAGATCTATGCCATGGTCCGCGATGGCACGCCTATTGCGCTGCGGGCGTAATACCGCACTTCACAAAAGAGACGGTTTTACCCAAGAAGAAGGGGCCCTGGCGGCCCCTTTTTGCTGTGCGGTGCTTTTTGTACCGGCCTAGTTGGCCATCACCAGCGTCCACCAGATTTTGCCATTGGCTTCTTGGAACCAGGAAAAGCCTACTTGGGTCGCCTTTTGATCCAGGATCACCGCGCGGGTGTTTGGCTCTTCCATCCAGGCGGTGAGCGTCTGAAGCTCATTTTCATAGGTTTCAGAGATGTTTTCACCCAGAACGGAGCCTGTATATCCGGTGCGTGCAACCCGGTCCAAGGGGGAGGAACCGTCCGACCCAAAGTGCCAGGGCCGGTTCTGCACCGACATGTCACGGGAATGGGTGGCGGCGGCAGCATTCAGCTGCGCATTCAGCTGCACCTGTGGTGCGGCCGCAGCCTGACGGAGCGCATTGACGGAATCCAGCATCCGTAGCTGCACCTTGTCGGCGTTGCGGATGCGGTAGGCCTTGCCGCCACTTCCGGACTCGGTTGTCGGCGTGCAGGCCGCGGCCAGCGCCAGAGTAGCGGCCATCAGGAATAGAAATACACGCTTCATCTTAAGTCTCGCTCTATCATTCGTCCAAGCACTTAGCCCATCAAGCAGTAGCTGCGCAAACAGGCCTGCCCCAATCTGACCGGATAATTCATGGTTTGATTTGCGACTGCGGCTTTCAGGTCATACTATGGGGTCAGCCTGGATTATAATGAGCAGGAAATATCAGATGACACGATCCTTTTTCAATGGCGGTTCCCGTCGGCAGTTCCTTGCTGGAACTGCGGCCATGATAGCCTCACCTGCCCTGTCCCAAGTGGCACCAGAGCCTGAGGAAGAACAGGCCTTTGACCCATTGCGCCCGCCGCCCGAGCCCGAGCCGTCAGTAAAGCGAAATATCTCGGCTTTTCGGGCAAAACGCTGGCAGCCGTACTTTGACCACCTGCGCAATGGAGCGATTCTTGTTGATATCGACAGCCGCGCTTTGCACTATTGGTCTGAAGATGGGAATAACTACAGACTTTTCCCCTCATCTGTTCCGCTGTCGAACGATCTGACGCGTCGGGGGCGTACGTCAATTACCCGAAAAGTAGACGGTCCCGGCTGGGCGCCAACACCAAATATGCGTAAGCGCAATCCAGAATGGCCAGCCTATATTCCTCCCGGACCTGATAACCCATTGGGAACGCATGCTTTATATCTGGGTTGGAAGTATTATCGGATTCACGGAACCCACGATACCCGCAAGATTGGTCGCAGGTCTTCCAATGGATGTATCGGCCTTTACAACGAGCATATCGCACAGTTGTTCGAGATGACGAAGGTGGGCACGCAAGTGTTGCTAATTTGACCACATAGGGCTTTTCGAAGGACGAAAAATGGCAACAAGCAATTGCAATTGCGAGGGTTTACTGGTTAGAAAAAATCACGAGGTAAGTCTTGGGCGCGTAGGCCATTTTGAGGTCTGCGCTAATTCTGGAGGTTAACATGAACAAACTTGTACTCGCAGCCGCACTGACCGCCGCTGCATCCACCGCTTCTGCTGGCAACCTGGCTGAGCCAATCGTTGAGCCCGTAGTAATCGAAGAAGCTGCAACCAGCTCTTCCAGCGGCATCCTGCTGCCACTGCTGCTGCTCGTCCTGGTTGGCGCAGCTGTTGCAAGCAGCTAATCGCGCTGTATACGACTTTTAAAAAGGCGGTGATTTATCACCGCCTTTTTTCTTGCGCGCTAGCGACCTCAGGGATGCCGAGGCTGCCCGTGCCGACCTGCACGGAAACAGCCCCAAGTCCTGTCTCTAGGGCTGCGCGACTTCGGACAAAATGCTGTCCAGTGCTGCCAGAATCATCTCTACCCCTTCGCTGTCGATGGTCAAAGGTGGACGGATCTTGAGGATATTGTCCTTTGGTCCCTCGCTGCCAATCAAAATACGGTGATCCCGCATGCGGTTTTTCACATAGGAACAGATCTGCGTCGCCTCAGAGCCATCCGCCGTGATCAACTCCACCCCCAGAAACAGCCCCATGCCGCGCACATCACCAATGCTGACGTGTTTTTCCTGCAATGCCTTGAGACCCGAGATCAGATCCGCGCCCATCAGGCGGGCATTCTGCTGCAGGGCTTCGTCGTCGACGATATCCAGCACCTCTTTGCCCATGCGACAGGACAGCGTTGAACCGCCAAAGGTGGAAAAAAATTCGGGCCCTTTGGCAAAGCTGTCGGCGATGGCGCGGGTGGTGACCAGCACGCCAAGGGGATGCCCATTGCCAATGGGTTTGCCCATGACCACGATATCGGGACTGGCGCCCTGGTGTTCAAAGCCAAAATAATACTCCCCAAGACGTCCCAGTCCGGTTTGCACCTCGTCGGCTATACACACCCCACCTGCGGCGCGGATCTTGTTATAGACCGCTGGCAGGTAGCCTTTGGGCGGGATGATCTGGCCCCCAACCGAGGGAAAGGTCTCGGCGATGAAGCCGGCAATCCCCTGGCCGCGCTGTTGCAACGCGGCAATGGCGGGATCGACCAGATCGGCAAATTTCTGCGCCCGGTCGGGATCATCGCGGCGGTAGCTGCCACGATAGTCATCTGCAACTTCGACAAGCTCGACCCAATCCGATTTGCCAATGCCGCCCTTGGCGTTGAATTTATAGGCGGAGACGTCAATCGCCCCGGTGGTGTTGCCGTGATAGCCGTGATCCGGTGTTACCATGCCCTTGGCGCCTGTATGGGCGCGGGCCAGACGCAGGGCCAGCTCGTTGGCCTCACTGCCGGAATTGACAAAGAAGCACACCTCCAGATGGTCTGGAAGCTTGGAGAGGATCTTATCCGCAAAGGCGGTTTGCGCCGGGTGCAGGTAACGCGTGTTGGAGTTCATCCGCTTCAGCTGATTCGCCGCCACGGCCTGAATGCGCGGGTGGGCGTGGCCGACGTGAGGCACGTTGTTATAGGCATCCAGATAGGGGCGGCCCCATTCATCAAACAGGTGGTGCTTCCAGCCACGGACCAGCATCACCGGGTCGGCATAGGTGAGGCTGAGGTTGCCGCCAAAATGATCCCTGCGGCCCTGGCGGATCTCTTCCTTGCTGGTGGGTTCATAGCGGCATTTCTCATCCGGCAGGTTCAGCAGGGCTGCCGGATTGGGGCAGATGGCCCGCCACAGATACATCTCATCCGGATCGCCAACACCGGGCCAGTCGGCCTCGATCCCCTGGGTGGTCAGCGCCAGCTGGAAATGCACATGCGGCGCCCAGCCGCCATTCATGCTGGCATCGCCAAGGCGGCAGAACTCGGCGCCTTTCTCAATCCGGTCGCCAATTTTGAGCCGACTGCAGCACTCAGGGTTGAGATGACCATAAAGCGTGTAAAACGGATCTCCCGCCGGGGTCGCATGGCGCAGGATGATCACCCCGCCATAGTCCAGATGCCCGGTGCGGTTTTCCACCACAAAGACCTCGCCTGCCAGCGGCGTAAACATCGGCGTGTCGGCCGGGGCAAAGGCGTCCACCGCCAGATGCACAGTGCGCCGATTGCTGGCCTTGTAAGGCCCTTTGCGGAAGGCGGGTTCGGCGTAGATCAGTCTTGGCTCGTGGTAGTAGCCCAACCAGATCGTGTCACCGTCTTCGAATTCTTCACCAACCCGAGCGGCCTCCGCGAGGGGCATGTGGAATGGATTCTGCGGCCAGCAGGAGTTTTCCACCGAGAGCGAGCCCATGGGCGCATCTGTCAGGTCTTCGCCCATCAGATTGGCAAAGTTTCCGCGTTCGGCATTGATCCACTGCATGACGCGCTCGGCGCCATCCACGACCGGCATCTCGCAGGCGGCCCGCAGCCGTGCCGACAGCAATCCGGGGTGGATTTCCACCCCTTCGAGAAAGCGCCAGGCGGGGGCCTGTGAAATGGTCACATAGGGGTCATCGGGGTTTTCCGCCGCCATCAGGGTCGAGTTCACCGCGCTCACGGCCAGTCGCATCCGCAGCAGCGGATAGACCAGATCAACCTCTTGCGGGGTTAGCGGATAGGCGCTGTGATAGCCTGCCACCAATGCGGCCAGGGCGGCTTCGGGATCCGGGTGGTCCAGCACGATATAGGCGGCGGCAATCGCCAGATCACAGACACGCGGCGCGGCGCATATGTCGCCCAGATCAATCAGGCCCGAAACCCGGCGTGGCGCTGTCAGCTCACCCGTGACCATGATGTTGTAGTCATTGGCATCATTGTGGATGGCCTGTTTGGGCAGGGCAGCTAAAACAGGCTCTAAATTGGAGAATTCAGTGTCGATTGCACGAATAAGACTCTGTCTGGCGGGGTCAGGAATAGAGTCGATTTCAGAGCCTATCCACCCGGCGCCTGTCAGATCCCATTTGAAATCGCGTTCCAACCCGGGGTGTTGGAAATCTGCCAGAGCCTTACCTGTGCCGCCCAGAACCGCGCCGACCTCATAGATCAGCGCCGGAGTTTTTGGGGTCGCTTGCGCGTAGCATTTTCCGGGCAGGCATTCGAGGAGCCAGCACAGCCGCGCCACGCCCTCTGCGTCCGGCAGCGACAGCATGGCGGCACCGTCCGAGGCTGGAATAACACGCGGACAGGGCAGCTCTGGGTCGTGGGAGGCGATGTGCTGAAAGGCCTGCACCTGCATCTCGACCAGCCCGGCCTCACATCCGGGGCGCATGGCCTTGAGGACGTAGCTGGTGCCATCTGTGTCTGTGGCCATGAAGTTGAGATCATATTCGCCGTCCAGGCGGCGCAGATCTGCGGTGATGCCCCAATGGGAATTCAGGGCATCAGCCCAGTGCTGTAGGTTCATTGCAATCGTCTCCCCGTCTGCCTGATAGCGGCAGTCCAATATTGGATCCTATTTGGACCGGGGAGGGGCGATTAGTCCAGCCAACCTTTGAGATTATTCTCGATGACGCCGGCAAGGGCGGCGATGTGGTCGTCATCATCGTTGAGACAGGGGATATACAGGAACGCCTCGCCGCCGGCCGCTTCAAAGCTCTCCTTGATCTCTTCGTTGATCTCTTCCAGGGTTTCGATGCAATCGGCGGAAAAGGCCGGGGCCATCACCGCGATGCTTTTCTTGCCCTCCTTGGCCAGGGTGGCAACGTGATCGACGGTATAGGGTTTCAGCCATTCTTCGGGACCAAAGACAGATTGGAAGGTGGTGGTGATCTCGGTGTTCTCCCAGCCGAGCCGTTCGCGCAGCAGCCGCGTGGTTTTCTGACACTGACAGTGGTAGGGATCGCCCTGCATCAGATAGCGCTTGGGCATGCCATGGTAGGAGACCACCAGAATGTCAGGGCGTTTATCGGCCTTGGCGTAGGCCTCTTCGACGGAACGGGCCAGGGCCTCGATATAGGCGGGCTGGTCAAAATAGGGCGCAATGGTGCGGGCGGCGGGCTGCCAGGTTTCCGCCATCAGGGCGCGAAAGAACTGGTCATTGGCGGTGCCGGATGTGGCGCCGGCATATTGCGGATAAAGCGGCACAAAGAGGATCTTCTGGCAGCCAGCCTCAACCATGGCGCGGACCTTGGATTCGGTCGACGGATTGCCGTAGCGCATACAGTAATCCACCATCACCTGATCGCCATAACGCTGGGTCATGACCTCTGCCATCTTGGCGGTCTGCTGTTTGGTGATGGTCATCAGCGGGCTTTCGCCCTTGTCGTGGTTCCAGATAGATTTATAGGCCGCCCCCGAGGCAAAGGGCCGTTTGGTCAGGATGATCAATTGCAGCAGCGGCTGCCATTTCCAGGCCGGGTAGTCGATCACCCGCTTGTCCGACAGGAATTCTCCCAGATAGCGGCGCATCGGCCAATAGCTGTAGTCATCCGGCGTGCCGAGGTTTGCCAGCAGGATGCCGACCTTTTCGCCTTTGATCTTTGGATGATCTGCTGGCGCGTGGGCGGGGCAGGTGGCGGGAGTGGAAGAATCCAACATAGGGGCGGTGGTCCTGTATCTGCGGCAAAGCGTTGCTTTTGGAATCCATGGCGAGGGTCACAATTCGCCACAAGATATGGTGTTACGTCGCCAAAGGCCAATTGGATCATATTGGCGCAGTGATTTGTTTTTCTTATCGGCGCGGCTGCGGCTCTATTTGGGCAATTTGGTCTCTGGCACCTTCAGCGCCTCGGCCAGGCGCATCTTGGCAGATCCGGGGCGCAGGGGTTGCTGTTGGCTGTCCGAGGGCGACCATCCGGTAAGGCAGACCAGTTCGAATGTGGCGGGCAATTTGCCGTTGTCCAGGGCAAAATGTTCTCGGTATAGGGCCTCGGTTTGGGCAAACAGGGCGCGGGGGCTGGGGCGTTTCAGGCGCTGGGCCATGGCATTGCCCTCGCCCATTGCGCGCAGGTCTTGCATCAGGTGCAGGCTATCGCGGTACTGCGCCGTCAGGGGCACTACATCTGCAACCGGCAGGGAAAATCCGGCCCGTTGCAGCAAGCCGCCCAGATCCCGAACCTCACCCATCGGCGCCACCCGCGGCGACAGCCCGCCACAAACCTGGGTCTCGGCCTCGGCCAGGGCGCTCCGCAATTCATGCAGCGTGCGCCCGCCCAGTGTCACGGCCAGCAGCAGCCCGTCCTCGGCCAGGGCGCGGCGACATTGAATCAGCTGCCCAACCGGATCATTGGCCCAGTGCAGCCCCATCGCGTGAATCACCAGATCATGGGCGTCGGGGGTGAGGTCCAGCACCTCACTATCGGGCACAATCCGGGCCTCCGGGAAGGTATTGCGCCAAATATCAGCAAAAGGTGAAACAATCGCAGGCCTCGTAAAGGTTCTGTTAACCAATGTTAAGCGATCTTCAACCTCGTCCCGTGCCAGTTCGTGAAGGAATAATGCCTCAGGCTGGTGGCGGGCGCGATGAATCGCCAATGCTTGGCGGTCGAACAGCTCTGGCTGTGATTTGGGTGCTTGCGTCATGGGGGCTTTTTAGATGTTGCGCGCGCAGTTTCAAACCGCTGTTTCACTTGTTTATCCCCCAAAATGCCTGGGCTGTGATGAATTGGTTGAGCAGGACTTTGGCCTGTGTGGCGCCTGTTGGGGGGATGCGCATTTCATCAGTGGCACGGTGTGCGAAGGCTGCGGTGTGCCATTGCCGGGAGATGAGGACGGGCACCGCCTGGACTGCGATGAATGCATGTCGATGGCGCGCCCCTGGAGCCAGGGCCGGGCGGCCATGCTATATAAGGACAAAGCACGAAATCTGGTGATGGCCTTGAAACATGGCGATCGCACCGATCTTGCTGCGCCGGCAGCGGGCTGGATCGAGCGGGCAGCGGCGCCCCTGTTGCGCGACAACCCCTTGGTCTGCCCGGTGCCGCTGCATTGGTCACGGCTGTTGAAACGTCGGTATAATCAGTCTGCCCTGTTGGCAGAACATCTGTCCCGGCAGGCGCGGCTGGACTACTGGCCGGACATGTTAAAGCGGATAAAGGTGACCCCCAGCCTGGAGGGCAAAACCCGAGCGCAGCGGTTTTCGGCGCTGAGCCAGGCTATTGTGGCGCATCCCCGTCACCAGACCCTGATGCAGGGGCGTGTGGTTTTGCTGGTGGATGATGTGATGACCTCGGGCGCGACCCTGACGGCCTGCGCCGATGCCTGCCGCGCTGCCGGGGCGGCAGACGTGCGGGTTGCGGTGTTGGCGCGGGTCACACGGGCGTGATCAGGTGGCACTGTCACTGGCAATGATTGCATTGCGGGCCCATATGGCTCAGAACCGAGACAACCTGACAATTGGAGACCCGCATGAAATCGGTCGAAATCTATACCTCGCCACTTTGTGGTTTTTGCCACGCGGCCAAACGCCTGCTGAACCAAAAGGGCGTGGAATTTTCCGAGGTCAACGTGCTGGCCAATCCGGGCCGCAAGCAAGAGATGATCCAGCGCGCCAATGGCGGCTATACCGTGCCGCAGATCTTTATTGGCGATACCCATGTGGGCGGCTGTGATGATCTTTATGCGCTGGAACAAGCGGGCAAACTGGATTCCCTGCTCGCCGCCTGAAAGGCAGTATAGAATACCGGCCAGATGACACAGGCTAGAAGACACGGGCCAGAAAACACCAGAAGGGGACCCCCGATGCGCGCCGCCTTGTTGCAGATCACGTCGAGTGACTGCCCGCGTGAAAACCTTGACCTGCTTCAGCGCCTGATCGCTGAGGCGGTCGAAAACGGCGCCGGGTTTGTTCTGACCCCAGAGGTAAGCAACTGCGTCTCGCTGAGCCGGGCGCATCAGCAAGAGGTTCTGTGTCTTGAAGAAGACGATCCAACCCTGGCTGCCCTGTGTGACACTGCCGCCGCGCATAAAATCTGGCTGTCGCTGGGCTCATTTGCGGTCAAAACCCATGATGGGGATGGCCGCTTTGCCAATCGGCAGTTTCTGATTTCGCCACGGGGTGAGATCACCGCGCGCTATGACAAGATCCATATGTTTGATGTGGAGGTCACCCCGGAAGAGACCTTTCGGGAATCCGATGGCTATCGACCAGGCAGCCGTGCGGTTACCGCCGAAACCCCCTTTGGCACTTTGGGGCTGACCATCTGTTATGATCTGCGCTTTCCGCATCTGCACCGGGCCCTGGCCCAGGCAGGTGCGGAAATTCTAATCGCCCCGGCCGCGTTTTCTCCGGTCACCGGTGCGGCCCATTGGCACGCATTGCTGCAGGCCCGCGCGATCGAGACGGGTTGCTATGTGCTGGCCGCAGCGCAGACAGGTACGCATCAATCCAGCCGAGGGGCGGTGCGAAAAACCTACGGTCACTCGCTGGTCGTCGCCCCCTGGGGTGAGATTCTGTCGGATGCGGGCACGGCTGTGGGGATAAGTTACGTTGATCTTGATAGGGGAAAAGTGGCAGAAGCACGCAGGCGTGTTCCTGCGCTGACCCATGATCGAGAGTTTAACGGACCCTGATGGAAGAATCCCACTCCCTGGCGGTCTCGCTGTTTAGCGAGATCTTGATGGCAGACCAACTGGCGCGCTCACGGTTGGGCAAAGCCCTGCCCAAGGGAATGGAATTGTCGCATTTCTCAGTTCTCAACCACCTGACCCGCACGGGGGTTGAACGCTCTCCGGCGCAATTGGCCAAGGCCTTTCACGTCACGCGCGGCGCCATGACCAATACGCTGAACAAGCTGGAAGTGGCGGGTTATATCCATATCCGCCCGGATTGGGATGATGCCCGGCGCAAGATGGTGGCGATCAGCCCGGCAGGGCGGCAGGCCCGTGACGCAGCCCTGGCCAGCATCGTACCGCTGATTTCTGAGGTGGTGAATGACCTTGGTGGGGACCGTGTCCGCGCGACGCTGCCGATTCTGCGTGAGCTGCGCGCAAAACTGGAATCCACAGCCTAATTCTCTTCTGACAATCTGGACCAAAATTTGAAAAGGGATGCCAGACCCAAACGGTGCCAGGCATCCCTTTTTGTCCATCTGAACCCTCTGTCGAGATGTGAGTGGTGGCAGAGCCAAAGCAAATCATGCTCTGGAGGTCGGGTTCAAATAGGTGCTTTTAGTCGGGTGGCCTGATGTCCGCCAGACAGAGCGTTGTGCGACGCACCTGAAAGGTAAGTCAAAATTATCTTATTCCTTTTGCGCCAGTTTCCAAAGACCGCAAAAGATTAAGACCCACCTATCCAAAAGGTTAGGTGGGTCTTATCGTCAACGCAGCCTGGTTCAGAGAGCCTCGGCTTAGCGATCTTTTACGCTGGCGGTGACATAGTTGACCGACAGATCCCGGTCCGAGATCGACCATTTCCAGCTCATTGGATTAAACACAAACCCCTTACGGTCTACCGGCGTCAGCCCTGCCTTTTGCAGCAGCTCCACCAGCTCGTCGGGGGTGATGAATTTATGCCATTCATGGGTGCCACGCGGCAGCCATCGCATCACTACCTCGGCACCAAAAATGGCCATGGCATAGCTTTTGGGATTGCGGTTGATGGTCGAGCAGATCTCCAAGCCGCCGGGCTTGAGCAGGTCTTTGGTGGCGGTGAGATAGCTCAGTGGATCAGCGACATGTTCGACCACTTCCATATTCAAAACCACGTCAAACTGTTCCCCTGCGGCGGCCATGTCCTCGGCGGTGGTGTGGCGGTAGTCGATCGTGAGTTCGGTCTGTTCCGCGTGCAGCCGCGCCACTGGCAGGTTGCCAGCCGCCGCATCGGCGCCGGTGACCTCGGCGCCAAGACGCGCCATGGGTTCACAGAGCAGCCCGCCACCGCAGCCAATATCGAGCAGGCGCAGCCCTTTGAATGGTTCTGGCTGGGTCAGGTCGCGGTCGAATTCTCCGGCAATCTGGCTGGTGATATAGTCCAGGCGGCAGGGGTTCAGCATGTGCAACGGCTTGAATTTGCCATTGGGATCCCACCATTCGGCTGCCATGGCCTCGAACTTTGCGATTTCTGCCGGGTCGACCGTGGATTGAGGCGCTTGCATTCCTGTCTCCGTATGTTCTTTTGTACGCTATGATGTCATCTAGGTCAGTAATGGACAAATTCTCGGATCAAAAGCGCGCAGTGCATTATCTTTATCCTCCGGTTGATACTTTTGACCAGCGGATGCTCGAGGTAGGGCAGGGCCACAAGATATATGTGGAACAATCGGGGAACCCGCGCGGGATCCCCGTGGTGGTCTGCCATGGCGGCCCTGGCGGCGGTAGCAGCCCGGCGATGCGCCGCTATTTTGACCCCATGGTCTACCGGATTATCCTGTTTGATCAGCGCGGCTGTGGGCGGTCGCAGCCACATGCCTCCTGCGAGGATAACACCACGTGGCATCTGGTTGCCGACATGGAGGAAATCCGCAGGCAGCTGCAGATCGAGACCTGGCTGGTTTTTGGCGGCAGCTGGGGCGCCACCTTGTCGCTGATCTATGCGCAAACCCACCCGGAGCGGGTGATGCAGATCATATTGCGCGGCGTGTTTCTGATGACCGCCGCCGAGCTGGATTGGTTCTACGGCGGTGGCGCCGGGCGGTTTTGGCCGGAGCCCTGGGCCAAATTTGTCGCGCCCATCCCCGAGGCCGAGCGCGGCGATTTGATCGCTGCCTATAACAAACGGTTGTTTTCAGGGAACCGGAGCGAAGAGGTTCTGCTTGGTCGCAGCTGGTCGGCCTGGGAAAATGCCCTGGCGTCGATCCATTCCAACGGCACCTCGATCGAGGGGCCGGGCGACTATGCCCGTGCCTTTGCCCGGTTGGAGAACCACTATTTCATCAATCGCGGTTTTCTTGATTTTGATGGGCAAATCCTGGCCAATATGGGCCGGATCTCGCATATTCCCGGCACCATTGTGCAGGGGCGCTATGATATGATCTGCCCGCCTGCTTCGGCCTGGAAGCTGAATGAGCTGTGGCCAAATGCGGAATTGATCATGGTGCGCAATGCAGGGCATGCTTTGTCAGAGCCGGGAATCAGTGCAGAGCTGGTGCTGGCCATGAACCGAATAGCCGAGGAACTGCTGCCTTGACCCGTATCGACCGCCGCGCCCTGTTCACCTCTGGTGCTGCCGCTGCTTTGCTGGCGGCAACTGGCACCTCGCTTGCGGCTTCTCCGCGGGCAGGTGGGGCGCTGCGTCTGGCCTTGCCCCGGGAAAGCGGCCTGCTGGATCTGGTTGCCCGTGGCGCGGTCCTGGACTGCCTGACCGAGATTGCACCGGATGGGCTGCTGCGGGCAGAGCTGGCCGCAGCCTGGGAAAGCCATATGGATGCGCGTGTCTGGCGGTTTGATCTGCGTCAGGATGTGCTGTTCCACGATGGCACGCCGCTGCAAGCTGCGGATGTTGTGGCCTCGCTCCAGGGGCGTTCTGTAGCGGGCGCTGACCAGATGTCGGTGACAGCGCTGGATCTGCACCGGGTTGAAATTCATCTGTCCCAGTCCAATCCGCATCTGCCCTATCTTCTGGCAGGCCCGGACTATGCGATTGCCCCTGGCGGTGCGGTTGACCTGCCCCTGGCGCATTTGGTGGGCAGCGGCTGTTACCAGGCTGAACGCGCCCAGGACGGGCGGCACTTTCGCGCCACCAAGGTGGCAGGTCACTATAAGGACGGTCAGGCTGGTTGGGTCGACAGCCTGGAGGTGATTGTCATTCCCGATGCCGCTGTCCGGGCTGAAGCCCTGCGTGATGGCTTTGTCGATGTGGCGGCCCTGCCGCAGCCAGCCGAGCTGTTGAAACGCGGTGGCTTTCTTTATCATCCCTCAGCCGAGGATATGGCCCTGGCGACGCGATCGGATGTGGGCATTCCCCGCGTGGTGGGGCAGCAATCCGCCCTGGACGATGGCCGTATCGCCGAACGCTGGTGGCGGCTGTAACCTGATCTACGGTGACGCGCGGCAGAACCACAGACAGAAAGCAGGTTTAGGGCCGGTGCGCTGCAACCCTGGGCCTTTGCAACACAAGGCTTGCAGATTCGGAACAAGGGGCGTATATGGCTTTTCAACAGCGGCGTGTTGAGCTCTGGTTCAAGACACCTCCGGATAAGTTCAACGGGCCGCGCGCCCGTTTTTTTGTGTCCTTCGGGATGCCGAATCCACCGCCCAACCTGATTGTGGCCAACCCGATTGTGGGAAGCTTAATGACCAACGACCTGATTGCCAAAGCCGCGATTGACCGCCGCCTGGCTGAAATCCTTATCCCTGTGATCGAGGATCTCGGCTATGAACTGGTGCGCATTCGCCTGATGTCCGGCAAAACCACCACGCTGCAAATCATGGCTGACAAGCCAGAAGGCGGTATCGAGGTGGATGACTGTGCTATTGTCTCCAGCGCGGTGAGCGCCACGCTGGATGTCGAGGATCCGATCCTTGATACCTATACGCTGGAGGTCTCCAGCCCTGGTATCGACCGGCCGCTGACCCGGCTGAAAGACTTTGACATGTTTGAAGGTTACGAGGCCAAGCTGGAAACCGACGAGCTGGTTGGTGGCCGCCGCCGCTTTAAGGGTGAGCTGGCAGGCACCGAAGGGGATGAAGTCCTGATCAATATCGAAGATCAGGGCGAGACCGTTACCATTGGTTTGAAATTTGATTGGCTCTCGGATGCCAAACTGGTTTTGACCGATGATCTGATCACGGAAATGCTGCGCCAGCGCAAAGCTTCCGGCACATTAAACGAAGACGCATTCGACGAGATCGAGGCCGAAGGGTCCGAAGAGGAGAACAAGTAATGGCTATCACCTCTGCAAACCAGCTAGAGCTGTTGCAAACTGCCGAAGCTGTGGCACGCGAAAAGATGATCGACCCCGGTCTGGTGGTTGATGCGATGGAAGAAAGCCTCGCCCGCGCCGCCAAGAGCCGCTATGGCAGCGAGATGGATATCCGCGTGTCGATCGACCGCAAGACCGGCAAGGCGACCTTTACCCGGGTGCGCTCGGTTGTTGAGGATGATGCGCTGGAAAACTACCAGGCTGAATTCACCGTCGAGCAGGCCAAACAGTATATGGCAGACCCCAAGGTTGGGGACACTTTTGTCGAAGAAGTCCCGCCAGTGGAAATGGGCCGTATCGCGGCGCAATCGGCCAAGCAGGTTATTCTGCAGCGGGTGCGCGAAGCAGAACGGGACCGCCAGTACGAAGAGTTCAAGGATCGCGCGGGCACCATCATCAACGCGCTGGTCAAACGCGAAGAATACGGCAATGTCATTGTTGATGTGGGTGCGGGCGAAGGCATCCTGCGTCGCAACGAGAAAATTGGCCGCGAGAGCTATCGCCCCAATGACCGTATCCGGTGCTACATCAAAGACGTGCGCCGCGAGCCCCGTGGCCCGCAGATCTTCCTGAGCCGGACCGCACCAGAATTCATGGCTGAATTGTTCAAAATGGAAGTGCCGGAAATCTATGACGGCATCATCCAGATCAAGGCCGTGGCCCGCGATCCCGGTTCCCGCGCAAAAATCGCCGTGATCTCCAACGATGGTTCGATTGATCCGGTTGGCGCCTGTGTGGGTATGCGCGGCAGCCGTGTTCAGGCTGTTGTGAACGAATTGCAGGGTGAAAAGATCGACATCATTCCATGGAATGACGACCAGCCCACCTTCCTGGTGAACGCGCTGCAGCCAGCCGAGGTTTCCAAGGTTGTTCTGGACGAAGAAGCAGGCAAGATCGAAGTTGTGGTGCCCGAAGAGCAGCTGAGCCTGGCGATTGGCCGTCGGGGGCAGAACGTGCGTCTGGCCTCGCAGCTGACCGGGCTTGATATCGACATCATGACCGAGGAAGAAGAATCGGCCCGCCGCCAGAAGGAATTCGAAGCGCGCACCGGTTTGTTCATGGAAACCCTGGATCTGGACGAATTCTTTGCCCAGCTGCTGGTCTCCGAAGGGTTCACCAACCTGGAAGAAGTTGCCTATGTTGAGCTCGACGAGCTGACCGTTATCGACGGTGTCGACGAAGGCACCGCCGAAGAACTGCAGGCCCGTGCCCGCGACTATTTGGAAGCCAAGGCAAAGGCCGCCATCGACGCTGCCCGCGCGCTGGGCGCCGAGGACAGCCTGATCCAGTTTGATGGTCTGTCCCCGCCAATGATCGAGGCCCTGGCCAAGGACGACATCAAGACGCTGGAAGACTTTGCAACCTGCGCCGACTGGGAACTGGCCGGTGGCTGGACCAACGACAATGGGGAACGGGTCAAGGATGACGGTATTCTGGAGCCCTTTGGCATGAGCCTGGAAGAGGCCCAGACCCTGGTCATGACCGCACGCGTGATGCTGGGCTGGGTTGATCCCGACGATCTGCTTGGTGCTGAAGACAGTTCAGAAGATCTCGTCGAAGGTGACGAAGAGGAAGCCGGGGCGTAAGCCTCGGATTTCCGGTAGGAGAGAGACAGCATGGGTCGCGCAGGCGCCAGGAAAGATCACGACGATGGGCCGGAACGCAAATGTATTGCGACTGGCGAGACCCAGCCAAAGCAGGGTCTAATTCGTTTTGTGATGGGGCCTGATTCTCAGGTGGTGCCCGATGTCTTTGGCAAATTGCCGGGACGTGGGGTTTATGTGACAGCCAGCCGTGAAGCGCTGGATCTGGCGGTAAAGAAGAAACTCTTTGCCCGTGGGTTCAAGGCGCCGGTGACGCTGCCGGATGATCTGGCAGATGAGGTGGAGCGCCAGACGCTGCGCCGGTTGGTTGATCTGCTAAGTCTGGCGCGCAAATCTGGCCAGGCTGTTGGCGGCTATGAAAAAGTCAAGGATTGGCTAGGTAAAGAACATGCCACAGTTCTGATTCAAGCAAGTGATGGATCAGGGCGCGGCAAATCGAAATTGAGTACCCCGCACCGGGGAAGTTTTATCGGATGCCTCACAGCGGATGAGCTGGGGATGGCATTTGGGCGTCAAACTATGATACATGCGGCGCTCGCCTCTGGTGGACTCAGCAAACGTGTTGTAGACGAGGCGCAACGGTTGCAGGGTTTGCGTGAAATGGTGGGCGGCAGCGGCCGCACAGAAGGATAAAGAGCTTTATGAGCGATAGTGACGGCAAAAAGACCTTGGGTCTGCGTGGCGGCGGTTCCCGACCCGGGAACGTAAAACAGAGCTTTAGCCACGGGCGGACCAAGAATGTCGTGGTGGAAACCAAGCGCAAACGCGTTGTGGTGCCCAAGCCGGGCGGCAACAAGGGCGGCAATGCCGCACCTGCAACCGACGGTTCGCGTCGGCCTGCCGGGATTACCGATGCAGAGATGAGCCGCCGCCTGAAGGCGTTGCAGGCTGCCAAGGCGCGTGAGGTCGAAGACGCGGCCAATCGCGCAGCTGAAGAGAAAGCCCGCGAAGAAGATCGCGCCCGTCGCCGTGCCGAGGCCGAAGCCAAGGAACGCGAACAGCGCGAAGCGGAAGAAAAAGCCCGTCAAAAGGCCGAAGACGAAGAGCGCAAAAAGCGTGAAGCCGCAGAGGCTGCCAAGCGCTCTGCCGAGCCCGCCGCCAAGGCCGCAGCCCCTGCGGCTGATGCTGATGCTGCTGCGCCGCGCAACAACCCTGCTTCGAAACCGGCACCGGCGCAGACACCGCGCAAATCTGATCGTGAACGCGAAGAGCGTGGCCGCAGCGCCAAGGTGCGCACCGGCGACGACAACCGCCGTTCCGGCAAGCTGACACTGGGTCAGGCCACAGGTGGTGCGGGCAACCGTCACCGGTCCATGGCCTCGATGAAGCGGAAACAGGAACGCGCCCGTCAAAAAGCAATGGGTGGCACGGTTGAGCGCGAAAAGGTTCTGCGTGAAGTGCAGCTGCCCGAGGCGATCTTGGTCTCTGAGCTGGCAAACCGGATGTCCGAACGTGTTGGTGCGGTTGTAAAATCGCTGATGAACATGGGCATGATGGTAACACAGAACCAGACCATCGACGCCGATACTGCGGAACTGATCATCGAAGAATTCGGCCACAAGGTTGTCCGCGTTTCCGACTCTGACGTTGAAGACGTGATCAATGAAGTGCAAGACAAAGAAGAAGATCTGAAGCCACGTCCTCCTGTGATCACCATCATGGGTCACGTTGACCACGGTAAAACCTCGATCCTCGACGCCATCCGCAACGCCCGCGTTGTGGCCGGTGAGGCTGGCGGTATTACCCAGCATATTGGCGCCTATCAGGTTACCACCGAGAGCGGCGCCGTGCTGAGCTTCCTCGATACACCAGGCCACGCGGCCTTTACCTCGATGCGGTCACGCGGTGCGCAGGTAACGGATATCGTGGTTTTGGTTGTGGCTGCGGATGATGCGGTCATGCCACAAACGATCGAAGCCATCGCCCACGCCAAAGCGGCTGGGGTTCCGATGATTGTTGCGATCAACAAATGTGACAAACCGGCTGCGGATCCGATGAAGGTGCGCACCGACCTGTTGCAGCACGAAGTCATCGTTGAAGCCATGTCTGGTGAAGTTCAGGACGTCGAAGTCTCTGCGCATACCGGTCAGGGGCTGGATCAGCTGCTCGAAGCCATCGCGCTGCAGTCTGAAATCCTGGAACTGAAAGCCAACCCCGATCGTGCTGCCCAGGGCGCCGTGATCGAGGCACAGCTGGACGTGGGCCGCGGCCCCGTTGCAACTGTTCTGGTTCAGAATGGTACTCTGCGTCAGGGTGATATCTTTGTTGTGGGTGAGCAATACGGTAAGGTCCGTGCGCTGATCAACGACAAGGGAGAGCGCGTTGAATCAGCCGGTCCTTCGGTTCCTGTCGAGGTTCTGGGTCTCAACGGGACACCCGAAGCGGGTGACGTGCTGAACGTGACCGGGACCGAAGCGCAGGCCCGCGAGATCGCTGAATACCGCGCCCAGGCTGCCAAGGATAAGCGCGCTGCCGCTGGTGCCGCGACAACCCTGGAACAGCTGATGCAGAAGGCCAAAGACGACGAAACCGTCTCTGAGCTGCCTATTCTGGTCAAAGCCGACGTGCAGGGCTCTGCCGAAGCTATCGTTCAGGCGATGGAAAAAATCGGCAACGACGAAGTCCGCGTACGGGTTCTGCACTCTGGTGTTGGGGCCATCACCGAGACCGATATCGCCCTGGCCGAAGCCTCTGGCGCGCCTGTCATGGGCTTTAACGTGCGGGCCAATACCTCGGCCCGGAACACTGCCAACCAAAAAGGCGTCGAGATCCGCTATTATTCGGTGATCTACGATCTGGTCGACGACGTGAAAAAGGCCGCTTCTGGTCTGCTCAGCGCCGAGATCAAAGAGACCTTTATTGGCTATGCGCAGATCAAAGATGTCTTCAAGGTTTCCAACGTCGGCAAGGTCGCCGGCTGTCTGGTTACCGAAGGTGTCGCCCGCCGCTCCGCTGGTGTGCGTCTGCTGCGTGACAACGTGGTGATCCACGAAGGCACGCTGAAGACCCTGAAGCGTTTCAAAGACGAGGTTGCCGAAGTGCAGTCTGGTCAGGAATGTGGCATGGCCTTTGAGAACTACGAAGATATCCGCGCCAATGACGTTATCGAGATCTTTGAGCGTCAGGAAGTTGAGCGCAGCCTCGACTAAGCGCTTTAGGTCTGAACCTATAAAAAAGCCCCGGCCTTTGTGCCGGGGCTTTTTGTTTTGCGCCCCACAGGGAAACGCAGAGGGAATTCGTGTAGCAACCAAACCGGCTGAAGATCGCAAAGGGGAGGGGCGAACAGCTCTCTTGTGCTGGACATGTTTGCTACATTTATATCTTGCCGCGAAACGAGGCGCGGCAGAAGTCACGCTTTGGGATACCGCTGCTGTCCTCGGTATTGTCTCGTCTCAATGGTATTGGGGGCGCTGACCAAAAGGGTAAAGAAGGTGGGGCAGCCAATGGCTGCCCCGGTTCTGTGAGTGAGTGGTGGTCTATCGAGTGCAGAGTGACACGCGGTGATCCTTGAGGATCTTATGGCTGCACTGCACGGGTAGGGACTGCCTGTATGAAGAACCTGCCGAAGATCTCTTGCTGGCGTTCTGGGGAGAACATAGAGCCGTTTCGAGATCCTCTGGGTTGTCTGAGTAGAAGCTGTTGTGGTGGGTTTGTTAATGTTCTGCCCAATTTCTGACAAAATAGTTAACAAAAGGTTTCCGATGATTCGCAGTGCGAATCATTTTTTCGAAATTTGTGGGTATTTCACGGATTTTTCTGGCCACTGCGCAAGAAGGCTCTGTTTGTCACGCCGGATTATCGCACCAGATTATCGCACCAGAGCCGGCATGAGGCGCATAAAACAGGGCCTCATGCAAAGAGGCAGAGGCCCTGTTGGCCTTGGGTTTTTGCAGCGGGGCTAAAGCCAGTCGCGCAAAATGGGGATCAGCGGAATATCTGCGGCCGGCATGGGGTAGCTGCGCAGGTCCTGCGGGCGGACCCATTTTAAGGTTTGCCCTTCGCGGGCCTGTGGAATGCCCTCCCACTTGCGACAGGCAAACAGCGGCATCAGCAGATGAAACGTATCATAGCTATGGCTGGCAAAGGTCAGCGGCGCCAGGCAGGAAGACCAGGTGTCAATGCCCAGCTCTTCTTGCAATTCGCGTATCAGGGCCGCTTCGGGGGTCTCACCGGTTTCGATCTTGCCGCCGGGAAACTCCCACAGACCGGCCATGGATTTGCCTTCGGGGCGCTGTGCCAGCAGTACACGCCCCTCGACATCAATCAGCGCGACAGCGGAAACCAGAACGGTTTTCATGATCGGTAATCCGCATTGATGGTGATGTACTGATGGGTCAGATCGCAGGTCCAGACCGTGCAGGTGCCGCTTCCCAGGCCCAGGTCCACCTTGATGGTGATCTCATCACGGGTCATCTGCGCGGCGCCGTCTTCCTCGCGGTAATCGGGCGAGACCCAGCCCTTTTCGGCCACCAAAACATCGCCAAAGGAGATCGACAGCAGGTCCCTGTCAGCTTCGGCCCCGGATTTCCCGATGGCCATAACCACCCGGCCCCAGTTGGGATCTTCGCCGGCAATTGCGGTTTTCACCAGCGGCGAGTTGGCAATGGACAGCCCGTGGATCTTTGCTTCGGCATCCGATACCGCGCCAGTGATCTGGATCTCGACAAATTTTGTCGCGCCTTCTCCGTCGCGCACCACCTGATGCGCCAGGTCCAGCATCACCGCTTCCAGCGCCTGCGAGAATTCCGCACTGTCCGTGACATCAACCCCAGAGGCGCCGGTGGCACAGAGCATCAGACTGTCCGAGGTGGAGGTGTCACTGTCCACAGTGATGCAGTTGAAACTGCGATCACAAAGACGGCTGAGCTCGGTCTGCAGGGCATCCTGGGGCAGCTGCGCATCGGTAAAGATATAGACCAGCATGGTGGCCATATCCGGCGCGATCATGCCGGAGCCTTTGGCAATACCGGCAATCGACACGGTTTCACCGCCGATGATCACCTCTGCCGAAGCGCCCTTGGCAAAGGTGTCGGTGGTCATGATCGCCTTGGCGGCGGCTTCCAGCGCGGTCTCGTCCAGGCCTGCGTTCAGGTCTTTGATCTGGGCAATGATACGATCATGCGGCAGGGGCTCGCCAATGACACCGGTTGAGGCGGTAAAGATACGCGCTTCGGGCAGGCCGGTGATATCCGCAACAGCGGCACAGATCTCTGCAACCGAGGTCTGGCCGTAGTGACCGGTAAAGGCGTTGGAATTGCCGGAGTTCACCAGAATGGCGGCGCCAGCAGAGCTGTCACCACCCAGTTTCGCCTGACAATCGCGCACCGGCGCCGAGCGGGTTTTGGAGCGGGTGAAGGTGCCGGCAACCGTGGTGCCGGGATCCATCACGGCCAGCATCACATCGTCGCGGCCCTGGTATTTCACGCCGGCGGCACCAGCGCAAAGGCGCAGGCCCTTAATCACCGGCAGTTGCGGAAAAGCGGCGGGCGCCAAAGGCGAGCGGGGAAGACTATCACCCATAGTTAGTTCCTTACCAGGCTCAGATCGCGCAGGATTGCGGGGTCGAGATCGTCAATTTCAGGGCGGTCGATGAGAGCTGCAGCGGTCAGATCGCTGACACGGGCCTCAACAGCGGCATTCTGCAGTTCTTGGCTGAGCGTCTCGCGGACCTCTTCAAAGGTGGGGGCAGCAGTTTTGCGACGCTCTTTGAGCAGGATGAGGTGCCAGCCAAACTGGGTCTCCACCGGGTCGGAGATCTCCCCGGCCCGCAGGCCCAGCACGGCCTCTTCGAATTCGGGAACCATGCGTCCCTTGGTGAACCAACCCAGATCGCCGCCATTGGGGCCGGAAGGCCCGGTCGAGCGCTCTTTGGCCATGATTGAAAAGTCGGCACCGGTATCAAGCTCGGATTTGATCTCCAGCGCGTCCTCCTGGGTTTCGACCAGAATATGCGCGGCGTTGAACTCGTCCCCGCCGTCGCCATCCGAGTATTTATCCTCATAGGCTTGACGCAGAGCCTCTTCATTGCTGGCGCTTTTCATCACCGTCTCAATGACATTGGCAGCCAGCAGGGCGCGCTCTTCGTTGTCTACCGCAAGTTTCACATAATGCGGCACGCCGCCGTGCAGCTCTTGCTTTAGCGCGGTCTGCTGTACCAGCTGGTCGAGGATGGCATTATACAGCACATCATCCGGCAATTGCTTGTACTGTTCTGGCAGGCTGTCGCGGGCCATGATCATGTGACCCAGGGTGATCTCTTCGCCGTTGACGGTTGCAATCACGGTATTGGCATGTGGCGCGGCCAATGCAGGCAGGGGCAGGGCCATAAACAGGGCCACAGCTGTACCTTGCAGAAAAGTGAGACCTTTACGCATTGAATTCTTCCTAATTCCCGAGCCGCAAAGGGGCGCGGCGTTGACACTTATTTTCCTGCCCCTTACATCCCAAGGAGGCCCGAGGCAGGACCGTCGTTTCTTTTATTGTTTATGGGTTGCGACCACGACGGGCAAGCCTGCCCGACATCTGCCTGACACAAGGGCCACCAAGAGGATCGTTGGAGAACACATGCTGGGTATCGGAACACTCGCCAAAAAGGTTTTCGGGACGCCGAATGACCGCAAAATCAAGGCGACAGGGCCACTGGTTGCACAGATCAATGGACTGGAAGAAACGTTCGAGAAACTCAGCGACGAGGGTCTCCGGGAAAAAACCGCCGAGCTGCGCAAGCGGGCACTGGATGGTGAAAAGCTCGATGCGCTGCTGCCCGAAGCCTTTGCCAACGTGCGCGAAGCAGCGCGCCGCGCTTTGGGGCTGCGGGCCTTTGACACCCAGCTGATGGGCGGGATCTTCCTGCATCAGGGAAATATCTCCGAGATGAAGACGGGCGAGGGGAAAACCCTCGTGGCGACCTTCCCGGCCTATCTGAATGCGCTGACCGGGCGTGGTGTGCATGTGGTGACGGTGAACGAATACCTGGCCAAACGCGACGCCGAATGGATGAGCAAGGTTTTTGACGCGCTTGGCATGACAACCGGCGTCATCTGGTCGAACCAGCCCGATGAAGAAAAGATGGCGGCCTATGACAGTGATGTCACCTATGCCACCAACAACGAGTTGGGCTTTGACTACCTGCGCGACAACATGAAGCCCAGCCTGGATCAGGTTTTCCAAAAGCAACACAACTTTGCCATCGTTGATGAGGTCGACTCGATCCTGATCGACGAAGCGCGCACACCGCTGATCATTTCTGGTCCGGCTGAGGATCGCTCGGAACTCTATATCACCATCGACAAGATGATTCCCTTCCTGTCGGATGAGCACTTTGAGGTGGACGAAAAAACCCGCGGTGTGACCTTTACCGAGGAAGGCAATGAGTTTCTTGAGCAGAAGCTGATCGAGCACGGTCTTCTGGACGAGGGTGCTTCGCTTTATGATCCCGAAAGCACCACCGTTGTGCACCACGTGAACCAGGCCCTGCGGGCGCATAAGCTGTTCCAGCGTGACAAGGACTATATCGTGCGCGATGGCGAAGTGGTTCTGATTGATGAATTCACTGGCCGGATGATGGCCGGGCGCCGCCTCTCTGAGGGTCTGCATCAGGCCATCGAGGCCAAGGAAGAGGTCAATATCCAGCCGGAAAACACCACGCTGGCTTCTGTCACCTTCCAGAACTATTTCCGTCTCTATGACAAGCTGTCCGGCATGACCGGCACAGCCCTGACCGAAGCCGAGGAATTTGCCGAAATTTACGGTCTGGGCGTGGTTGAAGTGCCGACAAACAAACCCATCGCCCGGGTGGATGAGGATGACCGGGTCTACCGCACGGCGGCTGAAAAATTCCAGGCCATGGTGGAAGAAGCCATGACTGCGCATGCCAAAGGCCAGCCGGTTCTGCTGGGGACCACCTCAATCGAAAAGTCCGAACTGCTGAGCATGATGCTGCAGAAGGAAGGGGTAAAGCATAACGTGCTGAACGCGCGTCACCACGAACAGGAGGCCCAGATCGTTGCAGATGCGGGTCGGCTTGGCGCGGTGACTATCGCCACCAATATGGCGGGCCGTGGCACTGACATCCAGCTGGGTGGCAATGTCGACATGATCGTGATGGCGGCGCTTGAGGCCAACCCGGATGCGGATCCTGTGGCTTTGCGCGCCGAAGAAGAGGCCAAGCACGCCGAAGAAAAGAAAAAGGTTATCGAGGCAGGTGGCCTTTGTGTGATGGCTTCTGAGCGTCACGAAAGCCGCCGGATCGACAACCAGCTGCGGGGCCGCTCTGGTCGCCAGGGGGATCCGGGGCGCACCTGTTTCTATCTCAGCCTCGAAGACGATCTGATGCGTATCTTTGGCTCTGAGCGACTGGACAAGGTTCTGTCGAGCCTTGGCATGAAGGAAGGCGAAGCGATTATTCACCCCTGGGTGAACAAGTCGCTGGAACGCGCCCAAGCCAAGGTCGAAGGTCGCAACTTTGACATGCGTAAGAACGTGCTCAAATTTGACGACGTGATGAATGACCAGCGTAAGGTGATCTTTGGTCAGCGTCGTGAAATCATGGCCGCCGAAGACCTGTCCGAAATCATTGGTGACATGCGTCACGAGGTGATCGACGAGCTGATCGACACCTATATGCCGCCCAAAACCTATGCCGAGCAATGGGACATCGAAGGTCTGCACGCCGCCGTGCTGGAAAAGTTGAGCATAGACGCGCCGGTTGCCGAATGGGCCGCCGAAGAGGGTGTCGACGACGAACATATGTCGGAACGCCTGGCCGAGGTCGCCAATCAGATGATGGCAGAAAAGACCGAGGCCTTTGGCCCCGAAAGCATGCGCAACATTGAAAAGCAGGTGCTGTTGCAGACCATCGACGCCAAATGGCGCGAACATCTGCTGACGCTGGAACATCTGCGCTCGGTTGTGGGGTTCCGCAGCTATGCGCAGCGCGATCCGCTGAACGAGTATAAAAACGAAAGCTTCCAGCTGTTTGAAACCATGCTCGATTCGCTGCGCGAAGATGTAACCAAGCAGCTGAGCCGGGTGCGTCCTATGACCGACGAAGAGCAACAGCAGATGTTGGCTGAAATGGCCGCCCGTCAGGCCGCCATGCAGCAGATGGCGCTGGGTGGGGCTCCGGCGGCGCCTGACGCCAATTCAGAGGATGCGGCTCCCGGATTTGTCGAGGCTGATCCCTCGACCTGGGGCAACCCTTCACGCAATGACAAATGTCCCTGCGGATCGGGCAAAAAGTTCAAACATTGCCACGGACGTCTGGCCTGATCCTCGTTGACCTGATCCTTTCCATCCAGTTCGGGTGGTGCGGAAAGCCCGGTTTGGCTCCAGCATAAACTAATCATAAATAGCCCCGGCCTTTGGTCGGGGTTAATTCTTTTTGGCTACCCATTTGCAGGAGATCACCAAAAGCGGCAGGGCAGAGCACCGCGCCGTATTTGGTCAATTTGCGGATGAATGCCTGATTCTTATCAATGGGTGGCCATAGATCGGCCTCCTTTTGCGGGCCTATTTGACAGGCCCGTATTCGGTTTTGAATTAGGTATTGGAGGGTAGAAATGCTGAACAAACGCATAGTTCTGATGAGCGCGGCCACCGCCGCCTGCGCATTGGGAATCGGTTTCTTTATGCAGCCCACCACCTTTGGGTCTGCGGGCCTGGCTGGTGGCTCTGATCAGGCGGGGCTGCAGTTGCCGCAAGACCCAGAGCTGGCCAGGCCGATCGCTATCGAAAAGATCACCCTGACATCTGCAAACCCGGGCCTTTCCGAGGATGATGACATCCCCCCTACGCAGCGCCAGCCTGCGCAGCGCCAGTCACCGGTTGCAGCCTGTGGCGTGACAGCCAGCGCCACCGCGCTTCCTGGCGCCCTGGTGGCGTTGCAGATCTCTGCGCCTTGTCGGGGGAATGAGCGGATTACCCTGCACCATCAGGGCATGATGGTCACGGAAACACTTGGCCCGGACGGGCAGCTTGATCTGGTGATCCCGGCACTGTCCAGCACAGCCACCTTTATCATCGCGCCCGCCACCCTCACGCCCACTGACGCGGCGGCGACAGCGGCGGTTGGCGCGGTTGTGCAGGTTGCGGTGCCGGATATGGCAGAGGTCGACCGGGTGGTACTGCAGTGGAGCGGCAACAGCGGCTTTGAAATCCATGCCCGTGAGTTTGGGGCGCAATACGGTGAAAACGGCCATGTCTGGCATGGGGCTGACCCCAGTCAGAAGGCTGCGGGTAAGCTGATGCAGCTGGGGGATGCTACGCAACTGGTCCCACGCCTGGCAGAGATCTATAGCTTTCAACGCAACCAGGGGGAGGCCCCCCCCGCAGCCGGAGACATCGAAATCAGCGTCGAGGCAGAGATCACCGAGATCAATTGTGGCCGTGAAATTGCGGCACAAAGCCTGCGGGTTGTCGCGGGACGGGTACAAACGCGGGATCTGGTTCTCAACATGCCAGATTGCACCGCCTCTGGTGACTTTCTGGTGTTGAATAATCTGGTAGAAAACCTGAAAATCGCGGCAAGATGATCTGCGGCTAATTCAGGACTTCAAATGGTCAATTTTCGTGCGGCGGTTTGCGCCGCACTTCTCCTTTTTGTCACTGCGCACAGTGGACAGGCGCAGGATGTCACCCTGTCGTCCCCTGATGGCGTGGTGGAAATCACCGGCAACCTTTTGGGATTTGACGGAGAATTCTATCGGGTCGAGACCAAGTTTGGAGAGTTGACGCTCGATGGATCGGGGGTCAGTTGCGAAGGGCCGGGCTGTCCCAGCCTGTCGGATTTTGTGGCCGAAGTGACCCTGTCCGGTTCGGCGCAGATGGCAGAGGTTCTTTTGCCGGCGCTGATCGAAGGTTTTGCCCTGCGCAATGGCTATAAAACCCAACGTATGTCCCAGCCCGAGGGCAACTTTGACTACCTTCTGTTGCAGCGCGAAGGGCGCCCCGTGGCGCGGTTTTCCTTTCTGGTCAGTACCACCGATGTGGGCTTTGCCGATTTGATCGCGCAGGAGGCCGATATCGTCATGGCCCTGCGTGAAATTCGCCCCACGGAACAAACACTGGCCCGCGCCGCCGGGCTGGGGGATATGACACAGGCCACACGCAGCCGGATTGTGGCGCTGGACGCCATGGTGCCGGTGGTCTCGCCCGAGAACCCGGTTACCCGGATCTCTATCCCCGATCTGGCGGGCGTTTTTTCTGGTGCAATCACCAACTGGAAGACGCTTGGGGGGCCGGATGCCCCAATTTCCGTGCATATGCCTCTGGCGAATTCTGGATTGACCCAGGGCTTTGCGGATCGGGTTTTGACCGCCTCAGGGGTGCAGCTGACACAGGATCTGCGGCATCATGAGCGCGGGGCGACCCTGGTTCGGAGGGTTGCGACGGATCCCTTTGCAATTGGCATCACCAGTTTTTCCAACACGGGAAGCACCCGGATGCTGACCCTGACAGGCGCCTGTGGGTTTGCGCTGCGGGCCAACCGACGTGGAATTAAAACCGAAGACTACCCGCTGACGGCACCGATGTTTTTGTATTTGCCGCAGCGCCGTCTGGCCAAGGTGGCGCGGGACTTTCTCGCCTATGTGCGGGGTCCGGGGGCGCAGATCGTGATCCGGCGCGCAGGCTTTGTCGATCAGGCGCAGGAACATATTTCGATGAATGCCCAGGGTGACCGGCTGAGCAATGCGATTTTAGCGGCTGGCCCTGAGGTGGAACTGACAGAGTTGCAACGGCTGGTGAGTCGGCTGGCCGGGTTTCGGCGCCTGACCACCTCTTTTCGCTTTGAAGCGGGCTCTTCCCGCCCGGATGCGCAGTCCCGCAGCAACGTGGCGCAATTGGCCCGGGCGCTGGAAACCGGGCTTTATGACGGCAAGGTGCTTAATTTTGTGGGGTTTTCTGACGGCGACGGGGCGGCTGCCGGTAACCGGAGTATTGCTTTGAAACGGGCAGAGAGCGTGCGTGATGCGGTTCTGGCCACGGCCGAGGCAGGCAGTGTCGCGCGGGTTTCGGTGCAGGTAGATGCCTTTGGCGAAGCGCTGCCAATGGCCTGCGACGACAGTGATTGGGGGCGTCAGGTCAACCGCCGGGTTGAGGTCTGGGTTCAGTAGCCCGTCGGGCGCACCCCCGCGGGCCAGGTTTTGAGCCCAAAAGGGGGGGCTCCGGCAGCTATTGCTCTTATCACGGATGAGATAAAGCGCCGCTGACCCGGCCGCCGCTGGTGCGGCGCGGTTGCACTGTGAGGGCACTGGCACCGGGTCACAACAGGCCTTCTGATCGGAAACTGAGCTCAGCATCACTGCCAATGATCAGATGGTCATGCAGGATGACCCCCAGTGGGGTGAGCGCCTGGTTGATCCGATTGGTCATGTCGATGTCACTGGCAGAGGGCGAGGGATCGCCTGAGGGGTGGTTATGGACCAGAATGAGCGCGCTTGCGTTCAGGTCCAGCGCCCGTTTGGCCACCTCACGCGGGTAGACAGGCACATGATCAATGGTGCCGCGCGCCTGTTCCTCATCCGCGATCAGGCAGTTCTTGCGGTCCAGAAACAGCACCCGAAAATGCTCGGTACTGCGATGGGCCATTGCCGTGTGGCAATAGTCCAGCAACGCGTCCCAGCTGGAAATCACCTGCCGCTGCATTATTCGGGCACGGGCCATACGCTGGGCGGCGGCCTCCAGCACCTTGAGATCGGTGATCAGCGCCTCGCCGACTCCTTTGACCTGGGCCAGCCGTTCGGGCCGGGCGCTGACCACGCGGGCAAAGTCGCCAAACTGTTTCAGCAACTGATGCGCCAGCGGTTTTACATCCTGTCGCGGCAACGAGCGAAACAGCACCAATTCCAGCAGTTCGTAATCCGGCATGGCAGCGGCGCCCCCGTCGCGAAAGCGTTGCCGCAGGCGCAGGCGGTGGTCCTTGATATAGGAGGGCAGGCGACCGGCCTTCAGCGGAGGGGGAGAGGGGCTGTCCTGGGCCAGGGTCTCCTCGTTTGAGAACAGTGGCAAGGTGCCAGTGTCGCCTGCCGCGCCATGTGCTGCCATCTGGTGTCTCCCTGATGGTGGTACAGAGAGGGAAAGATTAGGCCGGGAATCTGTGCCAACAAAAGAAAAGCGCCCCCTAAGGAGCGCTTTTAATGGTGCTGTTTTGGTTTGGAGGGTCTGAGCGCGGCTCACCTCACCCCTTCATGCCGTCCCAGAAGCCTTTCACCGAAGAAAAGAAGCTGCGGGATTCGGGGTTGGTGGTGTCTTCCGACAGATCCTCAAATTCGCGCAGGATTTCCTTTTGCCGGGAGGTCAGGTTGACCGGTGTTTCCACCGCCAGCTCAATGAACATGTCGCCGACACCGCCGCCACGCAGGGCGGGCATGCCCTTGCTGCGCAGACGCATCTGGCGACCAGACTGGCTGCCCTCGGGGATCTGCACGCGGCCACGACCACCGTCGATGGTGGGCACCTCAATGGCGCCCCCCAGGGCGGCCTTGGCCATGGAAACGGGCACCCGGCAATAGAGATTGTTGCCGTCGCGCTCAAACAGATCATGGGCGGAGACCTCGACAAAGATGTAGAGATCACCGGGAGGACCACCGCGCAGGCCTGCCTCACCTTCGCCAGCCAGGCGAATGCGGGTGCCGGTCTCCACGCCTGCGGGAATGTTCACCGACAGGGAGCGGTCCTTTTCGATCCGGCCATGACCGTGGCAGGTTTTACAGGGGTTCTTGATGATCTGACCCAGACCGGAACAGGTCGGGCAGCTGCGTTCCACGGTAAAGAAGCCCTGCTGCGCGCGTACCTTGCCCATACCGGAACAGGTGGGGCAGGTGGTGGGCTCTACGCCACCTTCGGCACCGGAGCCGTCACAAGAGGTACAAGAGACCGAAGTGGGCACCTTGATGGTCTTGTGCAGGCCAGAGAAGGCCTCTTCGAGGGAGACGCGCAGATTATAGCGCAGATCAGCCCCACGAGAGGCGCGCTGACGTCCGCCGCCGGCCTGACCACGGCCGCCCATGAAGTCACCAAACAGATCGTCAAAGACATCGGAGAAGGCCGAGGAGAAGTCCCCGTTGCCGCCACCGGGTCCACCGTGGCCACGGCCACCGCCGCCGCCCATGCCGTTTTCAAAGGCGGCATGACCAAAGCGGTCATAGGCGGCCTTTTTCTCGGCGTCTTTCAGGACTTCATAGGCCTCGTTGGCCTCTTTGAACTGTGCTTCGGCATCCGGATTGTCGCTGTTGCGATCGGGATGCAGCTCTTTGGCCTTCGTGCGAAAGCCCTTTTTGATTTCATCGGCGCTGGCACCCTTGGCCACTCCGAGAATCTCGTAATAGTCACGTTTCGACATCGGTTTACCCCTGCTGCCTCAACGACAACGAGCCGGTCCGTGGTCGGACCGGCCCGCCGTGGCCAAGTGTTCAGACCTTAGCGCTTGTCGCCGTCCAGATCTTCGAATTCGGCGTCGACGATGTCGTCATCACCAGGAGCCGCGCCTTCGTCAGCAGCGGAAGGCTCGTCGCCGGTCTCATCCTGAGCAGCCTTGTAGATGGCTTCGCCCAGACGCATGGAGGCCTCGGTGACGTTCTGGATGCCTGCCTTGATCTTTTCGGCGCTGGCGTCGTCACCTTCCAGATCATCACGCAGCGCGGCCAGAGCCAGCTCGATGGCTTCGACAGTGGAGGGATCCACTTTGTCGCCATGCTCTTCGACGTGCTTTTCGGTCGAGTGGATCAGGCTTTCGGCCTGGTTCCGCGCTTCGATCAGCTCGCGACGCTCTTTATCCGCCTCGGCGTTGTCTTCCGCGTCCTTGACCATCTGGTCGATGTCGGCGTCGGACAGACCACCAGAAGCCTGGATGGTGATAACCTGCTCTTTGCCGGTGCCTTTGTCTTTGGCCGAAACCGAAACGATGCCGTTGGCGTCGATGTCAAAGGTCACTTCGATCTGTGGCAGGCCACGAGGCGCTGGTGGGATCTCTTCGAGGTTGAATTGACCCAGCATCTTGTTGTCCGCCGCCATTTCGCGCTCACCCTGGAAAACCCGGATGGTCACAGCCGACTGGTTGTCTTCGGCGGTCGAGAAGACCTGAGACTTTTTGGTCGGGATGGTGGTGTTGCGGTCGATCAGGCGGGTGAAGACACCGCCGAGGGTTTCGATACCCAGCGACAGAGGCGTCACGTCGAGCAGAACAACGTCTTTGACGTCGCCCTGCAGAACGCCGGCCTGAATGGCGGCACCCATGGCAACCACTTCGTCAGGGTTCACACCCTTGTGGGGCTCTTTGCCAAAGAATTTGGTGACCTCTTCGATCACTTTTGGCATCCGGGTCATACCACCAACCAGAACAACTTCGTCGATGTCCGAGGCCGAGATACCGGCGTCTTTCAGAGCAGCAGCGCAGGGTTTCATCGAGGCTTTGATCAGATCGTTGACCAGGCTTTCCAGCTTGGCGCGGGTCATTTTCATCACCAGGTGCAGGGGCTGGCCCGAGGAAGGATCCATCGAGATGAAGGGCTGGTTGATTTCGGTCTGGCTGGAAGAAGACAGCTCGATCTTGGCTTTTTCAGAGGCTTCTTTCAGACGCTGCAGGGCCATTTTGTCTTTGGTCAGATCAACGCCGTGCTCTTTTTTGAACTCGCCCGCCAGGTAGTTGACGATGCGCATGTCAAAGTCTTCACCACCCAGGAAGGTGTCGCCGTTGGTCGATTTCACTTCGAACAGGCCATCGTCGATTTCCAGGATGGTCACGTCGAAGGTACCACCACCAAGGTCATAAACCGCGATGGTCTGGGTTTCTTCCTTGTCGAGACCATAGGCCAGCGCAGCGGCTGTTGGCTCGTTGATGATGCGCAGCACTTCGAGGCCAGCAATCTTGCCGGCGTCTTTGGTGGCCTGACGCTGGGCGTCGTTGAAATAGGCTGGAACCGTGATCACGGCCTGGGTCACGTCTTCGCCCAGGTAGGATTCTGCGGTTTCTTTCATCTTGCCGAGGATAAAGGCAGAGATCTGCGAAGGAGAGTATTTCTCGCCCTTGGCTTTGACCCATGCATCACCATTGCCGCCGCTGATCAATTCAAAGGGCAGGTTTTTTTTGTCTTTGGCGAGGTCTGCATCGTCAAACCGGCGACCGATCAGGCGCTTGACGCCAAAGACGGTGTTGTCTGGGTTGGTGACGGCCTGGCGCTTGGCTGCTTGACCAACCAGACGCTCTTCGTCGGTGAAGGCGACGATCGAGGGGGTGGTGCGTGCGCCTTCGGCGTTTTCAATTACGCGCGGCTGCGAGCCATCCATGATAGCAATACAAGAGTTGGTTGTTCCGAGGTCAATCCCGATAACTTTGCTCATTTTGATCCCTTTACTTACTAAGGCGATTACCCGCGGCCTGAACCCGTTGTGGCATCCAGGCCCCGATTTTGTTGCAGCGGGGTCTGCACCTCACTGCGTCACGGCGTATATAGGGAGCGGAAATTGACCCTGCAAGCGCCAGAACGCACCGAGATTTGCGATTCAGTGCGCTTTTTTGCATGTGATGTAGTTAAGAATGGAATAATCGGCATGAGCTTGTTGAGATTGCGTGGGTTTGAAATCCACAAGGGCCATCTGGATCTCGCCTCACAGCGCGCCCTGATTGAGGTCCTGCGACCAATTTTACGGACCGCCCCGCTGTTCTCTCCTACCGCGCCGGGGGGAAGAAAATTGTCGGTGCGTATGACATCGGCAGGGAAATTCGGCTGGTTTGCCGATGAGACCGGCTACCGCTACGTCGAAACCCACCCCACGGGCATAGGCTGGCCTGCGATCCCCGACAGGCTGCTGGAGCTTTGGCACGACATTACGGGTTTGCAGCGGCAACCGGATTCCTGTCTGCTGAATTATTTTGGTCCGGATGCCAAAATGGGGCTGCACCAGGACAAAGATGAGGCGGATTTTTCCTTTCCCGTGGTGTCGATCAGCCTGGGGGATGATGGGCTGTTTCGCATGGGCGACACCCGGCGCGGCGGCAAGACGGATAGCATCTGGCTCAACTCGGGCGATGTGGTGGTGATGGGCGGCGCGGCGCGGCTTGCCTATCACGGGGTGGACCGGATCCGGTTCCAATCATCGCGGCTGCTGCCCAAGGGCGGGCGCATCAATCTGACCCTGCGGGTGGTGACTTGATCTGGCAGAAGCTGGCAGATCTGCGGGGCTTTGGTGACACCGCACGAGAATATCCGTGCTTGCCCCGCGAATGGGCAGGTTTTTCAGACAAAACAGGGCGTTGAAAACGGCCTGATCAGCGTCGCGCGCTCCAGCTGATCGAGACATGCCGACGGGTATAGAACTCTCCCATCAGGCCAATCACAACCAAGGTCAGCGCCACCCAGGCGGCGTATTCCCAGTTGCTGTAATGAGGGTTGTAGTTGATAAAAACAAAGCCCCGCGCCTGATCAATACAGTGAAACAGCGGGTTCCAGTCAAACATCGCCAACATGAAACTGGGCAGGGTATTGGCCAGGAACATCTTGCCCGAGGCAATCATATTGGCACGCTGATAGATGGTGGTCAAAATGCCCACAACGCCAGGAGCCCAGGGTTTCAGCACCAGAAACACCAAGCCAACAGAGGCCCCGGTGACCCAGGCCAGCAGGATCATGCCATAGGCCTGAATGGGCTGTTCGATCTCCAGCGGGGTAAAGGCCACATGATAGACAAACAGGATCAGAAACAGCGACACCGTCTGGATATAGAGCGAGCCAAGCGCCGCCGAGAGAATCGCCACCATGGTATTCATTGGCGCATGTTGCATCATCGGGCTGGCTGGGCCTTCGGCGCCGGCAACGGCACCAACGGTTTTGGTATGGGTCAGGAACAGAAAGATACCCGACATCACATAGAGCAGGAAATCGCCCCGAATAGCAGACCCGCGCATCCCCAGCACCGAGAACATAAAGTAGAAGACAGCAACAAACATCACCGCCTGCATAATATTCATTCCCAAAGCGATGAGCGCATTATTGTGTTTTGAACGGACACTGCGCACGACAGAATGAAAGACCACCTCAAAGAGTGAGATGGCGCTGAAAATTCCTGTCGTCTTTGGACGGATCTGAAACATTTTGCCTGCGATCTGTATGGGGGCCAAAACAGCTGACCGATAATCCAAGGGACTTCTTGATGATCCACCTGCGAGTCAGCATAAGGGGGCGGAGGCAAATTTTCAATTAACCCTTTCGAGCAAGGAGCGCTTGTGTGACCTACGAAGAGCTTATTCCAGTGATCCGCCGCCTGGCGATCGAGGCCGGCAACAAAATCATGGAAATCTATAATTCCGATGAGTTCGAGGTGAAGGTAAAGTCTGACGACAGCCCGGTAACGGCTGCGGATGAGGCCGCGGATGCTCTGATTTCGGCGGGGCTGCGCAGTGCCTTTCCAGACCTGATGCTGGTCACCGAAGAGCAATCCGAGTCGCATAAGGCGCGCGGCGATACCTTCCTGATCGTGGATCCCCTGGACGGAACCAAGGAATTCATCCACCGGCGCGGCGATTTCACCGTCAATATCGCTCTGGTCGAAAAGGGCGTGCCGACCCGTGGTGTGGTCTATGCCCCGGCCAAGAACCGCATGTTCTTTACCCTGGCGGATGGGTCCGCTGTGGAAGAAACCGGCGCCTTTGATCCGGCGGTGATTGGCGAGACAAGCCCGATCCGGGTTGCCAAAAGTGACAATGCAGCGCTGATGGTTGTGGCCTCCAAATCGCACCGCGATCAAGCGACCGAAGATTACATCAATAAATATGCCGTCAAGGACAGCAAAAGCGCGGGCTCGTCGTTGAAATTCTGCCTGGTGGCAACCGGCGAGGCGGATATCTACCCCCGTGTTGGCCGCACCATGGAGTGGGACACCGCTGCAGGGCATGCGGTGCTGTCTGGTGCAGGTGGCAAAGTGGTCCGCTTTGACGATCATTCGCCGCTTCTGTATGGCAAGGAAGACTACGCCAACCCCTTCTTTATTGCCTATGCGCCTGATGTTGAGTTGAAAGAAGCCTGATGTCCGTTCTGATCGTCATTCCTGCCCGCTATGCCTCCACCCGCTATCCCGGCAAACCGCTTGTTGAGCTGACCGGCGCCAATGGAGATAGGCTCACCTTGATTGAACGCTCCTGGCGTGCGGCCTGCGCCGTTCAGGGCGTTGACCGCGTGGTTGTGGCAACCGATGATGATCGTATCCAGACGGCAGCCCATGGGTTTGGCGCCGAAGTGGTGATGACCTCGCAGAGCTGTGCCAATGGCACCGAACGCTGCGCCGAGGCCCACGCGGCGCTGGGCGGTGGCTATGAGGTGGTGGTGAACCTGCAGGGGGACGCACCTTTGACGCCGCATTGGTTCATCGAAGATCTGGTGGCGGGGCTGCGCGCCGCCCCAGGCATGGGGCTGGCGACACCGGTGCTGCAATGCGATGGCGAGACGCTCAACAGCCTGCTGAGCGATCGTGCAGCGGGGCGCGTTGGCGGCACCACGGCGGTTTTTGGCCGCGATCACAGCGGGCTCTATTTCTCCAAAGAGGTCATCCCCTTCTGTGCGGAGCACTTTGAGGGCGCGGCGCCGACACCTGTCTATCATCATGTCGGGGTTTATGCCTATCGGCCTGATGCACTGGCCGACTATCCCAGCTGGCCAGTTGGCCCCCTGGAGCAGCTCGAAGGGCTGGAGCAACTGCGGTTTCTAGAGAATGACCGCAAGATACTTTGCGTTGAGGTGGAGGCACGTGGCCGGGAATTCTGGGAGCTGAACAACCCTGAAGATGTGGCGCGTATTGAGGCAATGATGATGAAAATGGGCGAAAATTAAGCAAAATTCCCCTAGTTGATGCTGTCGCTATTCTACAGATCTTAAGTGCAGAGTTGAGCCAGGTCATGAAACTTGCCCAATTTGTAGTTACAGTACTCTGAGGAGGAGCATCGCGATGTGGTGCCTTTGGGGCGGCTGAGCCCATACCGACCCCTAAGGGGGGACTGGCTAACGAACTAAAAAAACCAGGTGACTGCCTTCATGCAAGACGCGTTAGCCTTGGACGTAGATGAGTGAGAAATTCGATGCGCAAAAAAGTAACAAAAGCGATTTTCCCGGTTGCGGGTCTGGGGACCCGGTTCCTGCCCGCGACCAAATCGGTGCCCAAGGAAATCATGACCCTGGTGGACCGCCCCCTGGTGCAATACGCCATCGACGAGGCCCGGGCGGCGGGCATCAAGGAATTCATCTTTGTCACCTCGCGCGGCAAGGGGGCGCTGGAGGATTATTTTGATCACGCCCCGGTGCTGGAACAGGAGCTGCGCAAAAAGGGCAAGGATGACCTGCTGGGGATCCTCAAGGACACCTATATGGACAGCGGCGCCATCGCCTATATCCGCCAGCACAAGGCCCTGGGGCTGGGCCATGCGGTCTGGTGCGCCCGCCGCCTGATTGCCAATGAACCCTTTGCCGTGATCCTGCCCGACGATGTCATTGCGGCGGAAAAACCCTGCCTGCAGCAGATGGTCGAAGCCTATGAGCAGATCGGCGGCAATATGGTCGCCACCATGGAGGTGGCGCCCGCGCAGACCGCCTCTTATGGGGTGCTGGATCCCAGCGACGGCGCGCAGATGTCCGGCGCGGTGGTTGCCGCCCGCGGCATGGTGGAAAAGCCCAACCCCGCCGAGGCGCCGTCAAACCTGGCGGTGATCGGCCGCTACATCCTGGCGCCTTCGGTGCTGCGCAATCTCAACAAGATGAAATCGGGCGCCGGCGGGGAGATCCAGCTCACCGATGCCATCGCCGAGGATATCGCCGCCCAGGTGCCCACCCATGGCTTTCGCTTCAAGGGCGAGCGCTTTGACTGCGGTTCCAAGGCGGGGTTCTTGCAGGCAACGGTCTCCTTTGCCCTGTCGCGCCCCGAGCTGCGCGACGATCTGATGCAGCACCTCAACAAGGTCACCCAGCTGGATCAAGCCGCCGAGTAAATTGATCATGGCCCTGCCGCACTGATAGGGCCGCTGATATTTTGTGACCTTTGAAAGGCAATACTGACGTGAAGACTGTTCTTGTGACCGGCGGTGCCGGATATATCGGATCACATGCCTGCAAGGCGCTCAAGGCTGCGGGCTATACCCCTGTGACCTTTGATAATCTGGTGACGGGCTGGAAAGACGCGGTGAAATTTGGTCCGTTTGAACAGGGTGATTTGCAGGATCGTGCCCGGCTGGATGAGGTCTTTGCCAAGTATCAGCCTGCGGCGGTGATGCATTTTGCGGCCCTAAGCCAGGTTGGCGAAGCGATGAGCGAGCCGGGGCGCTATTGGGCCAACAATACCGGCGGATCGCTAAATCTGATCGAGGCCGCAGTGGCGGCGAAGTGCCTGGATTTTGTGTTTTCCTCCACCTGCGCCACCTATGGTGAGCATGACAACGTGGTGCTGGACGAGACCACGCCACAGCTGCCGCTGAACGCCTATGGCGCCTCCAAGCGCGCGGTTGAGGATATTCTCAAGGATTTTGGCGCGGCCTATGGGCTGCGCTCGGTTATTTTTCGCTATTTCAACGTCGCGGGGGCTGACCCGGAGGCCGAAGTGGGCGAGTTCCACCGCCCCGAGACACATCTGGTGCCGCTGGTGCTGGATGCCATTGATGGCAAACGCGATGCCTTGACCATTTTTGGCACCGATTACGACACGCCCGATGGCACCTGCATTCGCGATTATGTGCATGTCTGTGATCTGGTGGATGCCCATGTTTTGGGCCTGAAATGGCTGGAAGAAGACAGGGGCAGTCAGGTGTTCAACCTGGGCACGGGATCCGGTTTTTCGGTTCGCGAGGTCATGGACCGGGGCGCGGCTGTCACCGGGCGGCCAGTGCCCTGCACCACGGGCCCACGCCGGGCCGGAGATTGCACCAAGCTGGTTTCGGGCTCAACCCGCGCCATCACCGATCTTGGCTGGGAGCCGCGCCGATCTGATCTCGATACCATGATCGCTGATGCCTGGAAATGGCACCAGACGGGCCACTACGAGGCCTGATGTGAAAGCTGCTGCCGCAACCGCTCTTTTGCCGCCGAACTGGCGACAGCGGTATCGGTTGCGCCTGAAGCGGCGGCAGCTGTTGTGGCGGTCGCTGCGGTCGCGCCACCAGCTGCGCAGCCTGGCGGATCGCAGTGATCAGATCAACAGGGGCGATTTGCTGGGCTTTGTGGTGCTGCGCAACGAAAGCGCGCGGCTGCCCTATTTTCTGGATTATTATCGTGCGCTTGGGGTGAAGCACTTTCTGGTGGTCGATAATGGCAGCAATGATGGCAGTGCAGAGTTTTTGACGGATCAGCCGGATGTGTCGCTGTGGCAAACGCAGGCAAGCTACAGGGAGGCACGCTTTGGTCTGAATTGGAGCACCTGGCTGCAGATGCGCTATGGCCATGGTCACTGGTGCCTGACGGTCGATGCCGATGAGCTGCTGGTCTATGATGGCATAGAGGAACATGATCTGAGCGATCTCACCGCGCGGCTGGGGCAGCAGGGCCTGCCGGGGTTTGGCGCCATGATGCTGGACCTCTACCCCAGGGGCGCGCTTGGCGATCAGCCCTATGTGCCGGGGCAAGATCCTCTTGAGGTGCTGAACTGGTTTGATGCTGGTCCTTACCGGGCCACGCGGCAGTCTCCCATGGGCAATCTCTGGCTGCAGGGTGGCGCGCGCGAACGGGTGTTCTTTGCCGCCCGGCCAGAACGCTCCCCCACCTTGAACAAGATCCCGCTGGTGAAGTGGAACCGGCGCTACGCCTATGTGAATTCAACCCATTCGCTGCTGCCCCCTGCTTTGAACGGGCTCTACGAGGGGCCGGGTGGCAAACAGCCTGCCGGGGTGCTGCTGCACACGAAGTTCCTGCCCGAGATTGTTTCCAAATCAGCAACCGAAAAACAGCGCCAGCAGCATTTTCATCGCCCGCAGGAATTCGACCATTATTATGATGAACTCAGCAGTGCACCCGACCTTTGGCAGGAGGATGCGCAGAAATATAGGGGGCCGGGGCGGCTTTGTGAGTTGGGCCTGATGCCAGAACTGCGCTGGTGAGGATGAAGCCGGGGGCAGTGGCAGGGGGATTTAACGGTTTTCTTCCGCAAACTTGGCCTATAACTGTTTCTAAATCCGTTGTTAGTAGTGTTTTTCCATGACATATTAAGCCCTAAGGCTGGGATCAATTCACCGCCGGAATTGACATCCTAATTTGGCTGCGGCGTCTGCCATGGGGCATTCTGCAAAATGGGCATGGAGTTGTTGTGGGGCTTTGGGATTCTTACCGTATGCGCGTTCGGCGCAAGCGCTGGCTGGTCCGGGCCGTGCGCAAGTCGAGTGAGCTGACCTGTCTGCAGGACAATACCCGTGCCATTCAGCGTGACGATGTTTTGCTGGTCTCAACCATGCGCAATGAACAGATCCGGCTGCCTTATTTTCTCGAATATTACCGCAACCTTGGGGTCAATCACTTCCTCTTTGTCGACAACGGATCGGAGGATGGCACCGCGCAGTATCTGAGCGGAATGGGCGATGTCTCATTGTGGCAGACCCATGCCAGCTATCGGCGCTCCCATTTTGGGGTCGACTGGATGAATTACCTCAAGCGCAAATATGCCCATGGGCATTGGGTACTGGTGGTCGATCCGGATGAGTTTTTTATCTATCCCTTCTGCGATACCCGGCCCATTCAGGCCCTGACAGATTGGTTGGATACTTCGGCAATCCGCAGCTTTTCTGCAATGCTGATTGATACCTATCCCAAGGGCCGTATAGGCGATGTGCCCTATCAGCCCGGACAAAACCCGCTGGAGATCGTCAATTGGTTCGACAGCGGCAATTACACGATCAGCAAGAACCTGATGTATGGCAATCTTTGGATTCAGGGCGGGCCACGGGCGCGGGTGTTCTTTGCGGATGAGCCAAAAAAGGCGCCGGCCCTGAACAAGACGCCGCTGGTGAAATGGGACCGCCGCTACGCCTATGTCAGCTCGACCCATTCTTTGCTGCCGCGCGGGTTGAACCAGGTCTATGAGACGGACGGCGGTGAAAAGGCCAGCGGCGCGCTGCTGCATACCAAATTTCTCGATACACTGGGGGCCAAGGCAGCAGAGGAGCTGGCGCGCAGCGAACACTACGCCAATTCACGCGAGTATAGGGCCTATGCCGAAGGTCTGGAGCAGCAGCCTGAGCTTTGGTGCAAATGGAGCGAGAAATATATCAACTGGCGCCAGCTGGAGATCCTGGGGTTGATGTCCAAAGGCAACTGGGCATGAGCACAGTCGGGATTGCCATGCTGGTGCATACCGCGCTGGACCGCGCCGCAGAGGTGGCGCGTCACTGGACCGCCAGCGGCTGCCCGGTGGTGTTGCATGTGGACAAAAACGTCGATGGGGTGGTCTTTCGCAAGTTCCGCCAAAGCCTGGCGCAGGATCCATTGATCAAGTTCTGCAAAAGACATCGCTGTGAATGGGGCACCTGGGGCATTGTTGCCGCATCACAATCGGCGTCGGCGCTGATGCTGCAAGAGTTTCCAGAGGTGCGCCATGTCTACCTGTCCTCGGGATCTTGCCTGCCGCTGCGTCCGGTAGATGAGCTGGTGGACTATCTGGCCGCCCGACCGCGCACCGATTTTATCGAAAGCGCCACCACAGCGGATGTGCCCTGGATCGTTGGCGGATTGGATTTTGAACGCTTTACCCTGCGCTTTCCGTTCTCCTGGAAAAAACACCGCTATCTGTTTGACCGCTATGTCGATCTGCAGCGTCGCCTTGGCATGCGCCGCCGCATTCCGGCAGGGCTGGTGCCGCATATGGGCAGCCAATGGTGGTGCCTGACGCGCCAAACCCTGTCAGCCATCCTGGAAGACCCCGAGCGTCCAACCTATGACGCCTATTTTCAAAAAGTCTGGATCCCGGACGAGAGCTATTATCAAACGCTGGCGCGGCAATACTCTACCAAAATCGAAAGCCGCTCGCTGACGCTGTCAAAGTTCGATTTTCAGGGCAAACCGCATATCTTTTATGATGACCATTTGCAGCTGTTGCGGCGTTCGGATTGTTTTGTTGCGCGCAAAATCTGGCCAAAGGCGGAGCGGCTGTATCAGGCCTTTTTAACGGATAGCGCCGGGGCGATGAAAAAAACCGAACCCAACCCTGGCAAGATCGACCGGATTTTTGCCAAGGCCGTGGAGCGACGTACCCGTGGTCGTCCGGGTCTTTATATGCAAAGCCGCTTTCCGGGGCGCTGGTCGGTCAATAGCGTCACCTCGAATCCCTATTCGGTGTTTCAGGGCTTTTCAGAGCTGTTTGAAGATTTTGAGAGCTGGTTGTCTCGGATCACCGGGGCCAGGGTGCATGGCCATCTCTTTGCACCAGAACGGGCTGAACTGGCCGGAGGAGGCGCGATGATCAATGGTGCCTTGACCGATAACGCCAAGACCCGCGACTACAACGTGCAGAGCTTTTTGACCAATCTGATCTGGAACACCCGTGGCGAGCGTCAGTGTTTTCAGTTTGGCCCCGGGGACAACCAGAAGATTTGCAAGGTACTGGCGCGCGATCCAAATGCGCAGATCTCGGTCATCAGCGGGGCCTGGGCGGTGCCGTTGTTTCGCTCAAACCAGAATTTTACCGAGCTGCGCCGCGAGGCGGCTCGGCTGCAACAGGTCGAGGCCAAATACCTGAACCTGCTGCGTGCTCAGGAAACCAAGGCACGGGTGCGGATTTGGACGATGGCCGAATTCATCGAAGCCCCGATGGAGCCTTTGCAGACCATTCTTGATGAGCTGGGCCCGCAGATGCCCAGGCATTTGAGCGAGGCCCCAACGATGGTGAACCTTGATGGCTTTGGCCAGTTCCTGCAAAACCTAAAGAACCAGGGGATGCACCCCTATCTGATGGGGGATTTCTCGGTAGAGCAGGGGCCGGTAAACATGCCAAAACCTCCCAGAAAACCCTATCTGGTGCGTAAATAGAATATGACAGCTTCTTTTGACTATTTCATTGTCTTTGCCGAAATGCGGACGGGGTCCAACTTTCTGGAAACCAATCTCAATGCCTTTGACGGGGTAACCTGTCATGGCGAGGCGTTTAACCCACATTTCATTGGCTATCCCAACAAGGACAATATTCTGGGGATCACCCAGGACATGCGAGAAGACAATCCAGGCTGCCTGATCTCGCAGATCAAGTCCGAAGCGGGGGTTCTCGGGGGGTTTCGCTACTTCCACGACCATGACCCACGGGTTCTGGATCTGGCGCTGGAGGATCCGCGCTGCGCCAAGGTGATCCTGACCCGAAATCCGCTGGACAGCTATGTTTCCTGGAAAATTGCCAAGGCCACAGGTCAGTGGAAACTGACCAATGTGAAACGTCGCAAAGAGGCTCTGGCGCAGTTTGACGGTGCTGAATTCGCCCGGCATGTAGAGGCGCTGCAGGATTTTCAGATCACCCTGCTGAACCGGCTGCAGAAATCCGGACAAACTGGCTTTTATCTGGCCTATGAGGATCTTCAGAATCTTGAGGTGATGAACGGCCTGGCGCGGTGGTTGGGAGTAGACTCACAGCTTGAGGCGCTGGATGACAGTTTGAAACGGCAAAACCCGGCGCCGGTTGTGTCAAAGGTCGAAAACCCAGCTGCGATGGCAGAGGCCCTGGCGGCAATGGACCGTTTCAACCTGAGCCGCACCCCCAATTTTGAACCCCGTAGGGGTCCGGCGGTACCGGGCTATGTTGCCGGGGTGGTGACACCGCTGCTGTATCTGCCCATCAGGGGCGGACCTGAGACGGAAGTGACAGCCTGGATGGCGGGGCTCGATAATGTGACGCCCGAGGGGCTGATCCAAAAAATGAACCAGAAGCAGCTGCGTCAGTGGAAGCGGGGAAACCCGGGGTTTCGCAGCTTTACCGTATTGCGGCATCCGGCAGCACGGGCGCATTCTGTGTTCTGTCGCAGGATTTTGCAAAAGGGCGGAAGCAGCTATGGTGGCATTCGCGAGACACTGCGACGCCAGTTTAAGCTGCCGCTGCCCAAGGATGGCCCGGATGGCAGCTATAGCAAGGCAGATCACTATGCGGGTTTCTCTCAGTTTCTGACCTTTTTGCAGGCCAATCTGGCTGGGCAAACTTCGGTGCGGGTGGATGCGGAATGGGCAAGCCAATCGCAGGCGCTGTCTGGGCTGGCAGAACTGGGCGCGCCAGACCTGGTGTTGCGCGAGGAAGAGTTGGCCGAGGCCCTGCCTGCTTTGGCGCAGAAGCTGGGCCGCGCCACGCCGCACCAGCCCAAGCCAGCTCCTGAGGATCACCCTTATCGTTTGGAGGATATCTGGGATGCAGCGCTGGAGAAGCAGGTGTCCTCTCTGTACCAACGTGACTACGTGATGTTTGGCTTTGCGCCATGGCAGGCCCAGGAGTCCCCGCGCTAGTCAGAGAGAAGTGCCACCCTGGCCCACCCTGGCCCAGCCATGTGGCGTTGAGGGGCTGACCCTTGGGGCTGAGGCGCTACCGGGTGCCAAAATCAAACTCCAAAATCAAACAGTGGTCGCCAGGGCAAAGGGGGAACTCCCGCGCCCGTTTGATGTTTTGCTGTGCAAAACATCAAAACAGCCTTGGGCGTGGCGCCGCCTGTCGGCGGCGCTGCAGCGTGGGACAACAGGGGTCAGGTGACATGACTGTTGTTCGCCTGACGGGACAGTGGCCAAAGGGGCGCGTGAAAACTCCAATGGAGATTTCACGCCGGGCCCAACCGGAAGGGATCTTTGAAAAAGATCTCCTGACGGGCGGGAGCACTTGGGGGAGGACCAAGCGCTGAAGCGCAGTTTTCAATAGGCTTACGGAAAAATCGCCCGAGGGGCGTGATCTCAGGCGGCCTGTACCGATTGCGCCTCGGTCAGGATCGTGAACAGCGTTGCCGGGTCGTGATTGGCGCGCAGCTTGGTGCAGAAACTTTGCTCCCGCAGTGTGCGTGACACCAAGGCTAGGGCCTTCAGGTGTTCTACCCCGGCGTCTTCGGGTGCAAAGAGAGAAAAGGCAATGTCCACCGGTTGGCGATCAACCGAATCAAAATCCAGGGGTTTTTCCAGAATCAAAAAGACACCGCACACCATATCGAGGCCGCTGAGCCGTGCATGGGGCAGGGCAACGCCGTGACCAACCCCGGTGGGGCCAAGGCTCTCCCGGTCCAGGAGAGCCTCCACAGTTGCTTGGGCGGACAGGCCATAGGCGGCCTGTGCCACCTCGGCGACTTCCTGAAACAGGCGCTTTTTGCTGGATACGGCTCCGATAACCCGGACAGCGCCCGGCTTAAGGATGCTTGAAATCTGCATAAGTCACCTGCTCCGTTCAGATGCCGTGGTTTGGCTTTCTACAGCCTATACCGTGGGATCGATCCAACCAATGTTGCCATCTTCCCGGCGGTATACCACGTTCACCCCGTTTTTGCTTTCATTACGGAATACCAGCACCGGGGCGCCTGCAAGCTCCATCTGCATCACCGCTTCACCAACAGAGAGGGATTGAATCCTGGTCTCCATCTCGGCAACGATGATTGGCTGCAGCGTGTCAGGCTCGGTCGCGGTATCCGCGTCATCAGAGGCGAGGATATAAGAGTTACCGCCGAGAATTTCAACCGGTTCGCTGCGATCGCGATGGTGATCTTTCAATCGGCGCTTGTAACGGCGTAGCTGTTTTTCCATCTTTTCGTTGCAGGCTTCAAAAGCAGCATAAATTTCAGTGGCATGCGCCTTGGCTTGCGCGGTCAACCCGGTCGAAAGATGGACCGTGGCTTCGCAAATATATTCATGCGCAGACTTGGAAAAGACGACAGTTGCATCAGTTGGGCGTTCTGCATATTTCGAGACGACAGTCCCCAGCTCGGTCTGAACATGGGTCTGCAGGGCTTCGCCAATGTCGATCTGTTTACCGGTGATTTTGTAACGCATGTGATCTCCTTCACAAATTTCCACCCAAAACACCCTCCGGGCCGGGCCCGCCGGGTTGTCGTCAGTTTTGGGTTAGGGGATTAGGCTGGGTGCAGGGTTGCAGCCCTTCGGGACTTGTTGCCAAGACCACGCGTCGGACTACCTCATGCTGTACTTTTGCCATGACTCAATTCGATGGCAAACCGGGCGGAGAGTCAATGGAGTTGCGGCATTTTGATGGTCGGAAATGTCCTTGGGTGGCAAAAAACGGCTGCTGGAAAAGCTATGCATTTGAGGCAAGTTTTGGGCGCAGGCAAATAGACCTCAGGTTAGCTGAGGATTACGAAATCCGGAAATTGTCACCCAGATAGACGCGGCGCACATTTGCGTTTTCGACAACTTCGGCAGGGCTGCCTGACATCAGAACCTGACCGTCATGCAAGATATAGGCGCGGTCCACGATTTCGAGAGTCTCACGGACGTTGTGATCGGTGATCAACACGCCAATTCCACGCTTTTTCAGATCGGCTACCAGGTGGCGGATATCGCCCACCGAAATAGGATCTACGCCGGCAAAGGGTTCATCCAGCAACAGATATTTTGGATCAGCCGCCAGGCAACGGGCGATTTCAACCCGGCGACGTTCGCCGCCCGATAGGGCCAGAGCCGGGGCACGGCGCAGGTGCTCGATGGAGAAATCCGACAGCAGCTCTTCCAGCCGTTCGCGACGGCGGTGGCTGTGTTTCACCGCGATATCCAGAACCGCCATGATGTTGTCTTCGACAGAGAGGCCGCGGAAAATCGACATCTCCTGCGGCAGATAGCCAATGCCCAGCCGGGCGCGCCGGTACATCGGCAGGGTGGTGACATTTTGCCCATCAATGGTGACGGTGCCTGCCTCGGGAAAGATCAGCCCGGCAATGGCGTAAAAGCTGGTGGTCTTGCCCGACCCGTTCGGCCCCAGCAGCGCCACCACCTCGCCGCGATCCAGGGTGATCGAGACGTCGCGGATCACGACTTTTTTGCGGTAGCTTTTGCGTAGCTTCTCGATACGCAGCCCCGAAGAGCCTTCGGTCAGTTTGAGATTGGGTGTTGCGGACATCAGTTATTTTCGCTCGAACTGGAACTTGGATTCAAAATGGTTTTGACACGCCCGGCCATGCTGGCTGTCCCGGTGGTGAGATTGACCACCATCCGCTGTGACGCCAGCGTGCCCGCGCTTTGATTTAGCAGGACATTTCCGGTCAGGACGATGGTGCCTTCGTCGATGGTATATTCCGCCCGCTGGGCTTCGGCTGCATCCGGGCCGCTCACCAAGATGACGTTTCCAGTGGCCTCGAGCCGTTCGATCGCGCGCTTGCCATCCGCGTCGGTTTTGTAAATCACCAGTACCCGGTCCGCCGCCAGCCGCATCACCCCCTGCACGATCAAGACACCGCCGGTAAATTCAGCCGAACCATCAGCCTGGTTGACCGCCAGCGCATCAGAGGTGACCTCAACCGGCAATGAGGGGTCGGCCTTGACCGAGCCAAAGGCCACATTCTGTGCGGTTGCGGGCAGGGTTAACCACAGCGTGGAGATCAGGAAAATGCAAAGGGCACGCAAATGAGTCACAATTTATCTTTCCAATTTTAGAGGAGAGTACACCAGCTTGACACTCTTGGTGAAGAGCAGATGCACGGGACCACCGACAGTTTCTGAACTGATCTCCATATGTCCGGCGGTTAAATCGCCCAAATCTCCTGTGGCGCGAATGGCGCCGGGGCTTTCGGCATGCACCGCGCTCAGCTGGGATTTCAACACCTCTGTTTGAACCACCATACCATCGGCTGTGGTGATTTCGACATTGCCAACAAAACGCGCGAGATCCTGATCCGGGTGCACCGTGCCGCGATCCGAGGTCAGGGTGATCTGGCCGCCGGTGACCATGCGGATCTCAGCCCTGAGATTGCTGGCAATCACCCGCTGATCTGCGTTGGCGCGGGCCATTGCAGCGGTGACCCAGATTTCATCCCCCTGGGCGGTTGAACCGGAAAAAAACGGCGCGGTCACCTGTTGGCCGCGCAGGCGCTCTTCTATTTCTCGGTCGGCAAAGGGAATAACCGCCTCGGTGTCAGACCCAGGCGAGATGAGAAACAGGGTCGACAACAAGGCCAGCGCTGCCAGCGGCAGAAACACCTTGAGATAGCTCACCATGCGGGAATACTGATCCATATCCGGGCTGCCTGCTCCTACCCGAGACCAGCGCGCAGGCAGTCGTGGATGTGCAACAGCCCCTCGGCGCGGTGACCCTTGGTTGGGTCCACCACAAACAGGCAGGTGATTTTGCGCTGGTTCATGATGGCCACGGCCTCTGCCGCGAGAGCATCGGGGCCTATGGTTGTTGGGTCTTTGGTCATGACAGCGGCGGCCAGCTTTTGCAGCAGGCCGTCCATATGGCGCCGCAGGTCACCGTCGGTGATAATACCCAGCAGATTGCCCTCTGTATCGGTCACACCAGAGACGCCAAATCCCTTTTGGCTGATCTCGATGAGAGCTTCGGACATCGGAGTGTCCGCCGCAACAACGGGCAGGGATTCGCCGCCGTGCATCAGGTCGCTGACCTTGCTGAGCTGGGCACCCAGCTTGCCACCGGGGTGGAAGTCGCGAAAATTCTCGGGACGGAAATCGCGGTGCTTCATGATGGCGATGGCCAGGGCGTCACCCATGGCCAGGGTCAATGTGGTCGAGTTCGAAGGCACAATCCCATAGCCACAGGCCTCACCCATGGCGGGGATCTGCAGCTGCACATCGGCCTGGGTCATCAGGGTGCTGTCGGGTTTGCTGGAGAGGCCAATCAGCGGGATATCAAACCGGCGGGTAAAGGCCAGCAGATTGGCCAGTTCCGGTGCTTCGCCGGAATTGGAAATCGCCACCACCACATCGCCCTTGGACAACATGCCCAGGTCGCCGTGGCTGGCCTCGGCGGGGTGGACAAAATAGGCCGGGGTGCCGGTGCTGGCCAGGGTGGCTGCGATCTTGCGACCGATATGGCCGGATTTGCCAATGCCGCTGATGATGATACGCCCGGTTGCCGCCAGAATCAGATTGGCGGCTTCGACAAAGCGCTCATCAAAGCTCTCGGCCAATGCATCCAAGGCGCGGGCCTCGTCTGTGGCCACCTGACGAGCGGTGGCGAGGAGTTTTTCAGAAGCGGTCATGAGTGCGCAAAGATATCCGTTTCGGGCCAACCGGCCAGGTCAAGTTTGGCACGCATTGGCAAAAAGTCAAAACAAGCCTGAGCCATTTCCATACGGCCTTCGCGTTCCAGCCGCTTATTCAGGGCTTCGCGCAGGCGATGCAGGTACAAGACATCCGAGGCCGCATAGTCCAGCTGCGCATCCGTCAGCACCTTGGCGCCCCAGTCGCTCATCTGTTGCTGTTTGGAGATATCCACGCCGATCAGCTCATGGGTCAGGTTCTTCAGCCCGTGGCGGTCGGTATAGGTGCGCACCAGGCGGCTGGCGATCTTGGTGCAATAGACCGGCGCGGTAAGGGCGCCAAAGGCATGGTACATGGCGGCAATGTCAAAGCGGCCAAAGTGGAACAGCTTTAGCGTCTTTGGATCTTCCAGCATGGCGCAAAGGTTAGGCGCTTCGGTCTGTCCCTTGGCAACCTGCACAATATGCGCATTGCCATCGCCGTCGGACAGCTGAATGACGCAGAGCCGGTCACGATGGGGGTTCAATCCCATGGTTTCGCAGTCAATCGCCACCACCGGGCCGAGTTTGAGGTCATCGGGCAGATCGTTTTGATACAGATGGTTGGCCAATGCAGAAATCCTTTGCCGGTAGCGGACCCAAGGCGGGTCTCATCCTGGTCACAGTCTGGGTTGTCGTCTGGGTCGCTCTTTGACGCCATGCGCCGATGAATTCGAAATAAGGGCAATGCGGCGCGAACTCAACTGCCAGGCTGTCATCACCCTGTGTTGCAGGGGCATTTTTACTGTGCAATCGGCTCCTGCCAGTTCGGGGCCAGTTCGGGGCCAGCGTGAATACCTGTGTGAAGGCCAGTGTGAAGGTCGGATATATCGGGCGTTTTGAAATGTTCAGCGCCCCCGTACCCTGCGTTTGTTTCTAAATCTAGTGGTGCGCCCTGAAGAGGGGGGTAATCCGGCATTTGGCAATCCATTCATTGCCCTTGGATAGCCTGCTGCTGCCCCTGTCGAGGCAGGCTTTGCTGTTCAGCGCGATTGGTCTGGGGGGGAGCGATAAACACCGGGTGTCGCCCTGCTTTTGCAGGGGTCGGACGTTTTCCAGATAAGTGGGAAAATTTGGTGCCCAGGAGAGGACTCGAACCTCCACATCGTTGCCAATACTAGCACCTGAAGCTAGCGCGTCTACCAATTCCGCCACCTGGGCAGGTGTCGTGTTGGGGCCGTATAGGCTGCAGCGTCGGGGGCGTCAAACGGATTTTTGACATTTTTGCAAAAACTCTGCCACCTTCCGGATTTTGCGCTCCTGAACAGGTGGCCGGGGGTGCTCAGCGAGTTGCGACTGCGGGCTCTGAGGCGGCAAAGAAGCTCATCCTCATGGCGACAAATCTCAGAAATTGTGTCCAGGCCTCATCGGTTTCCTTGCTCCACTCCGGGCCCAGGATGGTGGCAAGCGTGTTGGTGAAGCTGGAGATGAAGTGGTTAAAGTGCGTGTCGGAAATTTCCATTCTGTGATGCTTATTTCCCAGCGCCGCGAGAATGCCATCCAGTCGGTCGGTGCTTTCCAGAGCCTCAGCCATATGGGTCAAGGAGGCAAGCATCTTTGCCTCGAGACGCGCGATGTCGGTTGGGAAAATGGCGCGGGCCTCTGGGCAGGCGGCAAAGAAGCTCTGATAAAAGACTGGAATGAAAGTATCGAGGTTCATTCTGTCACTTTCAAGGCTGCGGAGCACATGGGCTTTGCAGGTATCGGCTTCCATGGGATTTGTTCCTCGGCTTTTGAAAATAGCCATTTTGTTTGTATGTTTTAGCTGTGTCGCGCGGCGTCTTTGGAGGACCCATAGATAGTTTTGAATGTATGGCAACGCAAACTGAAATATGGGGCATCTTTGTTAACGCCAAATGCAGATTCTGCATCCATTGTGCCCGTGGCTCCGCGTTTTGCGCCTTGTTTGAAAGGTTCAGGAACGGTAGATCGGAGCCATAGCTATTTGCAGGAGCCAAGAGATGTCCAAACTGGTCACGATTTATGGCGGGTCTGGTTTTGTCGGCCGCTACATCGCGCGCCGCATGGCAAAAGAGGGCTGGCGGGTACGGGTGGCCGTACGCAGACCCAATGAAGCCATGCATGTCAAACCCTACGGCGTGCCGGGCCAGGTTGAACCGGTTCTGTGTAACATTCGCGATGATGCCTCAGTGGCTGCGGCGATGCAGGGGGCGGATGCGGTGGTAAACTGCGTTGGTGTTCTCAATGCCCATGGCAAAAACAGCTTTGAAGCCGTGCAGGTTGATGGTGCTGCGCGGGTGGCACGGATTGCTCATAAGCAGGACATTGGTCAGCTGGTGCATATCTCGGCGCTGGGGGCTGATGCCGAAGGCAGCAGCGAATATGCCCGCACCAAGGCTCTGGGCGAAGAGGCCGTGCGTGGATATTTTCCCAATGCGGTGATCCTGCGCCCCTCGGTCATCTTTGGCACTGAAGACGCGTTTTTCAATCGCTTTGCTGGCATGGCCAGCCTGTCGCCGCTCCTGCCGATTGCCAAGGGCAATACCCTGTTCCAGCCGGTCTATGTCGATGATGTGGCCCGTGCCGCGGTCAAAGGGGTCCTGGGGGAAGCCGCACCCGGCACCTATGAGCTGGGCGGTCCAGAGGTGAAGAGCTTTGCCGCGCTGATGCGCCAGATGTGCGATGTGATTATGCGGCGTCGTGTGGTTGTCTCGCTGCCTGGTTTTGCGGTCTGGCCGCTGGCCTTTGGCTTTGACATGCTGCAGGCGATTAGCCTGCAACTGATTGAAAACAAAGTGCTGAGCCGGGACCAGTTGAAATCCCTGGGAACTGACAATGTGGTTTCCGAAGGCGCCAAGGGTTTTGCCGATCTGGGGATCACGCCAGAACGGATGGGGCCGATCCTGCCCAGCTATCTGTGGAAGTTCCGTCCCTCGGGTCAATATGATGAAATGACCGCCTCGGCGCGCAATCTAAAGGGCGACGCCTGATCTTCAGGTCGGGCTGCCGGAACTAACGGTACCGGAATTAATCAAGGGCGCGGAGAAATCCAGCGCCCTTTTATTTTGCAGACTGCTTTTGTTGGGGGCTAGGCCCCATAGGCATAGCCCAGCAGGACCAGACCCAGAATCACTCGGTAGATCACATAGGGGGTAAAGCTGACCGAGCGCAGCAGTCGCATCATCAGGCTCAGCGCTGCCAGCGCCGAAAGCATTGCCAGAAGTGCGGCAATGCCGGCATCGCGGATCAGCGCCATATTGGCCTCTAGCGCCACCTCTGTACCCAGCAAGACGCCAGAGGCGATGATGGTGGGAATGGACATCAGCATGGCGATGCGCGCGCCATCTTCGCGCTTGTAGCCAAGCTGGCGGGCGCCGGTGATGGTGATGCCGGACCGCGAGGTGCCGGGGATGAGCGCTACCATTTGCCAGAGCCCCATGATCAGCGCATCTCGCAGCCCCCAATCACTGGCGATCTTTTGCTCGCGGCATTTTTGGTCCGCGACATACAGCACGATGCCAAAGACCAGCATGGTCCAGCCAATCACCGCTGGCGAGCGCAGCGCATCGCTGAGACCGGAAAAATGCAGGAAGGCGCCAAACAGCACGGTGGGGATTGTGGCAATGATCAACCCCAGCGCCAGCCGGGCGCCTTCGGTATCGGCACGCCCGCAGGCAAGGCAGGTCAGCCCAGCCAGGCCCATGCGCACGTCGCGCCAGAAAAAGATCACCACCGCCGCAAGGGTGCCGAGGTGGACGGCGACATCAATGACCTGGCCTTGATCCGCGTAGCCCGTCAATCCAGGAAGGAGAATCAGGTGACCGGAGGAGGACACCGGGAGGAATTCGGTAATCCCTTGGATCAGCGCGACAAGTACAAGCTGCAAAAACGGCATAAATGAAGTCCTGAAATGAGGTGCCCCGGCTGAGTCGCGGCAGGGCTGGGGTAGCTTGGTTCTGTATAAATTCTGGTGTCGGATAGGGAAGGGGTCATTTAGGTCCGAATCGGGACTAAAATTCCTGTACATTCCCGTGAGAAACAGTATCAGGGGTGGAAGCTGGTCATTTTAGGTCAGCAATACTGACTAATACACCGCAGGGCTCTTATCCGGGCCTGTCGCAGCCAGCCAAAATAGGGAGTTCGCCCATGGCCAAGCAACCGATGCTCAAATTCGTGAAGATTGATCGCGACATGCCACAAAAGCGTGCCGCTGATACCCGTCGCGAAGATTTTGATGAGATCTATTCGGAGTTCGCTGCGGCCAAGGCAGAAGAGCAGGCCAGCCGCTGCAGCCAGTGTGGTGTGCCCTATTGTCAGTCCCACTGCCCGCTGCACAACAATATTCCCGACTGGCTGCGCCTGACCGCCACCGGTCGTCTGCAAGAGGCCTATCAGATCTCCCAGGCCACCAATACCTTCCCCGAGATCTGTGGCCGCATCTGTCCGCAGGACCGGCTGTGCGAAGGCAATTGTGTCATTGAACAATCTGGCCATGGCACCGTCACCATTGGGGCGGTTGAAAAATATATCACCGATACTGCCTGGGACAAAGGCTGGGTCAAAGCCAACGCTCCGGCGCAGGAGCGCTCTGAAAGCGTTGGCATCATCGGTGCCGGCCCTGGTGGACTGGCGGCGGCAGATATGCTGCGCAAGGCTGGCATTCAGGTGACGGTCTATGATCGCTACGACCGCGCAGGCGGCTTGCTCACCTACGGTATTCCCGGCTTTAAGCTGGAAAAAGACGTGGTGATGCGCCGCAACCAGCTGCTGGCGGATGGCGGCGTCACCTTTGTGATGAACTGCAACATCGGCACCGACATTACCTTTGACGAGATTCGCGCCAAACATGACGCGGTGATCATCGCCACCGGCGTTTATAAATCCCGCGATCTGGAAATGCCCGGATCGGGCGCCACCGGCATTGTCAAAGCGATTGACTTCCTGACCGCGGCCAACCGGGCCTCGAACTTTGGTGATACGGTTGAAGAGTTTGAAAACGGCACCCTGAACGCCGCAGGCAAGAAGGTTGTGGTGATTGGCGGTGGCGACACCGCGATGGACTGCCTGCGCACCTCGATCCGTCAGGGCGCGACTTCCGTCAAATGCCTCTATCGTCGTGACCGCGCCAATATGCCCGGCTCGCAGCGCGAGACACAGAACGCCGAAGAAGAAGGCGTGCAGTTCGAGTGGCTGACCGCGCCCAGGGGCTTTACCGACAACAGCGGTAAGGTTGCCGGTGTTATGGTGCAAAAGATGCGTCTGGGCCAGCCCGATGCAACTGGCCGTCAGGCTCCTGAGGTGATCGAAGGTGCGGATTACATTGAAGAGGCCGATCTGGTGATCAAGGCGCTGGGCTTTGAGCCGGAAGCGCTGCCAACCCTCTGGGGTCAGCCTGATCTGCCGGTGACCCGCTGGGGCACCGTCAAAGCCGAGTTCCGCACCGGGGCCACTGATCTGGACGGCGTCTATGCCATTGGTGACATCGTGCGCGGTGCCTCGCTGGTGGTCTGGGCCATCAAGGACGGTCGCGACTGCGCCGATGCTCTGGTTGAGCGTTTCAACAGTGCCGCTGCACAGGTTGCGGCGGAGTAACTCGAACAGCCACCGCAAGGGAGCCAGGGATCATGAGCGAATTGAAGGGTAACTGCATGTGCGGCGCCGTCACTGTCTCGATGACACCGGCGCAAAATACCCTGCGTGCCTGTCACTGTGACATGTGCCGCCGCTGGACCAGTTCGGCGCTGATGACCATCCCGGCGGCCTCTGGCTATGCTGCTTTGGGGCCGGTGAAGACCTATGTCTCATCAGACTGGGCAGAGCGCGCCTTTTGTTCTGAGTGCGGCTCGATGCTTTGGTATCGGATCACAGTGCCCGGTGAGTTACACGGCCAAACCAATATGGCGGCTGGCCTCTTTGACAATGCAGGTGGGACCACTCTCGACCTGGAATTTTTTATCGACAAGAAACCCGAAGGCTACGCCTTTACTGGAACGCAACGGCAGATGACCGAAGCGGAGGTAATGAAAGCGTTTCGCCCCGCGGCAGAAGGAGACGACCAATGACCAATCATGATGCAGTCAAATATGATGCAGACTGGGTGCGCGCCGAGGAGGCTAAGCGCAAGTGGATGGCAGAGAATGGTCTTTATACCGAGGAGGAAGAGCATTCTTCCTGCGGTGTTGGTCTGGTGGTTGCCGTTGACGGCAAGGCCAGCCGCAGCGTGGTTGAGGCCGGTATTAATGCGCTGAAAGCGATCTGGCACCGGGGTGCGGTTGATGCCGACGGCAAGACCGGCGATGGCGCGGGCATCCACGTGCAAATTCCGGCTCGGTTCTTTTATGACCAGATCCGCCGCACCGGCCATGAGCCGCGGCTGAATGAGCTGATGGCCGTTGGGCAGGTGTTCCTGCCACGCACCGATTTTGGCGCCCAGGAAACCTGCCGGACCATCGTTGAAACCGAAGTGCTGCGTATGGGCTATTACATCTACGGCTGGCGTCATGTGCCGGTTGATGTGACCTGCCTGGGCGAGAAAGCCAACGCCACCCGCCCCGAGATCGAACAGATCCTGATCTCGAACTCGAAAGGTGTGGATGAGGACACCTTTGAGCGCGAGCTGTATGTGATCCGTCGCCGCATCGAAAAAGCTGCGGCTGCCGCTGGCATTGGGGCGCTCTATCTGGCGTCGCTGTCTTGCCGTTCGATCATCTACAAGGGCATGATGCTGGCCGAACAGGTTGCGGTCTTCTACCCCGATCTGATGGATGAGCGCTTCGCAAGCGCCTTTGCGATCTACCACCAGCGCTATTCCACCAATACTTTCCCGCAGTGGTGGTTGGCACAGCCGTTCCGCATGTTGGCCCACAATGGTGAGATCAACACCCTGAAGGGCAATGTCAACTGGATGAAGAGCCATGAAATCCGCATGGCCAGCACCACCTTTGGGGACCACGCCGAAGATATCAAGCCGATCATTGCCAGCGGTGCTTCTGATTCGGCGGCGCTGGATGGTGTATTCGAAGTCCTGGTGCGCGCCGGCCGGTCGGCACCGATGGCCAAGACCATGCTGGTGCCCGAAAGCTGGTCGAAACAGGCGGTTGAGCTGCCCGAAGCCTGGCGGGACATGTATTCCTACTGCAACTCGGTGATGGAGCCCTGGGATGGTCCGGCGGCGTTGGCGATGACCGATGGCCGCTGGGTCTGCGCTGGTCTGGACCGTAACGGCCTGCGCCCAATGCGCTATGTGGTCACTGGCGATGGGCTGGTGATTGCGGGTTCCGAGGCGGGCATGGTGCCAATCGACGAGGCCACCGTGGTGGAAAAAGGCGCGCTTGGCCCTGGCCAGATGCTGGCTGTGGACATGAAAAAAGGCAAGTTGTACCACGATACCGCGATCAAGAATAAACTCTCTGCAGCGCTGCCCTTTGGCGACTGGGTGAGCAAGATCAACGATGTGGATGCCACCCTTGCCACCGTGACCGAAGCGCCGATCTTTACCGGTGATGAGCTGCGTCGCCGTCAGGTGGCAGCTGGCTATACCATCGAAGAGCTGGAGCAGATCCTGTCTCCGATGGCTGAAGATGGCAAAGAGACCCTGGCCTCGATGGGGGATGACACGCCCTCGGCTGTCCTGTCCAAACAGTACCGCCCACTGTCGCATTTTTTCCGCCAGAACTTTAGCCAGGTGACCAACCCACCTATCGATTCCCTGCGGGAATTCCGGGTGATGTCGCTGAAGACCCGCTTTGGTAACCTCAAGAACGTGCTGGACGAAGACAGCAGCCAGACCGAGATCGTGGTGCTGGAAAGCCCCTTTGTCGGCAATGCCCAGTGGGACAAGCTGGCTGATCAGTTCAACGCCCCCCTGGTCGAGATCGACTGCTCCTTTGATCCTGCTGAGGGCTCGCTCAGCCAGGCACTGGACCGTATCCGCGCCGAGGCCGAAGACGCCGTGCGGTCGGGCGCTGGCCATCTGGTACTGACCGATCAGTTCTCGGATGCAACCCGCGTGGCGATGCCGATGATCCTGGCAACATCGGCGGTGCATTCACATCTGACCCGCAAGGGCCTGCGCACTTTCTGCTCGATCAATGTGCGGGCGGCGGAATGTGTGGACCCACATTATTTTGCCGTACTCATCGGCTGTGGCGCTACCGTGGTGAACGCCTATCTGGCCGAGGATTCGCTGGCGGATCGCATTGAGCGCGGGCTGCTGGATGGCACCCTGACCGAAAATGTCGCCCGCTACCGGGAGGCCATCGACCAGGGTCTTTTGAAGATCATGGCAAAGATGGGGATCTCGGTGATCTCCTCCTATCGTGGTGGCCTGAACTTTGAGGCCGTCGGCCTGTCGCGCGCTATGTGCGCCGAGTTCTTCCCTGGCATGACCAGCCGGATCTCCGGCATTGGTGTCAGCGGTATTCAGGTCAAGGCTGTAGCGATCCATGCCAAGGGCTGGAAGGGTGCAGAAAACATCCTGCCCATCGGCGGCTTTTATAAGGCGCGTAAATCCGGCGAGACCCATGCCTGGGAAGCCACCTCGATGCATATGCTGCAGATGGCCTGCAACCGCGCCTCGTTTGAGATGTGGAAGCAGTATTCTGCCAAGATGCAAAGCAACCCGCCAATCCACCTGCGTGATCTGCTGGACATCAAGCCCCTGGGCAAGGCAGTGCCGATTGAAGAGGTGGAAAGCATCACCTCGATCCGCAAACGCTTTGTCACACCGGGCATGAGCCTGGGCGCTTTGTCGCCTGAGGCACACAAGACCCTGAACGTGGCGATGAACCGGATCGGGGCCAAATCCGACTCCGGTGAAGGCGGCGAAGATCCGGCGCATTTTGTGCCGGAACCCAATGGCGACAACCCATCTGCCAAGATCAAACAGGTGGCCTCGGGGCGGTTTGGCGTCACTGCCGAATATCTGAACCAATGCGAAGAGCTGGAAATCAAGGTGGCCCAGGGGGCCAAGCCCGGTGAGGGCGGCCAGTTGCCGGGGATGAAGGTCACCGACCTGATTGCCCGCCTGCGCCACTCGACCAAGGGCGTGACCCTGATTTCACCGCCACCGCACCATGATATCTATTCGATCGAGGATCTGGCGCAGCTGATCTACGATCTGAAACAGATCAACCCGCGCTGCAAAGTGACAGTGAAACTGGTGGCGTCTTCCGGGGTTGGCACCATCGCCGCTGGCGTCGCCAAGGCCAAGGCCGATATCATCCTGATCTCGGGCCACAATGGTGGCACCGGGGCGTCGCCCGCGACCTCGATCAAATACGCCGGTCTGCCCTGGGAAATGGGTCTCACAGAGGCGCATCAGGTGCTGGCGATGAACAACCTGCGTGAACGCGTCACCCTGCGTACCGACGGGGGGCTGCGCACCGGGCGTGACATCGTCATGGCGGCGATGCTCGGGGCCGAGGAATATGGCATCGGCACCGCTGCGCTGATTGCCATGGGCTGTATCATGGTGCGTCAGTGCCAGTCCAATACCTGCCCTGTTGGGGTCTGTACCCAGGATGAGAGCCTGCGCGCCAAGTTCACCGGCAATGCGGATAAGGTTGTCAATCTGATCACCTTCTATGCGCAGGAAGTGCGGGAAATCCTGGCCTCTATCGGGGCGCGGAGCATGGATGACATCATCGGTCGGGCGGATCTGCTGGCGCAGGTCAGCCGTGGGTCGGCGCATCTGGATGATCTGGACCTTAACCCGCTGCTGATCACCGTCGATGGCTCTGCCAATATCGTTTATAACCGCGACAAGGACCGCAATCCGGTGCCGGATACGCTGGACAGCGAAATTGTCCGCGATGCCGCGCGGTTCTTGCGTGATGGCGAAAAGATGCAGCTGTCTTATGCCGTGCAGAACACCCATCGGTCCGTGGGCACCCGCACCTCGAGCCATATCGTGCGCAACTTTGGTATGCGCAATGCCTTCCAGCCGGATCACCTGACGGTGAAACTGCAGGGCTCTGCCGGGCAATCGCTGGGCGCCTTTGCGGCACCGGGGTTGAAGCTGGAAGTCTCTGGCGATGCCAATGACTATGTCGGCAAGGGGCTTTCGGGCGGTACCATTGTGGTGCGCCCGCCAATGGCCTCACCGCTGACCGCCAGCGACAATACCATTGTCGGCAATACCGTTCTCTACGGTGCCACCGACGGGTATCTCTTTGCTGCGGGCCGGGCCGGCGAACGCTTTGGGGTGCGAAACTCGGGGGCCAAAGTGGTGATCGAGGGCTGTGGCGCCTGTGGTTGTGAATATATGACCGGTGGTGTTGCAGTGATCCTGGGGTCAATCGGAGCCAACTTTGGTGCTGGTATGACCGGGGGGATGGCCTATCTTTATGATCCAGAGGGCCAGGCCCAGACCATGATGAACATGGAGGGTCTGGTGACCTGTGCGGTGACTGTGGCGCATTGGGAGGCCCAGCTGAAAACTTTGATTGAGCAGCATCTGGAAGAGACTGGTAGCCGCAAGGCCGCCGAGATCCTGCAGAACTGGGATCTGGAGAAGGGCAATTTCCTGCAGGTCTGCCCCGTTGAGATGCTCGACAAGCTGGCATATCCTTTGAGCCTGGAACAAACGGCGGTCCCGGCTGAATAAGCCCAGACAGATCTGCTGCTACAGAATTGTCCCGCAAGCTGGTCGCTTGCGGGGCTTTTTGGTTTGGGCTGCGAATCCCCGCGCGGAAGTGCGGAAAATCGAGCTGCGATTCTTGGTTGGTTTCGGGGGCTTGGCTATCTTATAGAGAGACATGGCAAAGGCAGTGAAAAAGACCAGAAAGAGCAAATCAGGCCGATCCTGGATCAAAGCCCGTTTGGCGCAGCCGCTGCGCTGGCTTCGGCGGTGGATCCTGCGGGGGCTGTTTACCGTTGCTCTTGGGGCGGTGCTTTTGGTGTTGCTGTTCTCTGTGGTGAACCCGCCAACCACCCATACAATCTGGAGCGAAAAGCGCCGTCTAGGCGATGTCGATCAGGAATGGGTTCCCCTGGAGGATATTGCGCCGGTTTTGGTGCGGTCGGTTGTCGCCGCAGAAGATGCGCGGTTTTGTCAGCATTGGGGGATTGATGTGCAGGCTATCCGGGCCGCTCTTGCCGAGGGCGGGCAGCGTGGCGGCTCTACCCTGTCGCAGCAGGTGGTGAAGAACGTATTTTTATGGCAGGGGCGCAGCTGGGGGCGCAAAGCGCTGGAAACCCTGCTGACCCCGCTGGTGGAAGCGATCTGGAGCAAGCGGCGCATTCTGGAAGTCTATCTGAATGTGGCCGAGATGGATGAGGGCATTTTTGGCGCAGAGGCGGCGGCGCGGAACTATTTTGGGGTTGGCCCTGATGCGCTCACCCCCCGCCAGGCAGCATTGATCGCGGCGGTTTTGCCAAATCCAAAACAGCGCTCCGCCGCGCGCCCAAGTCAAAACCTCAAACGCCGGGCCACCAAAATACAAGATGGGGCGGCTACCATCCGCGCAGATGGGCGGGCGGGCTGTTTCGAGGATTGAAGTTTTGCCGCGCACAGGGCATTGCTGGAGCATACCTTCGCAGTCCGACCCGGAGTTTCAAAAGACCCAATGGCACGTCTCTATCATGTCCCGCTTTCCCCATTTTGTCGGAAAATCCGTCTGTCCCTGGCGGAAAAGAAGATCGAAGTAGAGTTGGTTGAAGAGCGCTATTGGGAAGCTGACCCGGATTTTTTGCGCCGTAACCCGGCAGGCAAGGTGCCGGTTATCCGTCTGGATGGCAAAATGATGTCTGAGAGCGCCGCCATCTGCGAGTATCTGGAAGAAACCCGGCCGACACCGGCGCTGATGCCCAGCGACCCCGATGGGCGCTATGAGGTGCGCCGCATTGTCAGCTGGTTTGACGATAAATTTCACTCGGAAGTGACCTCAAAGCTGCTTTATGAGCGGGTCAACAAGAAGGTCACCGGTGAAGGCTATCCGGACAGCAAGAACGTCAAGGCAGGGGCCAAGGCGATCAAATATCATCTCGACTATATGACCTGGCTGCTGGACCATCGGCGCTGGCTGGCGGGGGACCAGATGAGTCTGGCAGATTTTGCCGCCGCCGCGCATCTGTCGTCATTGGACTATATTTCGGATGTGGACTGGAACCGCTCGGCTGTGGTCAAGGACTGGTATGCCAAGATCAAATCACGCCCGGCCTTTCGCTCTATTCTGGCGGATCAGATTTCGGGCTTTCGCCCGCCGGCCCATTACGCGGATCTTGATTTCTGAGAGACTGGCGTTTTGCTGGAACCGCTGGCACAGTGAGGGGGCTGTCTGCCCCCTCTTGCCTTTTGGCAAAGGCAATTCACCCCCGAGGATATTTTTGGCCAAATGAAACATGGTGCTGATTTGAAGGCGCGACTGGTGGCGCGGGCCCTTGCTGAGGGGTTTGTCGCCTGCAAGATCTGTCGCCCCTGGGATGTGCCGCTGGTGCCAGAGCGGCTGCAGCAGTTTCTTGACAAGGGCTATCATGGGCAGATGGGCTGGATGGCAGAGCGTAGCCATTGGCGCGCAGACCCAGGGGCGCTGTGGCCTGAAGCACGCTCGGTTATCATGCTGGCGGAGAGCTATACGCCACAGGAAGATCCGATGGCGGTTGTGGGCTGTGCCGACCGGGGGGCGGTTTCGGTCTATGCCCGCAACAAGGACTATCATGATCTGGTCAAAAAGCGGCTGAAGCGATTGGCGCGTTGGCTGATTGAGCAGGATGAGGCTGCGCAGGTTAAGGTCTTTGTTGATACGGCGCCGGTGCCGGAAAAACCTTTGGGGCAGGCGGCAGGGCTTGGCTGGCAGGGCAAGCACACCAACCTGGTGAGCCGAGATTGGGGTAATTGGGCCTTTTTAGGCTCTGTTTTCACCACCCTGGATCTGCCTGTAGATCGCGCTGAGATGGATCGTTGTGGATCTTGCACCTCTTGTTTGACGGCCTGCCCGACCGAGGCCTTTACCGCGCCCTATCAGATGGATGCGCGGCGTTGCATTTCTTATCTGACGATTGAGCACAAAGGTCCGGTTGATCCGGAGCTGCGCAGCAAGCTGGGCAATCGGATCTATGGCTGTGATGACTGTCTGTCGGCCTGCCCCTGGAATAAATTTGCCGTTGCCGCCAGTGATCTGCGCTATGCCGCCCGGGCCGAGCTGGAGGCGCCAAAGCTGGCAGAGCTGGCGGTGCTGGATGACGCGGAGTTTCGGGCATTTTTTGCCGGTTCACCGATCAAACGGGTGGGGCGGGATCGCTTTGTGCGCAATGTGCTTTATGCCATTGGCAATTCTGAGCTGCCTGCGTTGCGCAGTGTGGCAGAGGGGTTGACCCAGGATCCGGATCCAACCGTGGCCGATGCGGCGCAATGGGCGGTTCAGCGGCTGTCATGACGCAAACAGGATGGACCTCTGACCAATAGGCTTTAGACCGGTTGGGCGAATGGTTTGGAGATGATTGAAATGGCGTTGCTTTTGGGGGTGGATACGGGGGGAACCTACACGGATGCGGTGTTGATCCGTGACGAGAAAGAGGTGATTGCCAGTGCCAAGTCGCTGACCACGCGGACGGATCTTGCCATTGGGGTTGGTGGCGCAATCAGAGCAGTTTTGGAGCAGTCCGGCTGTGCGGCGGCTGAGGTGTCTATGGCGGCGCTGTCGACCACGCTGGCGACCAATGCGCTGGTGGAGGGGCAGGGTGGCCGCGTGGCGCTGATCTATGTGGGTTTTAGCGCGGCCGATCTGGATCGCCATGGATTGCGGGATGCACTGAAGGGGGATCCGGCATTGGTGCTTGCGGGGGGGCACAACCACGCCGGCACCGAGGCATGCGCCCTGGATGTCGAGGGCCTGCGCGCCTTTTTAGAGACAGATTCGGCTGGTGTTTCGGGCTTCGCTGTGGCCTCTGTTTTTGCCACCCGAAACCCCGCCCATGAGCTGGAAGTCGCACGCATTATCGCAGAGATGACCCAGGCGCCGGTTACGTGTTCGCATCAGTTGTCGGCAAAGCTGAATGGCCCCAAGAGGGCGGTGACCGCAGTGCTGAATGCGCGACTTATTGGGATGATCGACCGGCTGATTGGCCGGGCCCAGGATACATTGGTCGCGCTTGGCGTGACAGCTCCGATGATGGTGGTGCGCGGCGATGGGGCCCTGATGTCGGCAGAACAGGCGCGCGAACGCCCGATCGAAACCATTCTGAGCGGACCTGCGGCCTCAATCGTAGGGGCGCGCTGGCTGACCGGGGCGGAGAATGCGCTGGTTAGCGATATCGGCGGCACCACCACGGATGTGGCCCTTATCCGCGATGGAAAACCGGCGATTGATCCGGCTGGCGCGCGGGTTGGTGCCTTTCGCACCATGGTCGAGGCGGTGGCGATGCGCACCACCGGTCTGGGTGGGGACAGCCAGGTGCACCTGCAGGCCAGTGGGCTGCAGGGGGGCGTGACCCTGGGCCCGCGCCGGGTGGTGCCGGTGTCATTGATCGCGGCAGAGGCCCCTGAGGTGGTGCATGCGGCCTTGGACAGGCAGCTCAACGCGCCTGTGGTGGGGGAATATGACGGCAGATTTGTGCGTGCCATGATCGGCCTGCCAGCTGTTGGTCTGGGGGAGCGCGAACTGGCCCTGTTGGGGCGCATTGGCACCGAGGTGCACCCTTTGGGCGCGATACTGCGGACCCGGATGGAACAGGGCGCGCTGAGCCGATTGCTGGATCGCGGCCTGGTGCAGGTTGCGGGCGTGACCCCATCCGATGCCAGCCATGTTCTGGGCTGGGTTCAGGCCTGGGATGCAGCGGCCGCCGAAAAGGCCCTGACCCTGTTTGCCCGCCGTCGCATTGGCAGTGGTGACACCCTGGCATCAGGGGCGCAAGAACTGGCGCGGATGATTGTGGATCAGCTGGTGGAACAGACCTCTTTGACCCTTTTAGAGTCTGCCTTTGCCGAGGAAGCGGAGGATTTTCCCTTGCCGCCCGCTGATCTGGCGCGGCATGTGCTGACGCAGCGTGGGCTGGCCTCATATCGTGGGATTCTATCGCTGGAAACGGCGGTGAATATCGACGTGGTGGGGCTGGGGGCATCGGCTCCCTGTTATTACCCGGCGGTTGGAGAGCGGCTCAAATGCCGGATGTTGCTGCCGGAACACGCCGGGGTGGCCAATGCCATTGGTGCCGTGGTTGGCCGTATCACCATGCGCCGCAGCGGCAGCGTGACCGCGCCGGCAGAGGGCAAGTTTCGGGTGCATCTGGACAGCGCTCCGCAGGATTTTTCAGCCTCTCAGGAGGCTTTGCAGGTGTTGGAGCAGGCCCTACGGGATCAGGCCTGTGCCGCTGCCGAAGCAGCAGGGGCGGAGGATATCCATACGCATGTCACCCGTGATATCCGCATGGCCGTGGTCGAGGCGCGCGAGGTCTTTGTCGAGGCGATGCTGACGGTTGAGGCCAGTGGCCGCCCACGCGTGGCCAAGGGCTAGAAGGGAGAAAACCAAAAGACCCGCCCCGGATTGGAGCGGGTCTTGGCGAAATTGCGGCTCTAACTTGGGTTATTCCGCCGCTGAACTGCGTTTGGGCAGCACCCAGTCGGGGCGGGCAAAGTGGCAGGTGTAGCCATCCGGGCGGTGCTCCAGATAGTCCTGGTGCTCGGGCTCGGCCTCCCAGAAATCGCCGACGGCTTCGACTTCGGTCACCACCTTGCCAGGCCAGAGCCCGCAGGCCTCGACATCGGCGATGGTGTCCAGTGCCACGGCTTTTTGCGCCTCATCGACATAATAAATCGCCGAGCGGTAGCTCATGCCAAGATCATTGCCCTGACGGTTTTGCGTGGTGGGGTCATGGATCTGAAAGAAGAACTCCAGCAACTCGCGGTAGGAGGTCTGGCTGGGATCAAACAGGATCTCGATGCCTTCGGCATGGGTGCCGTGGTTTTTATAGGTGGCATTGGCCACATCGCCGCCGGTGTAGCCGACACGGGTTTTCAGCACGCCTTTGCGCTTGCGGATCAGATCCTGCATGCCCCAGAAACAGCCCCCTGCAAGGACGGCGCGTTCGCTCATGCTCATGATCTTTCCTCCACTTGGTTGATGTAATCTGCATAGCCTTCGGCCTCCATTTCAGCCAGCGGAACAAACCGCAGCGAGGCAGAGTTGATGCAGTAGCGCAGGCCACCGTGTTCGACCGGCCCGTCGGGGAAAACATGGCCCAGGTGGCTGTCGCCATGGGTGGAGCGCACCTCGGTGCGAATCATGCCCAGGGCCCGGTCTTCCAGCTCGCTGATATAGGCGGGTTCGATGGGTTTGGTAAAGCTGGGCCAGCCGCAGCCGGAGTCGTATTTGTCACCCGAGGCAAACAGCGGCTCGCCCGAGACGATATCGACATAGATGCCGACCTCTTTGTTGGCGAGCAGCTTGCCGGTGCCAGGGCGTTCGGTGCCCGCGTTCTGGGTGACGTAGAATTCCTCTTCCGACAGGGCGGCGATGGCGGTGGGGTCTTTGGTATATTTGGTCATGCAGGTCTCCGGCTTTTGCGGTCTGGTCCCTTAGGCCGCTCTGTTCGCTGTTGTGGCAAAGATGGGGCGTCGCGGGCAAAATGCAAAGAGCATTTCACCCGGCTCGCGTCTCTGTGTCCGGGAAATAGTGGATTATTTGGGGAGGGCCTGCCGGGACAGTTGTACGGCCAGAATGCCCAAGGTCACCACCGCGACACCGATAAGATCAAGTAGGCCCAGCTGCTCGCCGAGCAGCAGGCTGGCAACCGCGACGCCAAAAACCGGGTTGAGAAAGTGAAAGGTGGCGGCGCGAATGGCGCCAATCCGGTTGAGCAGCAGCACCCAGATAAAGGTCGCCATCAGGCCGGGAACAACAGTGGTATAGGCAAAGGCCAGTCCCAACCGGAGGGTCGGATGAACAAAGATATCTTCGCTTAGCGGCGCGGCGACAAACAGAATGGCGGATCCAATCAGCATCTGCAGGCCGACAACCATCATGAAGTTGCCCCCGGAGGTGGCACCGCGCAGGGCCAGGGTGGCCACGGTCAGGGCCGCAACCCCGACAAAGCAGAGCATAAGGCCAAAGAGATCAACCCCGGCATTGATCCGGGTGCCCATGATTAGCGCCACGCCTGCTACGCCCGCCATCAGGCCCATCAGCCCCAGGGGCTTGATCCGGTCGCCAAAGATCACCCAAGAGGCCAGCGCCACACAGAGCGGCATGGTGGAGGCGATGATAGCCGCCAGCGAGGCTTCGATCCACTGCATGGCAACAAAGTTAAGCCCAAGATAAAGCGCATTCTGGCAGAGACCAAAGATCATGGTGGCCCGCCACTGGTTGCGGCTCAGCCGCCAGGTCTGCCCCAGAGCCAGGGCAATCCCGACGCCAATCAATCCTGAAATCAAAAACCGCACCGCCAAGGAGAACAGCGGCGAGGCATCCATCACGATGATCCGGGCCGAGGTGAAGGCCGAAGACCACATGATGGCAAAGGTGAGCCCCATGGCAATTGCGCGTAGATCCATACCGATGTCTCCAGAGGGCTGGTGGTGTCTCAGGTGTTTAGCAAGGCAAGTACCTACTGGGAATGCCCATTCGATGCGCGCTCACGCGATTGGCATATGGGTCCGGTCAGTTCCAGATTTGTAGGTGTGAATAGGGCAGACATGAAAAAGGGCCGCCAAAGGCGACCCGATCTCGATAGCAGTAATCCGGAATTTCCTGGATTAGGCTTCGCCGTTGACGCTGTCTTTCAGGGCTTTGGCAATGGTCATTTTCACAACCTTGTCCGCTTCCTTCATGAATTTTTCGCCAGTGGCGGGATTGCGCACTTCGCGCTCAGGGCGCTCGCGGCAATAGATTTTGCCGACGCCAGGCAGAGTTACGGCACCGCCGTCGGAAACTTCGCGCGTGATCAAGGCGCAGACGGCTTCAAGAGCAACACCTGCGGTCTTTTTATCTTCGCCCATTTCCTCAGCCAGAGCGGCAACAAGCTGGGTTTTTGTCATCGGTTTGGACATTCTCAGATCTCCTTAAAACTGCCCGAACTGTGGGGCCTCGTCGCGCAACATTATCGTTATGTTGTGTAGGAACACAACGCGTTGTGTGACAAAAGACTATAGAAACCAGCGGTTTTTTGCAGAAAACAGTGGAAAACTTGGCCTAAAGGAAGGCGGTTTCGTCAAAAGAGCGCAGTTTTCGGCTGTGCAACCGCTCCAACGGCATCGATCTGAGCTGTTCCATCGCCTTTATGCCGATCTGCAAATGGCGTGCAACCTGTGTTTGGTAAAAGTCAGAGGCCATGCCCGGCAGCTTCAGTTCCCCATGCAGCGGTTTGTCGGACACGCAGAGCAGGGTGCCGTAGGGGACGCGAAAGCGATAGCCGTTGGCGGCGATGGTGGCGCTTTCCATATCCAGGGCGATGGCACGGGACTGGCTGAGCCGCTGCACCGGGCCGGACTGGTCGCGCAATTCCCAATTGCGGTTGTCGATGGTGGCGACGGTACCGGTGCGCATGATCCGCTTCAGATCATAGCCCTCAAATTCGGTGACCTCGGCCACGGCCTGTTCCAGGGCGATCTGGATTTCCGCCAGGGCGGGAATAGGCGTCCAGACCGGAAGGTCATCGTCCAGCACGTGATCTTCGCGCAGGTAGGCATGGGCCAGGACAAAATCCCCAAGCGCCTGGGTATTGCGCAGGCCGGCACAGTGGCCAACCATCATCCAGGCATGCGGGCGCAGCACTGCAATATGATCGGTGGCTGTTTTGGCGTTTGAGGGCCCAACGCCGATGTTGACCAGGGTGATGCCTTTGCCGTCGGCGCGTTTCAGATGATAGGTGGGCATCTGTGGCAGCTTGGCTATGGCCGGAATATCCGCCTTGGAGTCGGATATCTCATGGTTTCCAGTGCTGACAAAACTGGTGTAACCCGATTGCGGATCCGCCAGCTGTTCCCGGGCGTAGGATTCGAACTCGGCCACATAGAACTGGTAGTTGGTAAACAGCACGTGGTTCTGGAAATGCTCGGGCGCGGTGGCGGTGTAATGCGCCAGCCGCGCCAATGAGTAGTCAATGCGTTGCGCGGTGAACAACGACAGCGGGCCAATGCCGTCTTCGGACTGGTAGGTGCCATTGACAATATCATCATTGGTGGTGGCCAGATCCGGGACATCAAAAACATCGCGCAGGGTGAAACCGGCAGCGCCGTCTTGTGGCACTGTCAAATCGGGCCGGGAGCCAACGGCAAAATGTACCGGGATTGGCGTGGTTGAGGCGCCGATGATAACGGGTTGGCCGTGGTTCTTGATCAACAGGGCGATTTGCTGAGTCAGATAGTGGCGAAACAGATCCGGCCGCGTCACCGTGGTGGCATAGGTGCCCGGGGCCGAGACATGACCAAAGCTGAGGCGGCTGTCCACCTGGGCAAAGCTGGAGGTGGTAAAGCGGATCTCGGGATAAAAGGCGCGAATGCGCTGGGTGCCTTTGGTCCCTGTCGCCATGCTGGCGATGAACTCATCACATAGGAACGTGGTGGCCTGGGCGTAAAGCTCTTCCAGCCGGGCCACGGCGGCACTGGCATCGGCAAAGCTCTCGGGGGCGGGGGCCTGGGGCTGTTTGATCTGGGTGATCGGTGTGGCGGGCATCATGTAAGTGGCTCAATCACTGGGATCATTTCAAATGTGCGCACGTCCACCAGCCCAAGGTCCGAGATCCTGAGTTCGGGGATCACCACCAGGGCCAGCAAGGAGTGCTGCATATAGGCGTTGTTGAGCGAACACCCGCAGGCCTCCATCGCCTCGCCCAGTTTTTGTGCCTTGGCGGCAACCTCGGTGGCGGGGCTGTCGGACATCAGGCCGGCGATGGGCAGCTCGACCAGCGCCAGTTCTGTGCCATCGCGGAAAATGGTGACGCCGCCGCCGACCTCGGCCAGACGATTGGCGGCCAGCGCCATCTGGTCCCGGTCGGTGCCGACGACAATCATGTGGTGGCTGTCATGCGCCACGGTGGAGGCCATGGCCATTTTGCCAGTGTAGCCAAAGCCCGAAACAAAGGCATTGGTGACGCCGCCAGTTGCCTGGTGCCGCTCTACCAGTGCGATCTGGCAGGTCTCTCCCTCGGCGGCCATGGTGGCTTCCACCAGCCCGTCATGCACTGGCAATTCAGCCTTTAGCGCTTTGGTCGGGGCCTGGTTTTCCACCATGCCAATGACATTGGCGGTGACGGCATTGGCGCCCTCGGGGGCCTTGATCTCAAAATCTGTTGCGGTCAGCTCATGGCCCAGATGGATGGTGCCACGGGCGCTGTCAGGCCAGTCAAGATGCGGACAATCCACCGTAATAGAGCCTGATTCAGCGACAATCTGCCCGCGCGCCACCACCAGTTCGATGGGCAGGTCTGTCAGGTCTGAGGTGAGGATCACATCGGCGCGCCGTCCCGGCGTGATCGAGCCGATATCGCGCTCCAGCCCAAAATGAGTGGCGGTGTTGATCGTTGCCATCTGCAGCGCGATCAGCGGATCACAGCCGCAGGCAATGGCATGGCGCACCACCCGGTTCATGTGGCCGTCATGCACCAGTGTGCCCGAGTGGCAATCATCGGTGCAGAGGATAAAGTTGCGTGGATCCAGGCCCTTTTCGGTGATGGCGGTGATCTGCGCCTCAACGTCGTACCAGGCAGACCCCAGCCGCACCATGGCACGCATGCCCTGGCGCATCCGGGCGATGGCATCCGCTTCGCAGGTGCCCTCGTGGTCATCCGCCGGGCCGCCGGCGACATAGGCGGCAAAATCGCGCCCCAGATCCGGCGAGGCAAAATGCCCGCCAACGGTCTTGCCCGCACGTTGGGTGGCGGCGATTTCCGCCAGCATCTTGGGGTCGGCATTGGCCACACCGGGGAAGTTCATCATCTCGCCGAGGCCAACAATACCGGGCCAGTGCATGGCTTCGGCGACGTCTTCGGCGGTGATTTCAAACCCGGTGGTTTCCAGCCCCGGCGCCGAGGGCGCACAGGAGGGCATCTGGGTGAAGATATTGACTGGTTGCAGCAGGGCCTCGTCATGCATCAGCCGCACGCCCTCAAGCCCCAGAACATTGGCGATTTCATGGGGGTCGGTGAACATCGAGGTGGTGCCATGGGGGATCACCGCGCGGGCAAACTCCGCCGGGGTCAACATGCCGGATTCGATATGCATATGGGCATCGCACAGGCCGGGGATCATATAGCGCCCCTGCGCCTCGATCACCTGGGTATCCGGCCCGGTGCAATAGCTGGCATCGGGGCCGACATAGGCGATACGACCGGATTTGATGGCGATGTCGTGATTGTCCAGCACCTCGCGGGTGTGGACATTGACCCATTTGCCCTGACGAATGACCGTATCGGCAGGCGCGCGGCCTGCGGCAACATGGATCAGGTCTGGGGCGATATCGGGCCAACTGGGGAATGCTTTATCTGTCATGTGCCAATTGTTCTGATTGCGAGAATAAGTGCAAGCCCTGCGATCCGTGCTTGGCCTAGAAACACCTATAGGCAGGACAAGAGGATGATTTGTGACACTGTCGCCGAGTGATGCAACGTGACAGGTGATCTCTGTCTGGGAGGGCTAGGTCGAGCGTTTGAGCGCCTTTGGCCAGGCCTTGCCGCCGCAGTGATCCTTTGCCATCTCAGCCCGTAACCAGATGGCAAAAGCCTGGGCGCCGGGTGAGTGTTCGGCCTGGGGGGACAGCAGGAGGTAATAGGCCTCTGGCACCGGGGCGCGGTGGTCAAAGGGGGCAATCAGCCGTCCCTGCCGGATCAGGTCGCTGACCATGATGTCATGGGCCAGGCCCACCCCGGCGCCCGCAGCCACTGCGGGCAGGCAGGCCATATAGGTGGTTGCATAGGTCACTGGTGGATTGGGCCAGGGCAGGCCCTGATCCTCGGCCCAGGCGGGGAAATTGGCCATCAGATTGGAACAGTCAAACAGCCGGTGCTGGTGCAGTTCAGCCAGCGTCACCGCATAGTCGGGGGCGCAGACCGGATAGTAGTGATCGCGGTGCAAAAGCTCGCCCCGCACCGTATCCGCCAGCCCCAGCGAAAAGCGGATCTCCACATCGGCACCTTCGGCCATGTCGCGGGGTTCCCAGATCTCGGTAGAGATGTTCAGTGAAACATCCGGATGTGCATCGTAAAATCTGCCCAGCCGGGGCGACAGCCATTGCACGGCAAAGGAGATATTGCACTGAACCTGCACCACATTTTTTTGCGGGCCGGAAATGGCGCGGGTGCCATTGGTCAGGGTGCGAAAGGCCTCGCGCACCACTGGCAGATAGGTGGTGCCGGTTGGGGTGAGCTCCAGCGCGCGGGGGCGGCGGTGAAACAGGGTCTTGCCCAGATGGGACTCCAGCCCCTTGATCTGCTGACTGACCGCGCTTTGGGTCATGTTCAAATCATTGGCGGCACCGGTAAAGGACAGATGCCGGGCTGCGGCCTCGAATGTCCGTAGCCAGCCGAGGGGAGGCAGGGAGGTTTTCATCGCATAAGTTTGCCATAAGCTCAGCTAATGGCAAGCCGCGATTTTTTTCACTGGTCAAACAGACCTTTGCGGCTCAGGTTCTGGGCAATCAGAAGTTGCTTTAGGAGCCTCAAAATGAGCGTTGCAGAATTGCGCCCCAATATGGACCATTGGCAGGAGCGCGTCGATATGGCGGCGAGCTTTCGCTGGGTGGAGCGGCTCAATATGCACGAGGGCGTGGCCAATCATTTCAGCCTGGCGGTGAACGCGGACGGCAGCCAGTTTCTGATGAATGCAAATCTGATGCATTTTGCCCGGATCACCGCATCAAACCTGCTGCTACTGGACGCGAACGATCCCGAAACCATGACCAAACCCGGCGCGCCGGACCCAACCGCCTGGGGGCTGCATGGCTCGATCCATCGTCTGTGTCCGCAGGCGCGCTGCGTGATGCATGTACATTCGATCCATGCCACGGTTCTGGCCTCTCTGGCCGATAGCACCCTGCCGCCGATTGATCAGAACACCGCTACCTTTTTCAATCGCTATGTCATCGACGATGGCTATGGTGGTTTGGCCTTTGAGGACGAAGGCGCGCGCTGTGCGGCGATGCTGACCGATCCCAAACAAAAGGTGATGATCATGGGCAACCACGGGGTGCTGGTGATCGGCTCTGATCCGGCGGATACGTTGAATAGGCTCTACTATTTTGAACGCGCCGCCGAGACTTATATACGGGCTTTGCAGACGGGGCAGCCCCTGCGCGTGCTGTCGGATGAAATCGCCGAGAAGACAGCGCGCGAGTTGGAGGACTATCCCTCTCAGGCCGAGGCGCACCTGCGCGAGATCAAGCTGATCCTGGATAGCGAGGGCTCTACCTACGCCAGTTAGAGCCGTTTCCGGATCTCTGGACCGTGTCACCCCGTGCTGTCACCCCGTGCTGTTGCGCATCTGGCGCGGGGAGGCGCCAAATTCTGCGCGATAGGCACGGGTCAAGGCGCTGGGGTCTTCGTAGCCACTGCGCAGGGCGATCTCTGCGATGGATAAATCAGTCTCTAATACAAGCTTTCGTGCCTGTATGAGGCGCAGATGGCGATAGATGGCCTGCGGGGTTGCCCCCAACTGGGCCTTCATGCGCTGTTCCAGATCTTTGCGGTTGCGACCAACCCGGCGGGCGATTTCCAGCACCGAAAGCGGTGCCTCGATATTGGCCTGCATCAGGGCCAGGGCCCTTGCGACAGAGCGGCTGCGCGCAGAGCCTATGGCGACGCAGGTTGGCTCTGTCTCGGTGATTTCGGGGCTCATGAACAGCGCGGCAACCTCCAGCCGCAGCGCCTGACCGTGGCTCTGTCCAATGAGATCCATCATCAGGTCAAAGGCCGCCAGGGCACCAGTGCAGGTGATGCGATTGCCGTCCTGTACATGGCGCAGGCGCTGGGCCTCGACCTGGGGGAAATCCTCGGCAAAGCCAGCCAGTTCCTCCCAGTGGATGGTGGCGCGCCGCCCCTCAAGCAGCCCGGCTGCAGCCAATAGCCAGGCACCGGCATCAAAACCTGCCATCACCCCGTAGCGACCCGCAGCCGCCCGCAAAGACTTTTTCGCCGCCTCCGTTGCCAGCGGGCGATAGCGATACGAGGGCATGGCAATCAACATGTCGCCGCGACAATGGGCCAGCTGGTCATGGGGATTCACCTCCATCCCGGCGGAGGAGGTGACAGGCGCCCCATCCAGAGTGAGAAACCGCCAGGCATAGGCTTGCCGCCCCGCCAGCGTATTGGCCGCGCGCAAGGGCTCGATCGTATTGGCGAGGCAATGGCCGGAAAAATCATCAAACAACAGCAGATCAACCTGCTGCGCTGCAGCGTCTTCTTTCACCCAGTTCTGCATGGTTTTGTCCATTCTTGCACGAAGAAACCCTAGCCCGGCGCTAGACTGGTGGGCAAGTCAAAGAGAAGGACAGGCGCGATGCAGTTTGGCATGACAGAAGAACAGGCAATGATCGTCGAGACGACCCGTGCCTTTGTGGAGAACGAGCTTTACCCCCACGAGCTGGAGGTCGAACGCTCCGGTCATCTGGACATGGATGTGATCAAGGACATCCAGGCGAAGGCGATGGAGGCCGGGCTTTATGCCGCAAATATGCCCGAAGAGGTGGGCGGTGCCGGGCTCGATACGCTCAGCTGGCTGATGTATGAAAAAGAACTGGGCCGGGCCAATTATGCGCTGCACTGGACCGGCGTCGCGCGCCCGTCGAATATCCTGCTGGCCGGCACCGAAGAACAGAAAGAAAAATACCTGTTCCCCTGCATGAAGGGTGAAAAATGGGACTGTCTTGCCATGACAGAGCCGGACGCGGGCTCTGATCTGCGCGGTATGAAGGCCACGGCGCGCAGGGATGGGGATGACTGGATCCTGAACGGCACCAAACATTTCATCAGCCATGCCGATATCGCAGATTTTGCAATCTGCTTTATGGCGACTGGGGTTGAAGACACTCCGCGCGGCCCAAAGAAAAAAATCACCGCCTTCTTTGTCGACAAGGGCACGCCGGGGTTTGCCGTGCGCGCGGGCTATAGCAATGTCTCGCACCGGGGCTATACCAATGCTGTTCTGGAGTTTGACGACTGCCGCCTGCCGTCTTCGGCCATCCTGGGTGAGGTCGACAAGGGGTTTGACGTGGCCAACACATGGTTGGGGGCGACCCGTCTGCAGGTGGCGGCAACCTGTCTGGGCCGGGCAGATCGTGCGTTGCAGCACGCGGTTGAATATGCCGCCGAGCGCAAACAATTTGGCCAGCAAATCGGCAAATTCCAGGGCGTTTCTTTTAAGCTGGCCGATATGGCGCTGGAGCTGAAAGCCGCCAATCTGCTGACCTGGGAGGCCGGTTGGAAATTCGATCAGGGCACGGTCACCGAGTCTGACATGTCGATGGCCAAGCTCAAAGCGACCGAGATGCTGGCCATGGTTGCGGACGAGGCAATCCAGATCCATGGCGGCATGGGCCTGATGGATGAGCTGCCCTTGGAACGTATCTGGCGTGACGCCCGGGTGGAGCGCATTTGGGAGGGGACGAGCGAGATCCAAAGACATATCATCAGCCGCGAAATGTTACGCGCCCACGGAGCTTGATGAACCATGTCCACGACCTCACCTTTGAAACCCAAGATCACCATTACCTATTGTATCGGCTGCAACTGGATGCTGCGCGCCGCCTGGATGGCGCAGGAACTGCTGTCGACTTTTCAGGATCAATTGGCGGCGGTGACCCTGGTGCCAGGGGAGGTCGGAGGCATCTTTGAGATCACGCTGAATGATGAGCTGATCTGGGAGCGCAAGCGCGACGGCGGATTTCCCGATGTGAAAGAGCTGAAGACCCGCGTGCGCGACCAGATCAACCCGCAACAGGACCTCGGCCATCTGGACCGGGCCACAAGGGATGAATAAGTAGAAATGAAGTCTCTAAACAGGCTGTTTAGGCCCAAAACCATCGCCGTTGTTGGCGGTGGCGCCTGGTGCCGTCTGGTGATTGAACAGTGCCAGAAGATGGGGTTCGACGGTGAGATCTGGCCGGTTCACCCCAAGGCGGAAGAGCTGGCAGGCCTGCCGGTCTATCGGGATGTCGCCAGTCTGCCGGCGGCACCGGATGCCACCTTTGTCGGGGTCAACCGCTTTGCCACAATCGAGGTGGTGCGGGATCTGGCGGCGCGCGATGCCGGCGGCGCGGTCTGCTTTGCCTCTGGCTTCCTGGAGGCCCAGGCAGAAGATTCAGAGGGCGCAGACCTGCAGGCGCAGCTGTTGGCGGCGGCGGGGCAGATGCCTTTCCTAGGGCCCAATTGTTATGGCTTTATCAACTATCTGGATGGGGCTTTGCTCTGGCCTGACCAGCACGGTGGCAAGCGGGTGGAGAGGGGCGTGGCCCTGATCACTCAAAGCTCCAACATCGCCATCAACCTCACCATGCAGACGCGGGGTCTGCCCATTGCCTATGTGGTGGCGGCGGGCAATCAGGCGCAGTCCGGCATTGCCGCCATTGGTGAGGCGCTGCTGGACGATGATCGGGTCACCGCGCTGGGCCTGCATATCGAAGGCTTTGGCGATCTGCGGGCCTTTGAGGCGCTGGCGGCAAAGGCGCGCGCCTTGGGCAAGTCGATCATTGCGCTGAAAGTGGGCAAATCGGCAGAGGCACAGGCGGCGACGATTTCTCATACGGCGTCGCTTGCGGGCGGTGACGCGGGGGCTCAGGCTTTGCTCACGCGTCTGGGCATTGCGCGGCTTGACGATCTGCCAGCATTTCTGGAAACGCTGAAACTGCTGCATGTGACAGGGCCACTACCCAACAACCGGTTGGGGTCGATCAGCTGTTCGGGGGGCGAGGCAAGCCTTGCTGCCGATACCGCGCATGACCTCCCGGTGGTCTTTCCGCCTTTGAATGACACCCAGGAAACCGACCTGCGCGCGGCGCTGGGGCCGATGGTGGCGCTGGCAAATCCGCTGGACTATCACACCTATATCTGGCGCGACACAGAGGCAATGACGCGGGCCTGGTCCGCGATGATGGATCCATCCCTGGCGATGACCCTGCTGATTGTTGATTTTCCGCGCACCGATCGCTGCTCGGCCAGCGACTGGGACTGTGCCATTGAGGCCGCCATTGGTGCACAGCACGCAACCGGGGCGAATGTCGCGCTGGTGGCAACCCTGCCGGAACTGCTGCCCGAGGCCGTTGCCGACCAGCTGATGGGTGCTGGCGTGGTGCCCTTTTGTGGGCTGCGCGAAGCCCTGCTGGCCTGTGCTGCCGCCTCAGCGCGGCGACCGGATGTTGCGGAACCTGTGCTGCTGCCGACCACAGTGGTAGCGCCCAGTCTGGTGTCTGAAGCGGAAGCCAAGTTTCGCCTGGCGCAGTATGGTCTGCGGATCCCTAAATCTATCCGAGCAAAATCCCCCGGCATGGCGCGGGCGGCGGCGGCGGATATTGGCTATCCGGTGGTGCTGAAGGGCGAAGGGATTGCCCATAAGACCGAAGCTGGTGCGGTGGTGCTGGGCCTGGCGACCGGCGGCGAGGTCAGTGCGGCGGCAGATGCGATGCCGACAGAGCGGTATCTGGTCGAGGAAATGATCACCGGAGCGGTGGCAGAGCTGCTCATTGGGGTGGTGAAAGACCCGGCGCATGGTTTTGTCCTGACGCTGGCAGCAGGCGGCACCCTGACAGAGATCCTGCAGGACAGTTGCTCGCTTTTGCTGCCGGCCAGTGATGCGGCAATTGACGCGGCTTTGGATGGCTTGAAAATCGCAAAACTGCTGGCAGGCTACCGTGGCAAACCGGCAGCCGACCGCGCTGCAATCCTGCGGGCGGTGACATCGGTGCAGGCCTATGTCCTGGCCGAGGCCGAAGGTCTGGAAGAAATTGAAATCAACCCGCTGTTATGTACGCCTGAGGATGCGGTGGCAGCGGATGCGCTGATGCGCAGAAAGGACTTATTGAAATGAGCGCAGTGGAGATGACAGAGGGACCCGTGAAAACCCGGCGCGAAGGCGCCATTCTGGAGGTCACCCTGGACCGGCCCAAGGCCAATGCCATTGATCTGGCCACCAGCAAGGTGATGGGCGAGGTGTTTCGAGATTTTCGCGATGACCCGGATTTGCGGGTGGCGATTCTGACGGGCGGCGGCGAAAAGTTCTTTTGCCCCGGTTGGGATCTAAAGGCTGCCGCTGATGGCGATGCGGTGGATGGCGATTATGGCGTTGGTGGTTTTGGCGGCTTGCAGGAGCTGCGCGACATGAACAAGCCGGTGATTGCTGCGGTGAACGGCATCGCCTGTGGCGGCGGGTTGGAGCTGGCAATCTCGGCCGATATGATCCTGGCCGCAGATCACGCGACTTTTGCGCTGCCCGAAATCCGCTCCGGCACGGTGGCGGATGCGGCCTCGATCAAGCTGCCGAAACGTATCCCCTATCACATCGCCATGGAGCTTTTGCTGACCGGGCGCTGGTTTGATGCCGAGGAGGCCAATCGCTGGGGGCTGGTGAACGAGATTGTGCCCGGCGATCAGCTGATGACCCGCGCCTGGGATCTGGCGCGCCTGCTCGCCTCGGGGCCACCGCTGGTCTATGCGGCGATCAAGGAGGTGGTGCGCGACGCGGAAGATTGCAAATTCCAGGATGCGATGAACCACATCACCCAGCGCCAGCTGCGCTCTGTTGATGTGCTCTATGCCAGCGAGGATCAGATGGAAGGTGCCCGTGCCTTTGCTGAGAAACGCGACCCGGTCTGGAAGGGGCGCTGAGAAGAGGTCCTGAGAAGTGGCACTGAGAAGTGGCAGGGGGGGGGCTCCCGCCCCTGCCGCAGCAGTCAAAGACTGCCGCTTTAGGGTTGGGCCCGGCAGCGCGCTTGCACGCGCTGCCTGTCGCTGTCTTGCCAGCCGCGCGCGTAAACGCAACTGTCAGGTCTTGATAAAAGAGCGGCATGGGATTGGAAACAAGCCTTGCGCCTTTGCGCCCTTCTGGCCAAATAGTGCCCATGCAAAAAACGCTTCTTTGTCTTGGATGTGGATATACGGCGCGCCGTCTGGCGCCGCAGCTATTGGCGCGCGGCTGGCGGGTGATTGGTACGGCGCGTGAGCCGGTTGCGGTCCCAGGTGTGGAGATGATCACCTGGCCCGGAGAAGAGATCTCTTTGGCTGGCGTCACGCATGTCCTCAGCTCGATCGGGCCAAATGCCTCTGGTGATCCTGTTCTGGCAGCTTTACGCGATGAGATTGCGGCCGCCGCTGCGGGTTTGGAGTGGTTCGGGTATCTATCGACCACGGCTGTCTATGGCGACCGGGGCGGCGACTGGGTGGATGAGACCACGCCCGTTGCGCCGACCAGCGAACGCGGCACCTGGCGGACCCTGGCTGAGCAACAATGGCAGCAAATCCCGGGTCTGCGGTTGCATATTTTTCGCCTGGCCGGAATTTACGGCCCCGGGCGTGGCCCCTTTGCCAAGCTGATGGCGGGCAAGGCGCGGCGCATTGTGAAACCGGGGCAGGTGTTTTCCCGCATTCATGTGGATGATATTGTGCAGGCGCTGCTGGCCTCGATTGACGCGCCGAACCCGGGCGGGATCTATAACCTCTGCGATGATGACCCCGCCCCGCCACAGGACGTTCTGGGCTACGCCGCAGAGCTGCTGGGGCTACCCGTGCCCGCCGAGGTGCCCTTTGACGAGGCCGGCATGACCCCAATGGCGCGCAGTTTTTACGGTGAAAACAAGCGGGTCAGAAACCAGCGCATCAAGGATGCGCTGGGGGTGCAGTTGCTTTACCCCAGCTACCGCGAGGGGCTGTGTGCAGTGTTGGCAGCCGAGGACATGGAACGCTTTGTGCCCCCGGCAGAACCGCCGGCGCTATAGTCCTGCCCTCTTGCCCCGTTTTATTGTCGGCAGGCACAATGTGTTTCTACAGGGCGATCCTGGGATCTTGTTCTTTGCCTGCTGTTCTTGGGATGAGCCCTAGGCCCGCTTTTCCCCGATCTGCGCCACACCCAGCACCTCCAGCACCTTGGCTTCGATCTGGGGGGCGTTCATGGCGGCGGTCTCGTACATATCGGCGGGGCTGGCCTGGTCGATGAAGGTATCAGGCAGCACCATGGAGCGGAATTTGAAGCCCGCGTCAAACACACCTTCATCTGCCAAAAGCTGCGCCACATGGGAGCCAAAGCCGCCAACGGCGCCCTCTTCAATCGTGATCAGCGCCTCGTGGTCGGCCACCAGTTGCAGGATCATCTCGCGGTCCAGCGGTTTGGCAAAACGGGCATCGGCAATGGTGGGGGTGATGCCCTTGGCCGACAGGGCCTCGGCGGCCTTGCGGACTTCGCCCAGGCGGGTGCCAAAGGAGAGCAGCGCCACGCGTTTGCCCGCTTGGATCATTCGGCCCTTGCCGATCTCCAGCAGTTGCGGAACCTCGGGCATCTCGACACCCTCGCCCTCGCCACGGGGGTAGCGGAAGGCGATGGGGCCCGCGTCATGGGCGGCGGCGGTATGGACCATATGCACCAGCTCGGCCTCGTCAGAGGCGGCCATCACCACCATACCGGGCAGGTTGGACATAAAGCCGATGTCGAAAGAACCGGCGTGGGTGGCGCCATCCGCGCCTACCAGACCGGCGCGGTCGATGGCAAAACGGACCGGCAGGCGCTGGATGGCGACATCATGCACCACCTGGTCATAGCCACGCTGCAGAAATGTCGAATACATCGCGCAAAAGGGCTTCATCCCGCCAGCGGCCAGCGCGGCGGCAAAGGTGACGCCGTGCTGTTCAGCAATGCCCACGTCAAAGCAGCGCGAGGGGTAGCGTTCCGCCATCAGCGACAGGCCTGTGCCATCGGGCATGGCGGCCGTGACGGCGCAGATCTTGTCGTCCTTGGCGGCCAGTTTCACCAGCTCATCGCCAAAGACGCCGGTATAGGAGGGCGCATTGGAGGGGGTCTTGTGCTGTTTGCCGGTGACCACATCAAATTTCGCAGTGGCATGACCCCTGTCGCGGGCGGCCTCGGCGGGGGCGTAGCCTTTGCCCTTTTTGGTCAGCACATGGATCAGGATCGGACCCTTGGCGCGGGCCTTGACGGTGCGCAGCACCGGTAGCAGCTGGTGCAGGTCATGGCCGTCAATAGGTCCGATGTAGGAAAACCCAAGCGATTCAAACATGGTGCCGCCCACGGCCAGGCCTTTGAGCATGTCTTTGGCGCGTTTGGCGCCCTCGCGGAAGGGTTCCGGCAGCAGCGAGGCGGCGCCCTTGGCCACGGCCTTCAGCTCTTGAAAAGGTTCCTCGGCATAAAGCCGCGACAGATAGGACGACAGCGCGCCAACCGGCGGTGCGATGCTCATCTCATTGTCGTTGAGGATAACGATCATCCGCTTGTTCAGATGGCCGGCGTTGTTCATCGCCTCAAAGGCCATACCGGCCGACATCGACCCATCGCCGATCACCGCAATTGCCTCGCCCAGACCCTCGGGCACCACGCCGCCCAGATCCCGGGCCACCGAGAATCCCAGCGCGGCAGAGATTGAGGTGGAGCTATGGGCGGCGCCAAAGGGGTCGTAGGGGCTCTCGCTGCGTTTGGTAAAGCCCGACAGCCCGCCCTTGGTGCGCAGGGTGCGGATACGGTCGCGGCGTTCGGTCAGGATTTTATGAGGGTAGCTTTGATGCGAGACATCCCAGATCAGTTTGTCCCTGGGGGTGTTGAACACCGCGTGCAGCGCCACGGTGAGTTCAACCACGCCCAGGCCCGCGCCCAGATGGCCGCCAGTGGTCGAAACCGCCGAAATGGTCTCTTGCCGCAGTTCATGCGCCAGCTGCACCAGTTGGCTATCACTCAGCCCCTTCATATCCGCAGGGCGCGCGATCTGGTCCAAAAGCGGGGTAGAGGGCCGGTCAGACATGGTGTTTCCTTGTGGCGGGCGGAGCAAGTAGGTTCCGGTGTCAGCTGTCTCGCGCAATAACGAAGCGGGCGGTCTGCTTCAAGGTTTCTCCCTCATCCCCGTAGGGGGCGAGGGCCGAGCAGGCCTCGTCGACCAGGTCCCGTGCGCGCTGTTTGGCAGGCTCCAGTCCCAGGAGTGAGACAAAGGTCGCCTTGCCGGCATTGGCATCTTTACGCAGGGCCTTGCCGACCTTTTGCGCATCGCCTTCAATATCCAAGATGTCGTCGGCGATCTGAAATGCAAGGCCAAGGGCGGTTGCATATTGTGTTAATGCACTGGGATCATCGCCAGAAATCACCGGCCCAACGGTGGCAGACCAATTGATCAGGCAGCCAGTTTTGCGGTTCTGGAGCCGGGTGATCTGGTCCAGGGTCAGAGGTGTTGTAGCGGTTTCCGCATCAATATCCAGCATCTGCCCCTGCACCATGCCGGAGCGGCCAGCCGCGCGGGCCATGAGCCGGATAAGCTCTAGTGCATGGGGGCCAAATTTTGCATCGGCCAAAAGGTCAAAGGCCATGGTCTGCAGCGCATCGCCTGTCAGCACCGCTGTTGCCTCGTCCCATTTTTTATGGATCGTCGGCAGGCCGCGGCGCAGATCGTCGTCATCCATGCAGGGCAGATCATCATGCACCAGGGAATAGGCATGGATGCATTCAATGGCGACCGCCGCGTCCAGGGCTGCCTCTGATTCCACGCCGTGAAGGCGCGCGCTTTCCAGCACCAGGAAACCGCGCAGCATCTTGCCGCCCATCACCGCATGCAACATTGGCTTTCCCAGGGTGGCCCCCACAGGAATGAGAGTGTTCAGGCGGGCAGAGATCTCTTGTTGCGCCTGTTTCAGCGCCACAGTGAAGGGAACAGCCATGCTGTTATCCCGCGTCCAGAGCCTGGGTCGCAATCGGCGTGCCGCTGGCATCCAGCGTCAGGGAGGCGACCTTCTCTTCGGCGCGTTTGAGTTCGTCCTCGCAGCGTTTTTTGAGCTTGGCGCCGCGTTCATAAAGCGCGATCGAGGCATCCAGCGCCACGTCGCCGCGTTCCAGTTGGCCCACGACGGTTTCCAGTTCGCGCATGGCTTGCTCAAAGCTCATCTCTTCCACGGAGGGGGCGGTGGTCTCGGTCATGTCGCTGCCTTTATCAATTCTTCCACATGTGCGCGCGTGGCCTGCGCTAGCGCGTTCAGATCATATCCGCCCTCCAGAGTCGAGACGATACGGCCCTGACACAGCTCAGCCGCCAGAGCGCAGAGTTCAGCCGTGAGCCAGGCAAAATCTGTGGTGCTCCAGTTCAGACTGGCCAGGGGATCGTCGCGATGGGCGTCAAAGCCAGCCGAGATGATGATCAGCTCTGGCTGAAAGGCGCGCAGCCGTGGAAAGGCCTGATCGGTATAGGCGGCGCGCATCTCAGTGCCCCCCGATTCGGGTGGCAGGGGCAGGTTGAGGATCTGACCATATACGCCATCTTCATCGGCGCGACCGGAGCCCGGCCAAAGCGGCATCTGCTGGCTGGTGATGAACAGGGCGCGGGGCTCATCCCACAACAGGTCCTGGGTGCCATTGCCGTGATGAACGTCAAAATCCACCACGGCGACCCGTTTCAATCCATGATGATCCAGCGCATGTTTGGCGGCCAGGGCGGCGTTTCCAAACAGGCAAAATCCCATGGCAGTTTCGGATTCGGCATGGTGCCCCGGCGGGCGAATGGCGGCAAAGGCGTTTTGCACCTCGCCCCCCAGCACCATATCGACGGCGCGCACAGCGGCGCCAGCCGCGCGAAAGGCCGCGTCCAGCGAGTCGGGCGAGATGAAAGTATCGCCGTCAATCTGCGCATAGCCTTTGCTAGGGCGGGCGGAACGTAGATCGCGCAGATGATCCACAGGGTGAATGCGCAGGATGTCATCCTCGGCCGCCATCGGCGCAGGCACCCGTTTCAGATCCAGCGTTTCCAGCGCGTGCAGGACGTGTTCAAGGCGGGCCACCTGTTCGGGGTGACCTTCTGGGGTCTCGTGGCGCAGGCAATCAGCGTGGGTGATCAAAGCGGTTGTCATTCGGTATAGTCCAGAGCGTCAGGGTGGAAAGCAGGGGGCGCGATAGGCTCAAAGCTTAGAGCCGAGGTTACCCCCGCGACAAGGCGGAACTCAGCGGGACCGCGCAATGTGGGACAGAGCAATGTGGGACAGCGCAATTGCCCAGAGGGCGACGACAATGGGGAGAGGGCAGCAGGGGTGAGCCACACCTGATCTTTTGTGCCTGATCTATTGTGCCTGATCAATCCGGCGCCAGCATATAGCCTGCGCCCCGGACGGTTTGCAGGTATTGCGGCTGTTTTGGGTTCGGCTCGATCTTGCGGCGCAGCCGGGTGATCTGAACATCCACCGCGCGCTCCTGTGCCTGGCCACGATCCCGGCCCAGATCCTCGACCAGTTTGGCACGGCTGACGGGTTCTCCGGGGCAGGCCGAAAAGATCTTCATCAGCTGGCTTTCGGTGCCGGTCAGCCGCACCAGATCATTGCCCTGCCACATCTCTCCGCGTTCGATATTATAGCGGATGTCGCCAAGATGCAGCACCTTGGGGGCACTGTCCTGCGCCGAGGTATCCGGCACCCGTCGCAGGATCGCATTGACCCGCAACAGCAGTTCTTTGGGCTCAAAAGGTTTGGGGAGGTAGTCGTCTGCGCCTGCTTCAAAACCGGTGATACGGTCCTCTGTATCGCCCTTTGCGGTGAGCAACAGGATCGGCGTGGTCATGGTTTCGCGCAGGGATTTGGTCAGCGAGATACCGTCTTCGCCAGGCATCATCACATCCATGATGATGAGATCAAAATCGAGCCCGGCCAGTACCCGGCGCGCATGGGCGGCATCGCGCGCCGCAGAGACCAGAAACCCAGCCCGCATCAGGAACTTCTTCAGCAATCCGCGAATGCGCTCGTCGTCGTCTACGATCAGCAGATGTGAGTCAAATGTGCTCATGATCCACTTTCCCGCAGATTGATATAGGCCCGGCGCATATCCGCATCCATCATGGCCTCCAATACCTTTTTGAAACCCTGAACAGCCTCCGGCCCGGCGTCTTTGTAGGCGGCGCGCATGCGGGCGCGCTGGGCATCCGAGAGCTTGGCCTCCAGCTGTCTGCCCGCCTCGGTGAGGTGCAAATGGCGCTCGCGCTTGTCGGTGACACCAACCCGGCTTTCGACCAACCCATCGCTGATCAGAGTGCGCAGCACCCGGTTGAGCGATTGTTTGGTGACGCCCAGGATGGTCAGCATATTGTTTACGGTGGTACCGGGGGCGCGATTGATAAAGTGAATGGCGCGGTGATGGGCACGCCCATAGGACATCTGTGCCAGAATGCGGTCCGGATCAGCCGTAAAGCCACGATAGGCAAAGAACATTGCCTCGATCCCCTGACGCAATTGTTCATCGGTCAAAAACAACAGGCTTTCGCCGCCATACCCCTGGCTGGATCGCCCCATTGACCGCCCGCGTGAGCCACCCTCAGACATGGTGCTCTCCCCTCTACTCGCCTAAAGTCCCTGACAGTCAGTTTATGTCAGCTATATTGACATTCCAAGAGTGAAGATGTATCGAATCGCAGCTTTGGCGCAACAATATGTCCACTTCGGACGTATGTGGCGCAACTTTTGAAAAATGTAACTGCTTTGAGGAGGCTGTGGCATGGCTGGATACGATGATCGGGACGGCTTTATCTGGATGGACGGAGAGCTGGTCGACTGGCGAGATGCAAAGGTGCACATCCTGACCCATGCGATGCACTATGCGTCGTCTGTCTTTGAAGGTGAGCGGGCCTATAACGGTAAGATCTTCAAAAGCCGGGAACATTCCGAGCGCCTGATTGCCAGTGCCCAGGCGCTGGACATGCCGATGCCCTATTCGGTGGATGATATCGAAGCCGCCAAAGAAGAGACCCTCAAGGCGTCTGGGCTGCAGGACGCCTATGTCCGGGCCCTGGTCTGGCGCGGCTCTGGCGAAGATATGGGCGTGGCCTCGGCGCAGAACCCGGTGCGCATGGCGATCGCGGTCTGGGGTTGGGGTGCCTATTATGGCGATGCCAAGATGCAGGGCGCGAAACTGGATATCGCGGAATACAAACGCCCCAGCCCCGAGACGATCCCGGTTCACGCCAAGGCGGCGGGCCTCTATATGATCTGCACCATCTCCAAGCATAAGGCCGAAGCCAAGGGCTGCTCGGATGCCCTGTTCATGGACTATCGCGGCTATGTCGCCGAGGCGACCGGCGCCAATATTTTCTTCGTGAAAGACGGTGAAGTACATACGCCGCTGGCGGATTGCTTCCTCAATGGGATTACCCGGCAAACCGTCATTGCTATGCTGAAGGACAAGGGAATCACCGTGCATGAGCGCCGGATCCTGCCCGAGGAGATGGAAGAGTTCGAGCAGTGCTGGTTAACCGGCACCGCCGCCGAGGTCACACCAGTTGGTGAAATCGGACCCTACAAGTTTGAAGTCGGCGAGATGACCCGTGACATTGCTGCCGCCTATGAAGCCCTGGTGCGCAGCTAGTCGCAGCTGCTGTTTTCAAATTGAAAAAGCGCGGAAGATACCTTCCGCGCTTTTGCTGTATGAGCATCTGGCGATGCGGTGGCCGCCTGTGGCTGCTTCATTTGGCCTAAAATATCCCGGAGCGCGAGGCAGAGCCTCGCATATCTCTTCCGCCTTATAGAACCTCTGTCGTAACCTCGACATTGCTACGTATGGCATTGGAATAGGGGCAGATCTTGTGACCTGCATCGACGATGCGCTCGGCTTGGGCTGCGTCAAGCCCGGGCATGGTCACCAAAAGGGCAACGCTCAGGCCAAAACCACCCTCAGGATTGGGGCCAATCCCCACATTTGCAGTGACCGATACATCAGCGGGAACTTTGGCCAGGCTTGCATCCTGTGTGGTGGCAAACTGCATGGCGCCAATAAAGCAGGCGGAATAACCAGCCGCAAAAAGCTGCTCTGGGTTGCTACCTTTGCCGTCTCCGCCCAGGGCAGGTGGCGCGGCCAGAACCAGATCGAGACCGGATTCTGCAACTGTGGCGCGGCCATTGCGGCCTCCGGTGGCAGTGCCTTGCGCAGTGTAAAGAGGGGAGATGCTCATGTTTGGGATCCTCGTTTTGCATTATGATCGCGAGTGAATAAATCGTACACGATTTAAATAGGTGAGATTGAGAGAGGTGGCAAGGGGTTGCGGTTTGATCGCGTGCGATTTATTTATCGCCAATGATGCACCAATCCCTTTGCCTTGATGACCTGCTGTGCTTTGCGCTCTATTCCGCCAATAACGCCATGGGGCGGCTGTATCGGCCACTGCTGTCGCAATATGGGCTGACCTATCCGCAATATCTGGTGCTTGTTGCCCTGTGGCAGCACGACGGCCAGAAGGTGAACGATCTGGGCAGCGCATTGAACCTGGAATCAAATACGCTCACCCCTCTCTTGAAACGCATGGAGGCGGCTGATCTGGTCACGCGCAAGCGAAACCCTGAGGATGAGCGCAGTGTGATTGTCTCATTGGCTGCCAAAGGTCTTGCCTTGCAAAAGGAGGCAGCAGCCATCTCGCGCTGTATCCTGGAGGCGGCGGGGGATGATCTGGCGGATCTCATTTCTCTCCGCGACAAGATCCAGAAACTGGCGGTGCGGTTGAACGCAAAGAGCCAGGCCTAAAAGGCTAAGACCCAAGCGCGATATGGGCCGAGGGCGCAGCGCGCATGGATAGCTTACCCGCCTTTCGGATCGGTCAGAGATTTGGCCTTGCCACGTTCCAGGCCAAGGCGGCTCTCACGCCAGATCACCAGGATATTGCCGGCAATCACCAGACTGGCCCCCGCCAGCATGACAATAGTTGGCAGTTCTTCAAACCAGATGTAGCCGAGCACAATTGCAAACAGCATCGAAACATAGTCATAGGGCGCCAGCATTGACGCAGGTGCAAAGCGGTAGGACGAGGTGATCAGGATCTGCGCGACACCGCCAATAATCCCGGCGCTGATCAGCAGGAACAGCGTGGTGAGATCCGGTATCACCCAGCCAAACGGCAGGGTCAGAAGAGACAGCAGTGAGGCGGTGACGGAAAAGTAAAACACAATGGCGGCCGTGTGCTCTGTCATCACCATCCGGCGAATGTGAATCTGCACAAACCCACGCGCCACCGTGGCTCCCAGAATCAGCATGACCCCGACAAAGGCGGTGCTGGACATATCCATGCCGCTGGTCAGCCGTGGATAGATCATGATCATCACGCCCAAAAGTCCAATGCCAACAGCAGTGATACGTATCAGGCGAATGCGCTCTCCCAGAAATACGGCGGCCAGGATCAGGGTAAAGATCGGCGTCGCATAGCCAATGGCCGTGACCTCTGGCAGGGGCAACATGCCCAGCCCCATAAAGGTCATCGCCATCGCCGAGGTGCCAACCAAGCCGCGCAGCACATGCCCCAGGGGGCGTGTGGTCTTGAGCCCGTGTTTCAGATCACCGCGCATCGACAGCCAGACAACAATGACGGGAATGGCAAAAAACGAGCGAAAGAACACCGCTTCGCCGGCAGGAACCACGTCCGAGACCGATTTGATCACAGCAGAGAGGCCGGTAAACAGCCCAATGGCAGCGACCTTGAGGGCGATGGCGAGCATAGGTCGATGCGATGTTAAGGAAATGGCCATGAGCGGGACCCTGCGCCCCTGCGACAAAAAGATCAATGGCTTGATTTCCGTACCAGCCCCGGCGCAAATTACACCAAAAGTTGAGGAGCCCTTTGAATGTATGATGAAAACCATCTGATTTCGCAGCTATATGCAGCCAGTGAAGGGCAAGAAACCCGCAATTTTGCCACCTTTCCAGCCCGCGCCAGTGTCACGTTTGGGGAGTTGTTTACAGGGGCTGAGCGCAACGCGGCGGCCCTGGTGGCGATGGGGGTTCAACCCGGAGACCGGGTGGCGGTGCAGGTTGAAAAAACCATCGAGGCGATCCAGCTCTACCTCGGAACCGTCATGGCGGGCGCAGTGTTTTTGCCGCTGAACACCGCCTATACGGTGCCCGAAGTGGCTTATTTCCTTGCCGATGCGACGCCTCGCGTGCTGGTTTGTGACCCGGCGCGGCGCGATGAGATGGCAGAGATCGCTGGCGCCGCCCAGGTGGTGACGCTGGATGCCAAGGGGCTTGGCTCGCTGACCGATTCGGTGGTCGGGCGCGGTGGTTTTGCACCGGTGGCGCGCGGGCCAGATGATCTGGCGGCTATTCTCTATACTTCAGGCACCACCGGGCGTTCCAAAGGGGCGATGCTGAGCCATGAAAACCTGGCTTCAAACTCGCTCACTCTGCGGGACTATTGGCAGTTTACCAGTCGCGATGTGTTGATCCACGCCTTGCCGATCTTTCACACTCACGGGCTGTTCGTCGCCACCAATGTGGCGCTGTTTGCAGGCGCGCAACTGGTCTTCCTGTCTGGATTTAACGCGGATCAGATCCTGGAGGCGATGCCCCGCGCGACGGCCCTTATGGGGGTGCCAACCTTCTACACCCGCCTGTTGCAGGATCCGCGCCTGACGCCGCAGCTGGCAGAGAATATGCGGCTGTTCATTTCCGGTTCGGCGCCCCTGTTGGTGGACACCCATGAGCAATGGCAGGCCCGCACCGGGCACCGCATTCTGGAACGCTATGGCATGACCGAAACCAATATGAGCACCTCCAACCCCTATGAGGGCGAGCGCCGCGCTGGCACCGTGGGATTGCCGTTGCCCGGGGTTGAGGCCCGTATCATGGATCGGGGGCATGAGGTTGCCAGGGGCGAAACAGGCGTGCTGGAAGTGCGCGGTGCCAATGTCTTTCAGGGCTATTGGCAGATGCCGGAAAAGACCGCCGAGGAGTTGCAAGCGAATGGCTGGTTCATCACCGGTGATCTCGCCCGGCAAGACCTTGATGGCTATATCACCATTGTGGGGCGGCAAAAGGATCTGGTGATCACCGGCGGTTTTAACGTCTACCCCAAGGAGGTCGAGAGCCTGATCGACGATCTGCCCGGGGTGCTGGAAAGCGCCGTCATTGGCGTGGCACATCCCGATTTTGGCGAAGCTGTGGTGGCCGTTGTGGTGCCCGAAGCGCAGGCCAGTCTCAACACTGCAGACATTGCCGCGGCGCTTGGCGCTCAGCTGGCCAAGTTCAAGCAGCCCAAACATATCGTGCTGGTGCCCGAGCTGCCCCGCAACACCATGGGGAAGGTGCAGAAAAAGGCGCTGCGCGAGGACTACGCGGATCTGTTTGCTCAGCCCTGACCTGCCGGGTCCAGGTCAGTCCGTCAGGTCAAGACCCACAACAAAACAGTCAGCGTGACAAAGGCGCAGCTGGTCCCAGCGAGCATGGCCAGACTGGCAGCGCCCTCCAACCCCTGACGCTGGGCCAGGACGGTGTAGATGCCAAACATTGGCATCGCCGCCGACAGGATGACCGCGCTGTGCAGCGCGGGCGGCAGCGTGATCAGCCCCATGGCCAACAGGGCAGCCGCCATCAGCGCGACCAGGGCTGGATGCAGCAGCAGTTTGGAGGCCGCGATCTGCGCCGCAAGCGAGCGATTGCCATGCAGCGGCAATCCCACCAGCGCGCCGCCGATCACCAGCAGGGACACGGCTCCGGCGGAGACCGCAAGCATGTCGATAAATCGCATGAAGGGACCGGGAAGGGGCAGGCCGACCAACGATACCACCATTCCCAGCGCCAAACCGATGAGCATCGGCATTTTGGCCAGATCCAGCAGGATGCGCCGCAGTCGTGGCAGCAGCGGCTGGTCAACGCCATTGCCCGCCAGTTCGACCAAAATCAGGCAGACCGGCACCAGCAGCAGGTTTTCCACCAGCAGGTTCAGCGCCAGAATGATCCCGGCCTGATCGGGAAAGGCCAGCAGCATGATCGGATAGCCGACAAAGGCATTGTTGGGGCAGGTGGAGCCCATGACTCCCAGCGCGCGGCGCTTGGGGTCTGTGCGGCGCAGCGTGAACAACAGATAGGACAGCGCCACCGTCGCCAGCCCGCCAAGGGCATAGACCACGACATATCCGGGCTGGAAAACCTGCACCGGACTGCGCGCGGCCACAGCGGCAAAGATCAAGGCAGGCAGGGCGATATTCAGAACATAGCGCCCCAACACGCGCATATCATCCGGGCTGAACCAGCCTTTCCATACCACCAGATAGCCCAGTGCCAGAGCGGCGTAGATGGGAAAGGTGATGGCGAGAATGTCGATCATTTCAGCAGCGCGGCCCAGTGGTCTGGCAGCTCGGTGTCCATTTCCTTGGCCAGTTGCCGCAGATAGGCCAGCATCAACCGCGCGCGTTTGCGGGCGATCTTGCGGCCCTTGTCAGTGGCCATGTCGCCGGGAAGTTTCAACAGTTTCAGATGCCAATGATCAATCGACCAGATCTGATCATCCAGCGGCCGGTTGGCGGCAAAGGGATCATCGGGATCACACAGCGGCCGGTCAATTGTGCCCGCCACCATAAAGGTGCGCGCGATGCCAACAGCACCCAAGGCATCCAGCCGGTCTGCATCGCGCAGGATCAAAGCTTCCAGGCTGTTGGCGGGCAGCCCCGCAGAAAAGCTATGGGCTTCGATCACATGTTGCGCGGCGGCGATTTCATCGCTGCTATAGCCCAGACCCTGAAGAATAGGCTCTGATTTTTCTGCCGACAGCCGCGAGGCGGTCTCGCGCTGGGGGTGATCCTTTGGCAGGTTGACCAGATCATGCAGATAGGCTCCGGCAATCAGCACCCGCAGGTTGACCCGGTCAGGTGTTTTTTCATTCTCATCGCGGGCAATCCGGTGGGCATTGGCCCAGACCCGGTCAAGATGGGCGATGTCATGGGCCGGATCCTGTGCCATCTGCACCTCTGAGATGCGGCGGAGCTGGATCTGCAGCTGGTCCAGGCTCATGCGCCGATATGGCCCTGATTGCTGCCAATCTGGCCGCGATGCAGCAGCAGATGGTCCAGGATCACACAGGCCATCATCGCCTCGGCCACCGGTACGGCGCGAATCCCAACACAGGGATCATGGCGCCCCTTGGTGATGACCTCGGCAGCGGTGCCATCCTTGCGGATCGACTGGCGCGGCGTCAGGATCGAGGAGGTTGGTTTGACGGCAAAGCGCACCACAACATCCTGGCCGGTAGAGATCCCCCCGAGAATGCCGCCTGCATGGTTGGAGGAATAGACGGGCTGACCATCGTTGCCCATGAAGATTTCATCGGCGTTTTGCGAGCCCTTCAGGCGGGCGGCATTCATGCCTTCGCCAATCTCCACCGCTTTGACGGCGTTAATCGACATCATCGCGGCTGCCAGATCGGTGTCGAGCTTATTATAGATCGGCGCGCCAATACCGGCGGGTACACCGCGGGCGACCACTTCGACCACGGCACCAACGGAATCATGGGCCTTGCGTAAGCCCTGGAGGTAATCCTCCCAGTCCTGAACGGCACCGGCATCTGGGATCCAGAAGTCATTCTGGCCGATCGTCTCCCAGTCAAAGCGGGACCGGTCGATCTCCATCTCGCCCATCTGGGTCATGTAGCCGGTGATCTGCAGATCCGGCACCAGCGACTTGATGGCCTGGCGCGCCACCCCGCCGGCGGCCACACGGGCTGCGGTTTCGCGGGCTGAGGAGCGACCGCCGCCGCGATAGTCGCGATTGCCGTATTTCTGGAAATAGGTGATGTCGGCATGGCCGGGGCGGAAGGTCTGGGCGATATCGCCATAGTCCTTGGAGCGCTGGTCGGTGTTTTCGATCATCAGCTGGATTGGCGTGCCGGTACTCTTGCCTTCGAAGACGCCGGACAGGATCTTGACCGCGTCGGGCTCGTTGCGCTGGGTGGTGTTCTTGTTCTGGCCGGGGCGGCGGCGATCCAGCCATTGCTGTAGCATCTGAGGGTCCAGCGGAACATTTGGTGGGCAGCCGTCTACGGTTGCCCCCAGCGCCGGTCCGTGGCTTTCGCCCCAGGTGGTGACGCGGAAAAGATGGCCAAAGCTGTTCATCGACATGTGCTGGGATCTCCTTTGCGGGTTGTGCTTAGCGAGCCAGGGGCTGTGGCTCAAGGGCTATTGCACTGCGATGTCCCCGCGACGCAGCTTGGGGCAGGGCAATTGGGGGCGCTGCCCCCGCCGCCGCTGGCGGCTCCCCCGGGATATTTTTGGCCAAATGAAGCCGGGACCGGTCAGCCTGGACAGGCGGGTGAAACTCTCAGGTCGGCGCAGGGTTTGGCTTGCCTTTAAGGCGGTAGAGACCTAGGAGAGAGGACACCTCGGGGTGCTTGGGAGACCCAAGCTGAGAACAGACCCGTTGAACCTGAACCGGCTTGAACCGGCGGAGGGAAGGTTTCGGAGCTGCTCCACCCTTGCCCGATGCCGCAAAGGAGGATGCCATGAAGTATTCTGTTTTTGCAGCAGCAGTATTGGGAGCGTCGGCTGCATATGCTGATACACCCGAGCTGACTGTCTATACCTATGACAGCTTTGTTTCCGACTGGGGCCCTGGTCCTGCGGTGGAAAAAGCATTTGAGGCCCAGTGTGGCTGTGATCTGAAGCTGGTGGGGGCCGGCGATGGCGCGGCGCTGCTGGCAAGGGTCAAACTGGAGGGGGCGCGCTCGGATGCGGATGTGGTGTTGGGGCTGGATACCAACCTGACGGCGGCTGCGGCAGCAACCGGGCTGTTTGCCGAGCACGGGGCGACAGCGGACTATAGCCTGCCCCTGGCCTGGGAAGACGCAACCTTTGCCCCCTATGACTGGGGCTATTTTGCCTTTGTGCACAATGCGGATGCTGTGGCAGTGCCGACGGATTTCAAGGCGCTGGCCGCCAGTGACATGAAGATCGTCATTCAGGATCCCCGCTCATCGACGCCCGGGCTGGGCCTGCTGATGTGGGTCAAGGCAGCCTATGGCGATGAGGCTCCGGCGGTCTGGGCCGATCTGGCGGACAATGTGGTCACCGTGACCAAGGGCTGGTCCGAGGCCTATGGGCTGTTTCTGGACGGGGAGGCCGATATGGTGCTCTCTTATACCACCTCGCCGGCCTATCACCTGATTGCCGAAGACGACGCCACGAAAGCCGCTGCCGCCTTTGATGAGGGCCATTACATGCAGGTTGAAGTTGCAGGCATTCTGGCGGCCAGTGACCAGCCTGAGCTGGCGCGTGACTTCATGCAGTTCATGGTTTCTGAGGAGTTTCAGTCGGTGATTCCCACCACCAACTGGATGTACCCATCGGTAACACCAGCGAGCGGCCTGCCTGAAGGGTTTGAAACCCTGATTACCCCGGTCAAATCGCTGCTTTTGCCAGCGACTGAGGCCGCAGCGCTGCGTGACAGCGCATTGGGCGAATGGCTCGACGCGCTGAGCCGATAAGCGCGCTTCCCGGTGCTGGCGCGGCCCTGATTGTGGCCGCGCTGATCCTGGGGACGCTTGCGGCGGTGGCTTTGCGGGCTGAGGCCGGTCGGGGCTTTGCTGCCAGTGACTGGGCTGCGCTGCGGTTTACCCTGACGCAGGCGGTGTTGTCTGCGATTATGAGCGTCGGGCTGGCGATTGGTCTGGCGCGGGCCCTGGCACGGCGGCGGTTTCTTGGGCGCAGCGCATTGATCACACTGTTGGGGGCGCCGTTTATTCTGCCGGTGATCGTGGCGATCTTGGGATTGCTGACCGTCTTTGGCCGGGCAGGCTGGATCAGCCAGGTGTTGATGTTCTTTGGGCTGGAGCCTTTGCAAATTTACGGGCTGCACGGTGTGGTGCTGGCGCATGTGTTTTTCAACCTGCCGCTGGCAACACGGTTGATTCTGCAGGGCTGGCAGGAGATCCCGGCGGAACGCTTTCGCCTGGCGGCGCAGGTAAATGCCGGACCTGGCGCCATGTGGCAGCTGCTGGAAGCGCCGATGCTGAAGCGGGTGGTGCCCGGAGCTCTGGCGGTGGTTTTTGCCATTTGTCTGTCGAGTTTTGCCGTGGCGCTGACGCTGGGTGGTGGTCCGCGGGCGACCACGATCGAGCTGGCCATCTATCAGGCCTTTCGGTTTGATTTTGATCTCGGCCGGGCGGCGCTGTTGTCAGCACTGCAGCTGGGGCTGACCGGGAGTGCTGCATTTGTGGCGCTGCGGGTCTCTGACAGTGAGGGCGTTGGCGCTGGGCTGGATCGGGTGCTGCGGCGGTGGGATGGAGATAACCACCTGGCGCGGGGTCTGGATACGGCCTGGATTGTATGTGCGGCACTGTTTTTGATCCTGCCTCTGGCGGCAGTTGTTGTCGCTGGGATCTCTGGGCTGTTCCTGTTGAACGCAGGGGTCTGGATGGCAGCGCTGACCTCGGTTCTGGTTTCTGCTCTCAGCACCCTGTTGTTGCTGTGTCTGGCGCTGCCGATGGCGGCAGCCGTGGCCACGAGGCGCAGCACATTGATCGAAGTTGCGGGCATTTTGGGGCTTGCGGCCTCGCCTCTGGTGATCGGCACCGGGCTGTTCATCGTGATTTATCCCTTTGCCGATCCCTTTGCCCTGGCGCTGCCGGTTACGGCGCTGGTCAATGCGGTGATGGCGCTGCCCTTCGCCCTGCGTATTCTGGTGCCGCGCGCCCGCGAGGTGATGATGCGCTATGGCAGGCTGTCGCTGTCGCTGAACATGGCGGGAGGACCGTTTTTGTGGCGGGTGTTTCTGCCGCGGATGCGGGCGCAGATTGGCTTTGCCGCCGGGCTGGCAGCGGCTCTGTCGATGGGCGATCTGGGCGTCATCACCCTGTTTGCCGACCCCGATGTGGCCACCCTGCCGTTGCAGGTCTACCGCCTGATGGGGGCCTATCAGATGGAGGCGGCAGCCGGGGCGGCGCTGTTGTTATTGGTGCTGTCGATGGGTGCATTTTGGATTCTGGATCGCGGAGGCCGGTGGCATGCTGAGGCTTGATAGCTGTGAAATAGCAAATGGCGCCTTCACCCTGCAGGCGGACCTTGAGATCAACAAGGGCGTAAAGCTGGCCATTATCGGCCCTTCGGGGGCGGGGAAATCCACCCTGATCGAGGCGATTGCCGGGTTCTTGCCGCTGCATGAGGGGCGCATTCTCTGGCAGGGGGAGGATCTGAAGGATTTGCCACCAGGGCAGCGCCCGGTGGCGATGCTGTTTCAGGATGGCAACCTGTTTCCCCATCTCACTGTGGCGCAGAACGCAGGCCTGGGGTTACGGCCAAATCTGCGCCTGTCCAGCGCAGAGCACGGCCAGGTGCAGAATGCGCTGAGCCGCGTCGGGCTGAGGGATCTGGCGGCGCGCAAACCGGCGGCCCTGTCCGGCGGCCAGCAAAGCCGGGTGGCACTGGCGCGGGTTTTGCTGCAGCGGCGCGATATCTTGCTGCTGGATGAGCCCTTTGCGGCCCTTGGGCCTGCCTTGAAGGATGAGATGCTGGATCTGGTGGCGGAAATTGCCGATGAGACCGGCTCCACGGTGCTGATGGTCAGCCATGACCCCAAAGATGCCCGTCGCATCGCCGAGCAGGTGGTCTTGGTGGCAGAGGGCAGGGTGCATCCGCCGCAGGCCACGGGGGCGCTGCTGGACAACCCGCCCCCGGCGCTGAAGGCTTATCTGGGCTAGGGCGGCGGGCAGTGGACCCAGCCAGGGCCCACTGCCGTTTGCAATATCAGGCGACAGCGGCCAGTTTCTGGCGCGATTTGGCGATCATCAGCGCAGCATTGGCGGCTTCGCGGCCCTTGTCTACAAAATGGGCGCGGTAGATGGCGTTGTGGTGGTCGGTTTCCTGATACTGATGCGGCGTCAGCGAGACCGAGAGCACCGGCACGCCGGTATCCAGCCCAACGCGCATCAGCCCGTCAACCACGGACTGGGCAACAAAATCATGGCGGTAGATGCCGCCGTCCACCACAAAGGCGGCGCAGGCTATGGCGGTATAGCGGCCGGTTTTGGCCAGATCCTGAGCCATCAGCGGCATTTCAAACGCGCCGGGCACGTCAAAAATATCAACCTGTTCGGCGGGGATAAGCTGGGTGAAGCCAAGCAGAGCCTGGTCAACGATATCGGCATGCCATTGTGCCTTGATAAAGGCGTAGCGGGTGTGTGTCATTGGTATCTCCTATAGGTTTGACACGTCACCCAAGGCGATAACGAGCGGCACAACTGCACCCGGCCGCAGCCGAAAGCAGTCTTGTCGCACGTTCTCTTCCATCCGGACTATGACCGTCGGCTCTGGAATCACACCAGATCTGCTGACACTTCCTTGTTTGCTCCACAGCACAGTCCGAAAACCGGTTCCCACTTTTCGGGCTGTGGAGGCGTCAAACGCAAAAGCCGCTCGCGGGCTTATGACGGGACACCCCGCCACATACCGCCGGTGGGGAATTTCACCCCGCCCTGAGAACAGCGAGACCCTGCCAAGAAGTGAGACGATGTGCAAGATGTGATAGCGCAGCTGACGCCGCGCTCTTTCATTTGGCGGTTGGCGCTTTCCGGCTCGCTTGGGCTTCCCATTTGCGGCAGAGCGGCTAGGCTGCGGCCAAACCTCAAGGAGAGCGCGATGAAACTGCATTATGCCCCGACTTCCCCCTTTGTGCGCAAGGTCATGGTCCTGCTGCACGAGACCGAGACGCTGGACAGTGTGGAGATACACAATGTCGCAACCACGCCCCTCAACCCCAGCGCCGATGTGCAAGCGAGCAATCCGCTGGCCAAGATCCCGGCGCTGGAGCGCGACGATGGCCCGGCGCTATATGACAGCCGGGTGATTTGTGAATACCTGAACGCCCAGGCAGAGGCCGGGCTTTATGCGGCGGGCTGGGACAGCAAGGTGCTGGAGGCCACTGCCGATGGTATCATGGATGCAGCCGTGTTGATGACCTATGAAATGCGGTTGCGGCCCGAGGCGCAGCAATCCCCTGAGTGGATCAAGGCGCAGCTGGGCAAGGTGCTTGGCGCCTGTTCGGCGCTCAATGCACGCTGGATGAGCCACCTGCAAGGGCCGCTGGATATGGGGCAGATCGCGGTGGCCTGTGCGCTTTCCTATGTGGATTACAGACATCCCGATGCTGGATGGCGGGTTGGAAACGAGGCTCTGGCGGATTGGTTCAAGGCGTTCGAATCGCGTGCCTCGATGCAGGCAACGCGGCCGCCAGAGGGTTAATTCTTTCTTTTGGGTGCAGGGGCTGAGGCGGGTCCGCTGTGGCTTTGAGAGCGCCGTTTGAAAGAAACTTGAAACTGGAGTGCCATGTGCGCCTTTGACCGCTGGACGAAAGCGCCTCACCCGGCTATGACCCGCCTGAGTCACCGCGTTTATCGTGGTGCATGCGCATGTTTGCCCTAAACGGGCGCTGGAAATGGAGAAAACCTCGTGTCCCACGCAGAAGACCACGAAGGAACCCGGAGAGATTTCCTCTACTACGCCACTGCCGGCGCCGGGGCAGTGACTGCGGGTGCCGCTGTATGGCCCCTGGTCAATCAGATGAACCCCTCGGCTGACGTCAAAGCATTGTCCTCGATTCTCGTGGACATCAGCGGTGTAGAAGTTGGAACGCAAATTAGTGTGATGTTCTTGGGGAAACCCGTGTTCATCCGCCGTCGTACTCAGGCTGAGATCGACGAAGGCCGCGCGGTTGATGTCGCGAGCCTGATCGATACCACTTCGGAAAACCCCAACAAGCCGGGCACCGATGCTGCGGATCAAAACCGCACCATGGATGAAAATGGCGAATGGCTGGTGATGATGGGTGTTTGTACCCACCTCGGCTGTGTGCCGCTGGGCGATGGTTCGGGCGATTTCAACGGCTGGTTCTGCCCCTGTCACGGGTCGCACTACGACACCGCTGGCCGGATCCGCAAAGGCCCCGCGCCCCAGAACCTGCACGTGCCTCTTGCAGAGTTCACCGACGCAACAACCATCAAGCTGGGATAAGGAGACGTACCTATGTCCGGTATTCCGCACGACCATTACGAGCCAAAGACAGGCGCAGAAAAGTGGCTTCACAGCCGCCTGCCCATCGTTGGTCTGATCTACGACACCATCATGATCCCCACCCCCAAGAACCTGAACTGGTGGTGGATCTGGGGCATCGTTCTGGCCTTCTGCCTGGTGTTGCAAATTGCCACCGGCGTTGTCCTGGTGATGCATTACACCCCGCATGCCGACATGGCCTTTGCCTCTGTTGAGCACATCATGCGCGACGTGAATGGCGGCCATATGCTGCGCTATCTGCACGCAAACGGCGCCTCGCTGTTCTTTGTGGCTGTTTACATCCACATCTTCCGTGGCCTGTTCTACGGCTCTTACAAGGCCCCGCGTGAGATCACCTGGATCATCGGCATGATCATCTATCTGTTGATGATGGCCACCGGTTTCATGGGCTATGTTCTGCCCTGGGGGCAGATGTCCTTCTGGGGTGCGACCGTGATCACCGGCCTGTTTGGTGCCATTCCTTTTGTGGGTGACGCGCTGCAGACATTCCTGCTGGGCGGACCTGCGGTGGATAACGCCACGCTGAACCGTTTCTTCTCGCTGCACTACCTGCTGCCTTTCGTCATCGCCGCGCTGGTTGTGGTCCATATCTGGGCCTTCCACACCACTGGCAACAACAACCCAACCGGTGTTGACGTGCGCAAGGGCTCGAAAGAGGACGTCAAAAAAGACACCCTGCCGTTCTGGCCCTATTTTGTGATCAAGGATTTCCTTGGTCTGGCCATTGTTCTGGTGATCTTCTGGGCCATCGTCGGCTTTATGCCAAACTACCTGGGCCACCCGGATAACTACCTCGAGGCCAACCCGCTGGTGACGCCGTCGCATATCGTTCCTGAATGGTACTTCCTGCCTTTCTACGCGATCCTGCGGGCCTTCACCTCTGAAGTCTGGGTTGTTCAGATTGCCTCCTTCGTGACCGGTGGCATCGTTGACGCCAAGTTCTTTGGGGTTCTGGCGATGTTTGGCGCGATCGCCGTGATGGCGCTGGTGCCCTGGCTGGACACCAGCCGGGTGCGGTCGGGTCGCTATCGTCCGATGTTCAAGTGGTGGTTCTACCTGCTGATCTTTGACTTCTTTGCCCTGATGTGGCTGGGTGCGATGCCGGCGGAAGAGCCCTATGCATCGTTCTCGCTGATCGCATCGGCCTATTGGTTCGGCTACTTCCTGGTGATCCTGCCCATCCTGGGTGTCATCGAGAAGCCACTGGCAGAGCCTGCTACAATTGAAGAAGATTTCGACGCTCACTATGGCGGGAAATCCGACGCAGCCACTCCTGCCGAGTAAGAGAAGGACAGCTACCAATGTTGAAGAAACTCGCAATCGGTGCCGCCTTCGCTCTGGCCCTTGCCCCTGTCGCATCTCATGCGGCAGGCGGTCATGGCCACGTCGAGGACTTCCAGTTCTCGTTTGAGGGACCATTTGGCGCCTATGATCAAAATCAGCTGCAGCGCGGCTTGCAGATCTACACCGAAGTCTGCTCTGCCTGTCACGGGCTGAAGTTTGTGCCACTGCGCACCCTTGGCGACGAAGGTGGCCCTGCGCTGCCTGCCGATCAGGTGCGTGCCTATGCGGCTGAGAACTTTACCGTCTATGACCCGGAACTGGACGAGGATGTACCTGCCAAGCCAGTTAACCACTTCCCAGCCAATACCTCTGCTGGTGCCCCTGACCTGAGCCTTATGGCCAAGGCACGCGCCGGTTTCCACGGTCCCTATGGGTCTGGTATAAACCAGCTGTTCAAAGGGATCGGTGGCGCGGAATACATCGCCTCGCTGATCAGCGGCTATGAAGAAGCGCCTGACTGTGCGCCAGAAGATTTTACCGGCTATTACAACACGGCGTTTGCTGCTGGCGGATATCCTGACGAATGTAAGATCTACAAGGAAACCGAAGTAACTAACGACGACGGTTCGGTCACGATTGAGCGCAAGGAAGTTGGACGGTTGGCTGTTGGCAGCTGGATCGGCATGGCGCCTCCGCTGTCAGATGAGCAGGTTGAATTTGCTGATGGCCATGACAACACCGTGCATCACATGGCGCAGGATGTTGCGGCTTTCCTGATGTGGACCGCCGAACCCAAGATGATGGCCCGCAAGCAAAGCGGTTTTGTCGGGGTGCTGATCCTGACCGTTCTGTCGGTTCTGCTTTATCTGACCAACAAACAGCTCTGGGCGCCGCACAAGGGTAAAAAATCCGCCTGATAGGCTGATTTCACCAGACATAAATAGGCCCCTGCAAGTCACCTTGCGGGGGCCTTTTTGTTTGGTCGGGCGGCTGGCGGGCGCAGGGGCGCTGCCCCTCTGGGCGTGACCGCCCATTCACCCCGAGGTATTTTCAGCAAGATGAAAAGTGCTGCGGGCGTCAGGCGGTGAGATGGATTCCATCGATACCGAGGATGTGGGTGGCGATGATTTTGCCTTCGGTCTGGGGCCTGGAGAATTTCACTTCGGTGAACTGTTCGGTCCGACCCATGTGGGGGTTTTCCATCAAGACCTGATGGGTTTTGCCAATCTGCGCGGCAAGGTGTTGCTGGACCTGGGCGTCGCCAGCGGCACGCAGGCGGGCCGCACGGGCTTTGATGGTATTGCCATTGATCTGTTTGGGGATCTTGGCAGCCGGGGTTCCCTCTCGTTTGGAATAGGGGAAGACGTGCAACCAGGTGAGGTTGCAGTCTTCGACCAGCTGCAGCGAGTTTTCAAAATGCGCTTCGGTCTCGGTTGGGAAGCCGGCAATGATATCTGCGCCAAAGGTCATATCGGGGCGCAGGCGCCGGGCCTCTTCGCAAAAGCGGATGGCATCGTCGCGCAGATGGCGCCGGGCCATGCGTTTGAGAATCATATCGTCGCCATGTTGCAATGACAGATGCAGATGCGGCATCAGCCGCGGTTCTGTGGCGATGGCCTGCATCAGGTTGTCATCCACCTCGATCGAATCGATGGAGGAGATCCGCAGGCGCGGCAGGTCTGGCACCAGCTTGAGGATGCGCATCACCAGATCGCCGAGTTTGGGGTGCGCGGGCAGATCGGCGCCCCAACTGGTGAGGTCAACGCCGGTCAACACTACCTCGTTGTAGCCCTTATCCACCAGCCGTTTGATCTGATCCACCACAACGCCGGCCGGGACCGAGCGGGAATTGCCGCGGCCATAGGGGATAATACAGAAGGTGCAGCGGTGGTCGCAGCCATTTTGCACCTGCACATAGGCGCGGCTACGGGTGCCAAAGCCGTCGATCAAATGGCCGGCGGTCTCGGTCACCGACATGATGTCATCGACCTGGACTTTTTCGGTCTCACCGATGAAATTGGCGGCCATGCCGTTCCAGGTTTCCGGCTGCATTTTTTCGGTATTGCCAATGACCGTGTCGACCTCTGGCATCTGGGCAAAGGTTTCCGGTTCGGTCTGGGCGGCGCAGCCGGTAACCACGATGCGGGCCTGTGGGTTGTCGCGGCGCAGGCGGCGGATTTCCTGGCGGGATTTGCGCACCGCCTCTGCGGTCACTGCGCAGGTATTCACCACCACCAGATCTTCCAGGCCTGCGGCCTGAGACAGTTCTTTCATTGCCTCGGTCTCGTAGGCGTTGAGACGGCAGCCGAGTGTGGTGAACTTTGGCGCTGACATGTCAGAGACTTTCGAGAAAAGCGGTGGTGAAACTGCCGGTAAAGACATGCATGGTCGGGCCGGTCATCCAGACGCCATCGTCGCGCCAGTCGATCCAGAGTGTGCCGCCGTCCAGATCAATCTGGACCCTGCGCCCCGTCAGGCCGCGTCGTGCGGCGGCTACGGCGGTGGCACAGGAGGAAGAGCCAGAGGCCAGGGTGACGCCCACACCGCGTTCCCAGACGCGCATACGGACGTGATCGGGGCCAATAAGTTGGGCGACCTGCACGTTGGTACGTTGCGGGTACAGCGGGTGGTGTTCATGGCGTGGGCCAAATTCGGCCAGCGGAATCAAATCCGCGTCTTCGACAAAGAAGGTGCAATGCGGATTGCCCATGCCAGTGGCGGTTGGGGCGCCTTCGATGGGAAGTTCGAGAGTATCCATCGCTTCGCTCAGGGGGATTTCATCCCAGATCAGTTGTGGCTGCCCCATATTGACCGATGTCAGCCCATCACCGGCATCGCGGGCAAAGAGATCACCGCGATCAGTGGTGAGGTGCAGATCGGTCTTGCCGCTTTCCTCCATCAGATGGCGGGCAATGCAGCGGGTGGCATTGCCGCAGGCCGCCGAGGTGGAGCCATCGGCATTGTAAAAGGTGAGATGTGCATCCCCAGCACCCTGCTCAATCAGCGCCAGCTGGTCAAAGCCAACGCCAAATTGACGATGGGCGATTCCCCGTGCCAGGGCGGGGGTGATCGCCAGCTTTCGCGCACGCGCATCAACAACGACAAAATCGTTGCCAAGCCCATGCATCTTCATGAAGGGAAATTGGGGATCTGGATACATACTCATACCGGGCATATAGACCTGCGATGAAAATGAATCCAGTCTGTGACGTATAAAGTTCAAAAAAGGGCTTGACCCCTTACCCTGCTAACCGTAGACAGCCGCCAATCGGGACGGCAAGAACGACACGGACTTGTCAGACGATAGCAAATTAAGTGCTTGATCAACTTAGACAAACCACTTAAGCAGCGATTATAAAGTGGGCCGTTAGCTCAGCTGGTAGAGCAACTGACTTTTAATCAGTAGGTCGATGGTTCGAACCCATCACGGCTCACCACTTTATCAAAGCCTTAGGCGGAAACGCCTGAGGCTTTCTCCGTTTTGGGATATCTTTTTTGGAATATCTTTGGGGACACATGGGGACATTTTGTGTGGTCCCAGTTTTCACTGCACGCGGCTTTGAATTCCTGCCTTCTTTTAATGGCGGATTGGAAAAAGCGACATAGCCTTCCGTGGGAAGGCGTGAAAAGCCCGGGACTTGGGCTTTTCACGTTTCAAATAGGCAAGGCGCCGCTTAAAACGCGGCGTTGAACTGGTCCCGCAAGGCGCGGCCTGCGTCTGAGTTTTTAAAGCAGATATGAAGCCCGTGTTCGGCCAATAGGGTCGTATTGAACTCCAGTTGCTCAGCAAGCGCGGGCATTCCGGCAAGCAGATGCGCCATGACTTCGCGGTCGATCACAGCGGCATCAATGCGTCCGGCTGCAACTTTTTTGAGGTTCGCGTCATCGGCTGCCACTTCCTGGGTTTGGATTTCCCCATTGGCGACCATGGTGTCAAAACGCGCTTCGTTCAGATAGCCGGAAACCACACCAATGGTGTAATTGGTCAGGTCACTATGGTCAGACCAGGTGATCGGCGCGTCGACGCGCTGCGCAAAGCCAACTGGGCTGGTGCCAAAGGATTTCGAATAGAGGCAACGTGCGCCGCCTTTGTCGGCATCATCCGCTTCGGAGTAATATTCAGGGTAGACGCCAAGCCATGCCGGGTCTTTTGCGGCCAGGTTCACGGCGCGGTTCCAGGGAAAGACCTGCACGGTGGCATCAATGCCAATGCTGTTGAGAATCTCGACAACGCGATCGGTGCTGGTTCCAGAGCTATCTGCATTCACATAAGGGGGCCATTCCAATGTGGTGAGTTTCACAGCTTGGGCCACTGTTTGTGACGCCATAACGGACGTGCCACACACAACTGCCGCCGCCAGGGCCGACATTTTACCAAATAGTTTCATTCATTTCTCCGCGGGTTTTACCCAATTTGGGCATTCAGTTCCGGGATTAACTTTATCGGGCTGGCCTAAATTTCTGGTAAATTCCGCTGCTGAGCGCTCTGGCGAGGGTTGGAGCCTGGGAAAATGGCTGGCAAGGCCTCTGCGCCCTATGGCAGTTGAAGCGGTAGGCTGAACTGTGCCTTGCGGGCTGTGCCGCTGATCCTGTCAAAGCTCTGACCCAACTGACCTTCGGCCAGCAGTACCACCTCGGCGGCGGCACGGGCATCCTCGCCAGCGTCGTGGTGGCGAAACGAGAGCCCCAGTTGCCGCTTTAGGTTGGCCAGCCCGTGCCCGCCGTTGCCTTTGAATTCAGGCCAGGCCCGCCGCGCAATTTTGACGCTGTCGCTCCAGCTCAGATCTGCATTGGGAAGGCGATAGGCGCGGCAGGCGGCCGAGATGGCTTTGCTGTCAAAACCGCTGTGCTGAACCAGATGATGCAGTTGCAACAGGGGTTTGAGCTGGCCCCAGGCCTCGGGAAAACTGGGGGCGGTGGCGACGGTCTCTGCGCTGATGCCGTGCAATTCGGTATTGAAGGGGGCAAAGCTCTGTTCGGGGTTCACATAGGTGGTGAAGGTCTCAATATGGTTGTCGCTGCGCACACAGGCGATGCCGATCTGGCAGATGCTGGCGCTGTCACGGCTGGCTGTTTCCACGTCCAGCGCGATGAACCGAAAGGGGCCTGCGGGCAGGGTTGAGGGGGGTGACTGACCTGCCATCTCAACTGGCCTCATCTCTGCCAGGGCAACTGGTGAGCAGCGACAGCGGGGGGTTACGCATCAGATCCTTCGCCAAGACCAGCTGCCCCGCCTTTTTCCAAAAGGTCGTGAGAGCATTGTCGACAAGGGTGGTACGGAAAGGCGATCTGGCGCGGGGCATTTTGGTCCTGGTTTTGGAAGGGGTGTTCCGAAGGCATTTTCTCACCCTGATCTTAAGGTCGGGGCTGACTCATGCCTACGCGTTTTTGTGACAAAAAGAAATTCGCCACCGTCCATGGCACGGAGATGGCCCCCTATATCGAGCTATATCAAGGAGGGCGCGGGGGCGCGCCAAGCTCTAAGCGGTTTTTTTCGCCAGACCCATGCCGAAACCTCATGAGTTGGGCTGTTAATCTCATTGGAATTCATGTCTGTTCTGCCGGATAACAGGGGCAGAACAGACAAAGGGATTGCCAATGGACCGCGCTCAGATCGTGCATCAAAACTTCCTGGACCGGGTTGGTACTGGCGCCCTGCCGCAGGGCGCGGCGCCCTTGGTTGGGCTGGCCCCTGAGCAGGCCGTGGGGATCTACCGGGCCCAGGTGCTGAGCCGGGCGTTGGATATTACCAGCCGGTCCATGCAAAAGGCGGGGCAGGGGTTTTATACCATCGGCTCGTCAGGGCATGAGGGCATGGCGGCGGTTGCGCGGGCGCTGCGCCCTGATGATATGGCGTTTTTGCATTACCGCGATGCGGCCTTTCAGATCTCCCGCGCCGATCAGGTGCCGGGTCAGCGCATCGCCTGGGATATGCTCCTCTCTTTTGCCTGCTCTTGCGAGGATCCAACCTCGGGTGGGCGGCATAAGGTGCTGGGCTCCAGGGCGCTGATGATCCCGCCGCAGACCTCAACCATCGCCAGCCACCTGCCCAAGGCGGTAGGTGCTGCCTATTCCATCGGCGCTGCCAAACGCCATGCGCCCGAGCATAAGATCATGCGCGACGACAGCATTGTCATGTGCTCCTTTGGCGATGCCTCCGCCAATCACTCCACTGCGCAGGGGGCGATCAACACGGCTGGCTGGACCTCGGTGCAGTCAACGCCGCTGCCGCTGTTGTTTGTCTGCGAGGACAACGGTATCGGCATTTCGACCAAGACACCCCGGGGCTGGATCGAGACCTCAATGCGGGCCCGCCCGGGTATCAAATACTTCAAGGCGGACGGGCTGGATATCTACGCGGCCCATGCCGTGGCACAAGAGGCCGCCGACTATGTGCGCCGCCGCAAGAAACCCGCTTTTCTGCATCTGCGCACCGTGCGGCTTTATGGCCATGCCGGGGCGGATGTGCCGACGACCTATTTGCCCAAATCAGAGGTCGAGGCGGATGAGGCCAATGATCCGCTGCTGCATTCGGTGCGCCTGCTGGAACAGGCCGGGGCCTTGCCCCGGGCAGAGGCGCTGAAGATCTACACAGATACCTGCGCCCGGGTGGAACGTATCCGCGCCGAGGTGGTGACACGTCCACACCTGAAGACAGGTGCGGAGGTTGCAGCCAGCCTGATCCCGCCCACCCGTGCCTGTACTGCCAGCAATGGCTCCAGCGCAGAGGCCCGCGCCGCAGCCTTTGGCGGTGACATGCGGGCAATGTCCGACCCGCAGCCGATGTCACGGCTGATCAACTGGGCGCTGACAGATCTGATGCTGCAGCATGGTGAAATTGTCATGATGGGCGAAGACGTGGGTCGAAAGGGCGGCGTCTATGGCGTCACACAAAAGCTGCACCAGCGCTTTGGCCCGGACCGGATGATCGACACGCTGCTGGATGAACAGTCGATTCTGGGGCTGGCGATTGGCATGGGGCACAATGGCTTTGTACCGATGCCGGAAATTCAGTTCCTGGCCTATCTGCACAATGCCGAAGACCAGCTGCGCGGTGAGGCGGCAACCCTGCCGTTCTTCTCCAATGGTCAGTTCAGCAACCCGATGGTGCTGCGCATTGCGGGCCTGGGCTATCAAAAGGGGTTTGGTGGCCATTTCCACAATGACAACTCGCTGGCGGTGCTGCGCGACATTCCTGGGATCGTGATTGCCTGTCCCTCGGATGGGGCGGAAGCGGCGATGATGCTGCGCGAATCCGTGCGGCTGGCGCGCGAGGAACAGCGGGTGGTGGTCTTTGTTGAACCAATCGCGCTGTATCCGATGCGGGATCTGCACGGGGCCAAAGATGGGGAATGGATGCGGCATTACCCGGCCCCTGATCAAAGCATTTCTTTGGGCGATGTCGGCCAGCATGGCGAGGGCACGGATCTTGCCATCGTGACCTATGGCAATGGCCGCTACCTATCGACCCAGGCCCAGGCCGAGCTGGAGGCAAAGGGCATCAAGAGCCGCATTGTTGATTTGCGCTGGCTGGCGCCGCTGCCGGCAGCGGCGCTGCTGGAAGCGACCAAAAGCTGCAAACATGTGCTGATCGTCGATGAATGTCGCAGCACCGGCAGCCAATCCGAGGCGCTGATGGCGCTGTTTGCGGAACAGGGTGACCGCCCGGCTACGCGCATCGCCGCCGAGGATTGTTTCATCGCCACCGGCCCGGCCTATGCCGCCACGCTGCCCTCAAAGGACAGCATTCTTGCCGCAGCCCTGGATCTGGTAGGAGCAAAACCATGACCCGTACCGCCGTTTTGATCTGTCCCGGCCGGGGCACCTATAACAAGCCCGAGCTGGGTTATCTGCACCGTCATCACGCCGATAAGGCGGCGCTGTTTGCGGGCTTTGATGCGGCGCGGGTCGCATTGGGCCAGGAAGAGGTCACCGCCCTGGATGGGGCAACGCGGTTTTCGGTGGGGAAATACTCGCGCGGCGATATTGCTTCGCCGCTGATCTATGCCAGCGCTCTGGCGGATGCGCAGTCGCTCGCGAGCGATATCGAGGTGGTTGCGGTCACCGGCAACTCCATGGGCTGGTATATCGCTTTGGCCGCTGCTGGCGCGCTGTCGGCACAGGACGGGTTCGCACTGGTGAACACCATGGGGACCCTGATGCAGGAGCATCTGATTGGCGGTCAGCTGGTCTATCCCTTTACCGGCGATGACTGGCGACCAGATCCGCAGCGCAAGGCAGAGCTATTGGCGCTGGTGGCGCAGATCAACGCCCGCAGGGATCATGTGCTGGCGCTGTCGATTGATCTGGGGGGGATGTTGGTGCTGGCTGGAGATGACGCGGGCCTGACTGCCTTTGAGGCTGCCGTACCGCAGATCGCAGATCGTTTCCCGATGCGGCTGGCCAATCACGCCGGATTTCATACCGCGCTACAGGCGCCAGTGGCCACCGAGGGGCGTGAACGGCTGGATGGGGGAATGCTGATGCAGCCCGCAGTGCCGCTGGTGGATGGGCGCGGTGCGATCTGGCAGCCGGGATCCAGCGATCTGGCAGCGCTTTGGGACTATACCCTGGGGCATCAGGTGGTGGAGAGCTATGATTTCACCCGCGCGGTACAGGTCGCGGCGCAGGAGTTTGCTCCGGATCTGTTCATTGTCACGGGGCCAGGCACCACGCTGGGGGGGGCTGTGGCGCAATCGCTGGTGCATCAGGACTGGCGGGGCATGACGGATAAGGCGGCGTTCAAGGCGCGGCAGGCAGAGGCACCGCTGCTGATCTCCATGGGGGATGACAGCCAAAGATCCAAGGTCGTGGCCTCATAAGTCAGCTTTTCAAGAGCAAAAAAGGGGGGGCTCCCGCGCGCAGGGCCGGTTTTGCTGACGCAAAACGACCCGGCGCCGCCCGTTCCGGGCGGCGCGCCAGCATCTGCGGCAAAGGCCGCGCCTTGTTCACAGCGTCTATTGCGGGCTGTGCCGAGCGAACGCGGCTATTTGATGACTTGGACCGGAACCGGCGGTGGGCCTTCGGGGTCGGGCTGGAGGCTGCGTTCTGGCGCAGTGACAAAGGGCGCCACGGCGTAGCTTTCGACGGGCTTGCTGATATTGTGCAGGGTCAAGGCGCCCAAGGAGGTGGCGTTCTGGCAAGAGCCTGGCAAGGAGTTCTGACTGACCACAATCTGATGGCCCAGAGTCTTGCCATAGTCGCCAAGACGGGCGGCGATATTGGCGGCCTGGCCAATGACGGTGAAATCCAGCCGCTCCCGCGAGCCGACATTGCCATAGGTCACGGTGCCATAGGCAATACCGCTGGCACATTCGAGCACGGGCAAATCATGCTCAGCTGCGACCTCAGCCAAAGCCGGTACAATGCTGCGGGCGGATTTCAGCGCCTGGGCGCGGGCCTGATCGGCATCCTCTCCGGTTTCGTTACCGGCGGGAAAGACTGCCAGAACCGCATCACCGATGAATTTTAGCACCTCGCCGCCGTTGTCATGAACGATGGTGGAGGCAGTGTCGAAAAACGCGTTCAGCAGCTTGATATAGTCATGCCGCCCCAGCTGTTCCTGCAGCAGGGTCGAGCCACGCAGATCGCAGAACATGATGGCGGCGTCGATCTCATCGCCCTCACCGCGGCGGATCTTGCCGCCCAGAACCCGCTCGCCGGTGCGTTTTCCCACATAGGTCTCCAGCAGCGACTGAGCGTTTTCGCGCTGCATGAAGACCTCATAATAGCGGGCGACCACGGCGGAGCATTCAAAGATCAGGCCCAGATTTGCGGTGGAAAACCCATCCGGATGATCCGAGGCCACGGTGAGCACATTGATGCGCCCGTCGGAGAAGGGCAGCGGCATGGCGACATAATCCGTTGCACCGGCGGCACGCAGATCGCTGAGGATGGGGAAGGCATCATCGCTGTTTTCGGTGTCGATGCGATGGCGCACACCACCCAGGCCTTTGGAGACATGGCGCAGCGGGCTGGCATTATAGGAGGGGTGTTCGTAGATCTCGTAGCTGGGGGCGTAGGTTGTCACCTCATCTGTGGCCTTTTGCCAGATGAAATTCTTACCCGCGATCTGCGGGTGCAACGACCAGGCCAGCACTGACAGGCGCGAAAGGCAGACGCCTTGCTCCAGCAGCTTTTTGGAAAAGGCCTTGGTAAACTCTGCAGGGGTTGGCAAAAAGGCGGCTTCGCGCAGCAGCCAATCGACCAGCGGACCGGAGATATTGCCATATTCAGGCGGCGCGATCTGATTGGAGCCAAGGTCGATCAATGTATCGGGATCCGCGACAAAGCCCACATGGCCTTCGATCTGGGAGGCCTCCGGCAGGGTGTGTTCATAGATCCAGACGGCGTTGTCGACGCGCCCATCCTCTAGCTTGAGATCATGGAAACAGGCTGTACCTTTGAAGGGGCAGAAGGTTTGCAGGCCCACCTTGTTGGAGAGATCCACCACGAGATCATCGCGCGGAATGTAGATGGTTGGCTGTAGCCGGGTTTCATACATCACGCGCGCGCGGGTGCTTTTGGCCAACAGGCAGCCACCGCGCCGGACCTGGACTTCGCCGCGCAGGGGCTCGACCAGAATACCATAGCCGCGATTTTGCGGGCCACGATTCTGTGGCCCGGCACTGTTGGGGGGAGGCGGAACATGTGCGTTCATTCGGGGCTATCCTCTTGCCCCTCGACGTCCGAGAGGCCTGTTGGGCCCCGAGCGCAACGATAGACGCCCCAGGGCGCCTCCTCAGTGGAGGCAGCCCTATATGTGGGTGTGCAGAGGTAAATATCCAGTGGCTGGAAGGATCATCTGTGCACAGAGCATGTGTTTTGTTGCCAAAACGGCCCTGGCTCGCCAGGTTGTGATCAGCACTCTGCAAGGCGCAGGGTCCTGCCCCAGGCAACAGGAGGCGCGTCAGACCATGCGGATGACGTCTTTGCTGATCGCCAAAACATAGCCGCGTTTGGCTATGTTCTTGACCAATAGTTCGCTCACCATCTGGTTGCCCAGAGTATCGCGCAGCCGTTTTATTCGTGTGGCACCGGCTGCCTCTTCGCAATCGCTGCTGTGCTTTCCGGAAATCACTGCCTCGATCTCGGCGCCTGACAGCACGTCATCATCCATCCGGGCCTCGGCCAAGGCGGACAATGTCTCCATCGCTGCGGGTGTCAGTTTGAAGCCCATGTTATTGAGGTAGACGGTGTGTTCCTCGCGGCTGATCAACAGCTCGGTCACCTGAATACCCGACCGCTCGATCTGGGCCATGCGGCGATTGAGCAGCAAGAGCATTGCCAGCACCACCAGGGCGACAATCATCATGGCGGTGGCAAAGACCAAGAGCACAAAGATCACCACCCGGTAGCTGGCGAGGGTATCGGCAAAAGCAGTGCCGGATTGAGCCAGAATCTCCAGCAGTTTGATTTCGGCCTGAGCGGTCAGGTCGTTTTCGACAAACAGCTGTTCAACCCGCGCGTTAAAAGCATTGGCATCGGGCAGCGCCAGCAATAGCACCGTACCAGCGATGGCCAGCAGGGCGGCGATCAGGGCGATGCCAAAGGCGATGATGCGGCTGCCAGCGGTGCGGGCCTCAGAAACGGAGAAAGTAGGGTCCGGCATTGGCCTTCCTTTGTTGCAGGCCTTCGGGACCAAAGACCGCCATCACATTAAGCAGGGTCCAGCCGGAGGCCGCAAGGCGAGACTGAATTTCCCCCTGCGCGGCGGCCTTGTTGCAGGCGCCCCGGATCTGGATCACTCCGTAATGCAATTTCAGCGGGTTGTTCTGCTTGGCCTTGTAATCGGCATAGCAATCGGCGGCCTGTGCGGGCGCAATTTGCGCCAACAAAGCAAAGCATATCAGCGGTATGGCAAGGGCGTGTTTCATGCGCTTACCCTGCCCTGAAACGCGGGTGAAATTCAATAACAACAGAAGTTTGACCCCATGGTTATTCAATATCATGGCGCTGTTATTGCCTGTCCGAGCCACATTGGCCGACTGTGAGGGTGCAGATTTTAAGCGCGCCAACATCCCTGCCGACTCACTGGCAGACATGGCTGAAACACAGCGGGTTTGCGGCCTCTTCAGGCGGCACCAGCAGACAGTAAACAAGAGGAAACGATACGATGACCCAGAGCACCCAGCCCAAACAGCATCGCAAATTCATCGCCATCATTCTGGCCGCCGCAATGGCCATCACCGGGGCCTCCTCCGGGCCAGCGCGGGCCGGGGATGACTTTGGCAAGGTGGTCGCAGGACTGGCGGTTCTGGGCATCCTTGGCGCGGCGATTCATGATCACAACACCCGGGACCGTCGCGAGACAGTTACCCGGCCGCATCGGCCTCGCCCCGGGCATCCACAGCCCCGCCCACTGCCGCCGCGCGTTGGCCGCTATGATCTGCCGGCGCAATGCGTGAAGTATTTCCCCAACTTTAGAAACGGCAGATCCCTGGTGGCGCGTGGTTGCCTGAACCGCAACTATGATTATGTCCGTTCGCTGCCACAGAGCTGCAAAGTAACCTTCTGGAATGGTCGGAAAAACCGCACCGCTTACAAGCCACGGTGCCTGAACAAACATGGCTATCGTCTGGTCAACCGCTAAGGGTCGCGCTGAAAAGTGATCCAAGCGCAACATGTCGAGCAGACTTGAGGGGGCCCTGGCCCCCTTCTTTTTGTCTGTTGCAGCGACGGAATTGCGCCAGAACCATTGCAATGGGGGATGATTTTGGGTCTGACAGGGGTATGGAACAGCCAGACAACAGCCTAGAGATCGCCGCCCATGACAGGGGCTATTTACGAATTGCCGGAGTCGATGAGGTGGGCCGGGGGCCGCTTGCCGGACCCGTCACGGCGGCGGCCGTGGTCCTGGATATGGCGCAGCTGCCCGAAGGGTTGAATGACTCCAAAAAGCTGAGCGCCAAAAAACGCGCCGCACTGGCCACGGAGATCTGGGCTAGCGCTGAGGTTTCGGTCGCTGAGGCCAGCGTTGAAGAGATTGATTCCATTAATATACTTCGGGCTTCGCATCTGGCGATGGAACGCGCTGTGGCGGCATTGGATCCGCCCCCGGATTATCTGCTGATTGACGGAAATCTGATCCCCCGCGACCTGACAATCGAGTCGGAAGCAGTGGTCAAGGGAGACGGCAAATCAGTCTCGATTGCCGCGGCCTCGATCGTGGCAAAAGAGGCACGCGACAGGCTGATGGTGGATTTGGCGCAACAGTTTCCAGGGTATGGATGGGAGCGCAACGCCGGATATCCCTCAAAGCAACACAGAGAGGCCTTGGTCGAATTGGGGGTGACACCACATCATCGCCGGTCCTTTAAGCCGGTACACAAGATATTGTATCAAGAGTGAACCGTAGTAAGCTGATCTAAAAAACAAATTGACCTCGAATCCCGGATGACTCATCCTGTGGATAACCAAAATGAGCGCAAAAATGCGCCGAGTGGTTTTGAGGCAGAGCAAATGACGAAAACAATGACGAAGGGCGCCGCGGCGCTCCCTTTGAACACGATTCTTGACGGCGATTGTATCGACGTGATGGCCGGGTTGCCGGACAACTCTATCGATCTGATCTTTGCGGATCCCCCCTATAACCTGCAATTGAAGAACCAGCTGCACCGCCCTGACAACAGCAAGGTCGATGCGGTTGATGATCATTGGGATCAGTTCTCCAGTTTTGCGGCTTATGATGATTTCACCAGCCGCTGGCTGCACCAGGCCCGCCGGATCCTGAAGCCAAACGGCGCGATCTGGGTGATTGGCTCTTACCACAATATTTTCCGTGTCGGCACAGCCCTGCAAGACGAAGGCTTCTGGATCCTAAACGATGTGGTCTGGCGTAAATCCAACCCGATGCCGAATTTCCGCGGCAAGCGCTACACCAACGCCCATGAGACGATGATCTGGGCGTCAAAATCCGAAGGTGGCAAATATACCTTCAATTACGAGGCTCTGAAGGCGCTGAACGAGGGTATTCAGATGCGCTCGGATTGGGTGCTGCCGATCTGCACCGGCCATGAACGGCTAAAGAACGAGAACGGTGACAAGGCGCACCCGACGCAGAAACCGGAATCCCTACTGCACCGTATCCTGGTGGGTTCAACCAACCCTGGTGACGTGGTTCTGGATCCCTTCTTTGGCACTGGCACCACCGGCGCCGTGGCCAAGATGCTGGGGCGTGAATTTATCGGCATCGAGCAGGAAGAGAGCTATCGCAAAGTGGCCGAAGAGCGGATCAAATCGGTCCGCAAATTCGACCGTGACGCGCTGCAGGTCTCGACCAGCAAACGCGCTGAACCCCGGGTGCCCTTTGGTCAGCTGGTGGAGCGCGGCATGCTTCGCCCCGGTGATGAGCTGTATTCGATGAACCAAAGGCACAAGGCCAAGGTGCGTGCCGATGGCACGCTGATTGGTGACAATGTCAAAGGTTCGATCCATCAGGTCGGGGCACATTTGGAAAATGCGCCCTCCTGCAATGGCTGGACCTACTGGTGCTTTAAGCGCGATGGCCAGACTGTGCCCATTGACGTGTTGCGCCAGCAAATCCGGGCTGAAATGCAGAACTAGCCCCACCGCTGTTTTCAACATTATCCAAGTTAACCAACGGTCCCCGTGCCTGCGCCAGCCAATGTTGCGCAGCAAGAAACACGGGGATCGCACCTTGCCCCGCCTTATAGGCGGGGTTTTTTCGTGTTGCGGGTCTGTTGGGGGATGTATGCTGCAGAAGGACTGCCTATCTAGGGCGCAGCAATAGGGATTGCCTGATGACTGACACCGCTTTGACTCCGCCCAAGTCCAGATTGATTGACTTGCCCCGGGGGGCAGAGGCCGAAGACGCTCCAGAAATGCAATATGTCCTGACAGCGCTGGAAAATCACAAGCGCGAAGGCCTGGAGCTGGCGGTGAAAGCGCGCTGGATCGCGATGACGATCTTTGCGATCTTTGTCGTCTCGGTGCACCCACATTTCGAAGTCACCTATCACATCGGCATCATGGCGCTACTATGCCTGAATGGCTGGTTCATCCAGCGTGTCGGCCGTGTCGGGCGATCGCGCCTGGAGCTGTTTCTGATCTTTATGGATTTGTTTTTGATGACCCTTGGCATGGTCGGGCCGAACCCGTTGAGTGTCGATGCCATGCCGCTTGCCATGCAGTATAGGTTTGATAATTTTCTCTATTTCTTTGTGATCCTGGCCGTTGGTACGATGGCCTATTCCTGGCGCACGGTGATTGCCATTGGGGTCTGGACCTTTGTGATGTGGCTGGGGGCGACGGCCCTGTCGTGGTGGTTTACCACGCCGACTCCGGGGCTTACCGAAGCGGCAGTTGAGGCCTTTGGCGCCGACTCCAACCTGTTGAAATTTCTGGATCCTAACAGCTATGTGCTGCAGTTGCGGATACAGGAAGTCATTGTCTTCCTCATCGTTGCAATCACACTGGGGGTATCAGCGCGCCGCACCAACACCTTGTTGTTGAATAACGCCGGGCTTGAGCGTGAACGCGCCAACCTGTCGCGTTACTTTTCGCCTAATGTGGTGGAGCAGCTGTCGCAGAACGATGAACCGTTGAAGCAGGTTAAGATCCAGAATGTTGCGGTTCTGTTTATTGATATCATCGGCTTTACCCGGCTTGCCTCCGGGCGGGATCCACATCAGGTCATCGCTCTGCTGCGCGGGTTTCATGGCCGGATGGAGCGGGAGGTTTTTCGTCACAACGGGACGCTCGATAAATATCTGGGGGATGGGTTGATGGCGACCTTTGGCACCCCGTCCGCCGGAGAGCGTGACGCCAGCAATGCCCTGGAATGCGCGCTGGCAATGCAAGAATCCCTGGCGATCTGGAACCGGGAACGCCGTCGTATGGGTGAGCCGGAAATTCAGGCCGGGATTGGCATCCATTTTGGTGAAACTCTGCTGGGGGATATTGGTGCCAACCGCTTGGAATATGCGGTGATCGGCACAGCGGTGAATGTCGCCGCCCGGTTGGAAGAGATGACCCGGCGGTTGAAGACGCCAATTGCGATGAGCGACGCGTTGCGCCTGCAGGCTCAGCTGGAACAGCCTAACTTTGATTTGACCCATGGCTTTGAATGCCACCCAGACCAGGAGGTGCGCGGTTTGGATGAGACGATGAAGGTCTGGGCGCAGCGGTGATTCTAGCGGGTAGAGGGATGATTCCTGCTGCAATTAAAGATTTTTCAAATCTGATCCGACCTCGCGACCAGAAAGGCATTGCATTTTATCGCCTAATTTCAAAACTATAAAGGTACGCCTCCGGGGTGTGATGCACTTGTTAAGTTTTTGGAAGGGTTGCGCTGACAGGATGCCCTCGTTGCAGTGCAGTCAGGGGGCGTTCGTCCACGTTCAACTTCCTGTCTGCGCCTCCTTAAGACCCCTGCCAAGGGTCTTCTAAAGAACACTGACCCTTGGGCCGGTCAGTGTTCTTTTACTTTTCCGAAGAGCGCACCGGGGTGGTTTAGGAGCGGGGCATCGGTGTTTTTGCCTTGTTGTAGCTGCTCCAGTCGGTGATCTCGGGGTAATACATCTGGCGCCAGCGCCGTACCCTTGGGTTCATTACCCGCCGCCACAGTGGTGGGATCATCGCCGCCACCGTCATCACCGGATAGCCATAGGGCAGCTGTGGCGCATCTGCGGGGGTATAGTTCTGCAACAGCGGAAACCGCCGATCCGGGCGGTAGTGATGATCCGAATGGCGTTGCAGATTGATCAGCAGCCAGTTTGAGGCCTTATGGGCGGCATTCCAGGAGTGATGCGGTCGGACATGTTCATATTTGCCCTCACCAAGGTGTTTTCGGGTTAGCCCGTAGTGCTCCACATAGTTCACCAGTTCCAGCTGCCAGATGGCAACGCCGGCCTGCACCAGGAACAGCACCAGACCAGTCACACCTCCAAGCAGCAGCGCCAGAATCAGCATGATGATCTGCAATCCCCAGTAGCGGAAGAACGGGTTCTTGGCATGGGTCCAGGGCAGGTTCTTTTTGGCGAGCTTCTCGCGTTCGGCGCGGAAAGCAGATTGCCAGCATTGTCGCAACACGCGCGGATAAAACCGGTGAAAGCCCTCGTTGTAGCGCGCGGTGACCGGATCGCGCGGGGTGCCGACATAGCGGTGATGCACCAGCAGATGCTCTGAGCGGAAATGCGAATAAAGCACCATGGCCAGCAAGAGATCGGCCAGGCCGCGCTCCAGCCGGTTGCGTTGATGCATCAGCTCGTGGCTGTAGTTGATGCCGATGGTTCCGGTGATCACACCAGTGCCAAAAAAGACGCCGAATTTTTCCAGCCCAGACAGATGGTTCGCATCGCTGACATACCAGATCAGGCCAAACAGGGTGAGCACCTGAAGCGGCACCCAGGCGGTGGTCAACCCACGATACCAGACGAGATCTTCATCCGGTGTTGCCGGGTCGGCATTTTCAAAGTTGAGCCCCAGAATGCCATCCAGCACCGCAAACAGATACCAGGTCACCAGCGGTGGCAGCAAAATGATCCAGCCGCCAAACAGGGCGGCGGCCCAGATCAGCGGCAGCAAGAGAAAGGAGAGCCAGAATGGTAGGGCGGATTGCCAGCGCGGGAGAATATCAGCGGCGATCATCAATCAGTCTCCAATATTTGTGGCCTGGGTCAAGCCGTGAGATATGGGCAAGACTAGGCCTGTTTTATTGGAAACCCAAGGGGAAGGGGACGTGGTGAGCAAAGGCGGCAACGCGCCGCGCTCAACCCCTGAGTTACTGGTTTTTGCCGGGGTTGAAATTCGATCCGGCCCACAAATCAAAGACCTTGCGCATCACTGTTGGCAGGTCTTGGGGGCGAAAGTCGTACCGCGACAGCAGCTCCTGCCCCGGCGCGAGATTATGCCCGGCAGGCAGCTCTGCCAGCTTGACCTGCAGGATCAGATGGAAATGGGTGAAGGTATGGCGGACCTCGCCGCCCAGATCCTGCCAGTTGGTTTCAAAGGGCGGGCGCGGCGCCGGGGCTGCGTTCCACTCCGATCCGGGCCAGCCCAGCATGCCCCCCAATAGCCCCTTGTCGGGGCGCCGCTCCAACAGCCAGGCGCCATCGGCGCTGCGGGCAAGATAGGCCAGACCCAGCCGCGTTGGTTTGGGCTGTTTCGGAGTCTTCTTTGGCAGCTCGGGGGCGGTTCCGGCCTTGCGGGCCAGACAGGGGCTGCGCCAGGGGCAGATGCCGCAGGCGGGATTTTTGGGGGTGCAGATCGTCGCGCCCAGATCCATGACCGCCTGGGCATAATCGCCGGGGCGCAGGGGTGGCGTCAGAATCCCGGCGTGATCTTTCAGTACAGGTTTCACCGCGGGCAGCGGCGCGTGGATGTCATGCAGCCGCGCCATCACCCGCTCTACATTGCCGTCCAGCACCGTTTCGGCGCGGTCAAAGGCGATGGAGGCAATGGCGGCGGCGGTATAGGGGCCAACGCCGGGCAGTTTCAGCAGCGCCTCATAGGTGTCCGGAAAGCAGCCATCCAGATCCTGCGCCACCACGCGGGCGCATTTCAGCAGGTTGCGGGCGCGGGCATAATAGCCAAGGCCGGCCCATTCGGCCATCACCTGAGCATCCTCAGCAGCGGCGAGATCCTGCACCGAGGGCCAGCGTCGGGTAAAGCGTTGAAAATAGTCCGTGACGGCGGCAACCGTGGTCTGCTGCAACATCACTTCGGAGAGCCAGACCCGATAGGGGTCGGGGCGCTGGCCACGGGCGCGATCCGCCGGCGAGACCCGCCAGGGCATGGCGCGGGCGTTGTGGTCGTACCAGGTCAGCAACTGCTGGTTCAGGGCAGAGCTGTCCACCACTTCCGGGGTTTTGTCCAAATCACGCATTCTTTACCCCTTGGTGTCGTTGTTTTGCTGACCACGTTACAACGACCCTTTACAATAGGGGGACCAGTCACGCAAAACCAGATTATGGCATTCAGACGCAGTACCACACGCGGGTTCTCCCGCACCTCCCGGCTCCTGTCGGATCAGATCCGCAAGGCAGGCGAAAGCCGCGGCTTTGCGGTGTCGCGTCTGCTCACCCATTGGGAGGAGATCGTCGGCGCCGATATTGCGGCGATTGCCCGCCCGGTCAAGGTTGGCTATGGGCGCAGTTCCTTTGGCGCCACCCTGACGGTGCTGACCAATGGGGCCAATGCACCAATGCTGGAGATGCAAAAGGAACGGCTGCGGGAAAAGGTGAACGCGGTCTATGGGTACAATGCCATCTCCAAGGTTTGGATCACCCAGACAGCCCCCACCGGGTTTTCCGATGGCCAGGTAGAATTCCAACATGCCCCCAAGGTGCAAAAGCTGGCGCCGGTTGATCCCCAGGATCAGGTCGCGGCAGCCCAGGCTGCCAAAGGGGTGGAAAACGAAGATCTGCGCGCCGCGCTGGAGCGGTTGGGGCGCAATGTGCTGACAAAGAAGAAAACTGAACGAAAGAGGTACGAATGAGCCGTTTTATGTCTGGTGTTTTTGCTGCGGTGGCACTTGCTGCCGGGGCCTATGCGGTCACTGGCTACAACAGTCAAACCCGCCTGCCTGAACTGCCGCTGGTGGGCGCCGCCTCTGCGCAGGAGGCCGAGGTTGACACCTCGACCATCACCGAAATGGTCCTCGGCGCCGAAGATGCGCCCGTCACCCTGATCGAATATGCGTCCTACACCTGCCCGCATTGCGCCAATTTTCACACCGGCGTCCTTCCGAAGCTGAAAGAAGACTATATCGACACCGGCAAGGTAAAACTGATCTACCGCGAAGTCTATTTTGATCGCTACGGCCTTTGGGCTTCGATGATTGCGCGCTGCGGAGGACCGGAAAAATTCTTTGGAATCAGCAATCTGATCTACAAAGGCCAGTCTGACTGGGTCCGCGCGGGTGGGGCCCCTGAGATTACCGAGGCGCTGCGTAAAATCGGCGGTATTGCGGGGCTGGATAAAGACACGGTTGAGGCCTGCCTGCAGGATAACACCAAGGCCCAGACCCTGGTCTCCTGGTATCAGGAGAATGCAGAAAAGGATGAGGTGGAAGCGACCCCCTCCTTTGTTCTGAACGGCACCAAGATTTCCAATCAGTCCTATGAGCAATTCAAAGCGCTGATCGACGCCGAGCTAGAGGGCTAAGTGCCCCAGCCAGAGTGAAGAGACCAGGGCCCGGGGGAAACTCCGGGTCTTTTTTGTTCCGGATCAAAGGGACAGCTCAGAACCAGAACTGTGGCCCGCTAAGGCGCTGGGGCGGCCCTTTGGAGCTGTTTGATCAGTGCCTGACCCTCGGGGATCTTCAAACGCACCGGTAGGGTGATCACCTTGTGACGGAAGCTTGTGGGCAGGCGCACGGCGTCTTTTTCAGTGGTGACCAGCTGCGCGCCGCGCGTCTTGGCGTCGGCCTCCAGCCGGGTCATCAGCGCGGTAGAGAGGGGCTGATGATCGTCCAGTGCCTCGGCGTGGAGAATCCGGGCACCAAGGCCACGCAGCGTGTCAAAGAACTTTTGTGGATGGCCAATGCCGGCAAAGGCCAGAACCGGGGTGTCTTTCCAGGGCATCCCGGTCTGCAGCGGCTCCAGTGTGGCCTGAACATGCGGCAGGCCCTGCAGGCTGGCCCCCCACTGAGTGGCAAAGCGGTCCTGTGCAACGTTATCGCCAATGGAAAGCAGCAGATTCGCCCGGCCCAGCCCGGTTGCCACCGGCTCGCGCAGAGGGCCGGCCGGCAGGCAGCTGCCATTGCCAAATCCACGGGCGGCATCCACCACCACTATCGACAGATCCTTGATCACGCCGGGGTTTTGAAACCCGTCATCCAGCACAATGACCGTTGCGCCCGCTGCTGCGGCGGCCTTTGCTCCGGCGGCGCGGTCGCGGGCCACCCAGACCTCGCCAAAGGCCGCCAGCAACAGCGGCTCGTCGCCGCAATCCTCGGCGCGGTGTTTGCCCGGATCCACGGCCACTGGCCCCTGGAGCGTGCCGCCATAGCCGCGTGTGATCACATGCGGATCATGGCCCATGCCCCGCAGGGTCTCCAGCAGCCAGATCACAGTTGGCGTTTTGCCGGTGCCTCCGGCATTGAGATTGCCAACACAGATCACCGGCACGTCGGCCTGAAACCCTGAGGTGGTGCGCAGCCGTCTGGCGGTGGCTGCGGCATAGATCCAACCCAGTGGCGCCAAGAGCATCCGTTTCAGGTCAAAAGCCTGCGGGGGTTTGTTCCAGAATTCAGGAGGTCGCATCTTGGTCCTCGCGCAGGTCCAGGATGTCCTGAACTTTGTCTATCAGGTGATCGGTCATTTCCGCCCCTTCGGTCACTGCCGTCCAGCCGGCCAGGGCCCGTTTGGCTGCCATGTCCGGTGCCGAGAGATGGATAACCATCTTGGCCAGCTCGCGGGTGGTATTCACCTGCTGTGTGGCTTTGAGTGGCGCAAGCTGATCGTAGATTGCCTTGTGATGTCCCATGCCCGGCCCGTGCAGCACAACAGATCCCAGCGCCAGCGTATCGAGCGGGTTTTGCCCGGGCATATCCTGCACCAGGCTTGAGGCCAGCAAGGTTACGGGGGCGAGCCGGTACCACAGCCCCAGGTGGGTGCTGTCAGTAATCAGGATCTGGGTGTAATCGTTGAGCTCTTCCCCGGCGTCCCAATCGGCACATTGCAGGCCGCTGGCCTGTATCAGGCTGCGGGCGCGAACGCGGTATTCCGGCGCGTCCAGGGCGATGACCAGCAGCATCCGATGCAACAGCCTGAGCGCGCTCCGGTGCGCCTCAAGCAGCCCGGGCAGCTCTTCCAGCTGGGCGCGGGCTGCCAGCCAGACGGGGCGGCTGCCAAGGTCCTGTTGCAGGGCGCTCAGCGCGCCGTGGTCACAGCCCGGCGGCACGGTGGAAAGCCGCAGGCGGCTGGTCAGAAGGACCTGCTCAGGCACCATCTGTCCGCTGCGTAGCAATTGGGTCTGCACGGATTTTGAGGGGGTGAAGACTGCGTCAAAGCCACTAAAGATGCGATGGCGCTGATCCGGCAGCCAGCGCAGCTTGCGGGCAGGCATCTCACTGTCCAGGATATCGACCAGCAGCGCAGAGCCTCCCTGCTCTCGCATCTGCCGCAACAGCCCCCGGCGCAGGTGTCCGCCGGCCCAGAGGCACAGATCGGGTTGCCAGTGGTTGAGGAAGGCCTTGGCCTCGCTGGTTTGATCGTCGGGCAGGGGACCGAGCATAAAATTGCAGCCTTCAAACGCTGGAACCTCGCCCATTTCGGCCTCCCAGGTGGCCAGGACCACCAGATCCGGGCGCATGGCCTTGAGCCGCTGGCCAATGTCACAGAGTGCCAGAAAGCGCTCGATGCTGGTGGCATGGACCCACAGGATTTCTCCCGCAGGCCGGGCAGATGCGGAGAGTGTTTGCGGCTCAGTCATTGGTGCCCAGTCATATGCGCTGTGTGGAGGCCATTGCCGGTCATTGCCCCGCAATGCCGGGACCCTTTGGGTCAAGAGCCTGCAACAGCTCAAGATGCGTTGCGGGGGCTGCCGCCACAACCCCATCCAACAGAGGCGTTGGATTGTTGAACAGCAAAGGCCTGTTCAGCCGGTCGCTGATTAGCCCGCCTGCTTCGCGCAGGATGAGATCGCCGGCGGCAATATCCCATTCCCAGCTGCGCCGCAGTGTCAGCATGGCGCTGTAGCCCCCGTCCGCAACGCGGGCCAGCCGATAGGCCAGCGACGGGCGGTAGCTGCGGTGAAAGGCTGGTGCGGCCCCCCCCAGCCAGTGCTGCGCATCAAGGTTTGGCTTGGCGGTGAGGACCTTTGCAGCACTCAGCGCTGCGGGCGCCGCTACCGAGATCGCTGCCCCATTGCAAAAGGCGCCATCACCTTTGGCAGCGGTATAGAGCAAATCCCGTTGCGGCAGGTAGATCACCGCTGCGGTGACCTCACCACGATCTGCCACCGCCAGGGAATGCGCCCAGGTGGCTGAGCCTTCGGCAAAGCTGCGGGTGCCATCAATAGGATCAATGATGAAGACCCGGTCTTTGCTCAACCGCGCGGCGCTGTCCTCGCTTTCTTCAGAAAGCCAGCCGTAGTCCGGCCGCGCCTGTGGCAGCATGGTTTCAAGCATGGCATTTACCGCCAGATCGGCCTCTGTCACCGGGCCCTGGCCGTCGGGTTTGTCCCAGCGCTGGGCGGATGGCCCGGAGTATTTGAGCGCGATATCGCCTGCGGCCCTGGCGGCCGAGATCAGGAGAGTGAGGTCTTCAGCTGCCGGCAAGGGTCATTCCTTCGACCATGAGCGAGGGCACCACCCGCGACAGGTAGCTGCGGGCGTCATTTGCCGGTGTCAGAGTTTTCAGCATGTCCCGCAGATTGCCCGCGATGGTGCATTCATTCACCGGATAGGCGATCTCACCGTTTTCGACCCAATAGCCCGAGGCCCCGCGCGAATAATCGCCGGTATTGGGATTGATGGTTGAGCCAATAAGCGAGGTCACCAGCAGACCGGTGCCCATGCCCGCGATCAGCTCGTCGCGGCTGTTCTGGCCGGGGGTCAGCGCGATGTTCCAGTTTGACGGCGACGGCACAGAGCCAACACCCCGTGCCGCATTGCCGGTGCTTTGCAGGCCCAGTTTGCGGGCCGAGGCCAGATCCAGGGTCCAGCTGGTCAGGATACCATCCTGAATGATGGCACGTCGTTGGGTGGGCAGGCCTTCGCCGTCAAAGGGGCGTGACCCGGAAATCCGGGCGCGATGGGGGTCCTCGATGACCGACAGTGTTTCGGGCAGGATCTGTTCGCCCACCGCGCCCTGCAACCAGGAAGATCCACGGGCGATGGCAGCGCCATTGGCGGCGGAGAGCAGGTGACCGATCAGCGATGACGATATCCGCTCGTCAAACAAGACCGGGTAGCTGCCGGTCTGCGGGCGGCGTGCGTTGAGCCGCGCCACGGCGCGCTCGCCTGCGATGCGGCCAATATCTGTCGCACTGCGCAGGTCGTTTTGAAAGGTGCGGGAATCCCCATCATAGTCGCGCTCCATCCCGGCGCCGGTCCCGGCAATCCCGGTACAGGACAGCGACCGGCCTGTGCGCTGATAACCACCCGCAAAACCATTGGAGGTGGCCAGGTAGATGCTGTGGTGGCCATAGCTGGCCCCTGCCGCCTGCACCTGGCTGATACCCTGAATGGCGGCGCAGGCCGCTTCGGCCGCCAGCGCGTCCTGTTGCAGAGTCTCGGGTGCGGGTTCCGGGCTGGGGTCACAAAGCTCCAGCGCGTCCAGATCCCAGTTTTGGGCCAGCTGATCAGCGCTGGCCAGACCGCTATAGGGATCTTCGGGGGCCTCGCGGGCCATGGCCACGGCGCGTTCCGCCATGGCGATTAGGGTTTCGGGGCGGCTGTCCGAGGAAGAAACCTGCGCCTGCCGCTGACCAATGAATACCCGCAGCCCCAAATCGGTGCCTTCTGAGCGTTCGGCATGCTCGAGCGTGCCTTCGCGTACCTCGATGCTGAGAGAGCGGCCTTCGGTGGCCATGGCATCAACGGCATCGGCACCGGCTCGTTTGGCGGCGTCAATCAGGGCGTGGCAAAGCGCTTGGGGAGACTGGGTCATGGGCACCTACTGAAGTTGGATTGCTACAAGAGCTAGCCAGACCGGCGCGCTGCCGCAAGGGTGTGGCACAAAAAAGGGCCGCGCGGGGCGGCCCTGATTGTTTATTTTCCGCAGAAGAGGCGCTTATTTGATGCGCTGGCCATTGGCGTGGATCTGTCCGTCTTCGGAGACCTTGATTTCCGATGTCAGGGTGTCTTCGCCTTCGCCGGGAACGCCAAACATGCCCATCATCATCCGCGCGCCCATGGCATCGCTGTCGCTGACCAATCCCATTTTAATCAGGTTGTCGATCAGGCCATTGGCGCCTTCCAGCTGGATATTGGCGGAGCCATCGGGGGCAGGCATACCGTCAAAGGTCACCAGGTCTTCGTTGTTGAAGGTGAAGTCGCCGGTTCCGGTCAGCTTGGCCCCTGCGGCGGTCACCAGCAGTTGCTTGACGCTGACGGCGTTGAATTCACCAGGCTTTTGAGCGCCACGCTCCATGGCTTTCATCGATTCCGGGTCAAACATGTCAAACAGCAGTTTGCCCTTGCCAGCCAGATCCAGCACAATTGTGGCCGGATCATGTGGCAGGGTGCCGGTGGGATCAACCATGCCCCACAGCATGTCAGGAACCGCAAAATCGCGCAGGGTGATGCCAAGACCAAAATCCTGTTCCTCATCAGACTGGCTCACTGGCATCAACAGTTTGAAGCCGGCTTCTGCCATGGTGAGCGCCAGCGGGAAGGGGATTTCTGAGCCGGAGACATTCACCGAGATATCGTTCTGGCCAACGTCATAGGACAGGCCGTCCTTGCTCATGGTGACACCAAACTGCCCGCCGGCAGAGGTGCTTTGCATGTCAAAGCTGTCGGAGCCGGTAACAGCAATGGCGCTATTGCCGCCGGTATAGGCGAGCTTGGCATTGATGCTCAGACCCGCTTTGATCAGATCAGACATCTCCGGGCTGTCCAAACCGGATGGAATGGTGCTGGTTGCCGTGCCGGTGAGGTCGCTGAGGCTGCCTGAGATGGTGCCCGCATCGTCGGAATCCGGGTCTTGGAAGGCGATGTCATAGGCCAGTTTTGCAATCGATTGGGTCTGCGTGTAGCTACGCTGACCTTCAATCTGCATTGTGGTCTTGGCGACCATATCGCTGATCACCACTGAGGCTTTCAAGGCATCTTCGGGCATTTCTTCGCCGTCACCGATGACTTTGCCAAGGGTCAGGGTCGCCTGGCCGGTGGCGTAGTCATAGGTCATGGCCGAGGTATCGCCCGAGACCACCATTGGGCTGCCGTCATGGGAATACAGGATCTCTGCCGAGAATGTCTCGCCATCGCCTTTGCCAGAAATGGTCATCGGGAATTCTTTGGGCAGCACCACATTGACGCTACCATCGCCATTTTCGACAAATTGAATTGACGGCATGGTCACGCCACCCGTGCCGTCCTGCTCGGGCAGGGGCATTGTCATCGAGATATCGCTGACGGTGAGCACATTGCCGGACTGGCTTTCGGTGCCTGTCACGGTGTAGCCCGTGCCGGTCATATAGGCTTTCCAGTCCGACCAGACATCCTGGGCGCTGACATCAGCAAATGCGCCTTGGGCGGAGAAAATCAAAACCGCAGCAGCGCCCGTGCCGCGCGCGAGGGAAACTGTCATAGGATAACCTTTCTGCTTATAAGCAAATACAATGGTCCATATGGTCAACCGCATCATGATGAGGGTCAAGGTGCCAAGGGCTGGACCGTTCCCCCTAAGCAGTTTACCACATTTGTCATTAGAGGATTTGGAGATTTAGCTGATGGATATCAAGGGCAAAACAGTGGTCATCACCGGTGCCAGCCGTGGCATTGGGGCGGATGCGGCGCGCGTTTTTGCGCAGGCTGGGGCCAATCTGGCCTTGCTGGCAAGGAGCTCCGACAGCCTGGCAGCCCTGGCGCAGGAGATCGGCGGAAATGCGCTGGCCTTTGCCTGTGATGTCTCTGAACCCGCAGCGGTCGCGGCAGCGCTGCAAAAGGCGCATGCGGACTTTGGCAGCCTTGATGTCTTGATCAACAATGCCGGGGTCATCGACCCGATTGCCCGGATCGAAGACGCAGACCCGGCGGCCTGGGGTCAATTGATGGATATCAACATCAAGGGCGTTTTTAACGGCATCCACGCGGCGCTGCCGTTGATGAAGTCGGGGGGCGGCGGCACCATCATCAATATCGGTTCCGGAGCGGCCTATAATGCGCTGGAAGGCTGGAGCGGTTATTGCACCTCGAAGGCGGGTGTTTTGATGCTGACCAAGGCCCTGCATCTGGAAGAGGCCAGCAATGGCATTCGCGTTCTCAGCCTGTCGCCGGGAACCGTGGCCACCGAAATGCAGCGCAAGATCAAAGCCAGCGGCATCAACCCGGTCAGCCAGATTGACTGGAAAGACCACGTGCCAGCGGAATGGCCCGCCAAGACCCTGTTGTGGATGTGCAGCTCGGATGCGGATGACTTCCTCGGCGATGAGGTTTCACTGCGCCTCGAGCTGATCCGTCGCCGGGTGGGCCTGCTATGATCAATCTCGACATATCCGAGGCGGGGCTCTGGACGGTCACCATAAACCGGCCGGAAAAGGCCAATTCACTGACCACCGAGATGCTGGAAGAGCTCGTCGATATCGCAGGTCGGGCGCAGGCGGCGCGCGGGCTGATTCTCACCGGAGCTGGCAAGGTCTTTAGCGCCGGTGCCGACCTGGATGAGGCCCGCGCCGGACTGGCGACCTCCACCGTTTGGGAGCGGCTGTCAGCGGCGCTGGCGGCGGTCCCCTGTCTCAAGATCGCGGCGCTGAACGGTACATTGGCGGGGGGCGCCAACGGCATGGCGCTGGCCTGCGATATCCGTCTGGCGGTGCCTGGGGCGAAGGTCTTTTACCCGGTGATGAAGCTCGGCTATCTGCCCCAGCCTTCGGATGTCGGGCGTATGGCTGCGCTGATCGGTCCGGCCCGGACCAAGATGATTCTGGCAGCAGGACAAAAAATCGAGGCGCCAGAGGCCTGCGCCTGGGGGTTGGTGGATCGGTTGGTGGACCCAGAGGATCTGATGGCACAGGCCCAGGCCCTGCTGGCGGATTCTCTGGCGGCCAAGATTGAGATCGCCAGCGGTATCCTGGAGATGTGCCAGAGCTAAAGGTCCGCTGCACAGGCCTCGTCTTTTGTACGGTCCTTCGTTAGGTGCGCTGGGAGAGAGCCCTCCTGAAGTCAGGAGGCCAAAAGCGGGAAAGAGGCCGGGATGGATCAGGAACGGGTATGGGATGCGGTGGTGATTGGTGGCGGGCCTGCGGGGCTGATGGCTGCTGGTGAACTTGCCGCCCAGGGCCATAGCGTCCTGCTGGTCGAGGCCAAGCCCTCTTTGGGGCGCAAATTCCTGATGGCAGGGAAATCTGGCCTGAACCTGACCAAGGATGAGCCCCTGGCGCAGTTGTTGCCGCATTTCGGCGCTGCAGCAGAGGCCATGGCGCCAATGATCTCGGCCTTCGACTCCAGCGCCATTCAGGACTGGGCGCGGGGGTTGGGACAGGTGCTGTTTACAGGCTCCACCGGCCGGGTCTTCCCTGAGAAAATGAAAGCCTCGCCGCTGTTGCGCGCCTGGTTGGGCCAGCTGGACGGGTTGGGCGTGACCCAGCGGACCCGCTGGCGCTGGACCGGTTGGCGGGGGGCAGATCTGTGTTTTGACACCCCCGAAGGGGCGCGGCTGATCAAGGCGCGCAGCACGGTACTGGCGCTGGGCGGCGCCAGCTGGTCCCGGCTGGGCTCGGACGGGGGCTGGAGCGATATTCTGGCGGCGCAGGATCTTTCGCTGGAGCCCTTCAAACCGGCAAATGCGGGTCTTTTGGTCGATTGGTCACCCCACATGCAGGCGCAGTACGGCCAGCCAGTGAAGGGCGTGAAATGGCAGGCGGGCAGCATTGCGTCGCGCGGTGAGGCGGTGATCTCGGCGCGTGGACTGGAGGGCGGCGGGATCTATACCGTCAGCGCTGCGGTGCGCGATGGGGCGGATCTACGCGTGGATTTGCTGCCGGACCTGTCCGGTGTGGAGATAACAAAGCGCCTGGCACGGCCTCGTGGCAAGGCCAGCCTGGCCAATCATCTGCGCCGCAGCTTGAAACTGGGGGCGGCCCGCACTGCCCTGTTGCAGGAATTTGGCCGCCCGCTGCCGCAGGATCCGGCCAGCTTGGCAACCTTGATCAAGGCGCTACCGGTGAACCATGCGGGCCTGCGTCCCATGGATGAGGCAATCTCGACCGCGGGTGGTCTCAAATGGTCAGAGCTGACGCCGGATCTGATGCTGGTCAAACGTCCCGGCACATTTTGTGCCGGGGAGATGCTGGATTGGGAAGCACCAACCGGTGGCTATCTGTTGACGGGCTGTTTTGCCACTGGCCGTTGGGCCGGCCAGGGCGCCGCGCGCTATCTCGCGACCCAGTGACAGGTCCGGTAACAGGCCCGGTAACAACTAGGCCGGGGCGGCTATGTCTTGGTGAGGGCCGCAACCCGTTGATGAGCCGCCCGCCCACGCATTGCCTTGCCGTAGTCCAGCATCGCTTGGTTTTCGACTGGGAACTTGGCGCCAATGGCCCAGCTCAGGCAATGGGTCAGAACGATATCCGCCAGGGTAAAGTTTTCCCCCATGACAAAGGGGCCTTTGATCAGCGGCGCGATCCGGTCAAGGTTGCGGCTGAATTCCCACATCAGGCTGGGTTTCACATCCGGCACACGCTGATCCTTGGGCAGGGCAAAGCTGTGGCGGGCGGAGGTCCACAAAACCGCGTCCAGCTCATCCAGAAAACGCTGGGTCATGGCATCTTGCTGCGCGCGGGCCAGGGTGCCGGCCGGCGCTGTGAGACCACCGTGTTTATCGGCAAGGTAGGTGATGATCGCGGTCGAATCGGTGAGCACTTCATCCCCTTCTATCAGCGCAGGCACCTTCCCCGAGGCATTCACCTGCAAAATTTCCGGGCTTTGCGGCCGGGCTGGGGTCAGCTCATAGGGCTGGCCCAGTTCTTCCAGGGCCCATAGCACCCGAAAGCTGCGCGACATAGGCGTTCCGACAACTTTGTACATGATGATCTCTCCCTCTTGGACGTTGGCGCCAAGATGAAGCCTGGGGACGAGAGGTCAAGGCTGGAAAGGACATGTGACGCAGCGCGTGCGTCCTCAGCGGGCGCGGCCCAGCATCGACAGCCGGATCAGTGCGCGCTCCATCAGCGCTAGGGCGGGCGCGGTTTGCCCGGCCGACCGCAGCAACAGGTCGGTATCTGTCAGGATTGTCAGCGCCCGTTGCACCCGATCTGCCCCCCAGCCCTGCGCCTGACGCAGCACCCTGTCGCGGCGCTTGCCATAGAGCGGCGGACGCAACCGGCCAATGCCCTGCGCGGGACCGCCGGGATCGGCGGTAACGGTGTAAAGCGTGCGAAAATGCCGGGTGGCGCCAATACACAGTGTCACGGCATTGGTGCCCTGTGACTGTAACCTGCTGATCAGGGGGCCAATTTCGGCGGTGCGCCCCTCGGCCACCACATTCAGCACATCGTCCAGGGCTGCCTCGGTCGATTGTGGCGCCACCGCCTGGATATCCTCCAGTGACAAAGGCGCAGTGTCGCCATGTTTATAAAGCGACAGCTTGTCGATCATCCGCGAGAAATCCCCAGGACCAATGTCATTGGCAATATCAGTCAGCGCCAACATGCTGTCATTTGGCACATCGCGGATCTGCGCCGCACCCAGGATGCGCTCGATCTCCCCCCGCGAGGGGGGATCGTCATAGATGCCGGTAGCATAGGCATTTGCGTGGCTTTCAAACCCCTTGCGCAGCTTTGAGGTGGCTTTGAGCTGACCGGCGGTGACGATAATCTGCGCGTCGCCGGGCTGCCATTCTTCAAGCGCGGCCAGAATCGCCGGGGCGGCGGTGTCGTTGGCCTCTTCCACAAATACGGCGCGGGCACCGGGGAAAAACCCCACCGCCTTGACCGCGTCCAACAACTGGGCGGGATCTTTGCGCAGCTCGCTGCCGGGCATCCGGGTCAGCCGCATTTCCTCATCTGCGCCAGGCCCCAGCAGGGCAGCCAGCATCTGCTGCCGCTTTAGCGCCACCCGCATGGCATCGGCGCCATAGATCAGCAGCCCGGTCTTGGAGGGATCCGGGCGCTGGCAATAGGCATCGGTGTCACGCGGCGAAAGCTTCATTCGGCGGCTGTCGTGGTCAGATCCGCTGAGGCCAGCAGGCGCGCAGAGATCTGATCCGCAAGGATGCGCATCAGACGCTCATAGGCGTCGCGCTCCCCGGCAAGGGTTTCAACGGTAGAGCCGGTGGCGGAATAGCCGGTGAAATTGGTCTCACTGCCGCTGGCCACCACCACCCCATCCGATTGGCGGGTCAGGCTGTAGCCCGCAGCGCCGATGATCGAATAGCGGGTGATCGAGTTGTCAGCGGTGATTGCCTGGCCTTCGGTGCTGGTTGTCAGGGTCAGGTCAAGTTGGTAGTCGCCACTGCTGGTGCGTCCCAGGCGCTGCTCCAGATCCCGCACCAGGAAATAGGCATTTCTGTCCCCTGTCGAATCGGGCAGGTCCGGAAAGGTGATGACCACCTCCCCATAGAGCGCATCGCCCGTGCCCCCCGGCGCATTCACCGGCGTAAAGCCACAGGCGCTGACCACCACAGAGGTGGCCAGCGCGAGGATTAGCAAAGGTTGTTTAAGCAACGACATTGACGATACGACCCGGCACCACGATGACCTTTTTCGGGGCGCCGCCATTCAGCGCCTTTTGCACAGCTTCGTGTGCCAGGGCGATTTTTTCAACCTCTGCTTTGTCGAGATCGGCAGCCACGGTGATCTCACCCCGGCGTTTGCCATTGATCTGGATCGGCAGGGTGACGCTGTCCTCGACCAGCATGGCCTCATCCGCGACGGGCCAGGGGGCTGTGGTGATCAGTCCCTCACCGCCCTGATAGGCCCAGATGGCCTCGGCCAGGTGCGGCACCATCGGGGACATCAGCTGCGCCAGCACCATGATGGCCTGTTTCTGCGCTGCCTGACCGGCCTTGGATTTTGCCAGGGTATTGGTGAAGCCATAGAGCCGCGCGATGGAGGCGTTAAAGCCAAAGCTTTCAATGCCCAGGGTCACATCGCGGATGGTTTTATGCATCTCGCGCAGCAGATCTTCGTCGCCTTGGCCCGGCGTTCCGGGTTCCATATCAGCGATCTTGTCGCAGAGATTCCAGACCCGGTTCAGGTGCTTATAAGCGGCCTCGGCGCCAGCAGCCGTCCATTCCACATCCCGTTCGGGGGGCGAATCGGACAGCACAAACCAGCGCGCAGTGTCGGCGCCAAAGGCAGAGATGATCGACAGCGGGTCGACCACGTTGTTTTTGGACTTCGACATCTTGGCCGAAGGGATGGTTTTTACCTCCGCGCCGCCCTCTTTGAGGAAGGCTTTACCGTCGCGCAGTTCGATTTCTTCGGGATAGTGATAAACCGGACGACCATTGGCGCCTTCGCTCTGGTAGATCGCATGGGTCACCATGCCCTGGGTGAACAAGGCATCAAAGGGCTCTTCGGCGCCCTCGGGCAGATGGCCGCAGATCTTCATCGCCCGCGAGAAGAAACGCGCATAAAGCAGGTGCAGAATCGCATGTTCGACGCCGCCGATATACTGATCCACATTCATCCAGTATTCGGCCTCGGACAGAACTGTGGGTGTTTTGGCATGTGGCGCGGTAAAGCGGGTGAAATACCACGAGGAGTCCACAAAGGTGTCCATGGTATCAGTCTCGCGCCGGGCCGGTTTGCCACAGGCGGGGCAGGCGCAGTCGCGCCAGCTGGGGTGGCGATCCAGCGGGTTGCCGGGCACCGAGAAATCAATTGCCTTGCCGTCTTCGTCATAGGGCAGGGCGATAGGCAGGTTTTCTTTCTTTTCGGGCACCACACCGCAATCGGCGCAATGCACCACGGGAATCGGGCAGCCCCAATAGCGCTGACGCGACAGGCCCCAGTCGCGTAGACGGAACTTGGTGACACCTTCACCCCAGCCGGCCTTTTCGGCAAAATCAACGGTGGTGTTGATGGCCTCTTCGCCGGTGGCCTCGGTGAGGCCGGCAAAGTGATCAACCCAGCGGACCTTTTCCGATTTTGCAGGCACCAGAGCCTCGTTCGCAACCGGTGTTGCGTCATCCAATGTAAAGAAGGCGTTTGTCACCGGCAGATCATATTTGCGGCAGAAATCCAGATCGCGCTGGTCATGTGCCGGGCAGGCAAAGACCGCGCCGGTGCCGTAATCCATCAGGATGAAATTGGCGATCCAGACCGGCAGCTCCCAATCCGGGTTCAGTGGGTGTTTGACGCGCAGGCCGGTGTCATAGCCCAGCTTTTCAGCCGTCTCAATGGCCTCTTCGGTGGTGCCACCCTTGCGGCATTCCGCAACAAATTCAGCCACTTCAGGAGAGTTCGCTTCGAGCTCTTTGGCAATGGGGTGATCGGGCGAGATACCAACAAAGCTGGCGCCCATCAGGGTGTCGGGGCGGGTGGTATAGACCTCGATCGGTGCGCCGCCATCTGTGCGCTCAAAGCCAAACTGCAGCCCGCGGGATTTGCCGATCCAGTTTTCCTGCATCAGGCGCACCTTGGCGGGCCAGTTGTCCAATGTGTCCAGCGCGCTCAGCAGCTCTTCCGAGTAGTCAGAGATCTTGAAGAACCACTGGGTCAGCTCGCGCCGTTCCACCAGCGCGCCCGAGCGCCAGCCACGGCCGCCTTCGACCTGTTCGTTGGCCAGAACGGTCATATCAACCGGATCCCAGTTCACCACGGCGTTTTTGCGGTAGACCAGCCCCTTGTCGAGGAAGTCCAGGAACAGAGCCTGCTGCTGGCCATAGTAGTCTTCGTCACAGGTGGCAAATTCGCGCGACCAGTCGAGCGACAGGCCCAGGGGCTTCATCTGCTCTTTCATCGCGGCGATATTGGCGTAGGTCCAGTCCTTGGGGTGGCCACCGCTGGCCATGGCGGCGTTTTCAGCGGGCATGCCAAAGGCATCCCAACCCATTGGATGCAATACGTTATGTCCGGTAGACATCTTATAACGCGCCACCACGTCGCCCATGGTGTAGTTGCGCACATGGCCCATGTGCAGCTTCCCCGATGGGTAGGGGAACATCTCGAGCACGTAGTATTTCTCTTTGCCAGGTGTGCGTTTGGCCTCAAAAATACCGGCCTCATCCCAGGCCTTTTGCCATTTTTCTTCGATTTCGGTGGCAGCGTAGCGCGACATCACGACAGGTCCTTTAAGAATGAAAACGCCGGGTGGTGACCCGGCGCATGTAATACTGTTGTTTTGATCTCTGTTCCAGAGCTTCGTCGCCGGAGGTCAGAGGTTCTTGTCGGCGATGCGCAACTGGCGGGCGCGTGACAGGATTGCGTCCTCAACGGCGCGGGTGGTGGATGCGCTGACGGGGCGTCCGCCCTTTGTCTGCAGCGAGACATTCAGCGACCGCGCGTCCAGGGCCGGATCCTTGATATGAACCGTGGCACGATACGAGCGCCCGCTGCCGGGAGGGGTGCCATAGCCGGTTACGATGACGCCGGTGAAGGGATCAACAGACTGTACTGGCAGGAACTCCAGAACATCCAGAGTGGCATTCCACAGGTAGCGGTTCACCTGAACCTTCTGATCCGGCGTGCCGCCGAACAGATCCCAGATCGATGACCGTTTACTTCCGGCCGCATCGACGTCGTTGTTGAATTCTTGGGGCGCTGTTCCACGGGACGCACCCCTGTCAGCGCGCCCGCCACAGGCTGCTAAACCAAAGCACAAAACCCCTACGAGGGTCGTCTTAACTATCTTATGCAGTGTCATCGTCGCTCCTGGGGCCAGTATCTTGCGGAACTCCTACCGTATCGGCGGGTTGCGGAGCAAGGGGTTTAGCGATCTGCGCTGGCTTCCAGCGAATCGTGTGGGCGGACAGTTATATATGGGGCGCAGAGAATTACGGGCAGATTGGTTATCATGGGTGCTGCGCGGATAGTTGTTGATGAACGCGCTGCACAGCGCGCAAATCAGGCGGATTCAGAGTGGGAAGAGCCGGGGCAGGCTTGAGACTGTGGCAAAGCTGCACCATCCGAAAGAGCAATGCTGGCTGGCAGTTGGGCCGCTCTTGCCAAAACGGGGGTGAAAAAGCGAAACCCCTTGTCATACCCACACCGGATTCCCCGGTTTGGGCATCAGAATTGAAAACCGAGGGAAAAATCGATGAAAAAGGTTCTCTTCGCGACTACCGCGCTGATCGCCACTGCCGGCATGGCAGCTGCTGACGTCCGTCTGTCCGGTTACGGCCGCTTTGGTCTGGACTACAACTCCGCCAACGAGCGTGTTGCTGGCGTTTCCGAAACCAACATCACCAGCCGTCTGCGTCTGCAGGTCGACATGTCCACCGAATCTGACGGCGGCATTGGCTTCAACGCTCGCGTTCGTATGCAGTCCGAAAGCCGTGACGGCAACCCAGGCGCAAGTGCTGGTGCCGGTGGCGACAACGGCTTCAACGGCGCACGTTTTGGCGTGACCTACGGCGGCCTGGCTGTCAACGTTGGCAACATCATCGGTGCTGTTGAAAACGCACCTGGTCTGTATGTAACTGGCGCTCGTTCCGCTGGTACAGGCATCGACGGCCAAGGCTTCCACTCGCTGGCCATCAAATCTTCTAGCTTCTCCGCTGCTTCCATCGCAGCCGGTACAGCTGGTTCCGTTGGCACTAGCTTTAACTGGGATGCATATGATTCCGACGGCATGGGCGCAAACGGCATCGAAGCTCTGTACTCGGTTGGTGGTTTCACTGGTCACATCTCCTACAGCCAGCGTAACGGTGGTCTCGTTCTGGGTGAAGCAAACGGCGAACAGCGCACCGCAGTCATGGTGACATACTCGTTCTCCGATTACTATGTCACCGCTGCTTACCAAGCTGCTGACAACACTGCCACCTACACAACTTCCGGCGGTGTCGTTATCGACGCAAACGACGGCATGTACTTCCTCGCCGCTGGTGGTGACTTCGGTCAGTTCGGCGCCAAAATCGCTTACGGTTCCTCCGACGTTGCTGACTCTGTTACCCTGGAAGGTAACATGGACATCGGCGCAGCTTCCAACCTGGTTCTCTGGGTGAACAACACCGACGTTGACGCAGCTCTGCTGGCTGATACCACCGTTACCGGTGCAACCACTGTTGGTGCAAACGCTCGCGCAACCGACGGCACCTCCTTCGGCATCAACTACCAGTACGACCTGGGTGGCGGCGCTACCTTTGTTGCTGGCTATGTTGACGAAGCAGACAACGACAACTCGTTCCAGGCTGGTGTATACTTCAGCTTCTAAGCTGAACTTACGCTTAGCGTGAATTGGGGGCGGGCTCTTAACAGAGCTCGCCCTTTTCGTTTGGCTCTTAACATTTGCCGCCAAACAGTGTTGTTCTGGCGTCAAAACCGGAGAGAGCAAAATGTCGCTGCAAGAAATCAAAACCCGTATCACAGCGGCAGAGGCTGCTGCAGACCGTCCCGCAGGATCGGTGACGCTGATCGCCGTGTCCAAGGTCCAGCCAAACGCGCGGGTGGCCGCGGTATTGGACGAAGGCCAGCGGTGCTTTGGCGAAAACCGCGTACAAGAGGCCCTGGGCAAATGGCCGGATTTTGCCCAGACCTATAGCGGGTTGGATCTGCATCTGATTGGCCCCTTGCAAAGCAACAAGACGCGTCAGGCGATGGAGCTTTTCAACGCTATCCATACGCTGGATCGCCCAAAACTGGCCAAGAGTATTGCCCGGCTGGCGCAGGAGCTGGGCCACTGCCCGGATCTGTTCATTCAGGTCAATACCGGAGCCGAACCACAAAAGGCCGGCATCCTGCCCGAGGAGGCCGATGGCTTTGTTGCGGACTGTCGCGGGCTGCATCTGCCGGTCAAAGGCCTGATGTGTATCCCGCCGGTGGCAGAGGTCGCAGCCGATCATTTCACCCAATTGGCAGAGATAGCCGCCCGCAATGGGCTGGCGGGGCTGTCCATGGGGATGAGCGGAGATTTTGAGCAGGCGATTGCCCATGGGGCAACCCATGTGCGGGTTGGCTCAGCCATCTTTGGGGCGCGTGCCTATGATGAGCAAGCCTGATGATGAGCAAACCTGACTGGGCCTAGGCCAGATCTGGGACAATCACCCGGCTGCCCGGCTCTATGTGGCGAGCCAGCCACTGCAGATCACGGCGAGCGAGGGCGATGCAGCCCTCGGTCGGATAGCCTGGGCGACGCCATTGGTGGATAAAGATGGCAGAGCCTTTGCCGGGGGTGGCCTTGGGCCAGTTCCAATCCAGTATCAGCACCAGATCATACAACGGGTCGGCGCGGCGCAGGCGCTCGTGGCTGCATCCATAAGGCGCTGTGACCAGAGTGTTGTAGCAGCTGTCGCGGCTGTCATCCGACCACAGATCACCGGGGCCAATCGGCCGGGCCCAGGTGCAGGGCCTGGCCATGCGGTCCGGGCGGTACAGCATGCCGACAATGTGGTGCAGCCCGGTCGGCGTGGCCCCGTCGCCTTCGCGTTTGTGGCGTGAGATACCGCCCTTGCCGATACTGCAGGGCAGCAGCCGCCCGCCGCAGCGCAACCCGCGTTTGGTCAGGATCAGATCTGCTGCAGAATAGGGCGGGGTGGTCACAACATGTGACCCGATTTGGCGGCCTTGGTGGCCAGATACTGCGCGTTGAAGGCATTTTTGCCCACTTTAAGCGCCACCCGCTCGGTGACCTTGATGCCGGTTTTTTCCATCATGGCGATCTTGTTTGGATTGTTGGTCAACAGGCGCACCTGGGAAAACCCCAGCTCTTTCAGGATGGCAGAGCCGAGGCGGAAATCCCGCTCGTCATCTTCAAAGCCCAGGCGGTGATTGGCCTCAACCGTGTCAAACCCCTGATCCTGCAGCGAATAGGCGCGCATCTTATTGGCCAGGCCAATGCCACGTCCTTCTTGGTTGAGGTAAAGCAACACACCGCTGCCCGTCGCCCCCATCTGCGCCAGCGCCGCGTTGAGCTGCGGGCCGCAGTCGCATTTCAGTGATCCCAGAACATCGCCGGTGAAACAGGCCGAATGCAGCCGTGCCAGAACCGGCTGGTGTCGATCAGGTCGTCCCACTTCGATGGCGTAGTGTTCTTCGGCGCCATCTTCGGGGCGAAACACATGCAGCCGACCAGCCTCGGCAGCCTGCATCGGCAGGCGGGCCGCAGCGACAGCATGCAGCGGCGAGCTTTGGCTCATCAGCGGCTCAGCTGCGGCCTGCGGCAACAGGGTAAGCCCATGGCTGACGGCAAACTGTGCGCCACTGTCCAGCGGCACGAGCAACGCAGCAGGCAGCAGCCGCGCCGATTTCACCAGAGCAATGGCCAGACGGTGCAGCGTGGCGGAACCCTCACGGGCGCTAACCAGGGGGCCTTTCATCGGCGCCTTCAGATCGTCCGCTGGATCCGCCAGCGCCTGGATCCAACCCAGATCTGCTGCGGCTGGCAGGCGGATGCGGGCGGTATCGCCATCATAGGCGCGCGCCTTCAGGGTCTCGGCGCGGCGCGCGGTCAGTGCCAGGGTAATCTCTCCCAGCGCCTGCATCTCGGTCAGGCGGTCCTGCGACAGGCTTTCGGCGGCAATGGCGAGAGCGGCCTGACCCTCTTCAACAAGGACGACTGGCAGCCCCATGCGCAGATCCACCCGCGCGCGGGCCAGCAATTCGATCATGGTGGGCATCAGGCTCATGCAGCAGATCCAGCGCTTGGTGACATAAATACCGGCCTTTCCTAGGCTCAATTTCAACAGAAGTGAAATAATTCCTTTGCTACGGACACGACGGCGTGAATGTTTTGCAGCATATCTTGTCCTTTGCAGAGGCGAGGCGCATCTGTGAGACACGGAAACAGGATCTAGAGGCGGGAGAGCATCGACATGGCGCAACTGAAGAAAATTCTACTGGTGGATGACGATGAAGATCTGCGCGAGGCCCTGAGCGAACAATTGGTCATGACCGAAGACTTTGATGTCTTTGAAGCCGAGAGCGGTCAAAGCGCCATGGAACGCATCAAAGAGGCGCTATATGATCTGGTGATCCTGGATGTCGGCCTGCCCGACACCGATGGTCGCGAGCTATGTCGCTTGATGCGCAAACAGGGCGTCAAGGCACCGATCCTGATGCTGACAGGCCATGACAGCGATTCAGACACCATTCTGGGACTGGATGCCGGTGCCAATGACTATGTCTCGAAACCGTTCAAATTCCCGGTGCTTCTGGCGCGTATCCGCGCCCAGCTGCGCCAGCATGAACAATCCGAAGACGCGGTTTTTGTGCTTGGGCCCTATACGTTCAAACCCGCGATGAAGATGCTGCTGACCGAGGATGACCGCAAGATCCGGCTCACCGAGAAAGAGACCAATATTCTGAAGTTCCTCTATCGCTCCACCGATGGGGTGGTGGCGCGGGATGTGCTGCTGCATGAGGTCTGGGGCTATAACGCTGGGGTCACCACCCATACCTTGGAAACCCATATCTACCGGCTGCGCCAGAAGATTGAGCCGGACCCCTCTAATGCCCGTATTCTGGTGACGGAATCCGGTGGCTACCGTCTGATAAGCTAGCGTCTTTACCTTTGACATAGGTCAAAGACGTATCTTTTGCACATCTTTATTTTTGTTCACATCCCGCGCATGTCCGGGTCATGACATGCACCTCCCTGTTGGACTGGGCCGGGCTTCGTGCCCGGCCATTTTTTTGGCGCCATGTTGCCTCGTCTGCTTACGGGGGGGGTGGGCACGGGTTTGGCAAAATCCCGTCGCTGCTCTCTTCTCCGGTTCGCAGCACTGTGGTAGCCAGTGGCATACCCCCTGCCAATTGGAGCATCTACATGGCTTTTTCCCTTGCGACCTGGAACATCAACTCTGTCCGTCTGCGCGAAGGGCTGGTGCAGAAACTCTTGCGCGAGGAAGGACCGGATGTGCTGTGTCTGCAGGAGTGCAAAAGCCCGGTGGACAAGATCCCGACACAGGCTTTTGCCGATCTGGGCTACCCCTATATGGTGGCGCGCGGGCAGAAGGGATATAACGGCGTTGCGATTTTGTCGCGTTTGCCCATTGAGGAGGCCGGGGCAGAGGATTTTGCCAATCTCGGCCATGCGCGCCATATTGCGGGGCGGCTGGAAAATGGCGTGACGGTGCATAATTTCTACGTGCCTGCGGGCGGGGACAAGCCCGACCGGGAGGTGAACGAGAAATTTGGCCAGAAGCTGGATTACCTCAGCGAGATGCGGGACTGGTTCAAGTCTGAGCGACCCGAAAAATCCATTCTGGTTGGCGACCTCAATATCGCACCGCGCGAAGATGATGTCTGGGACCACAAGAAAATGCTGAAAATTGTCAGCCATACACCGGTGGAGGTGGATCTGCTGGCGGAGGTGCAGGAGGCAGGACATTGGGCGGATGTCACCCGGGCGGATATCCCCGAGGGGCTGCTGTATAGCTGGTGGAGCTACCGAGCCAAGGATTGGGATGCGGCTGACAAGGGGCGGCGCCTGGATCACGTCTGGGCCACCGAAGATATTCGCCAGGCGGCGCATTCCAGCCGGGTTCTGCGCGCCGCGCGGGGCTGGGAAAAACCCAGTGATCACGCGCCAGTTTTTGCGACATTTGATCTGTAGCGCTTTTGACGGGCGGGGGGCTCCCGCCCGTCGTTTGGGCATCATAGATGCCCGCCTCCCGTTGGGCCGGGCGCCGCGCAGAGGAGCGGCGCGGTTGCGCTGTGTTGATGCCTGAGACAAAGCCTGGCAGGCTGGTGCGAAATGAGAGCAGGAGCAAGACCGGGTGAACTCCACTCTTGGTTTCTGTGTTCCAGGGCTCCATATAGGGGGCAAGCTTCAAACGGAGAAGATCTGGACAATGGATATTATTGGCGGAGCGGGCACAGCAGCCCCCGCAGGTGATTTGATCAAGGAGGTCGGTGAGGCGACCTTTATGCAGGATGTGATTGAGGCCTCGATGCAGGCGCCGGTGATCGTTGATTTCTGGGCGCCCTGGTGTGGCCCCTGCAAGACGCTTGGCCCTGCTTTGGAAGCGGTTGTGACCAAGGCCAAAGGCGCGGTGACCATGGCCAAGGTCAATGTCGACGAAAACCAGCGCCTGGCACAGGCTCTGTCGCAGCAGGGGTTGCCGTTGCAATCTATTCCAACTGTTGTTGCCTTTGTGGAGGGGCGCCCTGTTGATATGTTTCAGGGCAATGTGCCTCCGAGCGAGATTGAGGCCTTTGTGAACAAGGCCATTGAAGCGGGCGGTGGCAGTGCGGATGGCGGCCTGGCGGAAGCGCTGGACGTCGCCGAGCAGATGCTGGCGGATGGCGAGGTTGCGGATGCGGCGCAGACCTTTGCGGCGATCCTTGGTGAGGATGACAAAAGCGCTGCGGCCTATTCCGGTCTGGCACGGGCGCATATTGCGCTGGAAGATCTGGACCAGGCCGAAGCGGTTTTGAATGGCGCACCGGCGGAGATTTCCGATGCCGTTGAGATCGAGGCGGCGCGGGCGCAGATCGAACTGGCGCGGCAGGCGGAGAACGCCGGTCCCGTCACCGAACTGGCGGCCAAAGTTGAGGCCAACCCCGAGGATCTGGAGGCGCGCTTTGAATTGGCACAGGCGCTGTATGCCACCGGAGATGCGGAGGCTGCGGTGAGCGAACTGCTGGAGCTGTTCCGTCGCGACCGCGACTGGAACGACGGCGCTGCCAAGGCGCAGCTTTTCACCATCTTTGATGCGCTGCAGCCAAATGATCCGGTGGTTTTGAACGGTCGCCGCAAGCTGAGCTCATTGATATTTGCCTAATCGGGCCTCTGCCCTACAGTAATAGCCATGATGCATATCGCAGATCTGCCGGACACTATTGCTGTCTTTCCACTGCCCCGGGCGATTTTATTGCCCCGGGCCCGCCTGCCGTTGCATATCTTTGAACCGCGCTATTTGCAGATGTTCGAAGATGCGCTCAAGACCCCGCAGCGCCTGATTGGCATGATTCAGCCCTGCGCCGGATTTGGGGGGGCTGAGGCGCTGCAGGCCATAGGCTGCGCTGGGCGGGTGACACAGTTCTCTGAGACCGAGGATGGCCGCTATATGGTCACCCTGTCGGGCCTGTCCAGGTTCCGCATTCTGGGAGAGGTCACTGGCTTTAGCCCATACCGTCGCTGCGACGTCAGCTGGAGCGGGTTTGACCGCGATCTTGGTACTGCTGCCGAGACGGATGCCGAGTTTGACCGGGACGATTTTCTGGCCTTGCTGGAACGGTTCTTTGTGGCCCAAGGGCTGTCAACCGATTGGGACTCGTTGAAAGAGGCAGAAGATGAGCTGCTGATCAACTCCCTGTCGATGTTGTTGGAGTTTGAGCCGGAAGACAAACAGGCCTTGCTCGAGGCGCCCTGTCTTGCCACAAGGCGCAGAACGCTGGTGACATTGATCGAGTTTTCCCTGAGGGGCGGCGCAGATGAGGATATCTTGCAATGAGTGATACAAAACCGGTGACCTTTGATCGCCGCATGTTGGAGGCCCTGGTTTGCCCACAAACCCAAGGCACTCTGGAGTATGATGCCGAGGCGCAGGAACTGCTGTCCAGAGCGGCGAATCTGGCCTTTCCAATCCGCAATGGCATTCCAGTTATGCTGGTGGATGAAGCCCGCGCCATTGAATAGGCGCGCAGCTCCTGTTCGCCTCCCCAGTTGCCCCTCCCTTCTGCCTGTTGTTCTCCGCTCGGCTACTCTGGTCGCCTCGCTGTGGGATGAGTGCCGTCGTTTGATAATTTGCCCCGGTTCAGGCGGCATCAGACTGTTTCAGGCGGCATCAGGCTGCGGCAAAAACCTCCGTTGCATGGTTTGGTAAAAAAGGGGGGGCTCCCGCGCCCGCAGGTGCCCCTTTGGTGCCCCTTGGCGGCCTTGGGCCCGGCGCTGTGCTCACGCACAGCGGGCGCGCAGTTTGGACTGTTGCGGTCTTTCGCGATCTGTCGGTGGTGGTTCTGGCGGTAGTGGTTCTTGCGGTCAGGGCGGCTTTTAGCAGCATCTGTGCAACCCGCGGTGCAGCGCCTTGCCTTTAGGCAAGGCGCTGGGCCCAACCAGATCACAACACCAGAGGTGTTGATGGAATGGGCGGGAGCGCTCCCCTTGTCGGGGCGAGACGTCAGATGGCTTCGCCTTTGAGCAGCCGTGGCAAGTCGCCGGTCAGCCCGGCGGCCTCGCGCATGAAGCCGCGTCTGAGACCGGGCAGGCTGTTGACCAGCCCCATGCCAAGATCGCGGCCAAGCCGCAGCAGCGGGTTGTCATTGGAAAACAACTTGTTGACCATGTCCGTGCTGGCGACCAGCGTGGCCGTGTCAAAGCGGCGCCACTGTTGATAGCGGTCCAGCACCAGCGCGGATCCCGCATCTTCGCCACGCCGCCGGGCCTCGGTCAGCACCTCCGCCAAGGCACCAACATCGCGCAGCCCCGCATTCAACCCCTGCCCGGCAATGGGATGCATGCCATGGGCCGCATCGCCAATCAGCGCCATCCGCGCCGCAATAAAGCTATTGGCGATGGTCAGGTTTAGCGGATAGGTAAATCGTTTACCTGCCAGGGAAATTTCGCCGAGGAAATTGCCAAACCGCGGCTTTAGCGCGGTGATATAGTCGCTGTCATCCAGCCCCTGGATCGCCTCGGCCATTTTGGTCTTTTCGCTCCAGACAATCGAAGAGCGATTGCCCGGCAACGGTAAGACCGCCAGCGGGCCAGGTTCCATAAAGAACTGATGGGCAATGCCGTGATGCGGCTTTTCGTGATCAATGGCGCAGACCAGCGCGGTCTGACCGTAGTCCCAGCCCGTGCGCTTGATACCGGCGCGTGCCGCTGTGCCGCTTTTGCGCCCGTCTGCCCCCACCAGGATACCGCCGCGCAGGGTGTCACCACTTTCCAAAGTCAGGGTGACGCCAGTCTGGTCGGTCTCCTGGGCCACCACACGGGCGTCATTGATCAGGGAAATGCGGGGCTCGTCTGCCATGGCCTTGAGCAGAGCGCGGCGCAGGTAGCGATCCTCCAGCATATAGCCCATCGGGCCTTCTTCGATCTCGCGGTGATCAAAATGCACAAAAAACGGCGCCGCTCCTTCGCCGGCATGGCCATCGCTGGCCTTGATTTCCAGCATTGGCTGCGCCTGCTCGGCCACCTCGGGCCAGATGCCGATCTGGGCCAGCAAACGCTGCGAGGCCAGGGCCAGGGCATAGCCGCGGCCGTCAAAATCCTCATCCTCAAACCCGCCCCGGGGCAGGGCGTCGACAACGGTGACACTATGGCCGGTTTGGGCCAGGGCCAAAGCCAGAGCGGGGCCATTCAAGCCACCACCAACGATCAAAATATCGGATGTGTTTTTCATACTTGGCAATATGCGCCGATTGGCGGAATTGTCCATGGCAGTGGATCAAAATCAAACAATTCCCACCCGCTGTGCCGCCTCGATTTTGCGCTTCGGGATTGTACCAGTTTGAGCAGAAGGCTACCGTCTTGAAAAATCAAACGGAGGGATGGCAATGCAGGACTGGCTAAAGATGAGCGCCGCAGATCTGGGGCGGGGAATTGCGGCACAAGAGATTGATCCGGTTGCTTTGGCGCAGTGCTATCTGGACGCCATCGACAGTCATCCGCACCGCGATCGCATCTATAGCATGGTGACCCATGAGCGGGCCCTGGCCGAGGCCGAGGCCGCCGCCGAGCGCGCGCGGGCGGGTCTGCGACGCTCCGCCCTTGATGGGGTGCCGATCAGCTGGAAGGACCTGTTTGATTCTGCGGGTGCCAAGACCGAGGCAGGCTCGGATCTGCTCAAAGGCAGGGTGCCGGACCAGGATGCGCTGGTGCTCGAGACCGCCACGTCCATGGGCGCCGTATGCCTTGGCAAAACCCATATGAGCGAGCTGGCCTTTTCCGGGCTGGGGCTCAATCCGGTGACAGCAACACCGCCCTGTGTGAACGACGAGACCGCAGTGCCGGGGGGCTCGTCTTCTGGCGCGGCGGCCTCGGTTGCCTTTGATCTGGCGGCGGCGGCCATTGGTTCTGATACCGGCGGATCGGTGCGCATTCCCTCGGCTTGGAACGATCTGGTTGGCCTGAAAACCACCGCCGGGCGGATCAGCCTCGAAGGGGTGGTGCCGCTGTGCCTCAAGTTTGACACTGTCGGCCCGCTGGTGCGCTCGGTTGAGGATGCCGGCCTGTTTCTGGGGCTGCTTGAGGGCACGGCTGGCCCGGATCTGCGCGGCGCGACGCGCCTTGAGGGGCGCCGCTTTGCGGATCTGCAAACTATCGCGCAGGATGATCTCGACCCGGTTGTCGCCCAAAGCTATGGGGATGCGCTGCTAAAGCTGCAGCAGGCCGGCGCCGAGATTGTGCCGCTGGAGGTGCCCGAACTGGTTGAGGCCATGGGGTTGAGCGCCATTTTGTTCACCGCCGAGGCCTATGGGTTGTGGAAAGATGTGATCGAGGCCAACCCCGAGGTGATGTTTGACAAGATCCTAGAGCGCTTCCGCTCTGGCGCAGGGTTTTCCGGGCCTGACTACGTTGCCGCCTGGGGGCGGCTGGAGCAGGCCCGTATGGCCTGGGATCAGGCAACGGCTGGCTTTGATGGTATCCTGTCCCCCAGCTGTCCGATCCTGCCGCCCAATCTGGCGCGACTGGAGCAGGAAGAGGACTACTATGTGCAGGCCAATCTGCTGACTCTGCGCAATACCCGCATTGGCAATCTGATGGGCACCTGCGGGTTGAGCCTGCCCACCGGCACCCCCAGTTGCGGCTTGCAGGTCCTTGGCCAACCCAATTGCGAGGAAGCTCTGCTGCGGGTTGGCATGGGGGTTGAGGCGGCCCTGGCAGATTAACGCCGGGCCTGCCAAATGCCAAAATCTGGCTGGAATGCCACAAATTTGGCCAAGGCCGCATCCTGCGGCTGGACGCATTGGCTCTTGCTCTGTAATTTAGCTCCAAACGGGGCGCGAATGATCCCGAAGTTGAGGCACAGCTATGAATTTCCCTGAGCGGTTTGCGAACCTGCCAGCCTATGCGTTTCCGCGTCTGCGGGCGCTTTTGGACCATCACGCGCCTGGCGGCGATGTGGTGCATATGACCATTGGCGAGCCAAAACACCAATTCCCCCAGTGGGTGACGGATGTCATCGTTGAAAACGCGGCTGGCTTTAACAGCTATCCGCCCAACGATGGTTCTGATGATCTGCGCGGCGCGATGGCAGGCTGGATTTCCAACCGCTACGGCGTCGCTATGGATCCTGCGACGCAGGTCATGGCGCTGAATGGGACCCGCGAGGGGCTGTATAATGCCGCGATGGCGCTGTGTCCTGAGCAGAAGAATGGTGAAACACCGGCGATTCTGATCCCGAACCCGTTTTATCAGGTCTATATGGTGGCCAGCCTGTCGGTTGCGGCTGAGCCTGTGTTTCTGCCCGCCAGTGCCGCAACGGGTCATTTGCCAGATTATGAAAGCCTGCCGGCTGAACTGCTGCAGCGCACCGCGATTGCCTATATTTGCTCCCCTGCCAACCCCCAGGGCGCGGTGGCGGATCGAGCCTATTGGCAGCGCCTGATCACCCTGGCTGAAAAACATGATTTTTATATCTTCGCTGATGAATGTTACAGCGAGATCTACCGCGACGCGCCGCCGCTTGGGGCCCTTTCCGTGGCACAGGAGATGGGCGCGAACCCGGAGCGGGTGGTGCTGTTCAATTCGCTTTCCAAACGCTCAAACCTGCCGGGGCTGCGCTCTGGTCTGATTGCCAGCGGGCCGGAGAATATCAAACGGGTCAAGCAGCTGCGGGCCTATTCCGGAGCGCCGCTTCCGGGGCCGTTGCAGGCGGCTGCGGCAAAGGTCTGGGCGGATGAGACCCATGTGGTGGAAAACCGGGCGCTTTACGTTGAGAAATACAATATCGCAGATGAGGTCTTTGCCGGGCTGGACGGATACGTCTCTCCCAATGCCGGCTTTTTCCTGTGGCTGCCCGTTGCCGATGGCGAAGCCGCAGCGTCGAAGCTGTGGCAGCAGACCGGCGTGCGGGTGTTGCCGGGGGCCTATCTGGCCCAGGGCAGTGGTGATGAGAACCCCGGTAAGGGCTATATCCGGGTGGCACTGGTGGCCGCGCCCGAGGTGACACGGGAGGCGCTGACCAAGCTGCGGCGCTGTCTATACGACAATTGACTGACTGCGATGGCCTCCTGGTTTAGGGGGGCCTCGCCAATACGAAAGACAGACCGATGATCCAATCCTGTGGTACAATCAGGGCACATCGGCAACAATGAACCGAGGTAGGCATGGCATTTCAAACCCGCAGCAGGGACCCCCTGCTAGACAGTTCGATGCAGGCGGCGATCGAAAAGCGTGGCAAGGAGCTGATTGGGATCTTTCTGATCACGCTTGGTCTGCTTGTGGCTGCGATGGTTGGGTCCTACACGCCGGATGACCCCAATTGGATGGTCTCTACCGATGCGCCGGTGCAGAATTGGCTGGGGCGCCCTGGGGCCTCGATTGCGGCACCGTTGTTCCTGATTGTGGGCTGGGCGGCCTGGAGCCTGGCACTGACGCCGCTGGCCTGGGGGCTGCGCTTTTTGCTCCATAGTGGCGAGGACCGGGTGCTTGGCCGGATGATCTTTGCGCCGGTTCTGTTGGCGGTGGCCTCGATCTATGCCGCGACGCTGGTGCCCGAGGCCGATTGGAAAACCACCCATAGCTTTGGGCTGGGCGGCCTGTTTGGCGATACCGTGATGGGGGCCTTGCTGACGCTTCTACCGGTCAGTTCGCATTTTGCGGTGAAGCTGATGTCGCTGCTGATGGCCATTGGCATGTTGTCCCTTGGGGCCTTTGTTGCCGGGTTCAGCCGCAGCGAGATCAATCGCGCCGGTCGTTATCTGACCCTGGGCTTTGTGTTGATCTATGGTGGCATTGCCAGCCTGCTGGGGCGCGGCGCCACCAGCGGTTTTCAGGCCGCGATGGCCCTGCGCGACCAACGTCGTGCCGCCAAATTGCAGGCCGAAGAGGAGGCCTGGATCGCCGAGGACAGTGGCGCGCAGATGTTTGAGAGCTATCCGCAAGGCAGTGATGTTGATGCGGGGGTGCTTGAAGATGATTATGTGGTGGAAAAGCCCGAAAAGGCGGGCCTGTTTTCCCGTGTGCCGGGCCTGATGCGCCGCTCTACTCCGGAAGATATCTCCGATCAGATGCCCGAGCCCGAGTTGGTTGAAAATGCCCAATCCGGTGAATCGCTTCTGTCGGGTGACGCGCGTATTTCGGAAAAGATCGCCAGCGCTGTGCGCATCCGCCGCGCGGCTGGCCAGGCTGTTCCCCATGACCCGGATCTGCCTCTGACCAAGGGACGTGGCAAACGGGCTGAGCCTTTGCTGTTCAACCCCAATGCCGCCGCCGCTGATCTGCCCCCCGAGCCGCCGCTGACCGCGACGCACTCCATTCCTGCAGCGCCGGGCGCCGCAGCACCTGTGGCGGCATTTGTGCCCTCTGCCCCAGATATGCCAGCGATGCAGGGCTATGAGGCAACAGCTGTTGAGACCGGATCTGTGTACGCAGAGCCCGCACCGGAGCAATACGCAGCTGAGACCGCGCCGATGGAGCCGGTGGGCCTGCCCTCTGAGCTGGCGCCGGACCGGGTTGCTTCAGAAGATCTGCCTGCTGGCCGGGTCATCAACCGGGAATTTGGCACAGCGCCAAAATCCGGTGATGCCCAGAAGACGCCAGTGCCGGCTGACTTTGATCTGCCTGTTGCCACCCCGCGCAAGGCGGTGGTCGAGCAGCCGCAGCGCAAGCCTGTACAGCCCTCAGCACGGGCCAAGGCCGAGGCGCAGCCGGATCTGGCCTTTGAAGAAAACGCCTTTGAGTTTGAACTGCCGCCGCTGTCGTTGCTCAGCCATCCCAGCGGGGTCGAGCGCCACCATCTGAGCGACGAAGCCCTGGAAGAAAACGCCCGGATGCTGGAAGTGGTTCTGGATGACTATGGCGTCAAAGGTGAGATCGTCTCGGTGCGCCCCGGTCCTGTTGTCACCATGTATGAGCTGGAACCGGCGCCGGGTCTTAAGGCCAGCCGCGTGATTGGTCTGTCGGATGATATTGCCCGGTCGATGTCGGCGCTGTCGGCGCGGGTGTCTACCGTGCCTGGGCGCACGGTCATCGGCATCGAACTGCCCAATGAAAAGCGCGAGATGGTGAATTTCCGCGAAATCCTGTCGAGCCGGGATTATGGCGATGGAACGCAGAACCTGCCGCTGGCGCTCGGCAAGGATATTGGTGGGTCATCCATGGTGGCCGATCTGGCCAAGATGCCTCACTTGCTGATCGCGGGGACCACGGGTTCTGGTAAATCGGTGGCAATCAACACCATGATCCTGTCGCTGCTGTATAAGCTGTCACCGGATGAATGCCGCCTGATCATGATTGATCCAAAGATGTTGGAACTGAGCGTCTATGACGGCATCCCGCATCTGCTTTCGCCGGTTGTGACCGATCCGAAAAAGGCGGTTGTTGCCCTGAAATGGGTGGTGGGCGAGATGGAAGATCGCTACCGCAAGATGTCCAAGATGGGTGTGCGCAACATTGCCGGCTACAATGGCCGCGTGAAGGAAGCGCTGGCCAAGGGCGAAATGTTCAGCCGCACCGTGCAGACCGGGTTTGACGATGACACCGGCGAGCCCGTGTTCGAGACGGATGAATTCGCCCCCGAGGCGCTGCCCTATATCGTGGTTATCGTTGACGAGATGGCTGATCTGATGATGGTGGCGGGCAAGGAAATCGAAGCCTGCATCCAGCGTCTGGCGCAGATGGCGCGGGCCTCTGGGATCCATTTGATCATGGCCACACAGCGTCCTTCGGTGGATGTGATCACCGGCACGATCAAGGCCAACTTCCCCACCCGGATTTCCTTCCAGGTGACCTCCAAAATCGACAGCCGCACGATTCTGGGTGAAATGGGGGCTGAACAGCTGCTTGGCATGGGCGATATGCTTTATATGGCGGGCGGCGCCAAAATTACCCGCTGCCATGGGCCCTTTGTGTCGGATGAAGAGGTCGAAGAGGTGGTGAACCACCTGAAACAGTTTGGTCCGCCTGAATATATGGGCGGCGTGGTGGAGGGCCCGGATGACGACAAGGCCGAAAACATCGACGCGGTTCTGGGGCTGAATACCGGCGGCAACACCACGGGCGAAGATGCGCTTTATGATTCAGCGGTGCAGATCGTGATCAAAGACCGCAAGTGTTCGACCTCTTACATTCAGCGCAAGCTGGCCATCGGCTATAACAAGGCCGCCCGGCTGGTGGAGCAGATGGAGGACGAGGGGCTGGTCTCCCCGGCCAACCACGTGGGCAAACGGGAAATTCTGGTGCCGGAACAGTAAGGCTGGGTGAAAACCGACGTGCTCTAAGCAAGAAATCGCGAGGTCGGCCCGTATATGGGGCGACCTCTTTTCTTTTACGCTTCAAGGCTTATCTAACTCTTATGAAAAAACTTCTTTATGTCCTGGCGCTGGGCGTCACTGCTTCGATGTCCGGCACCCTGGCCTGGGCTGAGGGTAAGCTGAGCCTGGCTGAGATTTCCGGCTATCTAAACGAGATGAAGACCGCAACGGCGAGCTTTACCCAGATCAATGATGATGGATCGCTGACCACGGGTAAGCTGTATCTGCACCGTCCGGGCCGGATGCGGTTTGAATATGACGGGACGGATGGGGGTACTGTTGTGGCCGGGTCGGGGTCTGTGCGGATCCATGATCCCAAATCGAACCAACCTCCCGAAACCTTCCCGCTGAAGCGCACGCCGCTGTCGATCATCCTGGCCAAGCGGGTCGATCTGGATCAGGCCAATATGGTTGTCGGCCACGGCTTTGACGGCACCTCGACCGTGGTGCAGGCTCAGGATCCGGAAAACCCCGACTACGGCAGTCTGGAGCTGATGTTCACGGACGAACCGGTAGAGCTGCGTAAATGGGTGGTGCATGACGGGGCCGGGGGCAAGACCACGGTGATCCTTGGTGCGTTGGAAACGGGGATGCGTTTGCCCTCAACCCTGTTCAGCTCCGGTGGTGGTGGAAATTCACCCTAGCAGCGACCCGTTGAAATCGCAGGACATTTCCGACATTTGCTCCGGCGAGGGCAATGAGTGTTTTCAAGTGTTCAGTGAGGAGCGGGCTTAATCTTGGCGGTTAGGTGACAGTGCGTCTTGCCAAGTTCATCAGGGAAAGATAGATGATCGATGTGTTATGATATATCATAATATACAGCAAAGGCAGGAACCTTCCCATGAAACAGACAATTCTCAAACGCGTTGGCGTCATTGCACTTGGCGCGCTGATCGTAACGTCGACGCAGGCAATGGCCCAAACAGCGGCAAATTCCACCACGACAGACACCCATACACACTCCCATAAGGACGTGGGGCCATCCCTGGTCGACGCGGCTGCAGTGCAAGCCCGCAGCCTGTCAGACTGGGTGGGCGACTGGCAGTCACTTTACCCACTCCTGCAAGACGGCACTTTGGATGCTGTCATGGACCACAAAGCCGAAAATGGAGAAAAGACCGCTGAGGAGTACCGTGCCTACTACGAGCTCGGCTACAAAACAGATGTGGAGCGTATCTTGATAGACGGTTCCAGCGTGACGTTCTTCCGGGACGGCCAGCCCGTACAGGGGCAGTACGCGGAAGATGGATATGAAATCCTGACCTATGAATCCGGCAATCAAGGTGTGCGCTTCATTTTTGAAAAATCGGGCGGCGACGAAGCTGCGCCTCGGTTCATTCAGTTCAGCGACCACAAGATTGCGCCAACCAAGGCTGACCACTATCATCTTTACTGGGGTGATGATCGCGCTGAATTGCTGACAGAAGTTACCAATTGGCCGACATATTTCCCAGCCGCGTTGAGCGGAGCAGAGATCGCAGCCGAAATGATGGCCCACTAAAGTGGGCGCTAAGCCGCCATTCTCTGCAGTCCGGAGAACGGCGGCTTAGTGTTTGAGAGGGTCAGCGGGCGCGGCGGCAGGTGGCAAGCTGGGCCTGGTACATCTGCGAGCGGGCCTCGACCTTGCTGGCGACCCGCAGCAGCCAGGTTTTTGACTTGTAGGTCCCGCGAGCAAAACCCGTGTGACCGTCGTGATAGGCCAGATACTGGTTGCGCGCGTCATAAAGCTGGATGCCGTTTTTCTCCAGACTGGTGTTCATATACCAACCCATAAAATCGGCGGCATCCTCAATCCGGTCGCGCCTGGCCCGGTGCCGCCCGGTATCGCGTTTGTAATCAGCCCAGGTGGCGTCCAGGGCCTGGCCATAGCCATAGGCACTGGATTGCCGCCCCATGGGGATTACTCCCAGCAGGTATTTATGCGGGGTACGGGCATTGCCACGGAAGGCGCTCTCTTGATGGATGGTGGCCATTTGCACATGGATGGGCACGCCCCAGCGGCGCTCGGTGGCGCGAAAGGCGTTCAGGTATTTGGGCCGCTCCTTGATGATAGCGCACGCGTTTTCCAGATTGCGGGGGGGCGTATTGGGACCACCTCCGCAGGATGCGACGACCAGAAGAAGGGCGAGTACGACGATGATTCTGCTCATTGCCTCTGCCTATTGTTATGTTTTTTTGCCATTCTAGCGTGTTTGGGCATCCGTGAAAATCACAAATCAATCAAAAGTGACAGCACCAGCGGCAGGGCAGCAATCGCCATCAGGGTCGAGACCACCACAAGCCCGGCAACTGCCTCTGCGTCGGCGCCGAATTTTTCGGCCAGCAGATAGGAGGTGACGGCAACGGGGGTGGCCAGTTGTAGCACCAACACGCCAAAGGCGATCTCGTCGAGGCCAAAGGCCCATCCCAATCCCCAGCCAATGGCCACGCTGGCGCAAAGCTTGGCCAAAGACAGCAAAACCGCCAGCCCGGTTTTCCCCGGCGTCAACCGGGCGATGGCCACGCCCAGTGTTATCAGCATGATGGGAATGGCCATCTGGCCAATGAGGTCCAGCGCATTGGTCAAAAACCGAGGGGTCTGCCAATCCTGCCACAGAAAGAGCGCGCCCAGCAATGTGGCCCAGACCATCGGCTCGCGCAGGGCCTTGCCGCCGCCACCCTTGCCCGCCACCAAGGACAGGCCGAGGGTAAAGGACAATACCGCCGATACGGCCAACATGGCCACCGCATAGCCGAGGCCAGCCTCGCCAAAAGCAAACAGCGCCAGGGGGATGCCGAGATTGCCGGTATTGCCAAAAATGAAAGGTGCCAAATAGGTTTGCCGGTTCAGGCCCCCTGTTTTGATCAACACTGCTCCAACCAGAGCCAGCAGCAAATGGCCTAAAATGGCAGCGACGACAAAGAGCCCGAGCGCAGACTTGTCGAGCTCGGTTTTCATCAGCGCGGTGAAGATCAGTGCCGGCACTGCAAGGGTCATGGCCAGCCGGGTGACAAACTGAATGCGGTATTCAAACCCGAGCTTGACCCAGGCAAAACCGACCCCGGCAAGCAGGAAAACGGGGGCGGTAATTTCAAGCACTGTTACGGCCAGGTTCACAGACTGTTTCCTCGAAAATTTGCTTCAACAGTTGGACATCTGCCAGCGTTTTACGTTAGTAACAAGTCACGGAGACAGTCTGCCAATGCTAAGAACACGCGCAAAATACAATTTGGGACAGGTCGTCCGTCACCGAAAACACCCGTTTCGCGGTGTGGTCTTTGATGTCGATCCAGAGTTCGAGAACACGGAAGAGTGGTATGAATCCATTCCCGAGGAAAGTCGGCCGGTGAAGAACCAGCCGTTCTATCATCTGCTGGCAGAGAATGATCAGACCTACTATGTGGCCTATGTCTCGGAGCAGAATCTGGTTGCGGATTATTCCGGTGAACCAATCAGCCACCCTGATTTGCCAGAGATGTTTGACCGGTTTGATGGGGCGGCCTACGCCTTGCAGTATCAGCTCAACTGAGCCCCCCCCGTATTTTATCACGCGCAGTTGAAACTTTGACTGGCAGTCCCCTCTGCCAGGGTGGGGCTCCCGCCCCTTGTTGCAGATCTGGCTGCGCCAGCCTGACAAGCGTTGGGCCTGGCGCCGGACCAAAAAAGGTCCGGCGCGGGTGCGTTCCCTCGATAGTCTTCTGATTGGCAGCCAGAGGCCTAATAGCCGAGGGCGCAGCCATCCTTGCGCGGATCGCTGGCGCCTTCCAGCAGGCCATCTGCGTGGATCCTGATACTCTGGGCACCGCCAATGGCCGTGGTTGGGGTCTGGACCCTGTGGCCCAGGTCGCTCAACTCCTGGCGAACCTGGTCACTGTAGCCACGCTCGAGGTTGAGCATACCGCCATCCGAAAAGCTGCGCGGGCTATCAATGGCGGTTTGGGCATCCATGCCAAAGTCCTGCAGGTTTGACACAAAACGGGCATGGCCATTGGGCTGGTAAGCCCCGCCCATCACGCCAAAGGGCATCATCACGCGGCCCTTTTGGCGCAGCATGCCGGGGATGATGGTGTGCATCGGGCGCTTGCCGCCCGCCAGCTCGTTTGGATGACCCTGCTGAAGGGTAAAGCCGGCCCCCCGGTTTTGCAGCAGGATGCCAAATTTGTCTGAGGCAATCCCCGAGCCAAAGCCATGAAAGATCGAGTAGATCAGCGAGACCGACATCTGATCCCTGTCCACCACGGTGATATAGATGGTGTCCTTATGGATGGCTTCGGTAAGCGGAGCGGCTGCGGGCATGGCGCGTTTTGGGTCGATCAGCGCAGCAAGGCGGCTGGCGGTTTCGGGTGCCAGCATATGGTCGAGCCGCTGCATATGTGCGGGGTCAGCGAGGAACCGATTGCGCGCATCATAGGCCAGCTTGGCGGCCTCGGCCTCGATATGGGCGCGCTGAGCGCCAAGAGGGTCCAGGGCCGCGATGTCAAAATGTGATAGGATATTGAGCATCAGCAAGGCAGTTGCCCCCTGACCGTTGGGTGGGTGCTCAACCAGATCAATCCCTTTGTAGGCGGCGGAAACAGGGGTGACCCGGTCGCAGGCTGCGGTTGCAAAATCTGCGACCTGGTGCAGGCCCCCCGCGGCCTGAAGTGTCGCAACCATGTCTTCGGCGATTTCACCGGTGTAAAAGGCATCACGGCCATCCCTGGCGATGCGGCGCAGGACTTCGGCCTGACCGGGGGCGCGAAAGATCTGGCCAACCTTCGGAGCCTTGCCATCAAAAAGGTAGGTCCCGCGGGCCGAGCCCTGCAGCGTGTCGGCGCTATTTGCCCAGTCAAAGGCAACACGTGGTGCAACCGGGACGCCTGTCTCTGCATAGTGGATGGCCGGGGCAAGCAGGGCATCCAGGCCCAGTTTGCCTTCGGTTTCTGCGAGATGGCAAAAGGTTTCGATCGCGGTGGGAATGGTGACCGCATCGGCGCTTTTCAAAGGGACGTTGGTCAGGCCCTGATCCCGCAGTGCCTGGGCCGAGGCTGCGGCCGGTGCCCGCCCCGATCCATTTACGGCCTGGATCTCATCGCTGCCACCGCGCGAAAAGAGCACAAAGCAATCGCCGCCAATTCCGGTCATTTGTGGCTCGCATATCCCCAGCAGAACAGCCCCGGCAATGGCGGCATCCATGGCGTTTCCACCGCGTCTTAGCACATCAATTGCTGCGCCAGCCGCCAGCGGGTGAGAGGTCGCACAGAGACCGTTCTGGGCAAAGACGGCAGAGCGTCCGGGGGATTGAAAGTCGCGCATTGACCACTCCTGTTGGGTTGCCCGGCAAGGTAGTGATCCTGATTGAAATGACAATGAAATTTTCTGCCGCGCTTGTGGGGCCTGGTCCAAGGGGGCAAAACCGCTGCGGATGATACGCAGCGCCACAGGTTCGACGATTTGAGGAGGTCCGCGGGCAGAGTGTCCCTGGCGTCGCACAATCGGTGGGGGCTTAGATGTCCGACGCCAGGAGAAGCTATGACAGCTACGCGTTAATCAATACATGAGACCTGAGGCGAGACTGCGCCGGAAATGCGGCGCTTTTACGGCGTTGATTGCACCGTGAATCACTCGACTTGGCCAAGGCCCCCTTGTGGGCCTCATCAGCTAAGTTTGCTTGGTCGGCATATCAAAAAACAACGACAGTTGGTTGCTGCCAGCCTGTCTTTCGTAATGCAGGCGACAGGTTAGTTCGCGGATAAGATGCCAGCCAAAGCCCCCCTCGGGCAGCGTCTCCAAGGGGCCACTGATATCAGCGGGCAGGCCGACGGGCAGCTGGCCGTCGGGGAGTGGCGGGCCGGTATCGCTGATGCGAATTTGCAGTTCCTCCGGTGACAGATCGCACTGGATAGAGATCTCGCCGTCTTCGATGTCAAAATAGGCGTGCTCTACGATATTGTTTACAGCCTCTGCCAGGGCAATTTGCACATCACCGGCCCGGTCCAGGGGCAAATCAATATCTCGCAGCCCTTGCATCACCGCCGAGATACAGGATCTAGCGCCTTGTTCGGTTGCTTTGAACGAACATGCAAAAGTCTCAGCCATTCATTTCTCGCTTCCCGCCCCTATGCGGTAGGTTGGACAGAACTCAGGGTTTGTTTGCACTGACGGCGTCATTCAAAGAGGCGTAGAGATTGAAAATTGTATCCATGCGCGTCAGGCGAAATACTTTTTCAACCATCGGTGTGGGGCCAGCCAGATCCAGACGACGGTCCCGCCCCAATTGCTTCATTGCGGCAACAATGGCGCCCAGTCCGCTGGAATCGATGAACTGCACCAATGACAGATCCAGAATGACGCGATCAGGTCCGCTTTCGGTCTCCGACCGCATGTCTTCTTTGAATTGAATGGCCATGGCTGCATCGATGCGATCCGCATTTACAGTCACAATCTGTGCACCATTGGCCTCTGTACTTGTCAGGCTCATAGTGATCCCCCAGGAAGTTGTCTCAACGTATTTATACCAGTCTAGACCTCAATCCTTAGCATTCAGTATGTTTATTGGCGACGATTGGAGGAAGATCTGATGAAAAATGTAGTGATTGCCGGTGCGGCGCGAACTCCTATGGGTGGATTCCAGGGTGTCTTTGAGACCCTGCCTGCGTCCGTACTGGGCGGGGTTGCCATCAAGGCGGCGCTGGAAGGGGCAGGGGCCAAGACGGTTGACGAGGTTCTGATGGGCTGTGTTTTGCCTGCTGGGCAGGGCCAGGCCCCCGCACGGCAGGCAGGTTTTGCCGCCGGACTTGGTGAAGAGGTTCCGGCAACCACCCTCAACAAGATGTGTGGTTCGGGGATGAAGGCCGCAATGATCGCCTATGACCAGATCGCCCTGGGACAAACCGACACGGTTGTCGCTGGCGGTATGGAGAGCATGACAAATGCGCCCTACCTGCTGCCAAATCAGCGCGGTGGCGCTCGAATCGGACATGGCCAGGTCATCGACCACATGTTCCTCGACGGTCTGGAAGATGCCTATGACAAAGGCCGCCTGATGGGCACCTTTGCTGAGGACTGCGCCGAACACTACCAATTCAGCCGCGAAGCACAGGATGAATATGCGCTGAAGTCGCTCTCCAATGCCCTGGCTGCACAACAGAGCGGTGCCTTTGCAGATGAAATCGCCAGTGTTACGATCAAAACACGCAGGGGCGAAACCACAAGCGCCGCAGACGAGCAGCCCGGCAATGCCCGCCCCGAAAAGATCCCAACGCTGAAACCGGCCTTCCGCAAGGGCGGAACCGTGACAGCCGCCAATGCCTCGTCAATTTCGGATGGGGCTGCCGCATTGGTTTTGGCCTCAGAAGAGGCGGCAATCGCCCAGGGCCTCACCATGCGGGCCCGCATTCTGGGTCATGCCAGCCATGCCCAGGCGCCGGGCTGGTTCACCACTGCGCCGGTTCCTGCCGCCAAAAAACTTCTCGATGCAATTGGCTGGAATGTAGAGGATGTCGATCTCTGGGAGGTAAACGAGGCCTTCGCTGTGGTCCCAATGGCCTTCATGCATGAGATGGGCATCAGCCGCGACAAGGTCAATGTAAACGGTGGCGCCTGCGCACTGGGTCATCCCATTGGCGCTTCGGGCGCGCGTATCATCGTGACGCTTTTGAACGCTCTGGAAAAGCGGGGTCTCAAGCGGGGGATTGCAGCGATCTGCATTGGTGGCGGCGAAGGCACTGCCATTGCCATCGAATTGGTCTAATTTTCATTTGGCTAAAAATATCCTCGGGGGTGAATTGACCCGGAGGGGCAAGAGGGGGCAGAAAGCCCCCTCTTCTGCTTTTAAAGGACGGTGACATGGCTGTGGATTATAAAACCTTGTCCAAGACAGTTGCAGCCCTGACCGAGGGTGAGGATGACACTGTGGCGCTGATGGCCACTGTCGCCTGCGAGCTGCATCACAGCGATGAACGATTTGACTGGACAGGGTTTTACCGGGTTGTCGCACCTGACCTCTTGAAGATCGGCCCCTATCAAGGCGGGCATGGCTGCCTGCAAATTCCGTTTTCCCGCGGAGTCTGCGGTGCGGCGGCACGCAGCGGCGAGGCACAGCTGGTTGCGGATGTCGACGCCTTCCCCGGACATATCGCCTGTGCCTCTTCAACGCGTTCTGAGGTGGTGATACCGGTGTGGAATGCTGCGGGGCAGTTGATAGCGGTTCTTGATATCGACAGTGACCAACCAAATGCCTTTACCCAGGATGATCTGCACCACCTCTCTGCGATTTTGCAGCAGGTGTTTGGCAAGGCGTGAGGGGTAGGTGAGGCAGGAGGGGCTTTGCCCCTCGGCCTGCGGCCTCACCCCAAGGTATTTTGGAAAGGTGAAAGGCAAAGGGTCTGTGGCGCGGCATGTTCTGGCGGCGCCTGGCGCTGCGTAGGGCGCAAGATGAAGTGAAAAAAACCTTGAAAATTTCACAAAACCGGCACATCGTGAAAAAGTAGGTGAAAATTTCACAAGACAATTGCAAATGGAGATGTCAGGCGTGACCAGCCAAGCCCCGCAATCTGCTACTTTGGGTGCAGATATTCGTGCCCTGCGCAAAGCGCGTGGGCGGACACTGACTGATATCGCGGGAAGGCTGGATAAATCGGTTGGATGGTTAAGCCAGGTGGAGCGGGATCTGTCGGAGCCTTCGATTTCGGATCTGCGGCAACTGGCGCGTTGTCTGGGCGTGCCGATGTCGATGCTTTTTGCCCATTCGGGTGCCCCGGCGCATGAACACGGCTATATTGTTCGGGCGGGATCACGGCGGCCCATGGGGTCTGGCGAGGAGGGGCTGATCGAAGAGCTGCTCTCTCCGGATCTGACCGATGATTTTGAGATGGTGCATTCTACTTTTCGACCCCATTCCAAGATGCAGCAACCGGCAGACCGTCCGACGCAGGAAGTGGGCTATATGATCTCGGGTCGGCTTGATCTTTTGATTGATGCAAAGCCCTTTACGGTTGGGCCTGGCGACAGTTTTCGCATCAAACATCAGCCTTACCAGTGGGCCAACCCCTACGATGAGCCGGCCATTGCGGTCTGGGTGATCGCGCCGCCGGTCTATTGAACGATGAGTTTTGAGGCCTGGACCATATTTGTGGTGTTTTGGGTGGTCTTTGTGACCACTCCGGGGCCAAATGCGGTGAATTGTATCAGCAACGGCATGAGCTTGCGCTTTTCCAAGGCGCTGCTTGGGGTGCTGGCGATTCTGACCCAGGCGGTGTTGTTTCTGGTGCTCTCGGCACTGGGGGTGACGGCTTTGATAGCCGCGTCGCCAACCGGATTTTTTATCGCCAAACTTGTCGGCGCAGCGTTTTTGATCTTTCTGGGTCTGCGCAACTGGCGCAATGCCAGCACGCCAACTCCGGCGGTGGAGCGTCCCGCACGCCATGTCTATCTCCATGCCCTGGCGGTGGCGGTGATCAATCCCAAAAGCGTGGCTGGCTATCTTGCCGCCTTTTCCCAATTTGTGCAGCCGGATGTGCCGATCTGGCAGCAGATGGGGGTGATCATGCCCACTGCGCTGGTGCTGACCACGCTCAGCTATACCGGTTTTACCCTGCTGGGAATGATGATGGGCAAGGCGGCGCTGAAGGCGGTGTTCAACATCTGGATCCGCCGGGGTCTGGCGCTGTGTTTTATTATTTACGGTGTGCTTCTTGGTGCCAGCAGCACGCCACAAGTGGAGGGGATGTGATGACGGATCATGTGACCAGAGGATCCTGCCTGTGCGGGGATATTCGGTTTGAGACTGCGGCAGAGCCACAGGGGGCCTCGATGTGCCATTGCGGCCAGTGCCGCAAGCAATCCGGCGGTATCTGGTCTTCGGCCTATGTCAGGGCCGGCGCGCTGACGATTACTGGCCCGGTTTGCTGGTTTGAAGCCAGCCCGCAGGCCAAACGGGGATTTTGTGGGCGTTGTGGCTCCTCCCTGTTCTGGAAAGCCCATGACGAGGACACCATAAGCTTTGCCCTTGGCGCTGTTGAGGCGCCCACTGGGCTGAGGATCGAGAAACATATCTTCGTGCGTGACAAGGGCGATTTCTACGAGATCGCCGATGGCGTTTTACAAAAAGACTAAGGCCAGGGAGCAAACATGTCTGATTTTCCAACCAAGGCCCGTGTGGTCATTATCGGCGGCGGCGTGATTGGCGCCTCTGGTCTTTATCATCTGGCCAAGAAGGGCTGGAGCGATTGTGTGCTTTTGGAAAAGAACGAGCTGACGGCGGGCTCCACCTGGCATGCGGCGGGCAATGTGCCAACCTTTTCGACCTCCTGGTCGATCATGAACATGCAGCGCTATTCGACCGAGCTTTATGCCCGCCTTGGCGAAGAGGTCGATTACCCGATGAACTATCACCAGACCGGGTCAATCCGTCTGGCCCATAGCAAAGAACGCATGCAGGAGTTTGAGCGCGCCTGTTCCATGGGGCGCTACCAGGGCATCGAGATGGAGATCTGGACGCCGGAAGAGGCCAAGGCGCATTACCCGTTCCTTGAGACCCATGATCTGGCAGGGGTACTATGGGATCCAAGCGATGGCGACATCGACCCCGCACAGGTGACCCAAGCCCTGGCCAAGGGCGCGCGGGACATGGGGGCCAGGATCATCCGCTTTTGTCCCGCCACCGGCGTGACCCAGAAGGCAGACAAGACCTGGATTGTACACACCGGGAAGGGCGACATTGAATGTGACTATGTGGTCAATGCTGCGGGCTATTACGCCCAGCGCGTTGGCGAATTCTTCAAGCCCTATGGCGGGCGTACAGTGCCAATGATGGTGATGTCGCACCAATATCTGCTGACCGAGCAGATCGATGAGATCGAGGCCCATGTCAAAGAGACCGGTAAGAAACTGCCGCTGATCCGCGACGTGGATGTGTCTTATTATCTGCGACAGGAAAAGAACGGCTATAACCTCGGCCCCTATGAGCCCAACTGCCGGGGTCACTGGATGACGGATGACGACCAGATGCCGGAGGATTTCTCCTTCCAGCTTTGGCAGGATGATCTGGACCGGATCGAGGATATCGTTACCGATGCCATGGAGCGGGTGCCGCTGATGGCGACATCTGGGGTCTCCAGCGTTATCAATGGCCCAATCCCCTATGCGCCCGATGGCCTGCCACTGCTTGGCCCAATGCCCGGTGTCGACAATGCCTTTGAGGCCTGCGTCTTTACCTTTGGTATCGCCCAGGGCGGTGGCGCTGGCAAGGTTCTGGCGGAATGGATCGTGGATGGTCAGACCGAATGGGACATGTGGTCGGTCGATCCGCGCCGCTACACCGATTATACCGATCAGGACTATTGCGACCAGAAAGGCATGGAAGTCTACGGCAACGAATATGCCATGCACTTCCCGCATCACGAATGGCCTGCTGCCCGTGATAAAAAGATCAGCCAGGTGCACGACCAAATCAAGCAGATGGGTGGTCAGATGGGGGCCTATAACGGCTGGGAGCGTGCCAATTGGTTTGCCAAGGCAGGCGACGATACCTCCGAAGAGGCCACCCAGACCTGGGGTCGGTCCGGCCCCTGGCAGCAACGCATCCGGGAAGAATGCGAAGCGGTGCGGGATGGAGTTGGCGTGCTCGATCTGCCGGGCTTTTCGCGCTTCAATCTCGAAGGTGAGGGCGCGGCAGAATTCCTGCGTGGCCTGGTCACTGGCGGGTTGCCCAAGGTGGGGCGGATGAACCTGGTGTATTTTTCCGATGATCGCGGCCGCATCCTGACCGAAATGTCCTGTCTGCGTCACGCTGAGGATCACTTTACCATGATCACCGCAGGATCGGCCCAGTGGCACGATTTTGATGTGCTGAAAAAGGCGCTGCCAGCGGCGATCTCGCTGAGCGACCGGACCTCTGATTTTGCCACCATGATCGTCACCGGCCCTCAATCGCGGGCGCTGTTTGCCGGGATCTCTGACGCTGATCTGTCCCTTGGCTGGCTGACCCACCAGACCGCCAGGGTTGCTGGTCAACCGGCCCTATTGGCGCGGGTGTCCTATGCGGGTGAGCTGGGCTGGGAGGTGCATTGCGCCAATGCCCATCAGGCGGCGATCTATGATGCGCTGCTGACAGGTGGTGCCAAACCCTTTGGCATGTATGCGCTGAACTCCCTGCGGATCGAAAAGGGCTATCGCAGCTGGAAAGGCGATCTTTCCACCGATTTTACCCTGCTCGAAGGGGGCTTGGGCCGGTTTGTCAAACTCGACAAGCCACAGGACTTCCCCGGCAAGGAAGCGATCCGCAATGAGTTGCAGCAGGGGCCAAAGAAGATCTTTGTGACTTTGGTTGTGGAGGCAGGCGATGCCGATGCGCCCTATATGTCCTGCATCTGGAAAGATGGGGAGATTGTCGGTGAGACAACCAGTGGCGACTATGGGTATCGCGTCAATGCCTCGATTGCGCTGGGCACTTTGCGCCGCGATCTGGCGGTGCCGGGCACCGAGGTTGAGGTGGAAATCTACGGTGAGAAATGCCGCGCCGTGGTCCAAGACGATCAACCCCTGTGGGATCCCACCAACGCAAGGCTGCGCGCCTGATTGCCAATGCTGGCTTGCGAAAGACCCGAAAGGCGAGGCAATGTTTGATACACTGTTGGCCGGGCTGTTAACCGGACTGTTGGCTGTTTCCTCACGGGGCCTGGCGGGTCCGGTAATCTGGTCCTGATATCATAAAAGAGAAGACGCTCATGCAGATTACCCTGTTGGATGGTTCGATTGGCCAGGGAATTGTCAAACGCTCCGGGGATCGGCCAACGCCGCTTTGGTCGACCTCGGTGATGATGGACCAGCCGGATTTGGTCGGTGCGGTTCACAGCGACTATTTTGCTGCCGGGGCGACCATTGCCACCGCCAATACCTACGCTGTGCACCGGGATCGCCTGGTGCGCGCTGGGCTGGAAGACCGCTTTGAAGCGTTGCTGGACATTGCCATGGCGCAGGCCAAGGCCGCACGGGATGCCCATGGATCGGGACGTATCGCCGTTGCCTTGGGACCACTGGGGGCCAGCTATCGACCCGATTTGAAAATCCCGCTGCAAGAGGCAAAGCGGCTGTTTGCGGAACTGGTCCACCTGACCAAAGACAAGGCGGATTTGTTTCTGATTGAAACCGCCTCGTCGGTCGCACAGGCGCGTGGCGCCCTGATGGGCTGTTTGGAGACAGACAGGCCGGTCTGGCTGGCCGTCTCTGTGAAGGACGATGACGGCAGCCGCCTGCGCTCGGGGGAGGCCCTGCAGGATTTGGCGCCGCTGATCGCAGAGTTCCAGCCTGCAGCGGTGCTGATCAACTGCTCCCGCCCCGAGGTGATTGGTGCCGGGTTGGAGATCATCAAGAGCTTTGGCCTGCCGTTTGGCGCCTATGCCAATGGGTTTGTCGGCATCACCGATGGGTTTCTGCAAGAGGCCCCGACCGTAGACGCCTTGGAGCAACGGCGGGACCTGGGACCGGTTGAATATGCGGAATTTGTGATGGGTTGGGTCGCCATGGGGGCTACAATTGTGGGCGGCTGCTGCGAAGTTGGCCCCGCCCATATTGCCGAGGTGGCCCGCCAGCTGCGCGAGACCGGACACGAGATCATCTAACCAGAGATATGGAAACTCGGGAGGCGTGGCATGACACAGCAAAAGGGAGCAGGCGCCGAGACCTCGCTGACGCGCGTCTGGACGGTGGATATTCTGCTGGCCGACGGCTTTGTGCTGACAGAAATGTCGGCGGTGGCAGAGACGCTGCGCATCGCCAACCGGGTGCTGGCGCAACCGCCGTTTCGGATCTGCATCCGCTCAGCCCGGGGGGGGCAGCTGTCCTGCCGGGCGGGTCTGCTGGTCAATACCGACCCCTATGTTGATCGCCCCGACGCGGATTTTGCCTTTGTTCTGGGCAACACCGACCCGGATCATCCGGCGCTGTCCCTGGGCCGGGTGCTGCAAAGCTACACCAGCCGGGGCGCGCAGGTCTATCTGTTGGCTGAGGCCGCGGCGCGCTACCTCAAAGATCAGGGCAGGGCAGGGGCCACCCATTGGGAAAATGCGGCGCTGCTGCGTGAACGTCAGGGATTGTTCGAGTCCAGCCACGCGCTGGCCAGCGAGGATGGCCCAATTGTCACCTGTGCGGGAATGGGGGCCACCACCGATATTGTGCTGGCGTTGATTGGCCGACTTACCTCTGCGGCGACACAGATGAGCGTGGCCAATATCATGCTGCATGAACAGGTGCGGGACTTTTCTTCGTTGCAGCCCTTTTCCGGGGCCAAGCCGACAATCACCGGCGACGGGGATCTGGACCATGCCATTCGCCTGATGCAGGCCAATATCGAAGAGCCAATGCCCATTGGCGAGATCGTGACCGAGCTGGGGATTTCGACCCGCTCGCTGGAACGCAAGTTCAGGACCTATCTGGCCGCCACACCAAATGGGTTTTACCGCGAAATGCGGCTGAACAAGGCCAATAACCTGTTGCTGAACACCACCATGACTGTGCGCGAAATTGGCCTCGCCTGTGGGTTTCAGAATGGGTTTTCCACGCTGTACAAATCAATCTTTGGGATCACCCCCTTTGTGCTGCGCAAACGCCGCCGCCTGGGGACGGATCAGCCGTTGAGTTTTTTGAAAGTCGGAGAATAGCCAAAGCTGTCTGACGTATTTGGTACATTTTGTGACGGCTGACGGTGGTAATCAGGTGGCAGTGGTAATCAGGGACACCCCTGTTTCTCTTGGAGTGCTGACATGAGCGAACTTCCTACACAGGCCCGCGTGGTCATTATCGGGGGCGGCGTTATTGGCTGCTCAGTTGCCTATCATCTGACCAAACTGGGCTGGAAAGACGTGGTCCTGCTCGAGCGCAAGCAGCTCACCTCCGGCACCACCTGGCATGCCGCCGGTCTGATCGCCCAGCTGCGCGCCACCGCCAATATGACCAAATTGGCCAAATACAGCCAAGAGCTTTATGGCGGTCTGGAACAGGAAACCGGTGTCGCCACCGGCTTTAAACGCTGCGGGTCGATCACCGTGGCCCTGACGGAGGAACGCCGCGAAGAGATTTTCCGCCAGGCCGGTATGGCGCGGGCCTTTGGCGTTGATGTCGAAGAAATCTCCCCCGAAGAGGTGAAGGCGAAATATGAACATCTCAACATTGGCGGCGTGACGGCCGGCGTCTGGCTGCCCAAGGACGGTCAGGGCGATCCCGGCAATATTGCCCTGGCGCTGGCCAAGGGCGCCCGTCAGCGTGGCGCCATGATCAGGGAACGCATCAAGGTCACCGGCCTGTCAAAGACTGGCCGCCGGGTGACGGGCGTTGATTGGATCAGCGACGATGGCGCGGATCAGGGCCATATCTCTGCTGATATGGTGGTGAACTGTGCTGGCATGTGGGGCCACGAGGTTGGCCGTATGGCGGGGGTCAATGTGCCGCTGCATGCCTGCGAACACTTCTACATTGTCACCGAAGCCATCAAGGGCCTGACCCAGATGCCGGTGCTGCGGGTGCCGGATGAATGCGCCTACTACAAGGAAGATGCGGGCAAGATGCTGCTGGGCGCTTTTGAACCCAATGCCAAACCCTGGGCGATGACAGGCATCCCGGACAGTTTTGAATTTGACCAGCTGCCGGAGGATTTTGACCATTTTGAGCCGATCTTGGAAAACGCCTGCAACCGGATGCCGATGCTGGCCGAGGCCGGGATCCACACCTTCTTTAACGGGCCTGAGAGCTTTACTCCCGATGACGCCTATCATCTGGGCCTGGCGCCCGAGATGGATAATTTCTGGGTCGCGGCGGGCTTTAACTCCATTGGCATTCAATCGGCTGGCGGTGCCGGCATGGCGCTGGCGCAGTGGATGGATGAGGGGCAGAAACCCTTTGACCTGGGCGATGTGGACATCTCGCGGATGCAGCCCTTTCAGGGCAACAAACACTACCTGTTTGAACGCTCCAAAGAGACGCTGGGGTTGCTTTATGCAGATCACTTTCCCTATCGGCAAAAGGCCACCGCACGGGGGGTGCGCCGAACGCCGTTCCATCACCATCTGAAAGAACAGGGTGCGGTGATGGGGGAGCTGGGCGGCTGGGAGCGCGCCAACTGGTTCGCCAATGCGGGCCAGAAGCCGGAGTATGAATACAGCTGGAAGCGTCAGAACTGGTTTGAAAACGCGGCCGCCGAACACCGGGCTATACGCGAAAACATCGGCATGTATGACATGTCCTCCTTTGGCAAACTGCGGGTCGAAGGGCCTGATGCTGAGGCCTTTTTGAACTATGTCTGCGGTGGCAACCTTTCGGTGCCTGCGGGTAAAATCGTCTATACTCAGTTCCTCAACGCGCGGGGCGGCATCGAGGCCGATGTCACCGTTACCCGCCTCTCTGAAACCGCCTATCTGGTGGTGACCCCGGCGGCGACCCGCCTGGCGGATCAGACCTGGATGATGCGTCATCTCGGTGGTCATCGCGTGGTCATCACCGATGTCACGGCAGGCGAAGGCGTCTTGGCGGTGATGGGGCCGAATGCCCGCAAGCTGCTGGAGCGTGTCTCTCCCAATGATTTCTCAAACGCGGCGAATCCCTTTGGCACCGCGCAGGAGATCGAGCTGGGCATGGGGCTGGCCCGGGTGCACCGGGTCACCTATGTGGGGGAGCTGGGCTGGGAGATCTACGTGAGCGCGGACATGGCAGGCCATGCCTTTGAGACCCTGCACGCCGCCGGTCAGGACATGGGGCTGAAGCTTTGCGGTATGCATATGATGGACAGTTGCCGGATCGAGAAGGGCTTTCGCCACTTTGGCCATGACATCACCTGCGAAGATCATGTGATTGATGCGGGGCTGGGCTTTGCGGTGAAAACCGACAAACCAGCCTTCATTGGCCGCAACGCGGTGCTCGAGCGTAAGGAAACCGGCCCCAAGGCGCGGCTCTTGCAGTTCAAACTGAGTGACCCCGCGCCGCTGCTCTATCACAATGAGCCGCTCATTCGCGATGGTGAGATCGTTGGCTATATCTGCTCAGGCAACTATGGCCACACCCTGGGGGCGGCCATTGGCATGGGCTATGTGCCCTGCGAGGGCGAGACGGCAGCGGAGGTGCTGGCCTCCAACTATGAGATTGAGGTCATGGGGGTGCGGGTACAGGCCGAGGCTTCGCTCAAACCGATGTATGACCCAAAATCGGACCGGGTGAAGGTCTAACCCAAGGGCGGGCAAAGCAGGCCATGGCTTTTGCTTTGCCCCGGCCAGACCGGACGATTTGGTCCACTCTTTGGGAATGTTTCACCGGTGTTTGTCCTGTGGTCTTTCGTCAGCATCAGAGAGGCATGCTTGACGCATGGTCAGCATTGTTTGCACACCGGTGGCTGCGGCTAGACTAGGCTAGGCCAAAATGCGGGTCAGAAAACAACAAGAAGGGGGAGGCAGATGTGGCAAAACTGGTCTGGCTGTGAGACCTCGGAGGCGGCGGTTGTGGCACCGCGCACGATTGAACAGCTGCGGGATGTTCTGGCAGCTCCCGATAAGGTGTTGCGCCCCGTGGGGGCAGGGCATTCCTTTACCCCTCTGGTGACGGGGGGCGGGCGCATTCTTGACCTGAGCCAGATAGAAACGCCCGCCGTGCTGACGAGCAAACCGGGGCGGGCGCGGGTCAATGCCAATGCCCGGCTGCATGACCTGTCAGCGGCTCTGCAGACCAAGGGGCAGGGGTTCCGCAATCTCGGAGATATCAATGTCCAGACCCTGGCGGGGGCCATGTCCACCGCCACCCACGGCACCGGGTGTGACTTACCCAGCATTTCTGCGGAAATGACCGGTGCCCGGCTGCTATCGGCCAGTGGTGAGCTGGTTGAGATCGCGGCAGAGGATCTGCCGGGGGTTCAGGTCAGTCTGGGCCTTTTGGGGATCCTGCTGGAGATTGAACTGAACACCGTGCCCGCCTTCAATCTGCGCCGTCGCGTTGGGGTGCGGCCGTTTGAGGTGCTGCTGGAGCAGATGCATGACAACTGGGCGGCGCATCGCTGTTTTGAATTCTTCCTGCTGCCCCATAGTGGCAAGGGCGTGCAGATCTCCCATGATGTGACCGAGGCGGCGCCGAGCAAATCGCCGCTTGATCTGGATGCACTGGGGTTGCAGGTGATGAAGCTCGCCAGCGCCCTGCGCCATCTGCATCCCAAACTGCAGCGTGGGGTTCTGGCGCTGATGTTGAAGCTGCAAGCGGAGGAAGACTATGTCGGCGAAAGCTGGCAGGTGCTCAGTTCGACCCGTGCCATGCGGTTCAATGAGATGGAATATCACCTGCCGCCGGAGGTCGCCGAACCGGTGCTGCGTGACATCATCAGGTTGATTGAAACGCGCCACCCAGATGTCTGGTTCCCGATCGAGGTGCGCCAAACCGCTGGCGATACCGCCTGGCTGTCGCCGTTTCAGCATGGCCGCCGGATCTCGGTGGCGGTGCATATGCATGGTGGTCAGGATTACACCGGGTTCTTTCGCGATTGCGAGGCCATTTTTCGCAGCGTTGGCGGGCGTCCGCATTGGGGTAAATTGCACAGCCTGCAACGGTGTGATCTTGAAGAACTCTATCCTGATCTGGGCAAGTTTGATGCGCTACGTGCCCGGCTCGACCCCAAGGATCGCTTTTTGTCCCCCGCCCTGGCCCGGATGTTTCGCCCATGAGCGGCGGCGCAGATAGCCTGCCGGATTTTGCGCTTTGGGACCGGGCGTTGCGGCAAGCAGGCCAGACCCTGCCCTGTCTGGTGCTGGATCGCGGGCGCTTTGTCGCCAACCTGGCGCTGGCCCGCAGCAGGGCCCAGCCCGGCATCGGGCTGCGGGTGGTGGCAAAATCACTGGCCGCGCTGCCGATGCTGGATCTGGCGGTGCAGCAGCTTGGCGCTGTGGGCGTGATGACCTTTTCTTCGGCCATGCTGCACAGCCTGCTGCAGGCGCGCCCCACGCTGGAACATCTCATGGGGAAACCCCTGCCCGTCGGTGCGGCAGCCGGGGTTCTGGCGCAGCAGGCAAAGGCCGCGGATCAGGTGATCTGGCTGCTTGATACAGTGCTGCGGGCGCAGCAATATGCAGAGCTTGCCCGATCGCGCGGCATCCGCCTGCGGGTCGCGATAGAGCTGGACGTGGGGCTGCATCGGGGCGGTGTTGAACCGGCAGAGCTTGCCGCGCTGGTGTCACAGATCCAGCAGATGCCGGAGCTGCATCTTGAGGGGGTGATGGGCTATGAGCCACATCTGGACAAGCTGCCGGCACCGCTGCGCCACCGCTCTAAAGCAGCGGTCGAACAGGCGCTGCGGGGGGCGGCTGAGTTGCTAAAGCAACGGGCGGTGTCCGGGGGGCTGGAGGGGAATGCACCGCTGGTCAATACCGGCGGCAGCCTCACCTTTGACCGCTACGGGCCAGCGCAGGGGGTCAGCGAAGTCTCGTTAGGTTCGGTGCTGGTAAAGCCGCAGGATTTCACCCGTCCCGCAACCCGTGGGTTTCAGCCTGCGATGTTCATCGCCACGCCAATCCTGAAATACCGCGCCAGCAACCCGCTGCCGGGGCTTGAAGGGTTAAGCGCCCTGTTGACCTGGCGCCACCGCGCCAATCTGGCCATCTATGGCGGCTACTGGAAAGGCACCCCTGTCTATCCCCATGGATACGGCTACTCTGCGGTCTTTGGCCGTTCCTCCAATCAGGAGGTCTGGGCCGGTCCGCAGCTCGCGGTTTCTCCGGTAGATCACTTTGCCTTTTTGCACCCCAGCCAAAGCGAGGCGGTAATCCCCGAGTTTGGCGAAATCCTGGTGCTGTCAGAGGGCCGGATCACCGAGACCTGGCCCGCGCTGAGCCAGTTGCACTAGCTTTGCTGCTCTGAGACCGGCGCATGGCCACGTGTCAGGAACATGATCGCCGGGTTTGAGATCCCGCTGGTTTCGATTGTGTCGAGCAGGGTCGAGGCGCGACAGTGTGCAATGACCTGATCCCTTTGCTGGGCACGCGAGACGATGTCGATGGAAACCTGCTGCTCCAGACCAGCCTCGGTCAGGGCCCGTGCAGTGTTGCCAGCGGCCCCAACCCCCATGTAGATCGCCATGCGGGTGCCGGGTTGCAGCTGGGCCATCCATCTGGCATTGCCCGCGTCCTTTTCTGTCTGACCCGTGGCCAGAACCAGGGTGTCGCAGGTACCGCGTTCGGTCAAAAACCCACCCAGCGCAGCAGCGGCGGCGCTGGCGGCTGTCACTCCGGGGATGATTTCATAGGGAATATCCGCCGCAGCCAGAGCATCGACCTCTTCGGCGCCACGGGCAAAAACACCGGGATCGCCGCATTTTAGCCGCACAACGCGCTGTCCCCGGCCTGCGACGGCCACCAGCGCCTCTGATATCTTTTCCTGTGGCCAATGATGGCATCCGGGGGCCTTGCCGACATAGATCCTCTTTGCCCTGGCAGGCGCCAGGTCCAGGATTTCGGGATCAACCAGACGGTCGTAAAAGATCACATCGGCCTCCTGCAGGCGCTGCGCACCGCGCAGGGTGATCAGATCCTTGGCACCGGGTCCGGCCCCAACCAGAGCAACCGATCCCACCTGCTGCATACCGGGCCTTGCCCCGTCAATGGCCTGCTGGAGCAGTCGGTCCCGCTGGCCAGGGTGGCTCGGATCTGGGGTTTTGCGGGCCGCGAGGCCCAGGCGCCAGGATCTGGGTACCACGCCTGCCAGACTGGGAGAAAACTGACTGAAGGACAGAAACCCGGGGGCAAATCCAGTGATCCGCGCGAGGCCCCGCCGGAGGGCGCGCAGCCAAGGTGCCGGGCTGTCTGCTTTGGTCGCAAGGATACGGCGGCTTAGGAGCGGCAGGGAAAGGGAAAAGGTCTTCATAGGCGTCTCCGGTCTTGGCTGTGGCGGTTGCCCCAAAGGGAGGTCGCCAGGGCTGTGGTCTGGTCGAACGTTTGTGCGGCGCCTAAGGTCCAGAGCGCCAATGCCGCAGTGCCGATCACCGTGGCACTGGCAAAGGGATCCTCCTGCGCGCCGCTCCAGAGGGCGGCAATATCAATCGGCTGCTCTGGGTCATGCAGGCGGCGTGTGTCTGTCAGGATCGCGGCGGCCCGGCTGTCGATCTCAACACCGTTATGGAGGCCATAGATGGTGATCTCCTTGGCCGGGTGGCGTTCAAATTCCCCGCCGCCACCTTTGATTACCGTTAGGTTTTTATCCCCCAGCAGGGTTGCCGCACGCGATTGCAAGCCTCGGTAAGAGGGGTGAAAAACACCCTGCACCGAGGCCCGCGCCGCAAAGGGGTTCCACATGCGCAGCACGGTGTTGATGCAGCTGCGCAGGCCAAGGATATTGCGCAGTTTGAGCACCTCAAAGGCCGCTGGGTTCAGCGCTTCCAGGGCACTGTAGGACAGCCCATCCCCCAGGATGCCTGTTGCCTGCAAGGCGCCGCGCAGATCAGCCACAGTGCCCTGGTGAGAGTTCCAACCATGCAGTGCAACCCGGTAGCCTGCCTGCGCAACCAGCTTGGCTGCGAGGGCAAACAGCGGTGCCCCGCGGCTGCGCCCGGCGGCGTAGCAGGGCCAGTCAAGGTCAACTGGGATGTCAGTCGTTCCGCCAAGCCTGTTGTGGCGCAGCGCAGCGGTGAAACCGGCAATTTCGGCATCGGTCTCTCCGCGCATCCGCAGCACCATCAACAGCGCGCCGATGGCTTCCGGGGCGGCCTTGCCCGCCAGGATCAGGGTCATGGCCTGCTGCGCTTCGCCCTGGGTCAGGGGGCGGGCGCGGCCCTTGCCCTGGGCAATGATGCGAACAAAGGGAGCCAGGGTCATTCGGCGGCCATGGGGATTGAATGCTGCGTGATGAGACTGGCGAGTTCCGGCTTGCAGGAGCCGCAACTTGTCCCGGCACAGGTTGCCAGGCCCAGGGTCTCAACCGTGGCGGCCCCGGCGGCGATGGCGGCGCGCAGGGTATTGATACCAACATTCAGACAGGCGCAGACGGTGGTGCCGGGGTCCGGCTGGTCGGCGCCACTGCGACCGGCAAGCGCTGCAAGCGGCGGCGTCTGGGTACCAATCAGCGAGATCGCAAAGGCACGGGCCAATGACACCGGCACGGGGCTGGCAAAGAACAGGCCGACCAGCGTGCCGTCCTGATAAAAGGCCAATCGGGTTTGCCCCTGGTTGGGGTCTTGCATCTCTGTCACCTCGCAGGCCGCAAGACCCAACAGATCCTGTGCCAGGGCCTGCCAGTTGTCGGGGGACTCTGCCCCGGCAAATTCGCCCTGCCAGCCGGTTAGGGAGCGGGCGACAGCGCTATAGGCCCCCATTGGCCGGATCGGCGCGCGGGCGGCGGCAAAGCCGAACCAGGCGGCGTCAAACCGTTTGGCGGCAACAGGAATACGTTTTGAAGCGGGCTGACCAGAGACCGGATCAACAATCGGGGCGGTCAGAGCATTGATGCAGCCGCCCGTGCTTTGCTGGCGGGTCCAGTGCATCGGTGCAAACAATTGACCCGGCGCGCTGCGGTCGGTGATCAGGGCGCGCAGAATGGCCCCGCCAAAACGGTTGTCCAGCGCCAGTAGATCGCCTTCTGACAGGGACAGAGCCTGCGCGTCCTGTGGGTGGATCTCCACATAGGGTTCCGCCAGATGCGCCCCCAGACGTGGGGCCTTGCCGCTGCGGGTCATGGTGTGCCACTGATCGCGGTTCCGCCCGGTGTTGAGGTTAAAGCCCGCGCGCCGGATCGGCTCTGGCGCCGTGATTGGCAGCATCCGGCCCTTGCCATTGGGGTGAAAAAAACCTCCATCGGCAAAAAAGCGTTTGCTGTTCTGGGGCCACTGCGTTGGCAGCAGGTTCGCGTAGTCCACATCGGCAAAGATGCTGAGATCCAGATCGCGGCCAAAATCAGCTGTCGCGGCTGACAGGGCCACGTATTCCGCAAAGACTTCGGCAGGGGAGGCATAGTCAAACGCAGCGCCCCAGCCCATGCGGGCAGCCAGGTCACAGATGATTTTCCAATCCGGGCGGGCAGCGCCCGGGGCCGCAAGAAAGGCGCGTTGCCGCGAGATCCGGCGTTCGGAATTGGTGACGGTGCCGTCCTTTTCGCCCCAGCCGGTGGCAGGCAGCAGCACATCGGCCAGATCGCCAGTATCGGTGCGCGCCATGATGTCAGAGACGGCAACAAAGGGTACCTTGGCAATGGCTGCCGCGACCCCATCGGCATCCGGCAGGCTGACGGCGGGATTGGTGGACATCACCCACAGCGCCTTGATCTTGCCACTGGCGCAGGCCTGAAACAGATCGACGGCCTTGAGCCCGGGCTGGGCGCAGATCGTCGGGCTTTGCCAAAAGGATTGTACGCTGGCGCGGTGGTCGGGGTTTTCGATATCCAGGTGGTTGGCCAGCATATTGGACAATCCGCCAACCTCGCGCCCGCCCATGGCATTGGGCTGGCCAGTCACCGAAAAGGGGCCGCACCCCGGTTTGCCGATCCGCCCGGTGGCAAGGTGGCAGTTCAGGATTGCGTTGACCTTGTCGGTGCCGCATTGCGATTGATTGACGCCCTGGGAATAGACCGTCACCACCTTTTGGCTGCCTGCCCAAAGCTGGTAAAACTGCGCCAGTTCCGCCTCGGTGAGCCCGCTTTCCAGCGGATCGCCCAGACGCGCCTGGGTGACCGCAGGGCGGCGGCCGGTGATGTGCTTTGCCAGGTAGTCATCGTCGAGCTGCCCGCTGTCGGCCAGATGGGCCAGCAATCCGTTGAACAGCGCCACATCGCCATCCGGCACAATCCGCAGGTGCAGGTCGGCAAGCGCGGTGGTTGCGGTCTTGCGGGGGTCGATGTTCACCACCTTCAGGCCGGGTCTTGCGGCTTTGGCAGCGACAATGCGCTGGTGCAGCACCGGGTGGCACCAGGCCAGGTTTGATCCCACCAGTACGACCAGATCGGCCTCTTCCAGATCGGCGTAGGTGCCGGGAACCGTATCGCTGCCAAAGGCGCGTTTGTGCCCGGCCACGGATGAGGCCATGCAAAGCCGCGAATTGGTGTCGATATTTGCCGCGCCGATAAAGCCCTTCATCAGCTTGTTGGCGACATAATAATCTTCGGTCAGCAACTGTCCCGAGATGTAGAAGGCAACGCTGTCGGGGCCGTGGTCCCGAATGGCTGTGCTGAATTTATCTGCCATCAGGTCAAGCGTTTCGTCCCAGGTGGCATCCTGGCCTTTGATCCGGGGTGTCAGAAGCCGCCCCTCAAGATCAATAGTCTGGCCCAGGGCGGCGCCTTTTGAACAAAGCCGCCCAAAGTTGGCGGGATGTTCGGGGTCGCCTTTGATGGTGCCATCCGCCCCGGCAAGCACGCCGCAGCCGACGCCACAATAGGGACAGGTGGTCCGGGTCAGGGCTGCGGTTGCGGCCTGAGTTAGGGTCTGGTTCAGATCCTGACGGCCTGTCATGCGACAGCTCGCTGTTGCAGGAAATCGGCATCCAGCAGAATGCGGCCCCCGGTGACCTTGGCGGGATAGGTGGCAACCTGCCCCTCATCCGCGCCCTGCGCAGCGCCGGTCTCCAGTGAGATGACCCAGTTGTGCAGCGGGCAGGTCACGGCCTTGCCATGCACGATACCATCGGCCAAGGGGCCGTTTTTATGCGGGCAGGCATTGTCGAGCGCAAAGACCTCATCCCCGGCGGTGCGAAAGATGGCAACGCAGCCATGCGGGGTTTTCACCAGACGCGCCCCGCGTTGGGGCACCTCTTCCAGGGCGGCGATATCGATCCAGTTGCTCATTCGGCGGCCTCCAGCGTGAGATTGGCAAGGGGGGTATAGGGGGCAGATTTGGCAACATGCTGCGCCCAGGGGTCCTTACGGTAGATGGTTTGTGACAGATCAAACCGGGCCACCAGCGCAGCGCGGGTATCGAGATCAGCGATCTGCGCCTGGATCCAGTCAAGCCCGACCTTGTCCATCCATTTGTAGATCCGGTCCAGATATCTGGCGTTCTCGCGATAGGACTGCGTGACGGCCTTGACCACATCCATGACCTCTGCCTCGGTTGCCACCTGACACAGCAGCGAGGTCTCGCGCACATCCATGCCGGCAGCGCCGCCAATGCTGATCTGATAACCGCTGTCGACGCAGACAATGCCAATGTCCTTGCAGGTGGCTTCGGCGCAGTTGCGTGGGCAACCAGACACCGCCAGCTTCAGCTTATGCGGCGTCCATGAGCCCCAAAGCGCCTTTTCCAATTGGATGCCCAGCCCGGTGCTGTCCTGGGTGCCAAAACGGCAGTGATCGGTACCAACACAGGTCTTCACCGTGCGCAGCCCCTTTGAATAGGCATGCCCCGAGACCATGCCAGCCTGGTTCAGATCATGCCAAATCGCGGGCAGATCTTCGTTTTTGACGCCCAGGAGATCAATGCGCTGACCGCCGGTGACCTTGACCGTGGGCACCGCGTATTTCTCCGCCGCATCGGCAATGGCGCGCAACTCATCCGGGGTGGTGATGCCGCCCCACATGCGTGGAACCACGCTAAAGGTGCCGTCTTTCTGGATATTTGCGTGTTTGCGCTCGTTTACAAAACGCGACTGTGGATCGTCTTCATAGTCCAGCGGCCAGTCGGCCAATAGGTAGAAGTTCAGCGCCGGGCGGCAAACATGGCAGCCACAGGGGGTTTTCCAATCGCAGGCCTGCCAGACTGCGGGCAGGGATTTCAGCTCTTGGCTTTTGATCATGCGACGCAGATCTTCGTGGGTCATATCGGTGCAGCCACAGACAGGCTGGGCGGTTGGCAGGACAAAGTCATCCCCCAGAGTGACGGAGAGCACCTGTTCCACCAGCCCGGTGCAGGTTCCACAAGAGGCCGAAGCCTTGGTCTGGCTGCGCAACGCTCCGATATCTGTGGCGCCAGCGGCAATTGCATCCTCGATCTGTCCTTTGCAAATGCCGTTGCAGCCACAGATTTCCGCGTCACGCGGTAAGGCTGCAACGGCTGAGAGCGGGTCCGAGGGGGCGCCTCCCTGATAGGCGGGGCCAAAGATCACCGTGTCGCGCATATCCGAGATATCGGTCTTGTCGCGGATCAGGCCAAAGAACCAGTTGCCATCTGCGGTGTCGCCATACATCACCGCGCCGACGATACAGTCGTCTTCGATCACCAGGCGACGGTAGACGCCACGGGCGGGATCACGGAACACGATGTCTTCGCGGCCTTCGCCACTTGCAAAATCCCCGGCGCTGAACAAATCACAGCCGGTCACCTTCAGCTTGGTCGACAGCTCCTTGGGGGTGAAAACCGCAGGCGTCTCCATCAGGCTATGGGCCAGCACCTTTGCCTGGTCATAAAGCGGCGCCACCAGGCCAAAGAGCTGACCGTCGAATTCAACACATTCGCCAACCGCAAAGATATCGGGGTCCGAGGTCTGCAGCTGAGCGCCAACCTCGATGCCGCGCGCCACCTCCAGCCCGGCGTCGGTGGCCAGACGGGTTTCGGGGCGGATGCCTACGGCCATGACCACCAGATCGGCCTCCAGCCCTTCGTTATCTTCCAGCAGCACACCTTCGACCTTGTCGGTGCCGAGGATGGCAGCGGTAGAGGCGCGGCATTTCACCGTGATGCCGCGCTTTTCCAGATCGCGTCGCAGCAGAAATCCGGCGGCCTCGTCCAACTGGCGCTCCATCAGATGACCCATCAGGTGCAACACGGTCACCTCCATGCCGCGCTCGGCCAGGCCGGCGGCGGCTTCCAGCCCCAACAGCCCGCCGCCAATGACCACGGCCTTGCCGCCGGTCTCTGCGGCCTGGATCATGGCATTGGTGTCGTCCAGATCGCGGTAGGTGATGACGCCGGGCAGGTCCTTGCCCTGCACCGGAATGATAAAGGGCGCCGAGCCGGTGGCGATCAGCAGTTTGTCATAGGAAGTCGTGCCCTTGGTGCTGGTGACGGTTTTGGCCTGGCGGTCAATGGCGGTGACATGGGTGCCAAAGTGGCAGGTCACATTGTTGGCCTCATACCAGTCGGCGTCATGGGTGACGATATCCTCATAGGTTTTTTCACCCGACAGCACCGGCGACAGCATGATCCGGTTGTAGTTGCCGCGCTCTTCGGCGTTGAACAGGGTGACGTCAAAATCAGCGTTACCCTCAAAGAGATGTTCCAACACGCGGCCAGATGCCATGCCCGCACCAATAACAACAAGTTTCTGGGTCATGTCTTACTCCGCCGCGATGTTTGTGGGTTTTGATTTGGGTTTGGCGCCGTGCTCGTATTCTTCCAGAAAGTCGAGAACCTCGGCGCGGTAGTTATAATAATCGGGGTGCTCCAGCAGCGCCTTGCGGGTGCGCGGGCGGGGCAAGTTGACCTCGGTGATTTTACCAATTGTGGCCTGTGGGCCATTGGTCATCATCACCACCCGGTCGGCCAGCAGGATTGCCTCGTCCACATCATGGGTGACGCAGATCGCGGTTACTTTGGTGCGCGACCAGACCTCCATCAGCACCTCTTGCAACTCCCAGCGGGTCAGGCTGTCGAGCATGCCAAAGGGTTCATCCAGCAGCAGCAGTTTGGGGGACAGGGCAAAGGCCCGTGCAATGCCAACGCGCTGGCGCATACCGTTGGACAGACCCGAGGCCTGCTTATCCATGCTGTCGGCCAGGCCAACCCGTTCGAGATAGTATTCCACCACATCCTGGCGCTCTGCCTGGCTGGCACTTGGATAGACCCTATCCACCCCAATAGAGACGTTTTCCTTGGCGGTCAGCCAGGGGAACAGGTTCGGCGACTGAAACACCACCGCGCGTTCGGGGTTGGCGCCTTCGATATGTTTGCCATCCAGTCGGATGCCGCCCTTGGAGATCGGGTTAAGCCCCGCCGCCATGGTCAAAACCGTGGATTTGCCGCAGCCGGAATGGCCGATCAGGCTGATGAATTCACCCTTCTTTACCTTCAGGTCAAAATCTTGCACCACGGTCAGCGGACCCTTGGGGGTTGGGTAGACCTTGTGCAGCTGTGAAAACACCAGATAGCGCTCTTTCAGCATGGTTTGTTGCGCTTTGGACAGGGCGGCAGGAACACCATGGATGGGGGTGGCATCGGGCAACAGGCGGGTTTCCTCGATTTTGGCGGCGATGCCCACATCCATCAGATATTTGGTGACCTTGGCCCGCAGCGCCTTGAAGGTTGCATCGTCATTCATGGCGCCGCGATCGCGTGGGCGCGGGATGTTGACGGTGACCGGATCAGCCAGGGTGCCATCCGGGTTCAACGGGACGATGCGGTCGGCCAGCAAAATAGCTTCGTCCACGTCATTGGTGATCAGAATGCAGGTCTTTTTCTCTTGCTCCCAGATCTCCAGGATCTCATCCGCCAGATTAGCCCGCGTCAGCGCATCCAGCGCACTTAACGGCTCATCCAGCAGCAACATCTCCGGGTTCATCGCCAGGGCGCGGGCCACGGAAACCCGCTGCCGCATACCGCCGGACAGCTCGGCGGGGCGACGGGTGGTGGCATGGGAGAGGCCAACCATGCCGACGTAGTGGTCGATCTTGGCCTGGCGTTCAGAAGCCGACAGTTTTGGAAAGACCGCATCCACCGCCAGGCCGATATTGCCGCCCACGGTAAGCCATGGCATCAGCGAGTAACTTTGGAACACCAGTCCGCGCTCGGGGCCGGGGGCGGTGATGGGCGCGCCCTTGAAGGTGACGCTGCCGGTGTCAGGCATTTCCAACCCGGCAACCAGGTTCATCAGGGTGGATTTCCCGGTGCCGGAAAATCCGAGGATGGCGACAAACTCGCCCTCACTGACCTCGAGGTTGATGTCTTTCAGCACATCCACCCGGTTGGTGCCCTGACCAAAGCTCTTGGAGACGTTCTCGAACTTGAGGATACTCATTGGACTCACCGGTTTTCTGTGAAGGTGAACATGGACTGCAGGGCATACATCACCCGATCCAGCAGGAAGCCGATGATGCCGATGGTAAAGACGGCAACCATGATCTTGGCCAGCGACTGTGACGAGCCGTTCTGGAATTCATCCCAGACAAATTTGCCAAGGCCAGGGTTCTGCGCCAGCATTTCAGCGGCGATCAACACCATCCAGCCAACCCCCAGCGACAAGCGCAGCCCGGTGAAGATCAGCGGCAGCGCCGAGGGCAGCACCAGCTTGGTGATCTTGGAATAGGTGCTCATCTTCAGCACTTTGGAGACGCTGATCAGATCCTTGTCGATGGAGGCCACCCCAAGTGCTGTATTGATCAGGGTGGGCCAGAGCGAACAGAGCGTGACGGTGATCGCCGAGACCAGGAAGGATTTTGAGAACATACCGTCATTGGTGGCGTAAACCGCCGAGACAACCATGGTCACAATCGGCAGCCAGGCCAGCGGGCTGACCGGTTTAAAGATCTGAATGATCGGGTTGATGGCGGCATTGGCAGTGGGCGACAGTCCGGCCATGATCCCCAGTGGAATGGCAATCACGGATCCGATCAGAAAGCCAAAGAACACGGTTTTGATCGAGGTCCAGATCTGCTGATAATAGGTGGGTTTGCCGGTATAGATGCGGTCGCGCACCTTGTCGGATTTGCCCTCGGCGATCAGCTTGGCGTTGCGGATATCCTGACGTTCATAAAAGGCCGCAGCCTTTTCGCCTTCGCGCAGCGCATCCGCATGCAGGTTGCCAACCTGCTCCCAGACCTGCGCCGGGCCGGGAATGGCGCCAAGCGAGGTTTGCACCTTGGGCGCCAGCGTGGCCCAGGCTCCGATAAAGATGGCAATGGCCAGCAGAGGAACCCCCAGCAAGCGCCAGATCTCGGAGATCTGCGCCCTGGGGTTGTCCCCTGCGGCGGCTTTCAGAACCGGTGTCAGCCAGGCGATCCCCAGCACTTGGAACCAGGCGTCTGCCTTGTTGATCCGCGTAAACAGGCGGGCACGGCGGGCTTCTGCGGCGAGTGTATCTGGGTCAATGGCGGTCATTGCGGGGCCTATGATCTGGAGGAATGTGCAAAAGAGAGGCCCACCGCAGCATCAGATGCGGCGGGCTGAGGCGTTAGTTCAGGATTTTGGATCCGGAAATTGTCTGGGTGCCTTTGAGACCGATTGGCAGGCTGTCGAGATAGGCATTGGGCGTGCGGCCGTCGTAGGCAATGCCGTCGATGATATCTGACGCCGGGGTTGGTGCCTTGAAACCATCGCTGTCCCAGGGGAAATCAGTCTCATTCGCCAGGTCCTCATCCACCAGCAGGCGTGCGGCCTGCAGGTAGATGTCCGGGCGGTAGACAGATTTGGCGGTATCAAAGAACCACTCATCCGACTTGGGCTCGGCGATCTGGCCCCAGCGCCGCATCTGGCTCAGGTACCAGATTGCATCCGAATAGAAGGGGTAGGTGGCATTGTAGCGGAAAAAGACGTTGAAATCGGGGACGTCGCGGATGTCGCCTTCTTCATATTCAAAGGTGCCCGTCATCGAATTGGCGATAACGGCCTCGTCGGCCCCCACATATTCGGACCGCGACAACATCTCGACCGCTGCGGCGCGGTTGGCGTTATTGTCTTCGTCCAGCCAGATCGCGGCGCGGATCAGCGCCTTGGTCAGGGCGATGGTGGTATTGGGGTTTTCTGCGGCAAATTCGGCTGAAATGCCAAAGACCTTTTCGGGGTTGTTCTTCCACAGTTCATAATCGGTGACCACAGGCACACCGATGCCTTTGAACACAGCCTGCTGATTCCAGGGCTCGCCAACGCAGTAGCCAAAAATGGTGCCGGCCTCCATGGTGGAGGGCATCTGGGGCGGAGGGGTGACACTGAGGAAAACATCGGCGCCAATCTGGCCGGTGACATCCTCGGGGGAGTAGTAGCCGGGTTCCAGACCACCGGCGGCCAGCCAGTAGCGCAGCTCGTAATTGTGGGTCGAAACCGGGAACACCATGCCCATTTTAAAGGGCACACCCTGGTTTTTGTAGTCTTCAACAACGGGGGCAAGAGCGCTGGCGCTGATTGGATGCTGGGGACGGCCATCTGCCATCACTGGGATGTGTGGCTTCATTTGCTCCCAGATGTCGTTGGAAACGGTGATGCCGTTGCCATTCAGATCCATAGAGAAAGGCGTGATGATATGCGCTTTGGTGCCATAGCCGATGGTCGCCGCCAGCGGCTGGCCTGCGAGCATATGAGCGCCGTCAAGCTGGCCGTCGATCACCCCATCCAGCAGGACTTTCCAGTTTGCCTGCGCCTCAAGCGTGACAAACAGGCCTTCGTCTTCAAAATAGCCATTTTCATAGGCCACGGCCAAAGGTGCCATATCGGTGAGCTTGATGAACCCAAAGGTGAGCTCGTCTTTTTCCAGATCCAACATCTCGGCCATTGCGGGGCTGGCGACAAGGGCGCTGGAGGCGAGAAGCCATTTTACAGTTTTCATTTGTTCGCTTCCTCTAAAACACAAAAAGCCGCACGATTGACGCATGCGGGAGGAGGTGCATGCACAATCGAGCGGCTTTGCTCTTAAACTCTTGTAGCTGACAGCGTTGTCAGCCTGACGGGCATCGTTGCCCTGGGTTGATACTGACGGGCGGTTTGGCGGGGTTCTAGAAAAATCGCTGCGTGCCCGGTGAACTATTGCTGCAATGCAGCAATTGCCCGAATTTTAGGCAAATCTCAGGCGGAAAAGTCGAATACCGCGCCGTTAAAAAATCCATCCGGACCCAGAATCATTTTCCCCAGGGTGGAAGACACCGCAGTTGGGGCACGCATGCCGCCCTCAATTTTTTCCGAGGTTTTGGGCAGCTCGATGCCAATGGGCGCCAGGGCTTCGCGGTATAGATCGGTGCGAAAACAGGCGCGGGCGATATCGCGGGCGGCCTGCGTGTCCAGCCCGTGCCAGCCCGACAGAAAATCGGCAATCCAGCTGGCCTGACTGCGCCAGGGAAAGTTTGCCGCGCTTTGGTAAAAGCGCAGAAAGTGCTCTGCTTGCCTGGGGGGCTGCCCCAGTCTGGTGGTGATCTGATGGGTGAGCGCCGGATCAATGGCGTGATCGGGCAGGTCCAGATGTTGGCTCCGGGCGAGAATGCTCACTGCCAGCGGCGTGTTCCTGGGCTGGTCCAGCCACTGGGCCGCCTTTGAGATCGCGCGGATCAGCGCCAGGCAGGTCTTGGTATTCTGCTCGGCCCATTCGTGGCGCACGCCAAGGATCTTTTCCGGCGCACATTCCCAGATGCTGGAACCGGGCAGCACCAAAGTGGCACCGCTTTGTTGCACGGCAACAGTGCCCCAGGGCTCGCCAACGCAGAACATATCCAGCGATCCGTCGCGGACCGCCTCGGCCATCTTTGGCGGCGGAACCGTGACGATCTGGATCCGCTCGGGCCGATAGCCCGGCACCTGCGACAGCCAGGTCTCCAGCAACATGCGGTGCATTGAAAACGGAAAGGGCACCCCAATGCGCAGCGGCTGGGCGCTGGCCGCAAACAGCGCTTTGGAGGTTTCCTGAGGGGTGCCAAAACTGTTGCGCCATCCGGTGTCCTGCATGCGGCGGTCCAGATCGGCAGAGATGCCGATCACGGTACCATTCACCGAAAGCACCATCAGCGCGTCAATCCGGGTGGCCACCCCGCCCAGACCCAAAGACATGGCAACGGGCATTGGCGACAGCATATGGGCAAAATCGATCTGCCCAAAGGCCAGCCTGTCGCGCAGGGCCGACCAGGAGGGCTGTTTCATCAGCTGTAGCTCCAGCCCCTCTTCGGCGGCAAAGCTCAGCTCTTTTGCAATGATCAGCGGGGCACAATCGACCAGCGGCAGGTAGCCGCAATTTATCTGGGTCCTCTTCATTGCAGCAGTTCAGCTGCGGTGACCAGGGCGGTGGCAACGTCGATCACCTTGCGCCCCTGGTCCATCGCGGTTTTGCGCAGCAGGCTATAGGCCTCATCCTCGGAAATCTGCCGGGCGCTGATCAGCAGCCCCTTGGCGCGGTCAATGGTTTTGCGATCGGCCAGTGCCTGTTTGGCGGCTTCCAGCTCGGACTCCATTTTGGTGATCATCTTGAACCGGGCAATGGCCGTATCCAGAACCGGCTTGATCCGGTCCTTTTGCAGCCCGTTGACAACATAGGCGCTGAGCCCCGCCGAGATCGCCGCCTGGGTCATCGCTGCATCGGTTTGATCGACAAACATAGCGACCGGGCGGTTGCGCGCATTGGAGACAAAACACAGGTGTTCCAGGGTGTCGCGATCGGGGTTGGCCAGGTCGATCAGGATAATGTCGGGGTCTTGCTGGGTCAGGGTGTGCTCCAGCGCAGAGGCCGAGGCAATAACGGTGGCATTGGCCCAGCCGCCATCTTTCAGCGCCAGCAAAATTTCCTGCGCTTTTGCGTCGTCGGCTTCGACCACCAATATGTTCAGATCGTTCTGCACAGTCTCTGCGTAGCGCCAAATCCGGGGAAGGATCCATCCGGCAAGGGCCGCAGGGGGTGTGGGATGGCATAAATGCTCAAAAAACGGGCAACACAGGTCGCATCGCTGCTAATTTAGGCTCTAAACATAGGGGCGCTGTCTGCCCGAAATACGCTCGCCGTTTGATTGAGCAGAGAGATTTTTCCGCTCTTAGGAGTTTCAGGCAAAGTCTCAGAGATTTTGTGATCTGGCAGGATTTTGCAGGCATATGTTTCGCAAGCTGTTTGAGGCCTTCTTTGGAGAGGCAAAATCTGTTGATGTCAGCGCGTGGGATGAGCAGGGGCGCGGCAGCAAGGCACTTTGCTATATTCGCACTGCCCAAAGGAAGAAGCTGGCGTCCGGTGCTCTTGCCCTTGCACGGACAAAAACGTCTCCAACCTTTCCGATTGGTTGGACAAATACCATGCTCAAGTGACTGAAAAAATTGAAATAATGGAGCTCTGGCGACCCCGGCAGGATTCGAACCTGCAACCTGCCCCTTAGGAGGGGGCTGCTCTATCCAGTTGAGCCACGGGGCCGGGCTGTTTACGCGATAGCAAATCCTCTTTGGTATCACAATAAGGCGCAGAGCGATTATTCAACGGCTTTGTCGCGCTCCTTTCCTGCGGCGCCCCATTGTGCCCCATTGTACTGGGCGCGCGCACTGGCTAACCTTAAAGCAGCAGAAAATATGAGGCCTTAGAACGTGACCACGGAACCCAAGCGCCCGCTCACCCTACGCGATGTATCAGAAGCCACAGGCGTGTCAGAAATGACCGTGAGCCGTGTGTTGCGAAACCGTGGAGATGTCTCGGAAAAAACCAGGATCAAGGTTCTGACCGCAGCCAAGGAACTGGGCTATGTGCCCAACAAGATCGCCGGGGCGCTGGCCTCCAAGCGGGTCAATCTGGTGGCGGTGATCATCCCCTCGCTGTCCAATATGGTCTTTCCAGAGGTGCTGACCGGCATCAATCAGGTGCTGGAAAACACCGCTTTGCAACCCGTCGTCGGGGTGACGGATTATCAGCCGGAGAAAGAAGAAAAAGTTCTGTATGAGATGCTGTCCTGGCGGCCTTCTGGGGTGATCATTGCCGGGTTGGAACATACCGAAGCGGCGCGGGCGATGCTCAATGCCTCGGGCATTCCGGTGGTGGAGGTCATGGATACCGACGGCAAGCCGGTGGATTCCATGGTGGGGATTTCGCATCGCCGGGCTGGCAGCGAGATGGCCAAGGCGATCCTGAAAGCGGGCTATCGCCATATCGGTTTCATGGGCACCAAAATGCCGCTGGATCACCGCGCCCGCAAACGGTTTGAAGGCTTTACCGAGGCCCTGGCCAAGGAAGGCGTCGAGATCGAAGACCGCGCATTTTATTCCGGCGGCTCTGCGCTGGCCAAGGGGCGCGAGATGACGCAAGAGATGCTGGAACGCTCTCCTGATTTGGATTTTCTCTATTATTCCAACGATATGATCGGTGCAGGTGGGCTGCTGTATCTGATGGATCAGGGCATTGATGTGCCCGGACAGATTGGTCTTGCTGGCTTTAACGGGGTTGAGCTGCTGCAGGGGCTGCCGCGCCAATTGGCCACTATGGATGCCTGTCGGTTGGAGATTGGTCGCAAGGCTGCCGAGATCATTATCTCGCAGCTGGATGATCCCGACGCGGTGCAAGAGCACCATGTGACACTGACCCCCACCATCACTTATGGTGACACGCTCAAGCGGCGCTGATGGCTCTGCCGCGCCTTGAAAATGCAGCGGCACGGCGGTTGTTCATGGATCGTCACGCCCTGCTGGAACAGCCAAGTGGTGGCTCCAAAGGCATGGATCTGTTGCAGCTGATTTCCCGGCTGGGATTTGTGCAGCTCGACAGTATCAATACTGTGGCGCGGGCCCATGATATGATCCTTTATTCCCGTCGCCCCAGCTATCGTGCCAAACATCTGACGGATCTCTATCATGGCGGCGGGGCGCTGTTTGAGCACTGGACCCATGATGCGGCGATGATCCCACTGGCGTTTTATCCGCAGTGGCATCTGCGGTTTCAGCGCGACGAAGCCCTGCTGCGCAAACGCTGGCGCAATTGGCGTCGCGACGGATTTGAGCAACAGTTTGACACAGTGCTCACCCATATTCGGGATCATGGGCCGGTGAGCTCTTCCGATTTGGGCAAGGACGAGAAAAAGAGTTCAGGCGGCTGGTGGGACTGGCACCCCTCCAAAACCGCGCTGGAATATCTGTGGCGCACCGGTGCGTTGACCGTTGTTGGGCGCTCGGGCTTTCAAAAACGCTATGACCTGACCGAGCGGGTGATCGAAGAGGCGCTGCATGCGCCTGCGGATCTGCCGGATCCGGCGCGGACGGTGGATTGGCTGTGCACACAGGCACTGGACCGGCTTGGCTTTGCCACCTCTGGTGAGCTCGCGGCATTCTGGGATACTGCCAGCACTGCCGAGGCGCGGGAATGGTGCCAACAGGCCAAGGCGCGTGGTGAGATCGAAGAGATCGAGGTCGAGGCAGCGGATGGAAGCCTGCGCAAATGCTTTGCCCGTCCCGGCACATTGACCCAGGCGGCAGAGCTGGCAGCGGCGCCGGGTCGGATGCGGGTTCTCAGCCCTTTTGATCCGATGCTGCGTGATCGCAAACGGGCTGAGCGGCTGTTTGGGTTTTATTACCGGATCGAAGTTTTCACCCCGGCGCCCAAGCGCATCTATGGCTATTATGTCTTTCCCCTGATTGAGGGGCAGCACATGGTTGGGCGTATCGACATGAAGGCGGACCGTCCGGCTGATTGCCTGCGGGTGACGGCGCTGTGGCCCGAGCGCAGCGTCAAATTCACCCCAGCGCGCATCAAACGGTTAGAGGCAGAGCTGGAGCGCACGGCCCGTTTTGCCGGGCTGGAAACCGTTGAATTTGCCGCAGACTGGCTGCGAGAACCGGTCTGATCCCGCAGACAAAAACCTATTCGGGGCGCAGGTTGGCCTCAATCACCGCGCGGTAGTCCGCCGGGGCGGGGCGGGCCTTGAACTCTGACGGGTCGATAAAGACGCAGGTGAATTTCCCCTCAAAACAGAGGGTGCCATTCTGGCGGGCATCGACGCGGAAGGTCACGGATTTGGTGCCGAGCGCGCTGGGCCAGACCGCGCAGTCCAGCCGGTGGCGCGGGGTGACGGGCGAGCGGAACTCCAGGTTCATGCTGACAAAGGGGGTGCCGGTGCCACGGTCCAGTTCCATCTGGAACCAGCCGTCGCCATCCAGGTGATGCTCCCACCAGGCGTCGATGGCCTCGAGCGCAAAGCTGGGGAGATGGCCGGTATAGGCGATCTGCGCCGGATCACAGTGGCCCCAGCCAACCCGGATACTATGCACAAAAGCGGGGCTGTCGCCTGTGGTGCCAACCTGTTCGGACATTTCAATTCCTTGCCTCAACTGCCGGTGCCTCATCTGGCCGGTGCGCCACCCTAACAGATCGGGCGGGGCTTTTTCAAACCCGCCCCTATGAAAAGCCCCCTCCCAGCCGGGCTGGAAGAGGGCATGGTTTGGTTTGCCTGTGCCAGGCTTTAGTACAGCAGATACAGTGGCAGCAGGGTGATGAAGGGGAAGAGCACCAGGATAATCACCCGGATGATATCGGAGGCAACAAAATACATCACCGCCTTGTAGGTATCGATCATCTTGGTCTTGCGATCCATCGCGTTGATGATGAACAGGTTCATCCCAACTGGCGGTGTGATCAGGCCAACCTCCACCACGATGAGCACCAGAATGCCAAACCAGATGGCGACATATTCGGCCTCGATGCGGTTGACGCGGCCCTCGGTGACCCGAATGCCCAGCTCCTTCATCTGCTCACGGGTGAGCTCGGTGCCGGTGGCGATAGCGTCCTGTATTGAGGCGAGCATCTCGGCCCCCATGCCGTCCGGCACCCCGTTGCGCAGCACCTCCAACGCGGCATCCGCCTGCATGTCGATGAGCGAGAGCAGGCCAAAATCCATCACCGAAATCACTGGGAAAAAGATTGGAATGGTCAACAGGATCATCGACAGGCTGTCCATCAGGCAGCCAAAGATCAGATAGAAGGCCAGGATCAGTGCCAGAACCATCCAGGGGCTGAACCCCTGGCTCACCACATAATCAGCCAGCTCTTGCGGCACTTTGGTCAGGGCGAGGAAGCCGTTGTAGAAACCGGCCCCCAGCACGATGAAAAAGATCATCGCGGTGGAGCGCGCTGTCACCATAAAGCTGTCGATCAGATTTTCACGATCCAAGCCACCGTTCATCCAGGCAATGAACCCGGTGCCAGCGGCGCCAACAGCGGCGCCTTCGGTTGGGGTAAACAGCCCGCCATAGATACCGCCAACAACCAGACCAAAAACCGTCAAAACCGGCCAGACCTTGATCAGATTTGCAAAGCGCTCGGACCAGGGAATGGCGGGGCGGATGCCTGCAGCATTTGGGTGGAGGCGCACATAAATCGAGATCACGATGACATAGCCAATGGCGGCCAGCAAGCCGGGGATAAAGGCCGCGAGGAACAGTTTGGCGATGTTTTGCTCGGTCAGGATGGCATAGATCACCAGCACCACCGAGGGCGGGATCAGAATGCCAAGGGTGCCGCCCGCCGCCAGTGTCGCGGTGGAAAACCCGCCAGCATAGCCGTATTGTTTCAGCTCGGGCAGGGCGACCCGGCCCATGGTGGCTGCCGTGGCCAGGGATGACCCGCAGATGGCCCCAAAGCCGGCGCAGGCCCCGATCGAGGCCATGGCGACGCCGCCCTTTTTATGGCCCAAGAACCCTTCGGCGGCTTTGAACAGGGCTGATGACATGCCGCCCAGGGTGGCAAAATGGCCCATCAGCAGGAACATTGGCACGATGGTCAGCGAGTAGGAGGAAAAGGTGGTGTAGGTCTCACTTTTGAGACGCCCAAAGGCCACCTGCGTGCCATCGGTGACCACGATCAAGCCGACAAGGCCGACGACGAACATCGACAGTCCGATGGGCACCCGCAGGAAGATCAGAACCATCAGAATGGGAAAGGAGGCGATACCAATTTCAAGAGCAGTCACTGTTCACCCTCCACGCCGTCCCAGATCTGGATGCGGCCGGTAAAAAATTCATAAGTGCGGACGGCAGCCATATAGATGCCAAGGATAGCGGCCATCACGGCGCCAAACAGACTGGCGGCAAAGGCCCACCAGACCGGAAATTCCAGTAGAAACGAAGTCTCGCCATTGCCAAACTTGCTGATGGTGCCAGCGGCAAGACGCCAGGCGATCAGCACCAGAACCGCAGCAAACAGCAGTTCGGTCACCATGCGCAAAAAGCGGTTCACGCCGCGCGGAAAGGAATTGGCGACGACATCAACTGCGGCATGGCCGACAGAGATCTGGCAGAGCGGCAGAAAGGCAAAGATGGCAAAGGCTACGCCGGCTTCGACCAGTTCAAAATCGCCATTGATTGGCCCCACCCAGGTGATCATCCAGTTTGAAAAGCCCGGTGCAATTGCGTGCATCACATCGCCGTGGAAGAGGCTGTTCAGCAAGCGACCGATAATCGACAGGCAGGTCATAATGATCAGGAGAGAGAGGACCATACCGCCGATAATGGCCATGGATCTGGCCAGCCCCATCATGAGCTTGTGCATGGTTAAAAACCCTTTTTTGTGCGCAAAGGGCCGCGGCACCCAGTGCTGCTGCGGCCCTTTGACTGTATTTCTAGCTTACTTCACGTATTGTGGCGTGTATTTTTCGATCAGGTAGGTGGCTTCATCCAGAAGCGCCTGACCGTCGATGCCCTTTTCGGTCATGTCAGCCAGCCATTTGTCGTAGACAGGCTGCGCCAGTTCGCGCCATTCAGCAGTCTGGTCCGCGTCCAGGGTGATAACATTGTTGCCGTTGTCGAGGGCGGCTTCACGCGAAGGATCATCGGAATCGGCCATGGTGCCGCCGGCAAAGACCGAGAATTCCAACCCGGAGTTTTCATCAATTGCCGCTTTCTGGGCGTCCGACAGGCTCTCGTATTTCTCTTTGTTCATCGCCAGGACGAAGGTCAGAGTATAAAGCGCCTTACCGGTGAACTCGGTGTGGTTTTCAACCAGCTCTGGTACTTTCAGCGCAGCGGTGACTTCCCATGGGATTGTGGTGCCGTCGATCACGCCTTTGGACAGGCCTTCGGGGATTGCAGGAACCGGCATGCCAACGGGGGTTGCGCCCAGCTGTGTCAGCAGCGAGTTGACCGAACGGCCACCGCCACGAATTTTCATGCCCTGCAGGTCGGCCGGGGTTTCAACCGGATCAGAGGTGTGGATAATGCCGGGGCCGTGAACCCAGGTGCCAAGGATTTTGATGTCCTTGAACTCGGTGTCTTTCATGTGCTTTTCGAACATTTCCCAATAGGCGTGCGACGTGGCACGGGCATTGGTCATCATGAAGGGCAGCTCAAAGACTTCGGTCGAAGGGTAACGGCCGGGAGTATAGGCAACAACGGTCCAAACGATGTCTGCAACCCCGTCGATGGCCTGGTCCATCAGCTCTGGTGGTTTGCCGCCCAGCTGCATCGAGGGAAAGCGGTCAATGGTGATTTCACCACCAGAAGCCGCTTCGACCTTGTCAGCCCAGACGTCGAGGATCAGCTTGGGCACATTGGCCTGAGCTGGCAGAAACTGGTGCAGTTTCAGGGTGACGTTTTCGGCAAATGCCGAGGTGGCGCTCAGGGCTACGATGGCGGCGGCGCCAGCGGCTCCAAGAAGCTTTCTACGAGTGGTCATATGATTCCTCCCTTTTGACCTTGTCATTTGCCATCCTATTGCCATCGGAAAACGATATTGCAACAAGAGGCTCAATTCTTTCCATTTTGTTCCCAAAGCGCTGGGTTTTGTTCGAAAAACGAACGGGCTGCCCTCTGCTATTGGGTGCATTTGTAACTATCAATGCCGGATTATGTATTTTTCACTCATGAATTTACGGGTCAGAGATGTCATCGGTGGCCCCTCCCCAAAATGACACTGATACGTTACATAATTCTCATGCCAGCAGCCTGCGTGATACATTTCAACATTATGTATCGGTTATTTCAATCCCTCTTTGCCAGACAGCGCGGCGACAAGATCGCACAGGCTGCCTCCGTCCTTGCCTTGGCTGGCGTCACAGAGATGTTCTGCGGCCAAAGCCGGTAGACCTGTAATATGCAAAGCAGGGATGCCCTTGCGAATGGACCCAGCGCACATAGGCTTGTCCCAATCGTACCTGATTGCTGCCTATAGGTCCGGGTTACTCTGCTTCTGTAAGGCTAAGCGAGACCGGGGAGAGCCCGGTGATTGTGCCAGTCATATGTTGTTTGGCATGAACGGGGCCAACGCCTGCGGGGGTGCCCGTCAGGATGAGATCACCGGGGCGCAGATGATAATACCCAGAGAGGTGGCAGATGATTTCCTCAACCGACCAGATCAGTTCGGCCAGAGTGGCGTCCTGTTTGGTCTCCCCGTCCACTGTCAGCCAGATCCGCTGATCTGCCACCGGGCCCCAGTCGCCAGCCTTGGTCAAGGGGGCAAAGACGGTGCCCTGTTCCAGATCCTTGCCGAGATCCCAGGGACGTTGCTTTTTGCGCTCGCGGATTTGCAAATCACGCCGGGTCATGTCCAGGGCGCAGCCATAGCCATAGATGGCGGCGCTGGCCTCTTTGGGGGTGGCGCGAAAGACCGGTGCGCCGATGGCCAGGGCCAGCTCCATTTCATAGTGAAAGTTCTCGGTGCCGGGAGGGTAGGGGCAGCTGGTGCCACTCAGCACTGCATTGACGCTGGATTTGGTGAAATAGAACGGCGCTTCCCGGTCGACCTCGACCCCCATTTCAGCGGCATGCGCCGCATAGTTGCGGCCAACGCAGAAAATGCGGCCAACCGGATAGCCGAGGTCTTCGCCCTGAACGGGAATGACCAGCGGGTCTGGCAGGGGAAACAGGGGTTTGGTCATGTCATCGGCTCCTTTGGGGGCAAGACAGCTGCGTCCTGCCTATGATCACCATAGGCAGAAATCTCGCAATGCCCATGCCAAAGCTTCAGCCAAAGCGCCTGCCAAAGCCCGCGCGGGCCTAGCGCATCACAAAGGGATCCGGGATGGGATCGTCCGAGGTGCGCAGCCAGACCGTTTTGACCTTGGTATAGTCCAGCGCCGCCTGTAAACCGCCTTCGCGCCCATGTCCCGACAGCCCGTGGCCGCCAAAAGGCGCAATGGGAGAGACCGCCCGGTAGGTGTTGACCCAAACGATGCCTGCGCGAATGCCCCGGATCATCCGATGTGCCCGTGTCAGGTTTTGGGTGAACACACCCGATGCCAGGCCAAACTGGGTATCATTGGCGATGGCCAGGGCTTCGGCTTCGGTATCAAAACTGACGACTGACAGCACCGGCCCAAAGAACTCTGTGTGCAGACAGGGGGCGTCCGGCGCCTTTGAGCAATCCAGAATGGTGGGCGGGAAGTAGTAGCCGGGTCGGCCCAGTGCGGTGCCCCCGGTAATCAGCTTTGCACCTGCCTGGGTGGAGGCGGCTATCAAGGCCATAGCATGGTCGCGCTGCGCCTTGGTGCACAGCGGGCCAACCTCGGTTGCCATATCATCTGGTGCGCCAATGACCACGGCCTCGGCCTTTTGCTGCAACCGGGCCAGAAACTGATCCTTGATCGAATTTGCAATCACCAATCGTGATCCGGCCACGCAGCTTTGGCCGCTGGCGGCAAAGATGCCAGAGATCTGCGCGTTCACCGCGCTTTTGATATCGGCGTCTTCAAAGACGATAAAGGGCGATTTGCCCCCCAGCTCCAGCGAGGTGGAGGCCAGGTTTTCGGCGGAGTTACGGACAATATGACGAGCGGTTTCCGGCCCGCCGGTAAAGGCCACATGGGCAACCTTGGGATGCGAGGTCAGCGCCGCACCTGCCGCAGGTCCACCGGTAATCACGTTCAACACGCCGGGCGGAAAACCGGCTTGATCAAAGATACGGGCAAACTCCAGCAGTGGCGCCGGGGCTTCTTCTGAGGCCTTCAGCACCACGGTGCAGCCAGCAGCCAGCGCCGGGCCGATCTTGACCGCCGACAGGAACAGCTGCGAGTTCCAGGGCACAATGGCGGCCACCACGCCCAGCGGTTCGCGCCGCAGCCAGACCTCCATGTCGGGTTTATCAATGGGCAGATGCGCGCCTTCGATCTTATCCGCCAGCCCGGCATAATAGCGGTAGTACTCCGCCACATAGGCAATCTGGGCTGAGGTCTCGCGGATGATCTTGCCGGTGTCGCGGGTTTCCAGCTCGGCCAGACGCGGTGCGTTTTCGGCAACCAGATCCGCCAGTCGCAGCAACAGCTTGCCGCGCTGACTGGCCGTCATCGCTGCCCAGTCGGGACCACAAAAGGCCGCCTCGGCAGCGTGCACGGCCCGGTCCACATCGGCAGGGCTGGCCTCGGGCATCCTGGCCCAGACGTCGCCGGTGGCGGGGTCCAGGCTGTCGAATTGGGCTGAACCGGCCTCAAACTGGCCGCCGATATACTGGTGAAACTGCTGCATGATCTGTCCTTTTGCGACGGCGGGCCTTTAGGCGAAGGCGGGCATGACCTCTTTGATGAAACGTTCAAGCGAGGCCTTTTTGCGCTCAAAGCTCATGCTGGAATCGATCCAGAATGAATACTCATCATAGCCCAGGGCCTCATATTTTTTGATCCGTTCAATAACACCTGCAGGTTCGGCAATCACCAGATCACGTTCCATTGCTTCTGCAGAGTAGAAAGGATGCGCGGCGATTTCTTCATCTGAGAGCGGCGCGATCAGGCCCTGGTCAATGGGGCGTTCGTTTTTGAACCAGGCGCCAAAGTAGCAGTAGAACCGGTTCAGCTCTTCTGCGGCCAGTTTCACGTCCTCGGCGCTGTCGGCCACATAGGTGTGCAGTAGCAGCATGATCTTGGGGCGCGGCCTGTCGGGGAATTTGGCGCAGGCATCAGTGAAACGCTGCATCAGGCTGGTGATCTCAGCGTCGCCCTGCCACAGCGGCGTCACCTGCACATTGCAGTGATTGGCGACAGCAAATTCATGGCTGTTGGGATCGCGGGCGGCAACCCAGATCGGCGGGCCGTCCTGCTGCAATGGCTTGGGGGAGGAGGTGGTTTTGGGGAAGGAATGGAATTCGCCCTGCTGAGCATAATCCCCCTGCCAAAGCCCCTGCACTGCGGGGATCAGCTCGCGCATCCGCTGGCCTGCTTCCCAGGCATCCATGCCGGGCATCATGCGTTCATATTCAAAGGAATAGGCGCCACGGGCAATGCCCAGATCCAACCGCCCATCGGTGATGATATCGGTCAGTGCAGCCTCGCCCGCCAGGCGGATCGGGTGCCAGAAGGGGGCAATCACCGTACCGGTGCCCAGCCGTACGTTTTCCGTGTGGCGGGCCACATCGACAAGATTGAGGAAGGGGTTGGGCGAGATGGTGAAATTCATCCCGTGGTGTTCCCCCGTCCAGATCGCATGCATGCCGCCGCGATCGGCGATTTTGCACAGCTCTATGAACTCATCATAAAGCTGCTTTTGGTCCTGATCGGGTGAGATCCGCTCCATATGGGCAAACAAGGAAAACTTCATGCCGTTCAACTCCCTGACACGATTTTGCGGACATTGCCGCTGATTTGAGTGCCATAAAACACCCCGTAATTGCCCATGCGGCTTTCGCTGGCGAAACGCTCCAGCATAATGCGCAGCGCCGGGTCGGTGACCTCCATCATGGTTGATGGGGTCAAAGGCGTGAAACAGCCCTGTTTGGGGGGGCCCTCGCCAGCCTGACAGAGGAAGGAAATATGCTGATGCTCGCGGGCGGCGTCTTCAAAGACCGAATAGATAAAGCCCGGGTCCGCCTCAATTCCGCAGCTGGCGATCAGCTCGCTCAGCGCCACCGAAGCCCCGGCGCGGCCGACAGGCTTTTGCGGCAGGGTCAGCCCGCCAAGCCCGTCGTCGATCAGCATTACTTCGCCCGCCCGTTCAATCAGGGCCGATACAACCAGGTTGGCACCATGGGCCAGCGCCTCTGCCTCGGCGGCGGGGGTGACATAGGCGCCACGGGCATAGCCCAGACCGGGGGCGGTGCTGGTGTCAAAGGCCTCCACCTTGCCGATCAGGATCACATGGTCACCGGCTTGAACCGTTTTATGCATGCTGCAGTCGAACCAGGCCGAGACCCCGGCCAGAATGGGAGAGCCCTGCGGCCCGACGTGCCAATCCACATAGGCAAAGCGGTCGTCAGAGGGGCGCGCAAAGGTATTGGAGATGTTCTTTTGGTCCTCAGCCAGGATATTCACCGCAAAGCCAGGGGCCTGGGTCAGGGCGTCATAGCTGCGCGCGCTATTGGCCAGACAGACCAGCACCAGCGGCGGGTCCAGCGATACCGAGGCAAAGGAGTTGGCGGTAAAGCCCAGCGGGGCGCCAGTGTCGTCATGGCTGGTGACCACGGTGACACCGGTCATGAAGGTGCCAAAGGCGTCGCGCAGGGCGCGCGGATCGAACGGGGCGGGGGCCATTGGTGTCTCCTTGGTGGTGGGTGTTGGACGTCGCAACCAGCGGGTCAGGCTGTCCGTCACCGCATCCGGGTCCGTCAGATTAACCATATGGCGGCCAGGCAGGATTTCCACCGTGCCGTTCTGGGCCAGATCCGCCATGGCGCGTGACATCGCCGGGGTTGAGTTTGGATCGGCGTCGCCGGTGAGCGCCAGCAGCGGACAAGCAATCTGCGACCAGTTTTGGGCATAGGTGGCATCGCCCCGGGCAAAGGCACCATAGGCGGTGGCATAGCCGGTCTTATCGACCTGCGATAGCCAGCTGGCGACCTGCGCACGGGCCTGCTGTTCAACAGGGCTATCGCCAAACCAGCGGCTGAGCGGCGTTTCCAGATCCACCTTGCCCGCCTTGATCTCGGCAGCACGGGCCAGGACCGCAGAGCGGGCTTGCTCAGAGCGCCTGAACACGCCATTGACCAGCGCAACCCGGCGCAGCATTTTGGGGTGCGAACAGGCAAAGCCGCCGGCAATCAGCGCCCCCATGGAATGCCCCGCCAGATTGACCGGGCCTAAGTTCAGTGCGTCGTTCAGCGCGTTCAGGGCGGCATGCAGCCAGGCCACATAGGCCGGCAGATCGGCACCTTCTGCCAAGGGGCTGCTGCCGCCGTGGCCGGGCATATCCAGGGACAGGACCCGGTGGGTTTTCGACAGCGCCTCAATCTGCGGCGCCCAGGCGGCGCTCTGCATGCCGACCCCGTGGATCAACACCAGAGCTTCGCCGCTGCCGGCTTCGCGGTAGCTGAGGCTGCCGAAGGGGTCAGACAGAGGCAGGGTTGTCGAGATCATGGCCCAGATCCTTTAGATCCTGATAGCGATCACCAATGCGGTGATGTGGCCGCCCGCCGATCGAGGCGCCCAGGGCGATGACGATCTCATCCGCCGCCGGGGCATCCGCCACCGCGCATTGAATGGTGAGATAATGCGAGCGGCGACCGCCGTCGTTTTTATCCATCAGGGGGATCATCAGCGGCGCATTGGCCGGGCCACGGGTGTTGCAAAAGGCCAGGTAGCTCTTGGCGCCCACGGCCTCGCGGTAGTGGTTGCCAAACCGCAGGGTGTGGATCAGCGCCGAGGCATGCTCGATCTCGCCGTCCAGGCCAACAATGGCAGATTTGCCATAGGCTTCGACCCTGTCCCCACCACCGGCAGCATCCAGCACCATCTTGGTCAGCAACTCACCCAGCTCTGGCGCGCAGTCGTGAATTTCCGGCTTCAGATCTTCGACAAAGCCCCGGCCCGCCCAGGGGTTTTTGACCACCGCAATGGCGGCAATCAGTTTGAGCGGAGTTGCGGCTTCCTTGCCGCCCTCGATCAGGGTTTCTTCGATATGGAGGAGAGTTTTGCGAATGACAGCTGGCATGGGGCACCTGAGTTGGAGTGAATCTGTTGGACCAACATATGGTATACCATAATCCTGTTAGTCAAGAATCTATTGTCATGCGGTGGGGCTGCTGGTAGGTAGAAGCCATGGAAAACCCTGGTCTTGCTCAGCTGAGAATCGAACAACCCCCTGCAACGCTTCGTGAAATCGTGCAGGAAAAAATGCGTGAAGCGATCATCTCGGGGCTGTTTTCCCCGGGTGAGCGACTGGTAGAGCGTCCCCTGTGCGATCAGCTGGGGGTCAGCCGGACGGTCATCCGCGAGACGATTCGATACCTGGAGGCCGAAGGTCTGGTGGAGATCCTGCCCAATCGCGGCCCCATCGTAGCCTCGCTGAGCTGGGAAGATGCGCGCCAGATCTACGAGATCCGCCGTATGCTCGAGACCTCGGTTGCCATGGCCTGTGCGACATCCGGTTCGCCCAGACTGCACCGCGATTTGCGGGCGGCGCTTGCAACGCTCAAACGGGCCTTTGCGCAGACCGGAGCGGACGTAGAGCCGGGGGCGTTGTTCAAGGCTTCGACCGGGTTTTATCAGGTGATGTTTGAAGCCGCCGGTCATCATATCGCCTGGGAGGTGGTCAATCGGCTCAATGGTCGGATCAGCCGGTTGCGGGCGATGACGCTTTCGGCCACGGACCGGGCCCAGCCTGGGCTGGTCCATATGCAGGCGATCTGTGATGCCATCGTCGCAGGCGACCCAGAGGCGGCGCGGCGCGCAGTAGAGGCCCATCTGACGGATGCCGCAGCCGTGGCGGAGCGGCTGCTGTCCACAACGCAAGAGGAATAGCATAATGCCCAGGGCCTATTGGATTGCCCATGTCACAGTGACAGACCCCGCGGCCTATGTGGGCTATCAGGCTGTCGCCCCAAAAGCGTTTGAGCAGCATGGCGCCAAATTTCTGGCCCGGGGTGGCACGGCAGAGACCATGGAAGGGAAGAGCTGGCAGCGCCATGTGGTGATCCAGTTCGACAGCCTGCAACAGGCGCGCGATTGTTATAATTCGCCCGAATACAAAGAGGCCCGCGCCCAACGCGCTGGCGCCTGCGAGGCCAGCATTACCATCGTCGAGGGCTGCTGAGCTGCCTGCCGAGCTGTCTGGCCGGCCCGGCTGATATGACAGGGTGATGTTGCAGGTTGATTTTACGGGCGTCAGATTTCCAGCGAGACCCAGAGAACCTTTGCGTCCTCTTCGCTGGTGGAGACGCAGCCATGGCCCATGCCGCTGTCGTAATAGACCGAATCACCTGCGGTCATGCTGAGCGGCCGGTAGTGCTCTGTGTAGAGCACCAGATCGCCGCTGATCACATACATGAACTCTTCGCCGCGATGGCGTACCCAGCTGTCATATTCGGTGACATCCCGCGCCTTGATGGTGCTGATATAGGGCAGCATCCGCTTGCTGGTGAGCTCGGTGCACAAGAGCTCATGGTCATAGGTCTTGGTTTCCTGGTGCTCGCCGCGCCCTGACAGGGTGTAGTCGCGTCGCCCCGAAATGCTGCTTTGCGCCGATTGGACGAACAATTGCGGCGTTTCCAGCTCCAAAGTCTGCATAAGGCGGCGGATGATCTCAAAACTTGGGCGGGTCTGGTTGTTCTCGATCTTTGACAGGGTCGAGCGCCCAATGGCCGCTGCCTTGGCCGCTTCTTCCAGGGTCAGGCCCTTTTCCTTGCGCGCATCGCGAATCATTTTTCCCAGGACAACGCCGTCCGGGGCTTCGGTTGTCTCGGGCGCGAGCCCTGCTTCTTCTGACTGAACCGGTTCCATGTTGGCGGTTTCTCCTGTTGCGACTGAACCTTAGCTTTGATGTATGTGGCCGTCAAAATTTCATCATGACATCTTTTGTTGATTGAAGGGGAAAAGTTTCCTAAAGGGGATATGTGGAGCAAAATGGCCATTTCCCGAACTGGGAGCGCCGTGGTCGCAGAGGGTCTTGGGATGCATAGAGATGTAGGGATCAGACATGTGGCCCCTGTTGAGGGGAGTGCTGATGGCTGTGGTCACGCGCCTGCGCTGGGCGCTTTGCCTGCCGCGATACCGGGTGGAGAGATCATCAGATGACTGTGCAGCCGCGTCCCCGTCACCCCGAAAAGGTCAAACGCCCAGCGAGCCCGGTGCCACGAAAGCCAAAGTGGATCCGCAAGAAAAAGATCGAAAGTGCCGAATATTATGAGACTCGTCGCCTGATGCGCGATCATGATCTCTCTACCGTGTGCGAGGAGGCCTCTTGCCCGAATATCGGCGAATGCTGGTCCAAACGCCACGCCACCATGATGATCATGGGGGAGGTCTGCACCCGTGGCTGTTCTTTTTGTAATGTAATGACCGGCCGCCCAGAGGCGCTGGATGTGTTTGAACCCGGTCGGGTGGCGCAGGCGGTCCAGCAACTGGGGCTGCGGCATGTGGTGATTACCTCGGTGGATCGCGATGATCTGCAGGATGGCGGCGCCACGCATATCGCCCAGACCATTCGCGCGGTGCGCCACCAGAACCCGGAGACCACTGTCGAAGTGCTGACGCCGGATTTTCTGGGCAAGGGGGCTGCGGCGCAGGTGGTCTTTGACGCCGCGCCGGATGTGTTCAACCACAATCTGGAAACCGTGCCACATCTATATGCTACGGTGCGCCCCGGCGCGCGCTATTATACGTCGCTGCGCTTGCTGGATGATGCCAAGCGCGCCAATCCGGCACTCTTCACCAAATCAGGCCTGATGGTTGGGCTTGGGGAGAGCCTGAGCGACCTGCGGCAGGTGATGGATGACCTGCGGGCCGCCGAGGTCGATTTCCTGACTGTGGGCCAGTATTTGCAACCGACGCCAAAGCACCATCCGATTGATCGGTTCTGGTCGCCGGAAGAGTTCGAACAGATCGCACAGATCGCCCGCAACAAGGGTTTTCTAGGCGTGTCAGCCACGCCGCTGACACGTTCGTCGTTTCATGCCGACGAAGATTTTGCCGCCCTCAAACAGAGCCGGGACCGCAGTCTGGCCGCGACCCGATGACCACACCGCATTTGGAGAAAACCATGGACGCGTTGAGTGATATTGCAGCGGATGTGAACGGTATCGTTTGGGGGGCGCCATGATGGCGCTGCCAAACCTGATCGCAACAAAAGGAAAAAAGGGCAGCCGCTACCGCGCGGGTCTGAAAACCGCTCACAGGTTCACCCATAGGCCCATAGGGAAGGGTTTGATCTGATCATCCTGGGTCACGCCCAAAGGTGGCTGCCCGAACGACAAAATTGGCCCAAACCTGGCCCGTGTGGTGTGCAATGCCCATTACACAGTTATGGTTGCCCGTGACTGACTTTCGCAAACAAAGGCCCGATACAATGACTGACGCACCCAAACGCACACCGCTTTATGACCTGCATGTGGAACTCGGCGGTAAGATGGTTGATTTTGCTGGCTGGGAAATGCCGGTTCAATACCCCATGGGCATCATGGGAGAGCACAAGCAATGCCGCGAAAAGGCAGGGCTGTTTGATGTCTCCCACATGGGGCAGGTGATCCTGAAGGGCGCCGATATCGCCACCCAGCTGGAAAAGATCGCCCCCTCTGCCTTCACCACTCTGAAAGAGGGCAAGGCCCGCTACACCTTCTTTACCAATGAACAGGGCGGCATCATGGACGATTTGATCGTTTCCAATGCCGGCGATCATTTCTTTGTCGTGGTCAACGCCTCCATGCGGCACCAGGATATCCCCCATATGGCCCAACATCTTGACGGCATCGAGGTCACCGAGATTTTTGACCGCGCCCTGGTTGCTGTGCAAGGCCCGGCGGCGGAAAATGTGGTGGGAGGGCTCTGCCCGGCCGCGCGTGAGATGAAATTCATGGAAACCATCGTGGCGGACATCATGGGGGTTGAGTGCCGCCTGTCGCGTCTGGGCTATACCGGCGAAGATGGCTATGAGATCTCCATCCCGGAAGACAAGGCGATTGAAATCACCCGTGCCTTCCTGGCGCATGAGGACTGCGAACCCGCAGGTCTGGGCGCGCGCGACAGCCTGCGGCTGGAAGCGGGTCTTTGTCTTTATGGCAATGACATTGACACGGATACCACCCCGGTTGAGGCCTCGCTGACCTGGGCAATGCAGAAACGTCGCCGCGAAGAGGGCGGCTTTCCCGGTGCCGCCCGTATCCAGAAACAGCTGACCGAGGGCGCTGCCCGCAAGCTGGTCGGCATCAAGCCAACTGGCCGCGCCCCTGCCCGTCAGGGCGTCGAAGTGCAAAGCACCGAAGGTGAGACCATCGGGTCGATCACCTCGGGGGGCTTTGGTCCCACCGTCGGTGGACCCGTCGCCATGGGCTATGTCTCGGCCAGTCATGCCAGGCCCGGCGAGACGGTAAACCTGATCATTCGCGGTAAGTCCCAGCCGGCCGAAGTGGTGGCGCTGCCCTTCGTGACCCAGAACTACAAACGCTAAGACAGATGACCAGACACGAGGAGAGTCTCAGATGACCACCTATTATTCAGAAGAGCACGAATGGGTTAGCGTAGAAGGCGATGTTGTCACCCTTGGGATCACCCAACACGCGGCTGACCAGCTGGGCGAGATCGTCTTTTGCGAGCAGAAAGACGTGGGTGACGCCTTTGGCAAGGGCGATGAGATCGGTGTGATCGAATCCGTCAAGGCGGCCTCGGAAATCTACGCGCCGCTGGATGGCGAAGTCATCGCGGTCAACGAGACTCTCGCCGACACCCCCGGTGCTTTGAATGACAGCCCCGAAGGCGATGCCTGGATCTATAAGATCAAACTGGCGGAGGCCGCACAGCTTGAGGATCTGATGGATCTGAACGGCTACAAAACCCTGATTGGGTGAATGTGTCGGGGCCGGTTGTTCCGGTCCCGCTGTTTCACCTTTCTCCAAATATCTCCGCCGGAGGCTCCCACAGCTCCGGTTGGATGCCCCCTCTCCATAGGAACGCTGCACATGGCCTTTAAACTGACCGACTATGAAGCCTATGATTTTGCCAACCGGCGCCACATTGGCCCCTCGCCGACCGAGATGGCCGAGATGCTCAAGGTGATTGGTTTCAAAACCCTTGATGAGCTGATCGACGCCACTGTGCCCGCCGCCATCCGTCAGCAGGAACCGCTCGACTGGGGCCCGGCGATGACCGAGCGCGACGCGCTCTATCACATGAAAGAAGTCGCAGGTCGGAACAAGGTGCTGACCTCGCTGATCGGTCAGGGCTATTATGGCACCTCGACCCCGGCGCCGATCCTGCGCAACATTCTGGAAAACCCCGCCTGGTACACCGCCTATACGCCCTACCAGCCGGAAATTTCCCAGGGCCGCCTTGAGGCACTGTTGAACTATCAGACCATGGTCAGCGATCTGACAGGGATGGATATCGCCAATGCCTCGCTGCTGGACGAGGCCACAGCGGCAGCCGAGGCCATGGCCATGGCGCATCGTGGCTCCCGTTCGAAGGCCAATAACGCCGCCTTCTTTGTCGATCAGAACTGCCACGCGCAGACCATCGCGGTGATCCAGACCCGCGCCGCGCCTCTGGGGATCGAGGTCGTGGTTGCCGACCCGGATGAGCTGGAGGCCGGTGCAGTCTTTGGCGCGATCTTCCAGTATCCCGGCACCTATGGCCATGTGCGCGATTTTACCGATGAAATTGCTGCCCTGCATGACCACAAGGGCATCGCCGTTGTCGCCGCCGACATCCTGTCGCTGGCGCTGCTGAAATCCCCCGGTGAAATGGGCGCAGATATCGCCATCGGCTCGACCCAGCGCTTTGGCGTGCCCATGGGATATGGCGGTCCCCACGCGGCCTATATGGCCACCACGGATAAGCTCAAGCGCGCCATGCCGGGCCGTATCATTGGTGTCTCCATCGACAGCCGTGGCAACAAGGCCTACCGCCTGGCGCTGCAAACCCGCGAGCAGCACATCCGCCGTGAAAAGGCCAATTCCAACGTCTGCACCGCACAGGCGCTGCTGGCGGTCATGGCTTCTATGTATGCGGTTTATCACGGCCCGGATGGCATCAAGGCGATTGCCCAATCGGTGCACCGCAAGACCTCGCGTCTGGCCGCCGGTCTGGAAGAACACGGGTTTCGTGTTGAACCGGAAGTCTTCTTTGACACCATCACTGTTGAGGTCGGCCCGCTGCAGCAGACAGTCATGGAGGCAGCCGTTGCCCGTGGCATCAACCTGCGCAAAGTTGGCGAAACCAAGGTTGGCATCAGCCTGGATGAGCAGACCCGCAAGGAAACCATCGAGGCGGTCTGGGGGGCCTTTGGCATCGACCGCGAGGATGACAGTTCGAACAAACAGTATCGGCTGCCGGATTATGCACTGCGCGAAAGCGCCTATCTGACCCACCCGATCTTTCACAAGAACCGGGCCGAGGCAGAGATCACCCGCTACATGCGCCGTCTGGCGGACCGCGATCTGGCGCTGGATCGTTCGATGATCCCGCTGGGCTCTTGCACAATGAAGCTGAACGCCACGGTTGAGATGACCCCGGTCACCTGGCCCGAGTTTGGCAACCTGCATCCCTTCTGCCCCAAAGATCAGGCGATGGGCTATCATGCGATGATCGAGGATCTGAACGACAAGCTCTGCCAGATCACCGGCTATGATGCAATTTCCCAGCAGCCCAATTCGGGCGCTCAGGGGGAATATGCCGGGCTGCTGACCATCCGCAATTACCATGCCGCACGGGGAGAGGCGCATCGCAACGTCTGCCTGATCCCGACCTCGGCGCATGGCACCAATCCGGCTTCGGCGCAGATGGTGGGCTACAAGGTGGTGCCGGTTGTGGCTGATGATAAGGGCAACATTGATGTGGCTGATTTCCGCGCCAAGGCGGAAAAGCACAGCGACCAGCTGGCGGCCTGCATGATCACCTATCCCTCCACCCACGGCGTATTTGAGGACACCGTGCAGGAGGTCTGCCAGATCACCCATGATCACGGCGGTCAGGTCTATATTGATGGCGCCAATATGAACGCCATGGTTGGGCTGGCCCAGCCCGGCAAGATTGGTGGCGATGTCAGCCACCTGAACCTGCACAAGACCTTTTGCATTCCCCATGGTGGCGGTGGTCCCGGCATGGGTCCCATCGGCGTCAAGTCCCATCTGACCGAATATCTGCCCGGTCACCCCGAGTATGGCTCTGCCGTTGGTCCGGTCTCGGCGGCGCCCTTTGGCTCACCCTCGATCCTGCCGGTGTCCTGGGCCTATGTCCTGCTGATGGGCGGCGCGGGTCTGACCCAGGCGACCAAGGTGGCCATCCTCAACGCCAATTACATCGCGGCCCGGCTCAAGGACGCCTATGGCATCCTCTATACCTCTGCGACGGGGCGGGTGGCGCATGAATGCATTCTGGACACCCGTCCGTTGAATGACGAGGGCGGCGTCAGCGTGGATGACGTGGCCAAACGTCTGATCGACTCGGGCTTTCACGCCCCCACCATGAGCTGGCCTGTGGCGGGAACCCTGATGGTGGAGCCCACCGAGTCCGAGCCCAAGGATGAGCTGGACCGGTTCTGCGACGCCATGTTGTCGATCCGGGCTGAGGCGCAGGATGTGATCGACGGCAAAATCGACCCGCAAAACAACCCGCTGAAAAACGCACCTCACACGGTGCGCGATCTGGTGGGGGACTGGGATCGTCCCTACAGCCGCGAAGCCGCCTGTTTCCCTCCGGGGTCGCTGGGGGTCGACAAATACTGGTCGCCGGTAAACCGGGTGGATAACGCCTATGGGGATCGCAACCTGATCTGCACCTGCCCACCGATGTCGGACTACGACGAAAGTGGCGACAGCTGATCCAAATCCCAAAGGCGCTGCCCCCTGTCCCATGTTGGGGCAGCGCCACCCGCTTTCAGAAGTGCTCGCGCGCAATCGGCAGTTCCCGGGTCAAGGTCCCACGACCAAGGCCCTGCGCCACATTGCGAAGGCGACAAAAGGCACTAAACTGTCAGGTACATCCTTTGGCCAAAGTTTTTAAAAAAACCTCTTGAACCTCTAGTCGCTGGAGGTTCTATCTAGAGGAGGTCTTTGAAAACCAAGAGGCCCCAATGCCCCAGGATAGCTGCTGTAGTTCCGCCAAACTGACCCTTGCTGACCCCAAACCCCATGACCATGCCGCTGAACCCGCAGGCTGTTGCGGCAGTGGGACTTTGGGCCCGACCTTGAATGCGGCACAGCTCACGGCTGGACGCAGTTTTCGCGTCAATGGCCTGTGTTGCGCCGAAGAGGTGGCGTCTCTCAACCGCGTGCTTGGGTCGGCCGTGGGCGGTGCTGATCATCTCGGTTTTGACGTGCTGAACGGGCGCATGACCCTGCTGGCCTCAGCGGTGCAGATCCCGGATACCCAGGTGCTGAACCTGGTTGCCAAGACCGGCATGAGCGCCAAGCCCTGGGATGCCAAAAGCGCCGAGGCCGATCAGGTGGCCCATCTGAGCCGCCAAAAGCACTTTACCGCTGCCAGCGCGGTGTTCTGGAGTGGCGGTCTCGCCTGGCATCTGGCCCATTCCGGAGCCGGTGGCCTGGGGCAGTTGTTTGCCGGTCATGGCGATCTGCCGGTGCCTATGGGCGAGCTGGGTCTCTTTCTGGTCGCGGTGGCGCTGGGGGTCTGGCTGGTGCTGCCAAAGGCCTGGTATGCGCTGCGCAACCTCTCTCCTGACATGAACCTGCTGATGGTGGCGGCCGTTGCCGGTGCCATCAGCTTAGGCGAGTATTTCGAAGCCGCGACGGTGGCGTTTTTCTTTGCCCTGTCACTGACGCTGGAATCCTGGAGCGTCGGGCGGGCGCGCAATGCGGTCTCTGCCCTGCTTAATCTGGCGCCTGCGACGGCGCGGGTGATCCACGATGATGGCCGCGAGGTTGAAATGCCCGCCGCCGAGGTGCAGATCGGCCAGCACTTTGTTCTGCGTGGCGGCGATCGCATCCCGATGGACGGGCAGGTGATTGCAGGTGCTGGCGCGGTGGATCAGGCGCCGATCACCGGGGAAAGCGCGCTGGTTGCCAAAGAACCCGGCGATGAGGTCTACGCAGGAACCCTGAATGGCGAAGGCAGCCTGACGGTGGAAGCAACCAAACTGGCCAGTGATACGGTGCTGGCCAAGATTACCCGCATGGTGGGGGATGCACATGCCCGCCGCGCACCCGTCGAGCAATGGGTGACCAGGTTTGCCCGTGTTTATACGCCGACAGTTTTGGGGCTGGCGATTGCGCTGGCCTGCCTGCCGCCGTTGCTGGCAGGCGGGGACTGGAGCTTTTGGGTCTATAATGCGCTGGTGCTGCTGGTGATTGCCTGCCCCTGTGCCCTGGTGATTTCCACCCCGGTGTCGATTGTGGCGGCCCTCGCCGCGGCGGCCCGTGCCGGTGTGCTGATCAAAGGCGGCGCCTATATCGAGGCCCCGGGAAAGCTGCAGGCCATTGCGCTGGATAAGACCGGCACTTTGACTGAGGGCCGCCCCGAAGTTGCCGGGCTGTACCCGATTGGCGGCATCAGCCAAACCAAGCTGTTGCAGGCGGCGGCTGCGCTGGAGGCGCGGGCTTCGCATCCGCTGGCGCTGGCCATCCTGGCAGAGGCAACACGTCAGGATCTGGCCTTTGTGGCCGCCACTGACAGCCGCACCGTACCGGGGCGCGGGGTGGAGGGCCGACAGGGAGATCAAGCGATCTGGCTTGGCTCCCCCCGGTTTGCGACGGAAAAGGGCTTTGCCTCTACTCTGCCCGCCGCCCAGATGGCCGAGATCGAAGCCGAGGGGGCCACGCTTGTGGTGGTGGGGGATGCCAGTGGGCCTATGGGGCTGATTGCCCTGCGTGACCGGCTGCGCGCAGGGGCGCGAGAAACCATCGCTGCGCTGCACGATCTGGGGGTCAAACAGGTGGTGATGCTCACCGGGGACAATGCGGCAGCCGCCGGGGCCGTCGCGCAAGCCACAGGGATAGATGTGGTGCATGCCGGGTTGCTGCCCGCAGACAAGCTTGCCGAGGTCGAGCGGCTCACCGAGCGCTATGATATGGTGGCGATGATGGGGGACGGGGTCAATGATGCCCCGGCGATGGCGCGGGCGCATTTTGCCGTGGCGATGGGGGCCGTGGGCTCGGATGCGGCGATTGAGACCGCAGATATCGCCCTGATGAGCGATGACATCAGCCGCTTGCCCTGGTTGATCGCCCATTCGCGCCGAACCATGGCGGTGATCCATCAGAACATCGGGCTTTCGCTGGTGACCAAACTGGGGTTTGCCCTGGCAACCGCCTTTGGCATGGCGTCAATGTGGGGCGCAATTGCGGCCGACGTGGGGGTTTCATTGCTGGTGGTGGGCAATGCGCTGCGGCTGTTGAAAGGAAAGGCGGTTTGACATGTTGACCATTGGAACCCTGGCAAAACGCACCGGCACCAAGGTGCAGACCATTCGCTACTATGAGACCATCGGCCTGATGCCAGAGCCCGAGCGCACCGAGGGCGGGCAGCGGCGCTATGGCCAGGCAGATCTGGACCGGTTGGGGTTTGTCCGCCATGGGCGGCAATTGGGATTTTCGCTGGAGGCCATACGGGAGTTGCTGGATCTGGCGGACAATCCGGCGCAGTCCTGTGCCGATGCGGATTCCATTGCCCAGCGACAGTTGAAACAGGTGGAGGACCGCATCGCCAGGCTGCAGGCGCTGCAGATCGAGCTGAAGCGGATGATTGGCGACTGTGGCCACCATTCGGTGGCGCAATGCCGGGTGCTGGAGGTGCTGCGGGACCATACAGAGTGCCTGACAGATCATGATCACACTGGCCGCGATCACACTGGTCGCGATCCCAGAGGTCACGATCCCATTGGCAGCTGACTGGCGCGTCCTTTATTGCCCAATAGGGTCTCGCCCTTTGCTGATCTCATTCACCCGCCCAGGTCCGTTGACAGCGCCGGGAGGTGAAACATCAAAGAGCCGTCACAGAAAACCGTTCACTAAACTTCGCGCCCACCGTGATGCGCTTCCCCGCGTTCCCGGGCGAGCCGCATCTGCTTTTGCCGCTCGCGGAACCGCGCCTTGTCAGCCTCGGAGGTCTCATCAATGCACTGGTGGCACGAAACCCCCATTTCAAAAGATGGCAGTGTCTTGTCTTTGGGCAGAATGGGGCGGCGACAGCCGTGGCACAGCTCATGTGGGCCTTCGACCAAGCCGTGGCCGACCGATACCCGGTTGTCAAAGACAAAACATTCGCCCTGCCAGCTGCTGTCTTCGGGGGGTGTTTCTTCAAGATAGCGCAGGATGCCACCTTTCAGATGGTAGACATCCTCAACCCCTTGGCTCAGTAGGTAGTTTGTTGATTTCTCGCAGCGAATGCCGCCGGTGCAGAACATCGCCACGCGCTTGTTGTGGAACCGTTCCTTGTTGGCCTGCCACCAGGCGGGGAATTCGCTAAAACTGGCGGTTTCTGGGTCGATGGCACCCTCAAAAGTGCCAATCTGCACTTCATAGTCGTTGCGGGTGTCGATGACGGCAACATCTTCGGCGCGGATCAGGTCATTCCAGTCTTCGGGCTCAACATAGTGACCTACACTGGCTTTGGGATCGACATCGGGCTGCCCCATGGTGACGATCTCTTTTTTCAAGCGGACCTTGATCTTGCCAAAGGGCGGGTGGTCGCTAAAGGCCTCTTTCCAGACGAGGTCTGCACAGCCCGGCAGCGTTTTGATATGGCTGAGCACCGCTTCGATCCCGGCTTCGGGGCCTGCAATGGTGCCATTGATCCCCTCCTGAGCCAGCAACAAGGAGCCCGTCACCGCATGGTGCAGACAAAGCTCCAGCAGCGCCGGTTTGAGAGCGGCGGGATCGGTGAAACGGGTGAAGTGATAGAGGGCAGCGATTTTATACATGATGCGCCCTTAGAACTCTGCGCCGCATTTTTCAAGAAAAACAAAAAAGGCGGGCTGTTTTGCCGCCAAATAGCGCGTTTTATCCCTGCGTCTAGGTGACGTATTTCCAGTGCTACAATAGAAGTCTAGGTAGTCTGATTGAAAGAGCGCTTGGAGAAACAGAGATGACGCAGGCCCTGATCGTAATTGATGTCCAGAACGATTTCTGTCCAGGTGGCGCGCTTGCGGTGCCCGGCGGCGATGAGGTGGTCGCGCCGATCAATGCTTTGATGGCGGATTTTGAGACCGTGATCCTGACCCAGGACTGGCACCCGGCGGGACATTCCTCCTTTGCCAGCTCGCACCCAGGCCTGTCGCCGTTTGAGAGCGTCGAGATGAGCTATGGAGCCCAGGTTTTATGGCCGGATCACTGCGTTCAGGGGAGCGCCGGAGCCGCGTTCCACCCGGATCTGGATGTGAGTGGCGATCTGATCATTCGCAAGGGCTTTCGGCCATTGATCGACAGCTATTCAGGGTTCTTTGAGAATGACCAAAAAACCCCAACCGGGCTGGAGGGATATCTGCGCTCGCGCGGGGTGTCGGAGTTGACCTTTGTTGGGCTGGCCACCGATTTTTGCGTTGCTTTTTCGGCCCTGGATGCCGCCAATCTGGGCTTTGACGTCCGGGTCGACCTCACCGCCTGCCGGGGCATAGATCTGGAGGGGTCGCTGGAGAAATCTCTGGTAGAGATGCGGGCGGCCGGGGTGCAGCTACAACAGGGCTGAATGCCGAAACATAGCGCCGCCTCATTTCTAGCTGCTGTTCTTTAGGAGTTTGAAAGAGTGGGTTGCCTATGTTTGGCTGATGGCGCGGAGGCAACAGGCACAGAATGACAATCCAAGGAACGTCTGGGCAAGAAAAGCTAGGTAGCGGTTCTCTTGCCCAACACCATGTCCGGTATAGCGAGGACGGGCTGTTCCTGCGCTATGTGCGTGGCCAGATGAGGGTGTTTTGGCCGCGCCTGGCCTTTATTGCTCTGGTGTCTCTGGCGCTGGCGGGGCTTGCCTCGCCGATGGCTGGGTTGGCAGGCATGTTGATCGCCGGTACCGCCGAGGTGATAGATGGCACATTTATGCGCTATGCCTATCGCAGGCTAAAGGCAGGGGCTCCCAGTCGGGGATTGCGTCGCATCAGCGCGGTGACTGGCCTGCTGCAGGGCATTGGCATATTTCTCGGCGCGGCGACCCCCTATTGGGTGGGGACACTGTTTGACGGGGCCAGCCTGGCTGAAATAGATCCGCTTTTTGCAATGAGCGTTTTGGCGGGGGCGGCGATAAATGCGGGTTTGCTCATGCCCTACAATGTGCCGGCAACGGTGGCCCGTCTGAGTGTCTATACTCTGGCGCCCTATGTTTTGATGTTCAGTGGTGACGCCGTTCTTGACCAAATGGAATTTCAACTGCGTCTCGGAGGATTGGTGATCCTTGATGGGACGCTGCTTTGGTATTTGCATTTTGTCACCCGCAGTTTCGCCCGCACACGCAGTATCTTGTTGACCCAGGCTTTGCAGCAGCAGGAACTGGAGGGGGCATATGAGCGCTTGTTGGAACAACAGGTTGAAGCCAAACGACTGGCCTTGGTGGCGCGACATGCCAACGACAGTGTTCTTCTCATCGACCAGAACAACAAGGTACAATGGGCAAACGAGGCCTTTACCCGGCTGACGGGATATAGCTTTGATGAAATTCAGGGCCGAGAGCCCGGGGACCTGTTGAACCACCCAGACACAAACCCGGAGGCTCTCGAGCAAATTCTGGAGGGGCGGCGGACTGCGCAGCCCATTAGGATGGAGATCCTGAACCGGCACAAGGATGGGCAGGACATCTGGCTGGAGACCAACCAGGTTCCGATACGCGATGGCCCCGGGGGGAAGATGTCCTACATTGCCATCGAACGCGACATAACGGTGGCCAAACATAATGCGCAGCAACTCGAAGAAGCCCGTCAGGCAGCCGAAGAAGGAGGCCGCGCCAAATCGGATTTCCTGGCCACGATGAGCCACGAAATTCGCACCCCGATGAATGGCGTCATCGGTATGGCACAGCTGTTGGAAGAAACGGATCTGGATACCGATCAAAAGCTCTATACCAACACGATTCTCAGCTCAGCCAGAACCTTGTTGGCGTTGATCAACGACATTCTGGATCTGTCAAAGCTGGATGCTGGTCAGATTACGATAAACCCCTGTGATTTTGACCTGCACCAGTGTTTTGACGAGACAATCCGACTGCTGCGTACCCAGGCCGAAACCAAGGGGCTGGTCCTGGATGTCGAGCGCGATGCGGATTTGCCCCGCTACCTGCATGGCGACGATCACCGGCTGCGCCAAATTCTGAACAACCTGGTTGGGAATGCGATCAAGTTCACTGAAAAGGGCAGGGTCAAGGTGACGGTGGAGTCCGAGCCTGCAATCGGCGGTGGGGTGATGCTGAATTGTGCAATCATTGACACCGGCATTGGCATCCCAAAGGAAATGCTCACCGGCATTTTTGAACGGTTCTCGCAGGCGGACGCGGCCATCAGCCGTCGTTTCGGCGGCTCCGGGCTTGGGTTGGCGATTTCCAGGCGCTTGGCCGAGGCCATGAACGGGCGCATTACCGTAACGTCGGAAATCGACTCGGGGTCTTGTTTCACCCTTAGCCTGCCTTTTGCCTTGGCCAACCCTGCTGACATGAGTGTTGTGCCAGCCCCTGAGGGGACGGGGCACCACGACGGGCTGTCGGGGGTGCGGGTGCTGGTGGCCGAGGACAACCGGGTCAATCGACTGTTGATCCAGAAATTCCTGAAAAAGACAGCTCTGGAGCTGGAATTTGCCCATGATGGTTCCGAGGCGGTAGACAAGGCAAAATCATTCAAGCCGGATATCATCTTGATGGATGTCAGCATGCCGGTCATGGACGGGTTGGAGGCGACGCGGATCATCCGTTCCTGGGGACAGCCGCAGCCGGCGATCATCGCCCTGACCGCAAATGCATTTGATACCGATCGCGAGGACTGTCTGGCGGCTGGCATGAATGAATTTGTCACCAAGCCGATTTCCAGAAGCCAGCTTTTGGATGTTCTGGCCACTTTTTCCGAGATCCAGCGGGTGCAACTGACAGGATGAGCCCGACCTGGCACTGAGTGCTGGCTGTCTGCTCTCGCAGGGGCTGCCGCTCTGGCCGGGCGCTGACCCTGCCTTGCTCTGGCTGGCCGCCTGTCCTATCAAGTCGTGACCCAACTTGCATGAGGCCGCCGGTGGATATCGCAACCCGAGTCTACAATCACAAATGGAAGATCGATCCGATCATCCGGTCGCTGATTGATACGGACTTTTACAAACTGCTGATGTGCCAATCAGTCTTCCGCAACAAGCCGGAGACCGAGGTCACATTCTCGCTGATCAATCGGACGACATCGGTGCCGCTGGCCCGGCTGATCGACGAGGGAGAGCTGCGTGAGCAGCTGGATCATATCCGCTCTTTGTCGCTGTCGCGTGGCGAAAGCACCTGGCTGCGCGGCAATACCTTTTATGGCAAACGCCAGATGTTCCGTTCGGACTTTATGGAATGGTTCGAAAACCTGCGCCTGCCGGCCTATCATCTGGAACGCATCGGCGATCAGTATGAGCTGACCTTTGAAGGCAAATGGCACGAGGTCATGCTCTGGGAGATTTCTGCCCTGGCGGTGCTGATGGAGCTGCGCTCGCGGGCGGTGCTGAACGACATGGGCCGGTTTGAATTGCAGGTGCTTTATGCCCGCGCCATGACGCGGGTCTGGGAAAAAATCGAGCGCCTGCGCGATATCGACGGGCTGAGCATTGCGGATTTTGGCACCCGCCGCCGCCACGGGTTCCTCTGGCAGGACTGGTGCGTGCAGGCGATGCGCGAAGGGCTGGGAAGCAAATTCACCGGCACCTCGAACTGTCTGATCGCCATGCGGCGCGAGGTCGAGGCGATTGGCACCAATGCCCATGAGCTGCCGATGGTCTATTCCGCCCTGGCGGCGGATGATGCGGCCTTGGCCCGGGCACCTTATGATGTGCTGTCGGATTGGCATGAGGAACATGACGGCAATCTTCGCATCATCCTGCCCGACACCTACGGCACCCAGGGCTTTCTGGACCATGCGCCGGACTGGCTGGCAGGCTGGACCGGGATTCGCATCGACAGCGGCGACCCGGCTGCCGGGGCCGAGGTGGCAATCAAATGGTGGCAGGAGCGCGGCGAAGATCCGCTGCAAAAACGGGTGATATTCTCGGATGGTCTGGATGTTGATAAAATTGCCGAGCTGCACCACCAGTTTGCTGGTCGGACCAAGATTTCCTTTGGTTGGGGCACCTTGCTGACCAATGATTTTCGCGGGCTTGTACCGGCGGATGCCTTGGCGCCTTTCTCGCTGGTATGCAAGGCGGTGTCTGCCAATGGCCGGCCCACAGTGAAACTGTCGGATAACCCGGAAAAGGCCATGGGCCCGGCGGATGAAATCGCCCGCTACAAACGTGTTTTTGAGGTTGGCGCACAAGACCGCCAGGAAGTGATCGTCTGAGTGATTTGGTGAGGCCCGGCAGCAGCTGTTTTTGGCAACAGACCAATGCCTGCCAAGCAAACAAAATCGACCTTGGTTCAGGGCAGCCAGATACATACAGTATCAAGTTCAAGACATCAGGGTGGATGCCGGGCAGGTTTGCATAGACAGGACGTTGGATTGAAAACTGCATTGTCTTTTGCCGTTCTGGCATTCTGGATCAGCGCTTGGTTTCCGACGTCATTGGACAGATGGGCCGTTGTCTTCGCGGCTTGCTGCTTTCTTGGGCTAATCACCGCCCTTCTGTTTCAAAGACCACTTGAGAAACACCTTTGGGTCGCGAAGATTTTGCGGCTGCTGGCAGGTTTCGTGCTGATTGGCGGGGGGCTGTTCGCATTTCTGGCAGGTGCCGTTGGGACATCCGCAGAGGGATCAATCACCCTGTTTTTCGTCATCGGACTAGCGGGCTATCTATATATGCTTTCTGTTTTTTTGACCCGCAGGCAAACTGCCGGTCGTTGTCTCGGACTCGGGCCCGGCAGCTTGGTGCTGTGCCTTCTCGGAAGCTGGTCCTGGGCGTCAGCCCTGTCGATGCAGGCCCATCGCGGAGCGTTTGGAGATAGCAAGAGTGCCTGTATTATTGTGCCTGACGGCCTTTATTATGACACGGAACTCACCTCTCTCTGGGACATGCGTCTTGCCGAGATCTTGTCGAATAGAACAGGCCCGACGGGCACTGTCATTCTGAACTATCACGCCGTCCTCGTTGTGCCGAAAGAAGAGCAAACAGAGATTTACAACTGGTCAAAAAGATGGATGCGCTTTGAGGCTCTCGACCTGAAACGCAATCCATATCTGCCGACTGACTGTCCGTAAAACCGGGCCCATTTCTGTGGTTTGCGGCGGCTGCACCTTCTGCTGCAATGGCTTGCCACCTGCGAGGCCCCTTGCATGAAAAAAACCAGCTTTCCAATTGGGACGGGCAGGCCGCGCCAAAGGCGCGGCCTGCCCGGGGCGACGCGCTTGCGCGGCGCAAAACCTCTGATATGGGCGCCGAACCGCCTTGCGGGTAAAAGAGCGGCGCCCCCCGCCCCGTGGTCTTAGCCGTGATGGGCGGCCACGGTTTTCAGCTGGGAAAAGCCATAGAGTGCCTCAAAGCCCTTTTCGCGGCCATGGCCGGATTTGCCCACGCCGCCAAAGGGGAGCTCTGCCCCGCCGCCGGCACCGTAGTTGTTGAGGAACACCTGTCCGGCCCGCAGTTTTTTGGCCAGCCGCATCTGGCGGGCGCCATCGCGGCTCCAGACGCTGGCAACCAGGCCAAACTCGGTGGAATTGGCGATCTGGACGGCCTCTTCTTCGGTGTCAAAGGGGATGAGCACCTGCACCGGGCCAAAGATTTCCTGCTGCGCCAGGGCGTGATCGGCGGGCACATCGGCAAACAGGGTTGGGCGGACGTAGGCGCCGGTCTCTGGCGCGCCGTCAACGATGCGTCCCTGGGCTGCCAGTTGCAGATCTGCACCCTTGGCAAGGAAGCCCTCGACGATCTCTTTCTGTCGGTTTGAAATCAGTGGCCCAAGGCGCAGATCCTCGCCGGCCGGGCCAACGGTCAACTCGTCATAGGCTGCGGCCATGCGGGCCTTTACGATCTCATAAACGCCGCGCTGCACCAGAATGCGCGAAGAGGCAGAGCAGGTCTGCCCGGCGTTCTGAATGCCGGCATTGACCAAAAACGGCAGCGCCGCGTCCAGATCGGCGTCGTCAAACACCAGTTGTGGGGATTTGCCGCCCAGCTCCAGTGTCACCGGCACCACGTTCTTGCCTGCGGATTGCTGCACCAGCGCGCCGGTGGCCACCGATCCGGTAAAGGAGATATGATGCACCCGCGGGTGCGCTGTCAGCGCAGCACCTGCCTCGGCACCAATACCGGGCACCACGTTCAGCGCCCCGGCAGGCAGCCCGGCTTCCTGGGCGATATGGGCAAAGGCCAGCGCCGTCAGGCAGGCCTCTTCCGCTGGTTTCAGCACGCAGGCATTGCCCATGGTCAGCGCCGCCCCAACCGAGCGGCCGATGATCTGCATCGGATAGTTCCAGGGCACGATATGGCCGGTGACGCCATGCGGTTCGCGCAGGGTATAGACGGTGTAGCCCTCCAGGTAGGGAATGGTCTCGCCGTGCACTTTGTCCGCGGCCCCACCGTAGAATTCGCAATAGCGTGCCAGAGCCACGGCATCGGCGCGCGCCTGGGTCAGAGGCTTGCCAACGTCGCGCACTTCCAGCGCGGCCAGGTCATCCACCCGTTCCAGCACCAGCTGGCCAATACGGGTCAGGATGCGGCCGCGTTCCAGCGCGGTCATCCGGCCCCAGTCCCCGGCGAGCGCCGCTTCGGCGGCCTCAACGGCGGCCTCAATATCAGGAGCACCGCCACGGGCGATCTGGCACAGGTCCGACCCATCCGAAGGATCCACCAGTGTCAGCGTTTCGCCAGCGGATGCAGGGCGCCAGGTGCCCCCAATCAGGCAAAGGCTCGGGTTGAACCAAATTGGGTTTGCGTCAGCTGTTTTTGTGTCTGGCATCTGTGGGTTAGGCATTATTGGGTCCTGCAATATCAAATGTGTAGCTTTTGGTCTGATGGTCGGTGAAGGGAGCGCCGGTTTGCAGGGCGCTGAGGCCGGGTACCAGGCTGAGACAGGTGCCCCAAAAGGCAGCGGCCTGCGGTGATCGTTCAGAGATGCCCATGCGCCAACGTCCGGGAAACTCTTGCAGGATCAGGCTGGCGGCCTCTTGCCCGTAGCCCTGGCGGCGATACTGCGGCACAATCAAGAACTCTGACAGCTCGCGGCGATCATCCGGCAGGTTCAGCACCAGGGCAAAGCCAATGCGGGCTGACGCCTGATGCAGCCAAAAGGCGGTGACATCCCTGCGGTTCAGCATCTGCTCCGCCCGCTTGACCGGATCAATTGGCGCGCCGGGCGCCACCTCGTGGAAATAGGGCGCCAGTACCGAGGCAAGGATTGTTTGCTCTCGGGGCAGGATCAAAGACAGTGAGACCACTAGGCCACCCCCTGTGCAATGTCAGGCAGCTGCGGCGCCGCCGCGATCAATGCGCGGGTATAGGGATGTTTGGGGGCGGCAAAGATCTCTTCGGTCGGGGCGGCCTCGACAATTTCGCCTTTCTGCATCACCAGGCAGCGGTCGGTGATGGTGCGCACAACGCTCAGATCATGGCTGATGAACAGATAGCTGAGACCATAGGCCTCGCAAAGCTCTGCCAGCAGATCCAGGATTTGCGCGCGCACCGATACATCCAGCGCCGAGACCGCCTCGTCAAACAGGATCAGCTCGGGGCGGGTGATGAGCGCGCGGGCAATGGCGATGCGCTGGCGCTGGCCGCCGGAGAACTGGTGCACATATTTTTGGGCATCCTCCGGTTTCAACCCAACCGCGCGCAGGGTCTCGGCAATGAGATCGCTGCGGGCAGCCCCCCTGGGCGGATTGGCCAAGGTGTAAAAGGGTTCGGTGATCAAACGCTCGACCCGGTGGCGCGGATTAAAACTGCCAAAGGGATCCTGAAACACCACCTGCATACGGCGGCGGATTTCCGGGTTCTGCGTGGTGGTGATCGCCATTCCATCCAGGCTGATTTCACCGCCCTGAAGCGGCTCCAGCCCCAGAATGGCCCGCGTTAGGGTCGATTTTCCACAACCAGACTCGCCCACCAGCCCCAGTCGCTCCCCCCGGTAGAGGGTAAAGGAGACATCCTTGACGGCGCGAAAATGCCTGGGCTTTGCAAACAGGCTCTCGCGGGGCAGCGGATAGTCCCGTATAGCGCCCTTGATCTCGAGCAGCGGGCTTGGCGCGGGCGGCTCCGGCAGGGTCACCTGATGGTTGGAGGCGGCAAACAACATCTTGGTGTAGGGATGTTGCATATTGTGCAAAAGCGCCTGGGTAGAGCCTGTTTCCACCACCTCCCCATGGCGCATGACCACGATGCGATCGGCCAGATCGGCCACCACCGCCAGGTCATGGGTGATGATCATCAGCCCCATGTCGAATTCCCGCACCAGGTCGCGCAGCAGCTCGAGGATCTGCGCCTGGGTGGTGACATCCAGCGCCGTGGTGGGTTCATCGGCGATCAGCAGTTTTGGGCGCAGGGCGATGGCCATGGCGATGACGACGCGTTGCCGTTGCCCCCCCGACAGCTCATGTGGGAACCGGCCAAGCGGGAAGCGATCCGCCGGCAGGCCAACACGGTCCAGCAATTCACGGGCCCGGGCGCGGGCCTGATCGGGGGGCATTGCCTTGTGAATCAGGATGGTCTCCATCACCTGATCGCCAATGGTTTTAACCGGGTTCAGCGCCGTCATCGGTTCCTGAAACACCATGCCGATGCTGTGCCCCCGCAGCCCGCACATCTGGGTCTCGCTCTGGCTCAGCAGATCGACGCCTGACAGGGTGATCTGGCCCACGGTGGTGGCGGTATCAGGCAGCAATCCCATGACCGCAAAGGCAGTCATTGATTTACCGGAGCCGCTTTCACCGGTGATGGCGACAATTTCGCCGGCCTGCACCGACACAGAGACGTCTTTGAGGATCTCAAGCGAGCCGATCCGCAGCGAAAGATTGGAGATATCAAGCAGGGTCATCAGCGTGCCAGCCTCAGTTTGGGGTCAAGCCAGTCGCGCAGACCGTCTCCCATCAGGTTGAGTCCCAGCACGGTAATCACAATGGCAGAGCCGGGAATAAGGGCAAGATGGGGGGCAAAGCTCACCATGGTCTGGGCATCCGCCAGCATGCGGCCCCAGCTGGGGGTGGGCGGTTGCGCGCCAAGCCCGACATAGGACAGACCCGCCTCGGCCAGAATGCCAAGCGAGAACTGAATGGTGCCCTGGACAATCAGCAGGTTGGCGATATTGGGTAGGATATGTTCGCCCGATATGCGCGCCGCCCCCTTGCCCGCGACCCGCGCGGCCATGATGAATTCACGCTCCCACAGCGACAGGGCCGCGCCCCGGGTGATGCGGGCAAAGACGGGGATGTTGAATATGCCGATGGCGGCAATGGCATTGATGGCACCGGCGCCAAAAATGGCGGTGATCAGGATGGCAATCACCAAGGACGGGAAGGCAAACACCAGATCATTGGCCCGCATGATGATCTCATCCAGCCAGCTGCCCTTGTTGGCGGCGGCGGCGAGCCCCAGCGGCACCCCCAGCCCCATGCCGATGCCCACAGCCACCAGGGCCACGGCGATTGAGGTCCGCGCGCCGACCATGATCATCGAGAAGATGTCGCGACCAAAGTGATCGGTGCCCAGCCAATGGGTGCCATTGGGCTGTTGCAGCTTGGCGGGGATATCCATCGCCGCATGATCAAAGGGCGTCCAGATAAACGAGACCAAAGCCGCCAGCACGACAAGTGAGGAGAGCAGGCAGCCCAGGAAAAGATTGCGGCTCATGTGCGGCTCCTCAGACGGGGGTCGACCAGCGCATAGGCAAGATCGACCAGAAAGTTCACTGTGATCACCGCAAAGACCAGGATCATCACGACCGATTCCACCACGATCAGATCGCGAGATGAAATCGCCTGAAACACCAGCCGCCCCAGACCGGGCAGGAAGAACACCTGCTCGATAATGATGGCGCCGGCCAGCAGAAAGGAAAACTGCAGGCCAATGATGGTCAGCACCGGGATCATCGCATTGCGCAAGCCATGGCGCCACAAAGCCTGACGGCGGGTCAGCCCCTTGGCGCGGGCGGTGCGCATGAAATCCTCGCCCAGAATATCCAACAGGGAGGATCGCATGACGCGGGCCAAAATTGCCGCCTGCGGCAGCGCCAGGGCGATGGCGGGCAGTGTCAGTGAGTGGATGGCGGCACCAAAGCCTTTGTCCCAACCGGCAAAACCGCCAGCCCCAAACCAGCGCAGGTTGATGGCAAAGATCAGCACCAGGATCATGGCAAACCAGAAATTGGGCACCGCAACGCCCAGCTGGGTGGCCCCCATCACGGCCATGTCACCGGCCTTGCCGCGACGTGCGGCGGCGTAGATCCCGGCGGGAAAGGCGATCAGCGTCGACAGCGTCAGCGCATATAGCGCCAGCGGCAGAGAGACCCACAGACGATCCGAAATCATGCCAGCCACAGGGGTGCGATAGGTATAGGACATGCCAAAATCGCCGCTCAGCAAGCCGCCCACCCAGGTGAGGTAGCGTTGCAGTTTGCCCTGATCCAGCCCCAGTTCGGTACGCAGGGCCGCGACGGTTTCAGGCTCGGCATTGATGCCAAGCATAAAGGACGCCGGGTCTCCCGGCGCAATTTCAATGACGAAGAAGATGACAAGCGAGGCGACTGCGAGGCTGATCACCAGCGACATGCCGCGTTTCATAGCATAACGAATCATGGGTATTGGTCGCGCCTATTCGGGGTGGCGCAGATAATCTGCGTCCGTGACATGTTCCAGCCAGTCGGCGGCCGAGCCATCCTGTTCTTCCTGCAGGGCCAGATGCACCATGCCCGTTTCGGGCGCGGCGCCGTGCCAGTGTTCCACACCGGGCGGGATCCAGATGGTATCGCCGGGATGCATCTGACGCGGCGCGCCGTCGCGCACCCCAACCAGGCCCAGGCCGCTGATGATCTGCAAAGTCTGACCCAGGGGATGGGTATGCCAGGCGGTGCGCGCACCAGGGGCAAAGCTCACCCGCAGGGCATTGATCCGGGCGGGGGCAGGGGCACTGATAATCGGATCCATCCAGACCTCGCCGGTAAACCACTGTGCCGGGGCTTTGCGGCTGGGGCGACTGCCCGCCGGGTAAAGATCAATCATCGGTTTGGTCCTGAAATAAGAAAGCATGCCGGGCGCCACAGTTGCGGCACCCGGCAGGTGGTCTGGTGGCTTAGTCAGCCCAGCTGACGGCGGTCAGGTCGATGGCTTGGGTCGGCGCATTGGCCCAAAGCCCCTGCAGATCGGCCTTGGCCACGCTGAGCGAGGCCATCTGGAACAGGTATCCGTTCACATAGTCATTGGCGATGATTTCTTGGGCCTGTTGCAGCATCGCCATGCGCTGATCGGGATCGGTGGTGCCGTTCAGCGTGGTCATCAGCTCCTGGAACGCGGCATTGTCATACTGGAAATAATAGTCCGGACGGGCATAGATGCCGATGTCCATGGGCTCGGTATGGCTGACGATGGTCAGACCAAAATCCTTGCCGCGGAACACGGTTTCCAGCCACTGGGCCCATTCCACATTGATGATCTCGGCCTTGATCCCCACCTGGGCCAGCTGCGCGGCGATGATTTCGCCACCACGACGGGCATAAGAGGGCGGCGGCAGGTGCAGCGTGGTTTCAAAGCCATCCGGCAGGCCCGCTTCGGCGAGCAGCGCCTTGGCCTTCTCCGGATCATAGGCAGAGTTGCCGGTCAGATCTTTGTAGGCGGGATGATGCGGCGCAAAATGGGTGCCAATGGGGGTGCCATAGCCAAACATGGCGCCGTCGATGATTGCCTGACGGTCGATGGCATGGGCCAGCGCTTCGCGTACGCGCACATCATCAAAGGGCGCCTGCTTGTTGTTGGTCGACAGGATGGTTTCCCCCTCGGTCGAACCCACCAGGACCTGGAAACGCGGATCGGCCTCAAACTGGGGCAGATTTTCCGGCGCCGGGAAGCTTGCAAAGGCATCCACATCCTCGGCCATCACTGCAGCAAAGGCGGCGGTGGGGTCCGAGATGAACTTGAAAGTGGCGCTGTCGAGCACAGCAGGGGTGCCCCAGTAGTTGGCGTTCTTTTCCAAGGTGATGCTGTCACCCTGCACCCAGCCCGAGAATTTAAAGGCGCCGGTGCCAATGGGGGAGGTCTTGATGTCATCAATGCTTTCGGGGGCAACAATAACCGCGTCGCCCCAGGCAAGGTTGAACAGCATATTGCCGTTGGCTTTGCTCAGGGTGACTTTGACCGTGGCGGGGTCGATGACATCAACGCTGGCGATATCGGCAAACAGGGCCTTTTGCGCATTCGTGCTGTCCTCGGCGCGGGCGCGGTCCAGCGAGAATTTCACGTCCTCGGCATCCATTGTGGTGCCGTCATGGAAGGTGACACCCGCGTTCAGGTGAAAGGTGTAGCTCAGCCCGTCGGCAGAGATTTCCCAGCTTTCGGCCAGACCAGGCACCACAGAGCCATCGCCCATGAACCGGGTCAGCCCTTCAAAGACATTGGAGTACAGCACTTGATCAATCGCGCCGGCGGCGGCGCTGGTGGGGTCAAGATGTGGCGGTTCCAGTTGCAGCCCGATGGTGACGGAATCCTTGGCAAAGGCGGTGCCAGCCATGAGGGCCAGTGTTGAACTGGCGGCAAAAACGATTGATCTGAATGTCATTTCTCAATTCCCTAGTTGCGTCTGATCCCCTGTCGCCGGGGGCCTTGGAACTCAGGTTTCCCGTTTTCCGCCGGGTAATCAAGGGCTGCGAGACATTTCGCCCACTGGAAGCGCGTGGCGTAAGTTGCTAGGCGTGCGAAACCCGCACCAACCCAGGAAAAAACATGAGCGCGAACTCACAAACCTCCTCCATTACCGCGAGCGATATCCTTGCTCAGAAGGGAAAAACGCCGATTGTCAGCCTGACCGCCTATACCACGCCGATGGCGCAGATGATGGATCAACATTGTGACTTTGTTTTAGTCGGCGACAGCGTTGGCATGGTTCTGCACGGGCTTCCCTCGACGCTGGGCGTCACGATGGAGATGATGATTCTTCACGGCGCGGCGGTGGCGCGTGGCCTGTCGCATGCCATGTTGGTCATCGACATGCCCTTTGGCTCCTACGAAGAAAGCCCGGAGCAGGCCTTTTGCAATGCCGCCCGTCTGATGCGGGAAACCAATGCGGCTGCGGTCAAGCTGGAGGGCGGTGTCGAGATGGCCGCGACCATCCGGTTTCTGGTGGCGCGGGGCATTCCGGTGATGGCCCACGTGGGGCTGACGCCGCAGTCGATCAACACGCTTGGCGGCTATAAGGTGCAGGGGCGCGATGACGCGGGGGCCGCAGTGCTGGACGGGGCAAAAGCCGTGGCCGAAGCTGGCGCCTTTGCGGTGGTGCTGGAGAAAGTCCCCCAGAGCCTGGCAGATGAGATCACCGCCGCCGTTGCCATCCCCACCATTGGCATCGGAGCCTCGGCAGGCTGCGACGGTCAGGTTCTGGTGGTGGATGACATGTTGGGGCTGTTCACCGCTTTCAAGCCAAAGTTCGTCAAACGTTATGGCACGTTGGGTGTTGATGCCGAAGCCGCAATCGCCACCTATGCAGCCGAGGTGCGTGCCCGCGCCTTTCCTGCCGCCGAACATGTCTTTGCTGACCAGACAACACCTGCAAAAGGGTAACAGTTGCCATGACTGCTCCGATTATTCGCCAGCTCGCTGCGCTGCGGGCCAAACATAGTGACTGGATTCGCGCCGGTGAACGCGTTGCCGTGGTGCCCACCATGGGGGCGCTCCATCCGGGGCATCTGTCCCTGGTTGAGGCCGCCAAGGCCGCCTGCGACCGGGTTATCGTGACGATCTTTGTCAATCCCAAGCAATTCAACAACCCGGAAGATCTGGCCAATTATCCGCGCACGGAACATGAAGATGCCATCAAACTGGCCCCCTACGGGGTTGATGTGATCTATGTGCCGGACCCGGATCAGATCTACCCTGATGGCTTTGCCAGCACTGTCTCGGTGGCGGGCGTGGCCGATCAGATGGAGGGGGCCTGTCGCCCCGGCCATTTTGACGGGGTCGCCACGGTGGTTGCCAAGTTGTTTTTGCAAACCGGCGCGCATCAGGCGTTTTTTGGCGAAAAAGACTACCAGCAGCTTTTGGTTGTCCGGCGCATGGCACGGGATCTTGATATCCCAATCGAGGTGGTCGGCTGTCCAACCGTGCGCGAGGCTTCGGGCCTGGCGATGTCCTCGCGCAATATGCGGCTCTCGGCTGCGGCGGTGGCACAGGCCGGGGCGCTGCATCCGATCCTGACCAAACTGGCAACGCAGCTGGCCGCTGGTGGTGATTTTACACTCCTGGGCAAGGCGGCGGAGGCTGCGATCCTGGCGGCGGGCTTTGACAGGCTGGAATACCTGTCGCTGTGCTGCGCAGAAGATCTGAGCGCTCTGGACAGTGCCGACCGTCCGGCGCGGCTCTTTGTGGCGGCCTGGCTGGAAGATGTGCGGCTTATTGACAATGTCGCGGTCTAGGGCCCTGCCCCTGGGCGAGGTTGGGGCTCTTGGGCGGTTTTGCCAACTAAAGCTTTAGGAGGGACTGGCAGCGGTAACATCTTGCGGCTAAAGTCCCGCCTTGAGGAGATCCATCACAGGGGCGGGACATGAAATATATTCTGGCAATTGACCAGGGCACCACGTCAACACGGGCGGTTTTGTTTGACGGCGACATGCAGGCCGTGGGCACGGCGCAGCAGGAGTTTCCCCAGTATTTCCCCAAGGCGGGCTGGGTTGAACATGATCTGGATGAGATCTGGGACTCTGTCGTTGCAACCTGCCGTCAGGTGCTGAGGCAGACGGGGGTTGCGGCTGCGGATCTGGCAGGCATCGGCATTACCAACCAGCGCGAAACCACGGCGGTCTGGGAAAGGGCGACGGGTGCGCCAATCCACCGGGCCATCGTCTGGCAGGACCGCCGCACGGTTGAGATCTGCGAGGCTTTGCGCGTCGGCGGCCATGAGGATATGATCCGCCACAAGACCGGCCTGCTGCTGGATCCGTATTTTTCCGGTACCAAAGCCAGCTGGATCCTGGACCAGCAGCCAGAGGCGCGCAATCGTGCGGCGCGTGGGGAGCTGCTGTTTGGCACCATCGACAGCTTCTTGATCTGGCGCCTGACCGGCGGTGCGTCACATGTGACCGATGCCACCAATGCCTCGCGCACCATGCTGTATGACATTCGCGAAGGCGCCTGGAGCGAGGAGATCTGCGGCCTGCTGCAGGTGCCCATGGCGATGCTGCCAGAGGTGAAGGACTGCGCGGCAGATTTTGGCACCACTGTGCCAGAGATCCTGGGCGGGGCGGTGCCCATTCTGGGCGTTGCCGGGGATCAGCAGGCGGCGGGCATTGGCCAGGCCTGTTTTGCGCCGGGGATGATGAAATCCACCTATGGAACTGGGTGTTTTGCACTGCTGAACACGGGCGAGACCCCGGTTGTGTCACACAACCGCTTGCTGACCACCGTGGCCTATCAGCTGGACGGCAAGCCGACCTATGCGCTGGAGGGATCCATCTTTATTGCCGGCGCTGCAGTGCAGTGGCTGCGGGATGGATTGGGGTTGCTTGACGATGCCGCCCAGTCCGGCGCATTGGCTCGGCAGGCAGACCCCGAACAGGATGTGCTTTTGGTGCCCGCCTTTACCGGGCTGGGCGCGCCCTATTGGCAGCCCGAATGTCGCGGCGCGGTCTTTGGCCTGACGCGGGGCACTGGCCCGGCTGAAATGGCCCGCGCGGCCCTGCAAAGCGTGGCCTATCAGACGCGGGACCTGTGGGAGGCGATGCGGGCGGATTGGCCGGAGGACACCCATGTGACCCTGCGGGTCGATGGCGGCATGAGCGCCAGCGACTGGACGATGCAAAGCCTGTCGGACTTGCTGGGGGCCGCTGTGGACCGTCCCAAGATGCAGGAGACAACAGTCCTGGGCGCCGGCTGGCTGGCCGGCATGCAGGCCGGGATCTACCCGGATCAGGCCGGTTTTGCTGCGACCTGGGCGCTGGATCGCAAGTTCACGCCTCAGATGGCCCCAGAGCAGCGCGACGCCGCCTATGCCCGCTGGCAACGTGCGGTGCAGGCTGTCATTGGCGTTTAAGAAACCTGTTTGCTGCCCTGTACCGGCCCTACAACTTCCGGATCATCAAGGGGCAAGGGGGGGGGGCTCCCGCGCCCGCGGGTCATCGGCTGACGCCGAAAGACCCTGGCGGCCTTGGGCCCGGCGCCGCGCTGCCGCGCGGCGCGGTTGCGATACTTTGAACAGAAGCTGCAGAGCGCCCGCCGTGCGTGAGCATGGCGCCGGGCCCAACGGGAAGAGGGCCCAAAGGGCCTGATGACGGGCGGGAGCCCCCCGTTAGCGGATCAGCCGGGCGCCTGCTTTGATTGTTGCCGGGCGGGCATTCAGCGCCTCTATCGAAAAGCCGGCGATGGATTTGTAGCGCTCTGCATGGGCTGCTAGCTCGGTCCGTGGGATGACATCTTCGATGCTGGAAAAATCCCCACCGCAGAGGTCTTCGACCTGCTGCAACACCCCGTCGGGTCCCTTGCCGGCGCGGTTGGTCTGGCCGATGCCGGTTGCCAGAGGTCGCACCTCTGCCTCATAGGCGGCAAGCGCTTCTGAGCTGAGGCCATGGGACAGGAGATAGGCGCCGATGATCCGCGCATCAATGATCGCCTGGCTGGCACCGTTGGAGCCAACAGGATAGGTTGGATGCGCGGCGTCGCCCATCAAGGTCACGGCGCCAAAACTCCATTGTGGCAGCGGGTCGCGATCCACCATCGGGTATTCATAGACTACCTCGGCGCCGCGAATGAGGCCTGGCACATCAATCCAGTCAAACTGCCAGTCTTCGAACTCGGAAATGAAGTCATTGATATCGGCGGCGCGGTTCCAGTCCTCTTTCTTCCAGGGGGCGGAGGGATCAAAGCTTTTCTCCGCGATCCAGTTGAGGGTCGCCAGGCCCTCGGCATTGGGGCGTGAAATTGGATAGGCCACCATGCGCAGGCTGTCGTGGCCAATCATCGCCATGGAGGCCTCGCCCTTCCAGGGCGTGCCCTGGGTGGTGGCGCGCCACAGGATCCGGCCATTCCAGATCGGCGCGCCCTCATCCGGGTACATCTGCGCCCGCAGGGCCGAGTGGATACCGTCCGCCGCAACAACAAGAGACCCGCTTTGGCGGGCGCCATCCGCCAGCAGCAGATCTGCCCCGGCGGCGGTGTTTTCAAACCCCACGGCGCGCGCGCCGGTGGTGATACAGTCAGGACCTGCCCGCGCCACCAGCGCCTGGTACAGCATCATTTGCAAGGCGCCGCGATGGACCGAGTACTGCGGCCAGGCATAGCCGGCCTCAAGCCCGCGCGGTTCTTCCCAGATTGTCTTGCCGAGTTTGGAATAGAACCCCAACTGCCGGGTGCGGATGCCGATCTCTTCCAGGTCCGCCTCCAGTCCAAGATCAAACAACTCGCGTACGGCGTTGGGCTGCAGGTTGATACCAACCCCCATGGGGCGCAGTTCAGCAGCAGATTCGTAGATGTGAAACGGCACACCAATCTGATGCAGTGTCAGACCAAGGCTGAGCCCGGCGATGCCGCCACCGGCAATAAGAACGGACATGATATCTGTGCCTCCCAATATTTGACGGCACAGAACCATAGAGCCCGTCCAAAGGGCAAGGGGAAACAGGGCGGAGTACGGCCCTGTATCTGGGGCAAAATGGCGCGCTCGGGATCAGGTCTTGGAGGCGATGATCAGGTCGGGACCAAAGATGATATCGGCGTATTTGTGCAGATAGATCTTCAGCCAGGGGGTGAAACGTTCGGGGTGACGCTGCACCTCTGCCAACAGGTCATGATAGTCCATCCAGCGGGTTTCCATCACCTCATCGGGGTTGGCAACCGGTGCCAAGGGGCGATGGGCATGGGCGAGAAAGACATCCACGACCTCATGTTCGATCATCCCATGGCCCACATCTGCCCGGTATTCCAACTGATGGCGAAACTCAGGGTAAAGCCCTCTGATGCCCAGCTCTTCTTGCATCCGCCGTACCGCGCAGGCCGAGGAGCTCTCCTCCCACATGGGATGGGTACAGCAGGTATTGGCCCAGAGCCCAGGCGTGTGATATTTGCCCAGAGCACGGCGTTGCATCAGAATTTTGACACCCTTGACCACAAACACCGAGACAGCCTTGTGCTTTAGCCCCTGCTCATGCGCCAGGAGCTTCTCTACCGGTGTTAGTTCGCCGTTCACCCAGGCCGGGATCATATGGGGCATTCAGGATCCATAGTCAGTGTGCCGTCATCGCGCAGCCAGCAATGGCTAACGTGGGTCGCACAGCAAAGCAACTACGCGAAAGGCCGCGCCCCTGAGGTCACGGCCTTTGTTGCCCAAGTTTCAGGCAGTCGGGTTTCAGTCAGTCCCGTCTTTTACCGTTCTGCCAGAACAGGCCAGTCAGAACGGGCTGATAGATGCAGGCCGAAAGATACAGGCCGAAAGATACAGGCCGAAAGACGGGGGCCGAAAGATGCAGGCGTCAGGTTATTCGCTGGCCTCGGTTGCCGCGGCATCTTCGGCGGGCTCTTCGGCGACCGGGCTAAACTGTGCCAGGAAGGCATAGATGTCTTCGGCGCCTTTTTTCAGCTTGAACGTCATCTTTGACTTGGCCTTGCTGTCGCCCAGATGCTCGCGCAGGAACTCACGGGGGTCATGGGTATAGGCCGCAAAGCTCTCAAAATCCCAAACCAGGCCACCTTCGCCGGCGGCAACCAGATCCTTGCCGTATTTGAAGCCTTCGTAGGTGCCGGCGGTACGGCCCACAACACCCCAAAGATTCGGGCCGGTTTTGCCACCCTTGACGATGTTCTCGCCAGTGTCAGAGACAATAGAGTGGCAGGATTTGCATCTGTTAAAGGCCTTTTCGCCTTTTGCTGCATCGCCATCGGCGAAGGCGGGGGCGGCCAGGAGGCCCAAAAGGGCTGCGGTCAGGACAGGTTTCATATGCTTGCTCCGTTTAATGAGTTGGCTTGGGTCGAATACGGCGCTTGTTGGCTCTGAGTGTCAACGGGAGAATCTGCCGCATGGGTTTTCAGGTTTGGGTCGCGCTCCAGCAGGGCAGGAGATCATTTTCCTCTGCTGTGGCGCAAAAGACCGCCCGTGCAATTGCCCGGCTGAGACAGAGCGCGGCGGCATGGCCGATCTGGCCCAGCTCGGCCTCAGCAGACGCGAGGGTCCGGCTGCCGGTGCTGGCGGCAAAGACCAGGTCGCCATCGCCCGGCGCATGGGCCGGAACGGTGGCGCGGCCAATGCCGTCATGGGCCGCGGTGGCCATGCGCTGGCATTCGGCCTTGGTCAGGGCGGCATCGGTGGCGACAATGGCAATGGTGGTATTGCCGCGCTCCGAGGGCAGATCCTCGCCGCCGGCAAGGGCGCGCATGGCGTGCATTTTGCGACTGTCGAGATGGCGACCCAGGCCCGCCGCTGTGTCGGGGCCAATGCCGCCAAATTCGCCATCGACCTCAAAGGGCGCGGCCCAGAAGTGGCGATCCCCGGGGGTGGTGACGCTGCCCATGGGGTTGGCGGCGACCAGGGCGCCCACAGTAACGCCGCTGTCCAGCACAAAAGAGGCAGAGCCCAGCCCGCCCTTTACCATCGCGGTCAGGGCTCCGGTGCCAGCCCCAAAGGTGCCAAGGGAGAAATCGCTTGAGGCATCCTCGAAAGCGGCGCGGCCCAGGGCGCGGTAGGGATTCTCCTGCCAGTCCTTGTTGCCGCCATTCAGCAGATCAAACAGGATGGCACCGGGCACCAGCGGAATGATCGCAGGCCCCAAGGCAAAGCCACGCCCCTGGGCGCGCAGCCCGTCCACCACGCCGGAACAGGCATCCAGCCCATAGGCCGACCCGCCCGAGAGCACCAGCGCGTCGATCTTGGCCACGGATTTATCCGGCGCCAGCAGATCTGTCTCGCGGGTGCCCGGCGCCCCCCCCATGACATGGACCGAGGCGGTCAGTGGCTCGTGGCCAAGCAAAACCGTGCTGCCGGATTTCAGCGCCGCATCACTTGCATTGCCGACCATGAGGCCGGGCACATCGGTGATCAGGTTTTTGGGGCCAGGTTTCATGAGCGGTGGGACCATCTGATGATCTCCTGTTCCAAGGTAAGCGGCGGGGCAGAATTGCCCCTCCCTTCTAGATGTGATTCAGGTTGGGTCTTTGATCCGGCGCAAACAAGCTGCGCCGAAACCCAATGTTCTGTTGCTAGATCCGGTTCTTGGCGGCCGCAGTACTGGGATCGCCCGAGTTTGGCTCCCCCTTTGGCTCGATCAGCAGAACCTTGCATTCGGCCTCGGCCCGGGGGCGGTGGGTGACACCTTTGGGCACCACAAACAGCTCGCCGGCCTTGACCACATGCGCGGCTGCGCCTTCGATTTCCATCACCATTTCGCCCTCTAACACCAGGAAGAAGTCATCGGTGTTGTCGTGCAGATGAAACGGAAAGGCGCCCTGGAATTTGACCACCATGATCTCGTTGTCATTGTAGTCGGCCACAACTTTGGGATCCCAATGGGTGTCAAAAAGCGCCAGTTTTTCGGCCAGATTGATGGTCTTCATATGCAGCGCCCACCGTCAACTTCCATGGCCACGCCTGTCACCATGCTGGCCTCGTCAGAGCACAGATAGCAGGCGGCATTGCCCATGTCCTCGGGGGTGGAAAAGCGGCCAATTGGGATGGTGGAGAGGAATTTGGCGCGCACTTCCGGCGTGTCTTCACCCATAAAGGACTGCAACAAAGGTGTCTCGCCGGCCACCGGGTTGATGGCATTGACGCGAATGCCCTTGGGGGCCAGTTCAATTGCCATGGTTTTGGTCGCGGTGATCATCCAGCCCTTGGAGGCATTGTACCAATTCAGGTTCGCGCGGGGGGAGACCCCGGCGGTGGAGGCGACGTTGAGGATGGCGCCGCTGGCATTTGCCTTCATATGCGGCACCAGAGCACGGGCGGTCAGATAGACCGATTTCATATTCACATTGAACACCCGGTCAAAATCTTCCTCGCTCACCTCGTCCAGCGGTGTGGGCAAATGGGTGATCCCGGCGTTGTTGATCAAAATATCGACCTTGCCAAAGGCGGCAATCGCGGCCGCGGCCATGGCATTTACAGAGGCCGCATTGGCAACGTCGACCTGCTGGGCAAGCGCTGCGTCACCGCGTTCGGCGGCCAGCGCCAAGGCGCCTTCGCCATTTATGTCAGCGATCATCACCCGGGCACCTTCGGCCAGGAATTTATCAACGATGCCAAGGCCAAAGCCAGAAGCGCCGCCAGTTACAATGGCGCATTTTCCTGCAAGCCGCATAGTATTCTCCCTTCAAATCCATTTGCTGCAAACATGGCCAAGGTGACGGCCGGGTGCAATCGCTAGGATCACTCAGGAGTGATTTTTCCGCGTGTTGATTTGACCGCGCTGCGCTGTTTCTTGCTGTCAAGCCGCCGTTTCACCGAACCACGCGTTGGTTTGGTCGCTATACGACGTTTTGGCGCCACCAGGGCCTTGAGGATGAGCTCGGCCAGGCGGTCGCGCACCAACTCGCGGTTGCGCAGTTGCGAGCGGGTCTCGTCGCATTGCAGCAGAATCGCGCCCTCTTTGGTCCAGCGCCGACCCGCCAACCGTTTGAGCCGGGATTTCACCGCCGGAGTGAGCGCAGGGCTGCGGGCGGCCTCGAACCGCAGTTCGACTGCGGTGGCCACCTTGTTGACGTTCTGCCCGCCAGGCCCCGAGGCTCGCATGAAGCTCTCGGAGAGTTCCCAGTCCTGCAGCGCTATATCATCTGTGATATGCAGCATGGGGCGGATGTAGCGCGGTTGGCGCAAATGGAAAAGACCGCAGTCCCGGGGACCACGGCCTTTTGCCGAGACTGTTGTATTGGCGTGGGGCTCGCTTTGTCCCATGCCGACGCCCGTGCCCATGCCCGTGCCGACGCCCGTGCCCATGCCCGTGCTCATGCCGACGCCCTGGCCCAGTCCCGCGCTCTGGCCGGCGCTCAGGCGGTTTTAGATGGGCTTGGCTGTCAGGTGGCTGACAATCATGCGGAAGGGCAGCAGCGCCAGCAGTGCCAGCGCGAGTTTCACCATCCAGTCGGCCACCGCCAAGGAGGCCCAGAGCGGCGCCAGGGGGCCAATGCCCAGCAGTGGCAGCATTTCACTGGCCCAGGAGACGTCATTGCCGGGGTCGATCCAGGTCAGCGCTCCGGAAAAGGCGATGGAAAAGAACAGCGCCGTATCCACCGAAGAACCGACGAGGGTCGAGGCCAGCGGTGCGCGCCACCATTTGCCGCTTCGCAGGGCGGCAAAGATCGACACGTCGAGCAGCTGTGCGGTGAGGAAGGCAAGGCCAGAGCCAAGCGCGATGCGCAGGGTCACAAGCGGGCCAAATTCGCCCATGATCTGGGTGCCGATGAGCGAGCAGATAACCCCCACCACAAAGCCGGCAAAGACCACACGACGGGCAGGCCCGGTGCCATAGACGCGGTTCGTCACATCGGTGATGAGGAAGGCAACTGGATAGGTAAAGGCGCCCCAGGTCAGCCATTGGCCAAACAGGAATTGCACCAGGATATTGGAGGCCACCACAACGGCGGCCATGGCAAGAATGCCTGGGAGATGAGACCGGTTCATTTTTCAGTTCCGTTTTTTATACAAGGTCGCGGCGACTTGTTCCGCAGCCTGTGCGGAAGACGCGCTCATTTAGCTTTGCTGCGCCCTGTTGGCAAGTGTTTTGACACGCCGGAGACCCTGCAGGGTCAGAGAAGGGGGGGCTCCCGCCCGGATCCCCACATTCTGTGAATGTGCCTCTCCCGTTGGGCCCGGCAGCGCGCTGTCGCGCGCTGCGGTTGCGGCTGGGAAAGCCATGTGTGTCATTGCACCGCTGGTTCAATCCGTGAAGATTGCGGGTGCAAATGCAGCTTGTGCAGGTTGGCGTCCCTCTGTGCGCTTGCGTTCCGAACTGCAGCAATCAAAAGGCTTGTGCACGATCTTTCCAGGCGCTTCAAAATCCTTCAGGCTATTCTCCGGCGAGACTAAAGAGGGGTAATCCCACCGGGCCTCCACCGGGCCTCCTGTGTTGTCGTGGCAGGGGTTTCTGGCGGCTCCGGCTATTGCGGAAGAATATATTCTACCAGTTCGGTGCGTTGCAGGGCTTTGAAGTTGTCGTCCGACACCATGGTGGCGCGCAACCGGCCTTTGGCGTCGCGCCAGACCGACAGGCCTTCGAGGTTGTCATGCACGCCGGTGCTGCTTTCCAGCAGGGTGACCTCGTTTATCGCGCCTTGCTTGGTGATATCCCAGCGGCGCAACCGGCTGCGAAAGCCGATAAAGACAAAACTGCGTTCCAGCAGGTAGAAGCGGCCATCGGGGCCAAAATCGGCGCCAACCGGCAAAAAGCCCCCCCGAGGTGGCAGGGTGAAGGGCTGGCTCCATTGGCTGCCATTCCAGCGCCAGACCGGGATCTCTCCGGCGGCATTCAGCGCGTTTTCCGGCAGGGTGTACAACCGCCCCTGGGGATCAATGGCCAGGGCCTCGAGTGATTTGTTCAGCGGTAAGCCGCGAAACTCATTGGGGCGGGGCAGGACCCGCGCGCGGCTGGCCTCGGTCTGGTGATGCACCACGCGCGCCAGGCCTTCAAAGGAGATAAACAGCGAGCCATCCGGCGCCTGTGCGAGCCCCTCGCTGTCCATGATCCGACCCAGGAGCTGTCGCCCCTTGGAGGTCCGCAGGTGCTGGGCGCTGCGCAGGGAAATATCTGCGATCTCACCATCCTGCCGATGGATATCAGCTCGAACCACATGGGCGCGGTCACTGAGAACAACCATCTGAGACCCATCTGCCGAAAGCTCAATACCGGAGAAGCCGCCAAACCAATCTGGGCTGGCCCGCCAGGTATAGCTGCCTGCCAGCTGGGCCGTGTCCTCATGCCGGTCCAGCCGGGCCGCCGCAAAGGCCGCCGCCGTCGCCATGAGGCCAAAGGCCAGCACCAGGCCTCCGGCCCAATGTTTTTTGGCCCAGTGTTTTCTGGCCGGTTGTCTAGGGCGCATGATGTGCAGGCTCAGTTTGATTGCAGCACGGCTGCGCATTGTTTCGGCAGATCCGTGAGGGTGTAGTCGCGCCGGGGCTTGGGCGCCGGGGCATTGGGATCAACCGGCTTTGGCGGGGCGGGATGCAAAATGTCATCGACCCATTTCTGCGCCGCGTCACAGCCATCACCGCGCGGTGGGCGATCCTGATCAACGCAGCCGCGCGCGCCCTTGGGGCAGGCCAGGCGGACGTGGAAATGATAGTGATGCCCCCACCAGGGGCGGATTTTGCGCAGCCAGCGGCGGTCGCCTGTGGCGTCTTTGCACATCTGTACCTTGGCACCGGGAAAGACAAAAATGCGCGCCACGCGTTTGTCCTGTGCGGCGGCCTTGATGATCTCGTGATGGGCGCGGGTCCAGTCTGAATTCACATAGGCGCCGTTGTCGCGCCGCATCGAGATGGAAGAGATCTTTTCGCGCTGGGCCCGGCTGTAGGTCAGCTTGTCCGCCGGGCGCATCCAGATATCAATATCCAGCCCCACCTGATGGCTGCGGTGCCCTGAGGTCATCGGGCCGCCACGGGGTTGGCTGATATCACCAATATAGAGCCCGTTCCAGCCGGGCTGGCTGGCGGCAAATTGGCTGAGCTTTTCGATAAAGCTGATGGTTTCGGGATGGCCCCAGTTGCGGTTGCGGCTAAGCCGCATGGCCTGCCAGGTTGCTCCGGTTTCCGGCAGTTGCACCGCGCCGGCGACGCAGCCCTTGGCGTAGGAGCCATAGGGCGCGGGCGCCTGTTGCGATGCCGCATCCTGGGCGCCAAACAGCTGCTTGGCCGGGGTGGCGGCGCTGGCGCCACTGAGCGCTGCAAAGACGAAACAAAAACTCGCTACAAGCAGTCTCAAACCTGATCTCCTTCTGCCTTGACCCGGTACAAAATGATCAATCCGAGGATGAACAGAAAGATCACCGGGCTAATGCCCAATCGTGCGCTACCTGTCCAGGTTGTGGCAACCCCAATCAGCGCCGGGGCCAGAAATGCGGTGGCGCGTCCCGACAAACCATACAGCCCAAAGCTCTCGGTTGCCTTTGCAGGGTTGGTATGACGCACCATCAGGCTGCGGCTGGCGGCCTGCAAGATTCCGCCGAAACCGCCGATCAGCATGCCGCAGCCAAAGAAGACTGCATCCGGCAGCTTGGACCCTTCGGCCAGCGGCACGCCAAAGAGCGACTCACGCGACATATTGACGACGATGATGCAGACCAGAGTGAGCACCAGAATCGCAGCGACGATAACTGGTTTGGGGCCATAGCGTTTGTCAGCCATGCCGCCGACCCAGCTAAAGGCGGCGGCGGCAATAGCCGAGATGATCCCAAAGGCTGCAATATATAGGATCTCCCAGTCTAGCACCAGATTGGCATAGACACCGCCGAAGCCATAAAGCCCGTTGAGCGCATCCCGGTAAAGCATCGACGAGCCAAGATAGTTCGCCAGGCTAAAGCGGTGCCGTAGGGCCTTGATTGATGACACCACCAGGGACACGGACTGCTTTAGCGTGCCACGTTTGCCAGTATGGGCATCATCCTTCACCCAGAGAAAATAGGGCACCATAAAGACGATAAACCAAAGAGCCGTAAGGGGGCCAACGACACGTCGATCTTCACTTGTTTCGGGGTCGAGACCAAAAGCAGGTGCTAGACCGGCAACGGTTTTGCCTTCTTTAAATTCCAAGAAAAAAAACAACATGATGAAGAGCGCAATCACACCGCCCAGATAGCCAAAGGCAAATCCGGACCCTGAGATCGCCCCGACATCGTCCTTGCCGCCGAGGCTGGGCAGCTGTGAATTTGCAAAAATGAGGGCGAATTCAGCCCCGATGAAACCAAATCCAAAGGTCACCAACATCCACCAAAGGTTGCTGCCGGCGGGATCCGAATACCAGATCCCCCAGGCGCCAAGCACATACATCAGCGAAAAGCCGATCAGCCAGGGCCGTTTGCGCCCGGAAATATCCGCCAGTGCCCCGATGAAAGGCGCACCAAAGCCGATCATCAGCCCGGTCACGGTCATACCAACCGCCCAAAGCGTTTGGGCCTTGGCCTCTGCTGCGGCGTCACTCAGGCCTAGTGTCAAATAGTAATGTTCGGCGACCTCCGAGAAGAAGGGGCTGAAAATAAAGGTCACCAGAAGCGTGTGATAGGGCTGGCTGGCCCAGTCAAAGAACCACCAGCCCCAAATGCGCTTGCGCGCTGAAATATTGCTCATCCTGTCCCCACATTTTTGTTATGTGCGATAAGACAGACACATAGGCCGCTAGGCAAGGGCATCTTGCATTGGTGACCAGGTTGGCAGCCTGATTGGCGGCCAGATTGGCAACCTGGAGCGACCGGCCATGAGCGGGTCGTTGGATCAGGCGAACTAAGCGGAAACAGCGGTGGGGCACCTGCGGAATGTGCCCCTGGTGCCACCGATTAACCAATGGTCAACTGCAACCTCGCGGAAGCCTTGCACATGGGCACAGGGCTGCTTACCTGTAAGCCTGCTATTCCAAAGAGGTAAAGAATGCTCTCTCTGTTCCAAATTCTGCTGCTGATCCTGGACATCGTCTGGTTCTTCATCATTGCCCATGTGATCATGAGCTGGCTGATCAATTTCCAGGTGCTGAACCTGCAACAGCAACTGGTTGGCCAGATCTGGTATATGTTGCAGCGCATTCTCGAGCCGCTTTATGCCCCGGTGCGCCGCATTCTGCCCAATATGAGCGGCATCGATCTGGCGCCCCTGTTGGTGCTGATTGCGGTCTATGCGCTGCGCATCATCATCCAGAATAATATGATGGCCTTCTACTAGGCGCGACCAAACCGCCGCCGAATGCAATTTCAGCGGGCGAAGCCGAGTAAATGTGTAGGGGTGAAGCGGAAAGCTTTGCCCCTTTCGCTTGCCGCCCGAATCGACCTGTGGGATTGTAGCGCTCAAATCAGAGCAGCCGCCCCCAACGAGGTCCCACTTCATGACAGCCGCGCCAGCGACCCCCGAGACAGAGACCTCTGTCACTCCGCTATTGCGCGATATCTTTGGCTTTGATGCCTTTCGCCCCGGTCAGGAAGAGATCGTCGATGCGGTGACGCGCGGCGAGAACGTGCTGGCGATCATGCCCACGGGTGGCGGTAAATCGCTGTGCTTCCAGCTGCCCGCGCTGCAACGGGCGGGCATCACCGTGGTGATCTCGCCGCTGATTGCCCTGATGCGTGACCAAGTGCGCGCCCTGCAGGCGGTTGGCGTCAATGCCGGCGCGCTGACCTCTGGCAATACCGAGGAAGAGACCGAAGCCGTCTGGCAGGCCATCGAGGCGGGCGAGCTGAAGCTGTTGTATATGGCGCCCGAACGTCTGGCCTCGGGGTCGACCCTCAGCATGTTGCATCGCATCAATGTCAGCCTGATCGCGGTGGATGAGGCCCATTGCGTCAGCCAATGGGGCCATGATTTTCGCCCCGATTATCTGCGTATCGGCGAGCTGCGTCAGGCGCTGGACGTGCCCCTGGCTGCCTTTACCGCCACCGCCGATTCAGAAACCCGCGAAGAGATCGTGCGCAAGCTGTTTGACGGCCAGGCCCCGCGCAGCTTTCTGCGTGGCTTTGACCGACCCAATATTCATCTGGCCTTTGCTGCCAAGGATGGTCCACGGCGTCAGATCATGGAGTTTGCAGGGGCCCGCAAAGGGCAGTCTGGCATTGTCTACTGCGGCACCCGCGCCAAGACCGAAGACCTGGCCCGCGCCTTGCGCGATGCCGGTCACGCGGCCTGCCACTATCATGGCGGTATGGAGGCCGGGGAGCGCCGCGATGTGGAAACACGGTTTGCGCGCGAGGATGGTCTGATCGTGGTGGCCACCGTGGCCTTTGGCATGGGGATTGATAAGCCGGACATCCGCTGGGTGGCCCATGCGGATCTGCCCAAAAGCATTGAATCCTATTATCAGGAAATTGGCCGGGCTGGCCGTGACGGGGCGCCTGCTGAAACGCTGACGCTGTTTGGATCGGATGACATTCGCCTGCGGCGCAGCCAGATCGACGAGGGGCTGGCGCCACCGGAGCGTCGCGCCGCAGATCATGGGCGGCTCAATGCACTGCTGGGGCTGGCCGAGGCCCTGACCTGCCGCCGCCAGACGCTGCTGAAGTATTTTGAAGAAGCGTCAGAGCCCTGCGGCAATTGCGATCTTTGTGATAGCCCGGTGGAGGTCTTTGATGGCACCACGGCGGTGCGCAAGGCGCTGTCGGCTATTTTGCGCACCAATGAAACCTATGGCGCGGGCCATCTGATCGACATTCTGTTTGGCAATGAAACTGACCGGGTGCGCGAAAAAGGCCATGATGATCTGTCGGTCTTTGGCTGTGGCAAAGAATACAGCAAGCGCCAGTGGCAGGCGGTGTTCCGGCAAATGATGGGCCATGACCTGGTGCGCCCCGACCCCGAACGCCACGGCGCCCTGCGCATGACCGAGGCGGCCCTGCCGGTGCTGAAAGGCGACGCGCAGATCTCCCTGCGCAAAGACACCATCAAATCGGCGGAGCGCCGCCCGGCGGTCAAGATGCTGGTCTCGGAAGAAGACGCGCCGCTGCTGTCGGCGCTGAAGGCCAAGCGCCGGGCGCTGGCGGAGGCGCAGAAAGTGCCCGCCTATGTGGTCTTTAATGACAAGACGCTGATTGAGATGGCAGAAACCCGGCCCGCAACCCATGACCAGATGGCCAGGATTGGCGGTGTTGGTGCCAAAAAGCTGGAACGCTATGGGGATGAATTCCTGGAGGTGATCACCGGCGCGGTGGAGCAGTTGCACCCTCAGCGGCGCAAGCTGGCCACGCGGGCCGGGGCGGGCTCTACCTATGATGCCTTGATGGAAGCCCAGACCCAGCTTATCCGTGGCGATTGCGGCACCCTGAAACCGCTGAGCTGCCCGGCGGCACTGCTGGCGAAACTGACCCAGATGCGCCCGGAGGATGAACGCGGCATTGTGATGCTCCTGGGCGAACGCCGGGCTGAGAGATTCTTGCCCGCCTTTCTGGACGTTTTGCGCCAGACTGACTAAGTCTAGCGGGAAACAAAGCGGAAACAAAAGGAGCGCGCGATGCTGGTAGTGGTATCCCCGGCCAAAAAGCTGGATTGGTCGGATCGGGAACAAGAGATGACCTTTCCTGCTTTTCATAATGATGCCATCGCTCTGAATGCCGTGGCGCGTGGTCTGTCGGTGCCAGAGCTGATGAAGCTGATGCATATCAGCGAGGATCTGGCCAAGCTGAACCATGACCGGTTCCGCGATTTTGCCGCAGATCCGCAGGCCAAAGACCTGCGCCCTGCCGCGCTGGCCTTTGCCGGTGACACCTATCAGGGGCTGGAGGCCGCCTCGCTGGAGCCCGAAGAAATGGCCTGGGCACAGGATCATTTCCGCATTCTGTCCGGGCTTTATGGCCTGCTGCGGCCGCTGGACGCGCTGCAGCCCTACCGGCTGGAGATGGGGTCGCGGCTGAAAACCCCGCGCGGCAAAAACCTGTATGAATACTGGGGCAGCCAGATCGCCGAGGCGCTGAATGACCAGGCCGCAGAGGTTGGTGCCGAGCTCTTGGTGAACTGCGCCAGCCAGGAGTATTTTGGCGCCGTGGATCTCAAGGCGCTCAAACTTCAGGTGGTGACACCGGTCTTTATGGAAGACAAAAACGGCACCCCAAAGGTGGTCAGTTTTTATGCCAAACGTGCCCGCGGAGCGATGGCGCGGTTTGTGATTCAGAACCGGGTTTCCGAGGTGGCAGCCCTGCAGGAGTTTGACAGCGGCGGCTATGCCTATCAGCCACAGTTGTCAGAGCCGATGAAGCCGGTTTTCTTGCGCCACCAGGCGGAGTGAGACGCTGACCTGACCCTAGGCGGCTGAGATGACTTCGATGGGCTGAAACCCGTCCGAGGTATGTTGCAAAATACGCTCCAGGATAACCGCCTTGCGCAGGGGCTTGGTCAGGTAGTGATCCAGCCCGGCGGCAAGGATGCCATCGGAATCGCCGCTCATGGCATGGGCGGTGAGCGCAACGATCGGCACATGGCGCCCGGTTTGGGCTTCCAGCTTGCGGATCTCGCCGGTTGCCTCTTTGCCATCCATTTCCGGCATGGAAATATCCATAAAGATCAGATCTGGTTCAAAGGACTGGTACAGCGCGACGGCTTCGACGCCATTCTTGGCAAATTGCAGCTCGATGTTGAAATCTTTGACCATCTTGCGAAAAACCAGCTGGTTGGTCCTGTTGTCTTCTGCCGCTAGAATGCGCATCTGGCGCGCCCCGGAGCCGTCAGGGGCAGGCAACTGCGCGGCGGCATTGTCGGCTGCATAGGCCTCTTCCAGGGTTTGAGGCGGGCTGTCGATTTCTGCTATTATCCCCGTCAGATCCGTGGGTTGTGCCGCTTCCGCATTGGTCAGGGCCTGGTCCTTGAACAGCGCATTGCCGAGGCTTTCCAGCTTGGCAAAGAGTTCATTGCGCGGGGTGGGACGGGGCAGCAGCTCCACGTTGAGATTCCGGATGTCAGTTTCGGGGTATTCATGGGGATTGGTGCAGAGCATGAGCATTGGCAGGCTGGCCCATTTGCTTTGTCGCAATTGATGCGCCAGTTCCAGCCCGCCGCCACCGGCAATCGCATGGTCGGCCAGGATCAAATCGACGCCGATATTCATTTTTGACATGGCCCCAGAAACGCTGTCTGCGGTTGTTGTCTCTACGCCCAGCAGCATCAGCTGGCGTTGCAGGATTTCGCAGTTGAGGGTGGATTCGTCCACCAACATGATGTGGCGCAGGCTTTTCGGGAGCCTGGGGGTCGCGCAATGGGAGCCCTTGACGATGGGCAGGGGAATGCGGAAGCCAAAGCAGGAGCCTCGGCCTTCGTCACTTTCAACCCAGATTTCGCCTTCCATCAGTTCAATCAGGCGCCGCGAGATTGCCAGCCCCAGGCCGGTGCCTTCGAACTTGCGATTGCGTTCATCTTCGACCTGGTTGAATTCCCCAAACACGTGGTCGATTTTTTCTTCCGGGATGCCAATGCCGGTGTCTTCTATCATGCAATGCACCGCGCAGATGCCTTCCTCGGGGTCGGAGATTCCGGTTACCCGCAGGGTCACATGGCCCTCGCTGGTGAATTTCACCGCATTGCCGGCAAGATTGGTCAGCACCTGACGGATGCGCCCCGGATCGCCAACAAACTGCGTTGGCAGGAACAGGTCATAATCCACCAGGATCGAGAGCCCCTTGTCGCGTGCCGTGGGCTGCAACAGCATGACAATCTCGTGGATGCAGCGCTCCAGATCAAAGGCTTCTTCGTGCAGCACCAGTTTGTCGGCTTCGATCTTGGAGTAATCAAGCACATCATTGATGATCACCAGCAGCGCTTCGCCCGAGTTCTTGATCGTCGTGGCGTAGAGCTTTTGCTCGTCATTGAGCATGGTATCGTTCAGCAGTTCGGCCATGCCGACCACACCATTCATCGGGGTGCGGATTTCGTGGCTCATATTGGCCAGGAAGGCTGACTTGGCGCGGTTGGCAGCTTCGGCTCTTTCACGGGCGTTGCGCAGTTCTTCTTCGTAATGCACCGAAGAGGTGATATCGAGCGCCAGGCTCACCACATCGCCACCATGGCCCCGTTGGTCAAGGAGGCGCAGATAGCGATCATCCCACATTTGGATGATCACGGGTTCCGGCGACATCGACAACCAGCGTTCGCTCATCATTGCGCGCCAGTTGTCCGGCTTCAAATCGCCCGTGTTGACCAGCCCTTCGTCCGTCAGGATCTGCAAGATGCGCATGTAAGAGATGCCGGGTGCGACCTCTTCCAGCCCGTCAAAAATGTTGAAATAGGCCGTATTGGCACCGATGAGCTGGCTGTCGGCGTTGAAAAAGGCAAAGCCATCCTGAAAGGCCTGGATCGAATGCCAGAGCCGCCGCTCTGCTGTTTCGATCTTTTCATTGGCCATGCTCAGGTCTGATTTTACCTTGGCGTTTTCATCCCGCACGGTGGCCACTTCGGCCTGGGTCACACCAATCTGTTTGGTCAGAGCCAGGGCGTGGCGGCCAAGTTTGCGATTCGCAGCTGATAGTTCGGCCTGCTTGAGTTCAAGCAGGCGCTCTGCCGCCAGTCTTGCCCGGCGTTCTTCTGCAATTTTGTCAGCAAGGCTCATCCCTGCAGGCTCCAACAAATATAACAAACAGTTCCCCCAAAATATGGGGGGCGACAGTCGGGTGAAAATGTAAAGGTCTTGGCAACAGTCTTACGCGTGAACTTCTTGCTATGATGTTAAGCTCGTGCCAGCCTGTGTCTGATTTAGGAGGGCGCCATGCCAGTTTGCTTTATTGAACGGTTCACTTTTTTTCTTCACGGATTTTGCCAGCGTGTTCTCGGCTGGGTCGGGCGGTCTGGGCACAGCGACCCGCATCAGCGGCAGCTTGCGGCATCCGGCGCGCATATTGCGCTTGTGGCGCTCACTGGGTTTTCAATGGTTTTTGCATCTGCGGCGCAGGCTGATTCAGTCATCCCGCCCCAGCGCTATCAGGGCTTTATGGATACCGATTATTACGGTTCGGATCTGCAGGCGCTGTTTGATACTGATCTGGCCTCTTGTCAGGCGGCCTGTAGCGCCCAGGACAGCTGCGCTGGTTTTTCCTACAATACCCGTTCAAATGCCTGTTTTCCAAAGCAGGACATGCAGACGGCGTCGCAGTTCGTCGGGGCGATTTCGGCGCTGAAGCAGGTTCAACCGGCCGCTGTCTTGGCCCAGGGAGAGGCGCGCGCCAAGCGGTTGAGCGCCCTGCGGGCGGCGGATTGGACGCTGGCCTATCAGACTGCCGAAGAGATTGGCCGCCATTTCCCGTCTGAGGGCGCGGCCTTGGAAGATATGGTTGCGGCGGCGCAGATCCAGGCGCGGGGGGGCAATACCAAAGGCGCGCTGCGCTGGTTGGCACAGGCGGTTGCGCTGAGTGACGAGGCCGGGCTTTGGGCTGAATATTCCGCTGTGCTGTTGCGCCACAGCAATTCGCAAAGCGGCTCGCAGCGGGACACGCGGCAACAGGCGCTGGCGGCTGGCCTCAACGCCTATCTGCGTGCCTCCTCTGGTGAGGTTCAGGTCAACGGGCTGGTTGCAGCCGCGCGGGCGCTGGAGAAACTGGGCCGGGGGCGGGATATGCTGCCGCTGCTGCGGCTGGCCGAAGAGATCGCGCCGCGCCGGGATACCGCACGGCTGCTGGACATGATGATTGGAAAATACGGCTTTCACGTCACCGATAGCCGGGTGCAAAGCGACAGCGCCACGCCGCGTCTCTGCGTTGAGTTCTCCGAACCCCTGTTGCTGAGCGGCGTTGCCTATGAGGACTACCTGAAGCTGTCGGCGCCAGGAATCGTGGCTACGGCCGAGGGTCAGGAGCTCTGTATTGAGGGGCTGGAACATGGCCACCGCTACCAGCTGACCCTGCGCAGCGGGCTGCCTGCGGGCAATGGCGATGCGCTGATCAAGGATGTGGAGCTGACCCATTACATTGGGGATCGCAGCCCGGCCGTGCGTTTCCCGGGGCGGGCCTATGTCCTGGCCAAGACCGATCAGGCGGCGCTGCCGGTTGAAACCGTAAACCTGACGGAACTCACCCTGCAACTGCGCCGGGTCAGCGACCGGAACCTGTTGCGCAGCCTGCAAGAGGGGTATTTTGGGCGTCCGTTGTCGCAGTGGCAGGAGGAACATTTTGCCAGCGACATCGCCGAAGAGGTCTGGAGTGGCACGGCAGTGGTGCAAAGCACGCTGAACCAGGACATGACCACCCGTCTGCCCCTGGCCGAGGCCATTGCAGATCAGCCGGTGGGGATCTACGCGCTCTCGGCAAACTACAAGGGCGCCGACCCCTATGATGATCCCAATGCCACCCAGTGGTTTGTGCTGACCGATCTGGGGCTCAGCACGATGTCGGGCAGCGACGGATTACATGTGCAGGTGCAGGGGCTGTCTGATGCCAGGCCGCGCGCCGGGGTTGAGGTGACGCTGATCTCCAATGCCAATGCGGTGCTGGGCACAGCCACCAGCGATGCCACCGGCTATGCACATTTTGCACCCGGTCTGGCCCGTGGACGCGGCGGCGCCGCCGCAGCGATGATTCAGGCGCAGGTTACAGGCGCAGACGGGAGTGAGGATTTTGCCTTCCTGTCGTTGAAAGATGCCGCCTTTGATCTGTCGGATCGCGGCGTTGAGGGACGGCCCTCTCCCGGGCCTGTGGATGTCTTTTTGGCCACCGACCGTGGGGCCTATCGTGCCGGAGAAGCGATCCATGTCACGGCTCTGACCCGCGATGGCGCGGCGCAGGCGATCCAGGATCTGCCGCTGACCGCGATCCTCACCCGGCCTGACGGGGTGGAATACAGCCGCCATGTCTCGGCCGGGGGGGACATGGGGGGGCATGTCTTTGACCTGCCGGTCGGCAGCACTGCGCCACGGGGAACCTGGCGGCTCGAGATCAAGAGCGATGTAAAAGCGCCGGCCTTGGCCAGCCGTCAGATCCTGGTCGAAGATTTCATGCCCGAGCGTATTGATTTTGACCAAAGCATTGCCAATTCCGACAATCTGCGGCCGGGTGAGTTTGCCCAGCTGGATATCTCTGCGCGCTATCTGTTTGGCGCACCGGGGGCGGATCTTGGCATTGATGGGGATTTGCGCCTGCGCCCTGTCAGCACTCTGGCGAAATGGCCGGGCTATCACTTTGGCCGCTATGATGCGCCAAACGACAGCCAAAGGAACTATTTTGGCGGCGACAATACGGATGCCAGTGGCGCTGCCCGGATCACGGTGGAGCTGCCGTTGGTCGAGGCCACGGGGCAGCCCTTTGAGGCCTCGCTCACCACCCGGCTGACAGATGGATCGGGGCGCCCGGTTGAGCGCCGGATGGATCTGCCGGTCAGCCCCTCGGGGCCGATCCTGGGTATCAAACCGCTGTTTGACGAGGTGGTCGCCGAGGGAACCGAAGCCGGGTTTGAACTGGTGGCTCTGTCGCAGGATCTGCAGCCAATGCCAATGCGGGTCAAGTGGAGCCTGAACCGGATCGAGACCCGCTATCACTGGTATCAGCTTTATGGCAACTGGAACTGGGAGCGCAGCACCCGCCGCAAAAGCATCGCCACCGGCGAAGCCCTGCTGGGGGAGACGCCTGTCCTGCTGTCGACCCCCACCGACTGGGGCCGCTATGAACTGGTGGTTGAGCGGCTGGACGGCGCCTATGTCGAGGCGGCTTTGGATTTCTACGCAGGCTGGTATGCGCCTGCCGATGCCTCGGCCACGCCGGACCGGCTGGAGATGTCACTGGATGCCGACAGCTATCAGCCCGGCGATACCGCGCAGCTGCGGCTGGTGCCACAAAGCGCCGGCACGGCGCTGATCTCGGTGTTGTCCAACCGGGTCATCGAACGCCACGCGGTTGAGGTCGAGGCCGGCGAAGTGCTGGTGCCGCTCACGGTCACTCAGCAGTGGGGCAGTGGCGCCTATGTCACTGCAATGATGCTACAGCCGCTGACCGGCAAGACCAGCCGCACCCCAACCCGGGCGCTGGGGCTGGCTCATGCAACCATCACCCAGCCGGGACAAGAGCTCGAGGTCGCCATCGAGGTGCCCGAGGTGGCCCGCCCCCGCAGTACCGAGACCGCGCAGATCAAGGTCACCGGCGCCAAGCCGGGGGAACAGGTCTGGCTGACGGTGGCGGCGGTGGATCTTGGCATTCTCAACCTCACCGGGTTCAAAAGCCCGGATCCCAGCGCGCATTATCACGGTCAGCGCCGTCTGGGGATGGAGCTGCGCGATATTTACGGGCGGCTGATTGATCCGGGCAATGGGGCTCTGGGGCAGCTGCGTTCTGGTGGCGATGCCGATCGGGGCCTGCAGATGCAATCTCCGCCACCGACGCAGGATCTGGTGGCCTTCTTCTCTGGCGCCGTGCAGGTCGATACCAGCGGTATGGTTGCCTTCCCGATGGAGCTCCCGGCCTTTAACGGCACGGTACGGCTGATGGCCATGGCCTGGTCCGGGGCCGCAGTAGGCCAGGCTGAGGCCGATATGCTGGTGCGCGATCCGGTGGTGGTCACGGCCTCCCTGCCGCGCTTTCTGGCGCCTGGGGATCAAAGCCGGATCAATATCGAACTGGTGCACGCCGATGGCCCCGCCGGAGAGATGACCCTGCTGGCGCAGTCCCTGGGCGCGGGCATCACTCTGGGCAATCTGCCCGGCGTGGTGACCCTGGGCGAACAGGGCAAGGCGGTGTTGCAGCTGCCGGTCACGGCGACAGCTGTGGGGGATCCCGAGGTGGTGTTGTCGCTGATTACCCCGGATGGCAAACACCTGAGCCAGGTCTTGCGCCTGCCGGTGCGGGCCAATGATCCGGTGCTGGCCAGAACCCGCCGGTTCACCCTGAACAAAGGCCGCAGTTTTGAGCTGACGGAGGATGTCTTTGCCGGGCTCAGACCTGGCACTGCGCGGGCGGTTCTGTCGGCGGGACCACTGGCAAAATTTGACGTGCCGGGACTGCTCGAAAGCCTGGATCAATATCCCTATGGCTGCACCGAGCAGGTGACCTCCAAGGCGCTGCCGCTGCTCTATCTGTCCTCGGTGGCACAATCGCTGGGGTTGGGACGCGGGCCGCAGGTCAAGGACCGGATCCAATCGGCGATCCAGCGGGTGCTGACACGTCAGGCCAGCAATGGCGCCTTTGGTCTGTGGCGGGCCGAAAGTGGTGATTTCTGGTTGGATGCTTATGCCTCTGACTTCCTGTCGCGGGCGCGCAGGCAGGGCCATGAGGTCCCCGAAGCCGCCTTTGTGCGGGCGATGGACAATCTGCGCAACCGGCTGAACTACGCCTCTGATTTTGACGAAGGTGGCGAAGACGTGGCCTATGCGCTGCTGGTGCTGGCCCGCGAGGGCGCCGCCGCGATGGGGGATCTGCGCTACTATGCCGATGTAAAGGCCCGGGCCTTTGCCACCCCTCTGGCCGCCGCCCAGCTGGGCGCCGCGCTGGCGGCCTATGGCGATCAGCGGCGGGCTGACCGGATGTTTGCCCGCGCAGGCGAGCTGTTGCAGCGGGCCGAGCAGGAAGGGCCGGTCTGGCGGGCGGACTATGGCACCCAGCGCCGCGATGCGGCGGCGGTTCTGGCTTTGATCACCGAGGCGGGGTCTGATGTGATCAGCGCCGAGATGCTGAGCACCCGTGTCAGCGCGAACAGCAACCGGATGTCGACGCAGGAATCCGCTTGGGTGCTTTTGGCGGCGCATGCGCTGATCAAAAACCCCGAGAACTCGGGGATGTTGATCAACGGCCAGCCCTCAGAAGGGCCCTTTGTGCAGATAAGTGGCGGACAGAGCCTGCCAGACATGTCGATCACCAGTGCCAGTGGCGCGGCAACGGATCTCACCCTGACCACGCTGGGCGTGCCCGAGGTGCCACCAGCCGCTGGCGGTTATGGCTATTCGATCACCCGTAGCTATTACAGCCTGGAGGGGAAAGAGCTGGATGGCGGGGCCTTTGAGATCGGAGATCGCTTTGTCACCGTGCTGCGGGTCACGCCCCATGAGACCGTGGGGGCGCGGCTGATGATCAATGATCCGCTGGCCGCCGGGATCGAGATCGACAACCCCAATCTGTTGCGGTCGGGGGATCTGCGCGATCTTGCCTGGTTGGAACCCACCACAGCAGAACATGCCGAGTTCCGCAGTGACCGGTTCCTGGCGGCGATAGATCTGTCAGGGCGCAAGACCGCAACGCTGGCCTATATCAGCCGCGCGGTGACACCGGGGACCTTCCATCGCCCGGCTGCCCAGGTCGAGGACATGTATCGCCCCGCCTACCGTGCCCATACTGCTGCGGGCTCGGTTGTGATCCGGTGATCCGTCGTCGCGGTGCAAAGGCGCGCTTGGCCGCGCCTTTTGCCAGGCTGTTTGGCTGGCTCTCAGCCAGGCCTTTTTCCGGGCGCTTGTTCCGGCGCAGGGGCGGGTCTGGATGGGGGCTGTGGCAGCGCGGCTTTGCGCTGGCGCTGACCCTGGCTGTGACCGGGACGGGCCTGCAGCGCTTTGATCAATGGGTGGCGCAGACGGTTCTGCCAGTGACGTTGGCGGAAACCTCAACCGAGGTTCTGGACCGCGACGGGGCGCTGTTGCGGGTCTATCCGGTTGGTGATGGCATCTGGCGCATGGCACCGCAGCTGGCGCAGGTGGATCCGGATTTCATCGCCATGCTGATCGCCTATGAGGATAAGCGGTTCCTGTCCCATATCGGGGTGGACCCCCTGGCGATGCTGCGGGCTATGGGGCAGGCGCTGTGGCACGGCAAGACCATTTCGGGCGGATCAACCCTGACCATGCAATTGGCGCGGCTGCTGGAGGATGGCACCACCGGGGCCTGGGCCGGCAAGCTGCGTCAGATCCGTCTGGCGCTGGCACTGGAGCGACGTCTCTCCAAGCAGCAGATCCTGGCGCTCTACCTCACCCATGCGCCCTATGGCGGCAATCTCGAAGGCATTCGCGCGGCGAGCTATGCCTGGTTTGGCAAGGCGCCCAACCGGCTGACGCCCTCGCAGGCGGCGCTGCTGATCGCCCTGCCGCAATCGCCCGAGCGCCGCCGACCAGACCGCGCCGCTGCGGCAGCGGCGGCAGCGCGGGATAGGGTCCTGGCGCGGCTGGCACAGGCGGGCCTGCTGACTGCGGCGCAGGTTGCGGTGGCGCAACAGGCGCCCCTGCCGCGCCGGATGCAGAGCTTTCCACGTCTGGCGCCGCATCTGTCGGATCGGCTCCTGGCGGCGCGTCCCGGGGTCTCGCGTCTGGCGGTGACGCTGGATGCACAGGTGCAGGCCAAGATGGAGGCGCTGGTGGCAGAGGCGGCCCGCAATGCGGGGGCGCGGGTTTCTGCGGCGCTGGTGGCGGTGGATCATCGCAGCGGCGAGATCCTGGCCTCGGTTGGCTCGCCCTCTTATGAGGACAGCGCGCGGCAGGGGTTTGTCGATATGACCCAGGCGCTGCGCTCGCCGGGCTCGACCCTGAAGCCGCTGGTCTATGGTCTGGGATTTGACTCCGGTCTGGTCCATCCCGAGAGCCTGATCCATGATGGTCCGGTGGATTTTGATGGCTATGCGCCGCAGAATTTTGACGGGCAGTTTCGCGGTGATCTGCGGGTGCGCGAGGCGCTGCAACTGTCGCTGAATATCCCGGTGGTCCGGCTGACGCGAGAGATCGGCCCGGCGCAGCTGCTGGCGGTGATGCGGCGCGGGGGGGCGGCGCCAGAGCTACCAGGCGGCAAGCCCGGATTGGCCATCAGCCTGGGCGGTATTGGCACCTCGCTACAGGATCTGGTGCAGCTCTATGCCGGTATTGCCGCTGGCGGCCAGGGGCTGCGCCTGCGTGCCCTGCAAAGCGCCAGCTCCGAGGATCTGCCCCGGATGGTCTCCGAGGTTGCCGCCTGGCAGCTGGGGGATATTCTGCGCGGGTTGCCGCCGCCGCCCGGCGCCCGGACCGGGGTGCTGGCCTATAAAACCGGAACCTCCTATGGCCACCGCGATGCCTGGGCGATTGGCTGGGATGGGCAGCATGTGATTGGCGTCTGGCTGGGACGGGCAGATGGCACCCCGGTGCCCGGCGCCTTTGGCGGTGATCTGGCCGCGCCAGTGCTGTTTGAAGCTTTTGGCCGCCTCAAGCCGGAAATCGCGCCGCCGCCGCCGCCGCCCGCAGCCACCTTGATCCTGGGGGCAGCAGAGCTGCCGCTGCCGCTGCGCCGGTTCCGGCCGCGGGATGCGGTTTTTGCCAAAAATGCCGCCGCGCCGCAGCTGTTGTTTCCCCCGGATGGGGCCGCCCTGGCACTGGAGGGCGCGCCGCTGGTGGTGAAGCTGCGCGGTGGCACCGCCCCCTTTGCCCTGTTGGCAGATGGCCGGGTTCTGGCCAAGGGGCAGCGCCACCGTGAGTTTGAAGTGCCAAACCCAGGGCCGGGCTTTGCCAATCTGGTGGTGCTGGATAGCGCCGGTCACAGCGTCAGTGTGGGCGTCGAAATCGACAGGTTGCTTCATTAGGGGCATCAGACCCATCCTTGCCCATTGCCCATTGCCCATTGCCCATTGCCCATTGCCCATTGCCCATTGCCCGTTGCCTTTGCTCTCTGGTGGCTTGTCGGGACAGGCCGCGCTGCCTGCTAACGCCGCCCCTCTCGCAGCCAGCCGGCAATGACCAAGCCCGCCGCCAGCAACAGGCCCAGCCAGGCCGGCAGCAACGTCGTTTGTGAGACCGAGCGGGTCTCATAGGCGGCGCGCGGCGTCAGCCCGATCCAGCCGCGCCCCGAGGCGGGACGACCGGGGCTGACCTCGCGCAGGCGTGGCAGCCCCTGTTCCAGGCGCAGCGCGCCACCGCGCAGCGGCGCCAGCACCGGCGCCAGAAGTTCCGCTGTGGCAATGGTCTGTTGGAATTCACGCGGCGCGGCGGGGCCAAGGCCAACAACCGTATCGACCGCACCTTCGCGCAACCGGTAAAGCCCCGGTTCAGCCCCGGTATAGCTGGTCTCCCAAAGCCCCGGCGCGCGTTGCTGCATCTCCAGGCTGGTCTCGCTGCCATCCGGAGCGGTCACGGTGAGCGCGCCTGCGGTGCCGCTCATCCGGCGGCGAAACACCTGCATGGTCTGTCCGGTGACCTCAGCCCAGAGCATTTCCTCTTCCAGCTCCGGCTCTTTCATCATCCAATGGGCCAGTCGGCGCAGCAGTTCCAGCTGCGGCCCGCCGCCCTGATACCCCCGGCTCCACAGCCAGGCATGGTCCGAGGCCAGCAGGGCCACCCGCCCGGCGGCGACCCGGTTCAGCACCAGCAGTGGCCGCGTTTCGACCCCCTCCATCAGCACATGGCCCTGTGGCGCGGCAACCTCGATCTGGCGCAGCCAGCTGCCCCACTGCGGCTCGCCCTCTTGCCCCTGCGGTTCCAGCCCTGCGGTGACGGGATGGCGATGGCCCAACTCGGTGACCTTGGGGCGATAGGCCTGCTCCAGCACCCGTGCGGTTGGGGCGGCGGGCAGCACCCGCGCCAGCGGCGAGCGATAGATCGAATCGGCACTGGCAAAATCCGGTCCCGCTGCGATCAGAACCGCGCCGCCCTGTTCCACATAGTTGGCCACGTTATCAAGATAGATCGCCGGCAGGATGCCGCGCCGTTTGTAGCGGTCAAAGATGATCAGATCAAAATCGTCGATCTTTTCCAGAAACAGCTCGCGGGTTGGAAAGGCGATCAGCGACAGCTCATCCACCGGTACCCCGTCCTGCTTTTCCGGGGGCCGCAGAATGGTGAAATGCACCAGATCAACCGAGCTGTCGGATTTCAGCAGATTGCGCCAGGTGCGCCCGCCGGCATGGGGCTCACCCGAGACCAAGAGCACCCGCAGCCGGTCCCGCACGCCGTTGATCTGCACCAGGGCGGCATTGTTGCGATCGGTGAGCTCGCCCGGGGTTTGCGGGGTGGCAAAGCGGATCACGTTGCGGCCGCCATGGGGCAGCGTCAGGGGTAGGTCGAAATCCACCCCAAGCGGCAGGTTAAAGCGCTGCGGGGGGCCGCCATCAATGGAGATCTCAAGCGGGGCCTGACGTTGATCCGGGGGCGGCGTGCCCTGATCTTCGATCCGCAGGGTGAGGGTGATGGGCTCGCCGATGATGGCAAAGGCCGGGGCATTGCGCAGGATCAGGCGCCGGTCCCAGTCCCCCTCTCGGCCGGTCATCAACAGATGCATCGGTGCGGGCAGATCAACGGGCTGTTCTGCATCATGCACCTGGCCGTCCGACAGGGCAATGATGCCGGCCACGCGCCCCTGGGGCTCATCCGCCAGCGCCACTGACAGCGCCTGCATCAGCGTGGTGCCGCCGTCACCGGGGCTATCCTCGACGGTGATCCAGCGGGTTTCGGTATTGGGGCGGGCGTTGAGTTGCCGTTGCAACCCGGCGCGGGCCTCGGCCATCTGGGCCTGCCGGTCCGACAGCTGCTGGCTGGCGCTATTGTCCACCGCCACCAGCACGATATCGCTGAGCGGCGCGCGGTCCTCGCTCTGGCTCAGCGGGCCAGTCAGGGCCCCCAGCAGGCAAAGCGCCGCCAGGCCGCGCAGTCCCCAGCCGGGCAAGCGCCGCCAAATGGCCAGCACAATGCTGGCCAGCACAAGCGCCGCCAGGCCGGTCAGCACGGGCCAGGGCAGGAGCGGGTCAAAGAGTATGGTCTGTGTCATCAAATCCGCCCCTATTGTCCCAGCCGTTCCAGCAGGGCCGGCACATGCACCTGATCGGATTTGTAATTCCCGGTAAGCACATGCATCACCAGATTGACGCCAAAGCGATAGGCCAGCTCGCGTTGGCGTTCGCCGGCAAAGCCGCGCCCAACCGGCAACATCGGCCTGCCATTTGTATCCACCGCCCAGGCCGCAGCCCAGTCATTGCCACCAATCACCACCGGCGTTACCCCGTCGTTCAGATCGCGAAAGGGAATGCCTTCCACCTGTTCGGCATCTGCCGGCGCGGCCTCAACCCAGAGCGTTCCGCGCGGGTGGCGGCCGGGGAAATCCTGCAACAGATAGAACGCGCGGGTCAGCACGTGATCGCTGGGCAGCGGCTCCAGCGGTGGAATATCCAGCGGCAGCGCCAGTTGCTGCAACCGCCGCGCTGCCGGACTGGCGCTGCCACTGGCAGGGCGCCCGGCGTCGCGGGTGTCAAACAGGATCATGCCGCCAGAGCCAAGATAGCTGTTGAGCCGCGCATAGGCCGCGCTTGAGGGCAGCGGCTGGCTGGCGGTGACGGGCCAGTAGAGCAGCGGATAAAGCGCCAGATCGTCGCGCTCCAGATCAATGCCGACGGGGGGCGATGGCTCGACAGAGGTGCGGAAGAACAGCGTGTCTGACAGGCCCTGCAGCCCGGCCAGGGCAATGCGGTCGGTCTTGGCTTCGCCGGTGAGCACATGGGCCAGGGTGAGCTCTCCGGCGCGGATGGCATGTTCGCCAGCCAGGTCATCCCGGAGACCGTCTGCCTGCGCTGCAGTGGGCCAGGCGCCGGTCATGCCCAGGCCTGCGCCTAGGACAAGCACCCCCATGGTCAGGCCCTGGCGCCGGGCCAGCAGGCCACTGATCAGCAATGTTGCCACCACATCGAGGCTCAGCAAGATCAGCGCCAGCCCAAGCAGCAGCCCGGCCAGCGCCTGCTCCTGATTGCTGTGGTATCCGGCCTGCACGACATCACTCGCCCAGGTGGCAGCGGTCAAAAGATCGCCATGGGCAAGGGCGTTGCGGGCCAGACTGCGGCTGTCGCTTTGGTACAGGCCGGGGCGCAGGGCAGGCCCGGCGGGCTGATCAATCAGGTCAGGACCGGCCACGCCCGGCAGGGTCGAGGCGTCGATGCTGCGGCCAAACCCATCCAGCACCGTGAGGGGACGCCATGTGGTGCCCTCCAGGCTCTGTGCCTCGGGTGGTTTTGCGGCGGAGGAGACCGCGAGCCGTTCCAGCATGCGCACAAACAGACCCGACAGGGGCAGGCTGCTCCATTCCGCATTGGCGGTGACGTGAAACAGCACCACCTGCCCCTGTCCCAGCGCCTTGCGGGTGACCAAGGGCGTGCCATCGTCCAGGGCGGCAATGACACGGGAGGCGAGGCTGGGATCGGGCTGCGCCACCACCTGTGACGAGACCGAGACCTCGGCCGGGATGGTGAGACCAAAGAAGGGTGAGCCCTCGGCAAAGGGCGCCAGGGTTTTGGGCTCTCCCCAGCTCATGGCGCCACCGATGCTGCGCCCGCCAATGCGCAGCCGTACCGGCATCAGCATCTCTTCGCTGTCGCGGGCGGTGTCGCTGGAGGCGAGGCGCGGCCCGGCAAAGCGCAACAGCAAGCCGCCGGCCTTGACCCATTCCGCCAGCGCATCCTGCAGATCCGGGGCGATCCGGGCCACATCGGCCAGCACGATCACATCCGGGTTGGCGGGCAAAATGTCGCCCAGGCTGCCCTCGATCAGCTCAGCCGTGGGTTTCAGCGCCTGGCGCAGGTAGTGCAGTGGCGACAACAGCGCCAGACCTTCGTCCGGGGCGCCGGATGAAATCAGCGCCACCTCGCGCCGCCGCAGGCTGTCATCACTCAGGGCGACCGCCCCGGCAGAGCGCTGGTCTGGCAGTTCGAAACGCTCAATTCTGGCCCGCAGCTCAGCGGGCAGCGCCAGGTGCAGGCTGGTATTTACAGCGCCGGCTTCAAACTGTGCGGTGACCTGGGCCAGGGTCCGATGGGTGCCCCCGGGATCGCGGCCACGGGCCAGCACCTCAACCGTGCGTGGGCCTAGAGCGGTGCCATCGGGGGTGCTGCGCAAAAGCGAAATCTCCAGCGCACCGTCTTTGGCAACAGGCGGCAACAGGCCCAGTACCGGCAGGCCAGAGGAGATCACCGTGACCGCACCATGGCTGGACAAAGCCTCGGTGAGATCCTGTTGACCCGCATAGACCAGACCATCGCTGAACCAGAGACTGTCAAAGCGCGCATTGCTTGCAGCCAGATGGGCCGCAGTGGCGCTGATCTGATCCGCAGAGGGCTGCCAGGGCTGGGGCAGAAGGCCGGGCAGTTGTTGTTGCCAGGTTGCGGCAGCCTGAAAGTGTAGCGCCTTGGGGGCGGTGAGCTGCAACAGCGCCACGGGACGGTTGGCGCGGCCGGCCTCCGCCAGGCGGGTACTGATCTGTTTGGTGGTTTCCTGCCAGTTTGTTGCCCCCGCCCAGGTGCCATCCAGCACCAGGACCAGCGGCCCGGATCCTGCGCTGTCACGGGTTGGGTTCAGCACCGGCCCGGCAAAGCCAAGGATCGCCGCTGCCACCGCCAAAAGCCGCAACAGCAAGAGCCACCAGGGGGTGCGGTCGGACTGGCTGTCCTGGTCCGACAGGCCCAGCAGCAGGGTCACGGCGGGAAAGATCTGTTTTCTTGGTGCCGGCGGCACCGCCCGCAGCAGGATCCACAGCAGCGGCAGCACCAGCAGCCCCAGCAAAAGCCAGGGTGCGGTAAAGCCAAGGCCACCAATCATCGTCATAGCTGACCCCGATCCATCGTGTGATAGAGCCACATCAGAGCCGAAAGCGCAGGCGTATCGCTGTGATGCTGGCCCAGATGCCAGCCGGCAGTGCGGCACAGGTGGTCCAGCGCGTCCCGCCGCTCAGCCAGACCGTCCAGATATTGCTGCCGCAGCGAAGCGGCCTTGAGCGTTTCATGGGAGAGCGCGCCGGTGACGCTTTCGAACCGGGTGCGGCCCACAAAGGGAAAGCGTTCCTCGGCCGGATCCAGCACCTGTAACAGCACCCCGTGTACGCCGCGATCTGCGGCTTTTGACAGGGCGCGCTCCAGCGGTTCAAAGGGACCAAGGAAATCGGAAATGAACAGGGCGCGGGCCTGGGGAGCCATGGCGCGATCCTCGGGCGGGGCATAGTCCTGGGCATCATCGGCGCTGAGCGCATCACACAGGCGCAGGATTTGCAGGTTGCCACGCCGTGGCGGCAGGCTGCCGCCGGTCAGGCCGACACGTTCACCGCCCCGCAGCATCAGGATCGACAGGGCCAGGCCAATCAGCCGGGCGCGTTCGATCTTGCTGGGCAGGGCAGGGGTTGAGGCAAAGCGCATCGAGGCGCCTTGATCAACCCAGAGATGCACTGTCTGGGCAATCTGCAATTCCCGCTCGCGCACAAATTGCTGATCCCCGCGGGCGGAGCGGCGGTGATCAATCATGCGACGGCTGTCGCCTTGTTGCAGCGGGCGGTATTGCCAGAAATCATCGCCCATTCCGGCGCGTCGCCGCCCGTGTTCGCCGCCCAGTACCGATCCGGCCAGTTGCTGCGCCTGCACCAAAAGCGGCGGCAGGGCGCTGGCGGCCCGTTCGGCACCAAGGCGCAGCTGTGCCGCCGCGGCTTGGGACTGTTGGGTCCTGGCCTGAGAGGGGGCCTGAGAGGGGGCCCGCTGGGCGGCCTGTGGGGCGGCGGGGTGGCTCATGCGGCGATTCCGTTCTGGGCCAGATCAGCGGCGGTCTGCGCGATGAGATCACTGAGACTGTCCCCCCGCGCCCGCGCCGCAAAGCTCAGCTGCATGCGGTGGCTCAGCACCGGCAGCGCCATGTCGAGCACGTCTTCGGCATTGGGAGCCAGGCGGCTGTGCAGCAGGGCGCGGGCGCGCACCGCCAGCATCAGGGCCTGTGCGGCACGTGGGCCAGGGCCCCAGGCGACGGTCTGCGCCACCCGGTCAGAGACACCGGGCTCTTCGGGGCGAAAGGCGCGCACCAGATCAAGGATCATCTCCACCACTGATTCGCCCACCGGCATGCGCCGCAGCAGCTCTTGTGCGGCGATCAGTTCTGGGGCGGAAAACACCTGATGGGCAGAGCCTTCCTCAATCCCGGTGGTGGTCAGCAGGATTTCGCGCTCGGTGTCGCGGGTGGGATAGGGCACGTCGATCTGAAACAGGAAGCGGTCCAGCTGCGCCTCGGGCAGGGGGTAGGTGCCCTCCTGTTCGATCGGGTTCTGGGTGGCCAGCACGTGAAAGGGCAGGCCCAGAGGCCGGTCAGCGCCTGCAACCGTCACTTGGCGCTCCTGCATCGCCTGCAGGAGCGCCGATTGGGTGCGCGGGCTGGCGCGGTTGATCTCATCCGCCATCAGCAGCTGGCAAAACACCGGTCCGGGCAGAAACCGAAAGGCGCGGCTGCCATCGGCGTTGGTATCCAGGACCTCAGAGCCGAGGATATCAGCGGGCATCAGATCCGGGGTGAACTGCACCCGCTTGCCATCCAGTCCCATGACGGTGGACAGGGTTTCAACCAGCCGGGTTTTACCCAGACCGGGCAGCCCCACCAGCAAGCCATGGCCGCCACAGAGCAGAGTGGCCAGGGTCAGGTCCACGACCCTCTCCTGTCCGATGAAACGGCGGGTGATCGATTCCCGTGCCAGTTGCAGCTTGGCTTCCAGAGCTTCAATCTGGATCAGCAGATCGTCGGGTTCGGACATGACATTCCTTTCGCGGCGGATATATGATCGTACTGTATCGCGGTTGAGGGAAATGGCAAAAGCAATGAGTGGACAAAAAACTGTGACACCATCGGCAGATGGCCTGGCGGCCTCGATCAAGGCAGCAGGCAAGGCCGGGGCCAGGTCCGGGGCCAAGGGCGGATTGCCGCCGGTGCATCTGTGGAACCCGCCCTTTTGTGGTGATCTGGACATGCGGATCGCCCGCGATGGCACCTGGTTCTATCTGGGCACGCCCATTGGCCGCTTTGAACTGGTTAAATTGTTTTCTTCGATCCTGAAGCGCGAAGAGGGCAAATATTTTCTGGTGACCCCGGTTGAGAAGGTTGGCATCACGGTGGATGATGCCCCCTTTGTGGCGGTGGATTTTGAGGCGCGCGGCGAAGGCGACGCGCAGGAACTGCACTTTACCACCCATGTCGGCGATCAGATGCAGGCAGGGCCGGAGCATCCGATTCGGGTCGAGCGGGACCCGCAGACGGGTGAGCCCGCGCCCTATGTGCTGGTGCGAAGCGATCTTGAAGCCCTGATTGACCGCAAGAGTTTTTACCGGCTGGTGGAGCTGGGTTGCCATCATGAGGGCTGGTTTGGTCTGTGGTCGGGGGGACGCTTTTTCCCGATCATACCTTCCGAGGAATTGCCCTGAGGGGCCGAGGGCGTGCAGGGGGTAAACAGGTTAGAAAAAATGCGGTGTTTTCTCTGCTTGGCTGCAGGGGGGCGATAGGGCTAGACCACTGGCGACGACAGACAGGAGGTCTCGAACATGCCAAAATTTTCGGCAAATATTTCAATGCTCTTTGCTGAGCTGCCCTATCTGGATCGTTTTGCGGCGGCGGCCAATGCGGGGTTCACAGCGGTGGAGATCCTGTCGCCCTATGAGCTTGCTGCGAAAGAGACCCAGCGGGCCTTGCTGGCCAATGGGCTGGAGCTGTTGCTGATCAATGCGCCACCCCCAAATTACACCGGAGGTGTGCCGGGTTATGCAGCGCATCCCGGTGGTGCCGATCGGTTCCAGCGCGATATCCGCCGGGTGCTGCGCTATGGCAAGATGCTGAATGTGGGGCTGATCCATATCCTGGCGGGCTATGCCAAGGGCGACGAGGCGCGCGATACGTTTATCAACAATCTGCGCTGGGCAGCGGATTTTGCGCCCCAGCAGCGCTTTACCATTGAACCGCTGAATGCCGGCGATCAGCCGGGGTATTTTCTGGATGATTATAATCTGGCCGCTGAGATTCTGGAGGCAGTGAACCGTCCCAATATCGGGCTGCAATATGATGCGTATCACGCGCAGATGATTCACGGCGATGCTGCCCGGGTCTGGGAGAGTTTTGGCAAACAGGCGGTGCATGTGCAAATTGGTGCGGCGCCGAGCCGCTGTGAGCCGGGAACTGGCCCGGTGGATTTTGACACATTGTTTGGCGCCATTGACGCGAGTGGTTATGGCGGCTGGGTGAGTGCAGAATATACCCCATCGACCTTGCGGACCGAGGACAGCCTGAGCTGGATGCAGCAATAGCTCCGGGGATTGGATATTTACATTCCAAATAAGGAATGTAAATTGCCCGTCACCCCACCTTTGTACAAGGAGAGCTGTTATGATTCCTGCCCGTTTTGCCCCCGCACTTGTTGGATTGATCTTATCGGGGTTGATGTCCTGTATCGTCACGCTGGTGGCCTCTGTCAAAACGCTGGGCCTCAGCGATCAGGTGATTTCGGCCTGGCTACAGGCCTGGTTCTTTGGCTGGCCAATTGCCTTTTGTGTGGTGCTGGTTGCAGGGCCGATGGTGCGCGGGCTGGTCGTGAAATGGGTAAAACCTTCGCCTCTGGAGTAAGATTGCCTTTGCAGGGCCGTGCTTTGATCGGCAGGCCTGGTTTGGGGCCGGTGGTGCTCCCGCCAATTCCGCGACATCCTTTGGATGTCCCTCTATTGTTGGGGGTGGCGCCGCGCTGACGCGCGGCGCAGAAAAGCCTGCTGAGATGCGCTTCAGGGGCAGGTGTGCCCTGAAGCGCCTGTTTAAGGATGTGGTATTCCGAGTCGCCTCAAGGGCAAGCCGCGCGGGGCGCGGCGGCTTTGCCGCCCTTGACCCGAATCGGAACAAATAGGTGGGTGCCTTGGCGGCTGGGTGCCCGGCGCGCCGCGCGTCAGCGCGGCGCCACCCCCAACGGGGGAGGATCAATCTTGATTGTTCCGAGACGGGCGGGAGCCCCCCTTTGCTGGCAAGCCTTTATGCTTGCCGGGCTTAATGCGCTTCGGCCCAGTTGCTGCCCTGGCCTGCGTCAACGCTGAGTTTGACGTCCAGATGCACGGCAGGGTCGGCGGCAGTCTCCATGACCTGGCGGGCCGTTGCGATGGTTTCCTCAACTGCGGCCTGGGGGACTTCGAACAGCAGTTCATCGTGGACCTGCAACAGCATCCGGGCGGGTAGATGGGCGATGGCTTGGGGCATGCGGACCATGGCGCGGCGGATCACATCGGCGGCGGTGCCCTGGATGGGGGCGTTTATGGCGGCGCGTTTGGCAAAACCGGCGCGCGGCCCCTTGGCGGCGATTTCCGGCGTATGGATCTTGCGGCCAAACAGCGTCTGCACGTAGCCGTGCTCTTTGGCAAATTCCACCGTCTGATCCATATAGGCGCGGATGCCGGGGAACCGTTCGAAATACCGGTCGATAAAGCCCTGGGCCTCGGCGCGTGGGATACGCAGATTGCGGGCCAGGCCAAAGCCGGAGATGCCATAGATGACGCCAAAGTTGATCGCCTTTGCCTGGCGGCGAATCTCCGGCGTCATCTCTGCCATTGGTACGTTGAACATCTCAGAGGCGGTCATCGCGTGAATGTCGTGACCTTCGGCAAAGGCGGCTTTCAGCGCGTCAATCCCGGCCACATGCGCCAGAATGCGCAGCTCGATCTGGCTGTAGTCCAGTGACAACAGCACGTTGCCTTCATCCGCCACAAAGGCTTCGCGGATGCGGCGGCCTTCCTCGGAGCGCACGGGAATGTTTTGCAGGTTGGGATCTGATGAGGCCATGCGGCCCGTGTTGGCCCCGGTCTGGATATAGGAGGTATGCACCCGGCCAGTATCCGGGTTGATATGGTCCTGCAGCGCGTCCGTGTAGGTGGATTTCAGCTTGCTCAGCTGGCGCCAGTCCAGCACCAGACCCGGCAGTTTATGTTCGGTGGCCAGATCCTCGAGGATATCGGCGCCGGTGGCATAGGCGCCGGTTTTGCCCTTTTTGCCGCCGGGCAGTTCCAGCTTGTCAAACAGGATCTCGCCCAGCTGTTTGGGGGAGCCGACGTTGAAAGGCTGGCCCGCCAGGGCGTGGATCTCATCCTCCAGCCCGGCCATTTTCTGGGCAAAGGCATTGGACATGCGGCTCAGCGTGTCGCGGTCTACCTTGATGCCGTTGCGCTCCATCTCGGCCAGCACCGGCACCAGCGGCCGTTCCAGGGTTTCATAGACGGTGGTCACCTGTCGCTGATGCAGTTCGGGTTTGAAATGCTGCCACAGGCGCAGGGTGATATCGGCGTCTTCGGCGGCATAGGGCACTGCATCGGCCATGGGCACCCGGTCAAAGGTTATGGCGGATTTACCGGTGCCCAGCAGCGGTTTGATCGGGATCGGTTTGTGATCGAGATAACGCTCTGACAGGATATCCATACCGTGGTTATGCTCGCCTGCGTGCAGCGCATAGGACATCAGCATGGTGTCATCAATCGGGGCCACATCAATGCCATAGCGGTGCAGGATCTTGGCGTCATATTTCATGTTCTGGCCGATCTTGAGCACCGCCGGATCCTCCAGCATCGGCTTCAGCATCGCCAGCGCCTGCTCCAGCGGCATCTGCCCCTCGGCGAGGCCTTCACCGCCAAAGAGATCATCGCCGCCCTGTTTATGGGCCAGCGGAATATAACAGGCCTCGCCGGGATCAACACAGAGCGACACCCCCACCAGATCTACCACCATGGCATCCAGCCCGGTGGTTTCGGTATCCACCGCCACATAGCCGCGCTCATAGATCCGGTCGATCCAGCGCTGCAGCCCAGCCGCGTCGCCAAGGCATTCATATTTTTCAGCGTCAAAAGGCACGGCTGCGGCGACTTCGGTCGCGGCAGTGGCGCCCGCAGCACTGGCTTCGGGGAGGGCGGGGGCGTCAATCCCCATCTGTTCCGCCATGCGTTTGGCCAGGGTGCGGAATTCCATCAGTCCCAGGAATTCCATCAACACCTCGGTATCGGGCTCCAGCACCTCTAGGTCTTCGAGGGAGAAATCCAGCTCCATGGTGCAATCCAGCTCCACCAGCTGTTTGGACATCTCGATCTGCGCGCGGTTATCGATCAGGGTCTGGCGACGCTTGGGCTGTTTGATCTCTTCGGCCCGGTCCAGCAATTCTTCGAGCGAGCCATATTCGTTGATCAGCAGCGCCGCGGTCTTGATACCGATGCCGGGGGCGCCGGGCACATTGTCGACGCTATCGCCGGCCAGCGCCTGCACATCCACCACCCGGTCGGGGCCAACGCCAAATTTCTCTACCACGCCATCGCTGTCGATGCGTTTGTTCTTCATGGCGTCCAGCATTTCAACGCCGCCGCCCACCAGCTGCATCAGATCCTTGTCTGATGAAATGATGGTGCAGCGCCCACCGGCATCGCGGGCCTGATGGGCAAGGGTGGCGATGATATCGTCGGCCTCAAAGCCTTCGACCTCTTTGCAGGCGATATTGAAGGCGCGGGTGGCATCGCGGGTCAGCGGGAACTGGGGGCGCAGATCCTCGGGCGCGGGCGGGCGGTTGGCCTTGTAGAGATCATACATGTCATTGCGGAAGCTTTTGCCGGAATGATCAAAGATCACCGCCACATGGGTGGGTGCATCCGGGCCGGTGTTGGCCTCGACATAGCGGTGCAGCATGTTGCAAAAACCGGCAACGGCGCCGATGGGCAGCCCATCCGATTTGCGCGTCAGCGGTGGCAGCGCGTGATAGGCCCGAAAGATAAAGGCAGAGCCATCAATCAAATGCAGATGGCATCCTTTGCCGAATTTGGCCTGGCCAAGTGTACTTTCGCTCATGGGCTGATGCTCCGGCTGTTGCGCGTTTGTCCCGTTATCGGTGATCGCGCGGCAGAGGGCAATTGCCCATTCCGACAGGATTTGCGGTAGGCGGTGCGATTGGCGCAAAACAGAGCAGCAGCCCGTGGCTGTTGCTCAGGTCACAGAGCCGTTATTGGGTTTCACAGCAGTAGATTTTCCCGATTGATCTCGAATAAAGCTATCAACAACAACGGAATATTCTTTGAAAGGATTTATAAAGTGAAAGCCCTGATTTTGGCTTTGTCCACCCTGTCGTCCCTGGTTTTTAGTACATCGCTGGCCCATGCCGATTATTTTGAGCACGGCGATTGGGCGACGGTCAAAATAGGCCAGGTCTGCTATGTCTACTCGCTGAGATCAGCCAAGGATACCTCTGGCACCTTGATCTTTGGCTTCCTGGAAAAGGGCTACAACGCCAGTTTTGAGTACCGCTATGCCCCCTATCCAGGTGAGACAGGTGCGCCCTGGGACGAGGATGATCTTGTCGCCCTGTCCGTCGATGGTGAGGAGTCCTGGCTTGGGGAAGAAATGATGTCCGGCTGGGATTCGCAGGGCTATTTTGCAAGCCTGACGGGGGGCTTTGTCTCCGAGATGATCGGGATGGTTCGGGCGGCGACGGACACTGTCGAAGTGGCCTTTGATCGTGAAAAACTGGGGGAACGTTGGGTCTATGGGCTGTTTTCGGCCACCGGGTTTTCCGCCACCGTAGTCAAGGCCGGTGAGTGGTGTCAGTTCGATCCTGCGAATTTGCCCTCTTCGTGACTTCCAGGCTCAGCCTGGCCCGGCAAACAGCCAATGGGACAGGCTGACGGAATAGGGCAAGGGGGTCCAGAGACCAAAACGGCGACCAGAAGCCCGGATCATGCGTGAGACCCAGGTATTGCAGGTGCGCAAGAGGTGAAACCGCCCCTTGGCGGCATAAAAGCGATCCCCCGGGGTGAACCCAGGGAGATTGAGGCCCTGCACCGGGCCGTCCTCTGGCCGGTCGAAACTATCGGCAATAGCGGCTAGGAAGGCTGCATATTCCGCCTCGTCAAAGTTGAAGCTGCGCAGGTCAGGCAAAGTGTTCAGCGGCCCCAGCACCTCTGCGCGCAACACTGAGCGGTCACCAATCGCGGCGTTCAGCAGGGTTGCCGCGGTCAGCTCCTGATAGTCTGTCGTGGTGTAAAAACCACGGGCGCCCCAGCCAATTACCAGCCAGTGTGCATTTGGATGGTCCACCGGCAATCCGCTGGCCTCCAGAAACTGAAACTGCGCCCGTGTGGCGGCATCCAGCGGCAGTAGAAAATCATAGTGAATTGGCCCGGCAACCAGTCGCACCTGATGGCTGGGTGCCATTTCTGCTGTCTTGGCTGGTCCAGAGGGAATCGCGGCGCCGACAACGGCTGCGAAGCAATAGGCGCAGACCAACCCAATTGGCAAAAGCAGGGCTCTTGCCAGCCAGGAGATCACGCGGCTGTGGCTGCGTGGTCCTTATGGATGTATTTGCAGTCGCAATAGGGACATTCGACAAAGCCGTCGCCTTCGGGGATCTGCAGATAAACCCGGGGATGCCCCAGCGCGCCTTCGCCGCCATCGCAGGCAACGCGGTAGGTTTCAACGATCTTGGTTTCGGGCGCTTCAATAGTCATCGCTGGCGGTCCTTTTGAATTTCGGCTAGGCGCATGGTGAAACCATGTATGTCTGATGCAAAAACCGGGGGCAAGAGCTGCCATGAGAGATGACGCAATCCATATCGAAAGCTTGCGCAAAACCTACAAAGGCGCCAAAGGCCAACCCGAAAAGCAGGCACTCAAGGGCATTGACCTGACCATTCCGCGGGGATCGGTCTTTGGGCTGTTGGGGCCAAATGGCGCCGGGAAATCCACCATGATCAATATTATGGCCGGATTGGTGCGCAAGACTTCGGGCCGGGTGACGATCTGGGGCTTTGATCAGGATACCAACCCGCGCCAAAGCCGCGCCGCCATTGGGGTGATGCCGCAGGAGCTCAACCTTGATCCCTTTTTTACCCCGCGCGGCGCACTGGAGGTGCAGGCCGGTCTCTACGGGGTGCCAAAACAGCAGCGCCGCAGCGATGAGATTCTGGAGATGGTGGGGCTGACAGACAAGGCCCATGCCTATGCCCGTACCCTGTCGGGCGGCATGCGGCGGCGGCTCTTGCTGGGCAAGGCGCTGGTGCATCACCCGCATATCCTGGTGCTGGATGAACCCACCGCAGGGGTGGATATCGGGCTGCGGCAGATGCTGTGGGAAAACATTCGCAAGCTGAACCAGCAGGGCATGACCATTATCCTGACCACCCATTACCTGGAAGAAGCCGAAGAGATGTGCGACGAGATTGCCATCATCGACCAGGGGGAAGTGGTGGCGCGCGACAGCACCGCCAATCTGCTGGGGCGGCTGGATGCCAAATCCATGGTGGTGCATGCTGCCAGCCCGGTTGAGACCCTGCCGCAGGGTGACGGGATCAGTGCTGAGCTGCGCGACGACGGTGCGGTGCTGCTGCGCTATCACGGCAATGAAACCAGCGCCGAAGAGGTGCTGGCAGCGGTGCATGCCGCTGGAATTTCCATCCGCGACGTCAAAACCGGCGAAGCGGATCTGGAAGATGTGTTCCTGGCCTTGACGAAATCTGCTTGAGAGAGACCGGCCGGCTCCAGCCCTTTGACGACGTTTGCCATGGGGCGCAGCGATGGGCTTGCTGCAGGCGGCAGTGAGCCCGAACTTGCCGGTGCTGCAACCTGCGCAGACGGCTGCTAATTTCGGGTACGAGCACATGCGATTGACCATCGTCAATTCCGCATGACGCGATAGCATATACAATAGAACGAATAATCATTTTCTTGAGCTTTGCGGACGAGTTGCTGGACGATACAGACGTTCAGCATGATCTCTCTTCGTGTCAATTTCGACGTAATGCGTCTCATTTTGGAGCCTGAGATGTTAGTCCATGCAGTCCGAATTCTGTTGTTTCCAATTCTGGTCGCTCAAGCCGCATTTGTGCGCCGTTCAGCGGTGCACCTGGCTGATCCTTCCGGTCGCCGCGATGGTGTCAGCGGGCAGGGGCCTGACCTCCGTTTATTGATCATCGGCGACAGTTCTGCTGTCGGGGTCGGCACCTCGCATCAAGAAGAAGCGCTCTTGGGTCATATGCGCAAAAGGCTTTCGCAGACAAATACAGTCTACTGGTCTGTAGATGCCAAGACCGGTGCCACCACTGCCGATACGATCGCCCGTCTGCAGGAGCGCACACCACAGAAATTTGATATCGTGTCCGTTTCGCTTGGCGTAAACGATATCACTGCGCGCGTGCCTTTATCGGAATGGCTGCAGCGGTTTTCGATGTTGCTTCAGTTGGTGGAACTGAAATTTCAGGCCGATGTCATCTGCATATCGGGTATTCCGCCAATCCACTATTTCCCGCTGCTCCCACAACCGCTCCGGTGGGTATTGGGTGCACAGGCCGCACGATTTGATCGGGCGCTTCGCAAACTTGTCTCCAATCGTTCTGGATGTCGGTTTATTGAAATGGATTTTGAACCTAACGTCTCACAAATGAGCCCTGACGGTTTTCATCCGGGTCCAAAAATCTATGCAGAGTGGGGCCGCAAGGTCTATCGTGCAATCCGCCGCGATATCAAGCAGCTCGGCAAAACGTAGCAGCCGTCTCAGAGCGGATTTTCAGGGCATTTGCAGCCGGCAACAGGTTTGCGCCGAGCGTGCTCATGTCCCGCCACCCAGGCCACGGCCCGCCTGTCGCGCAACGGGCCGGATACATTTCAGCGACTTTCGAGACCATGCCGGAAATCATGTGCGAACGGCAGCCGGTGCATAGATGTGGCCCTCAAAGACCCCTTCACAGAACACGGCAGGATCGCCTCCTGATCAATGACAGCGACCTAGCGGACCTGCGCAAGAGCCTCGTCGACCGTGGCGGCATAGTGGACCAACGGGGGGTGCAGGCCATGGGTTGCAAAGACACGCAGGATGTCGCGGCTGGTCCCCGTAAGCCACAACGCGACCCCCCGCTTGCGCGCGCTGTGGGCAAGCCCCTCGATCATGTTGGCGCCGGTCGAGTCGAGCAGGGGCACAGATGAGAAATCGACAATCAGCGCCCTGTGGCTGTCCTGGATGCGGTCGAGCACAGAGCTGATGGAGGCGGTGGCGCCAAAGAAGAGCGCGCCGGTGATCCAGTAGATGACCACATCGGGGGCCTGGGCGGTGTCCTCATGGTATTCCCGGCGCGGGTGTGCGGTGTCGGCCTCGTCGCGCCCGACAAAGGCGCTGCCGGTCGCAACACCTGTGGTCCGGCTCATGCGATGAATAAAGAGCACCGACCCAAGAGCGAAGCCGACGACAATGGCTTCGGTCAGGTCGCGGAAAATGGTCAGAAAGAAGGTGGCACCCAACACCGTAGCCTCTCCCCAGCCTGACCGGACCAGGATCGCGATGGCTGGTTTCTCGATCATGTTCCAGGCAACAACGGCCAGCACCCCGGCAAGCGCGGCCAGCGGGATATATGAGGCCAGCGGCGCGGCAACCAGCATGAACAGGAGCAGAAACGCGGCGTGCAACATGCCGGCCACTGGGCCATGCGCCCCGGCCCGGACATTTGTCGCGGTGCGTGCGATGGTGCCTGTTACGCAAAACCCACCAAAGAGGGACGACCCAATGTTGGCCACACCCTGGGCCACCAGTTCGCAGTTCGAACGGTGGCGGCGTCCGGTCATGCTGTCGGCGACAACGGCGGACAGCAGCGATTCAATGGCGCCCAGCAAGGTAAAGGAGACAGCGGCGGGCAGAACCGCAAAGACGGCCTCTGGTGAGAGAATTGGCAGGTGCGGTGCTGGAAGCGACGATGGAATGCCACCAAACTTGGTGCCAATTGTCTGCACCGGCAGGGTGAGAACGGCGGTTGCAGCGGCGGCCAAGCTGACGGCGATCAGCATCCCCGGCCATTGTGGGCGCCACCGTCGCAACCCAAAGATCACAGCAACCGTGGCACAGGACACCCCAAGCGCGGCTGGCGTCAGGCTTGCCCGCACCTCCCAGAGAGCCGGGAGCTTTTCCAGCAACTCGCCCGGTTCATTCACCAGGGTCAGACCAAACAGCTCCCTGACCTGGCTGGCAAAAATGATGACTGCGATCCCGGCGGTGAATCCCACCGTGACCGGGTAGGGGATGAACTTGATGAAGGCGCCAAGCCGCAGGAAACCGGTAGCGGCCATCATCAGCCCCGAAAGAAAGGTGGCCAGGATCAGCCCCTCTACCCCGTGCTGGGCCACGGTTGCGGCAACCAGCACGATGAAGGCGCCGGCCGGGCCACCAATCTGGAACCGGGATCCCCCCAGCAACGAAACCAGGAAACCACCAACGATGGCCGTGTAAAGCCCCTGGGCTGGGCTCGCCCCCGAGGCGATGGCGATGGCCATCGACAGCGGCAGCGCAACAATCGCGACGGTCAGCCCGGCAATGGCATCTGCGCGCAACTGCGTCAGGCCATAGCCTTCGCGCAGGACAGTAAGGAGTTTGGGGGTGAACAGCTCGGCAAAACTGGGAGCCTCGCTCTGTAGGGGCGTCTGGTCTTTCATCTGTGGCCGCACCTTTAGGAAGAAGGGAGCGGCGGGATCGTCGGCTGTATGTCGGCGGTCGCCGTCGCGGGTTGTGGGGTCAGGATATCGCGAAGGGTTTTTTCTGCCCTAGGCCGCGCCGGTGCACCGTGCTGGCAGCGCCTCCTCGACCCGTTCAATGCCAAAAAGACCGCGTGCCGCGCGCATCGCTGGACCTGCAATCATGATAAATATCCTGAGTATGAGAATGGATAGTACAAATAGAATAAGGGAAATGTAAAACATCATCTTTGGCAGGTGATTTCAGGGAGCACAGGCCAGGGAGCACAGACCAGGTAGCACAATGCCGGTTGCCATGCGCTTCACCACTCTGCCCCCAAGGTCCGGCCCGAGAGAGGCGGGAGACAAGCCAGCTCCCTTGGGCAAAATCCGCGACACCGGCGACACAGCTCTTGGCTTAGGCGGCATTCATTCAGCGCTTCTTTCTGCTGAAACGCTGTCACTGCTGCGCAAGCTGCGACCGCTGAGGACAGGTCGGCGGACCGGGCCTGAGAGGGCCGGCAGAAAAGCGGTGATGAAGGCAAGCCAGCCGAGGCACCAAAGCAGGGCAGTGGCTGTTATCAGGCTGTCGGCAAAGGCCAAGGAAAACGGAGGCGCCAAACGGGCCCAGACCGCGAGCCAGATCAGCGCGCATCCAACCGTGAATCCGGCGCCTGCGCGCATTTTCCCGTCCGGGCGATGGCTGCCCGCCCGTCCGGAAATGGCCATGATGAGCCCGGTCATGGCGCCGATGGTAAGGGCGTGAATTGCCGCAGGCACGGGATAGTCGACGAGCCCAAGCCCGATGACACCAAAAGCCAGAGTGCCAAGGGGCAGCCATAGAAAGGCCAGGTGTTGCGCGGCCAGCAGCGGATTAAAGAGCGCAGTGCCGGTTCGCCATCCCCGCATGCACCACAGCATCATTGCCCCCGTCGCAGCCCATATGGCGTAGGCCGCTTCGGCAAACCCCGCGGGTTTCAATACCAGTCCCATGAACAGCATCCCCAGCAGCAGGCTGCGCAGCCGTGGTGCAGTCCGGACCGGCGGGCCGGTATCGCCCTGCTGGGCCAGCCAGTTGCGGGTAAAGGCAGGGACTGCCCGCGTGCCTACAAAGAACAACAGCAAGAGCATGCCTGTGAGGACCATGTGTGCCAGGTCAAGGCAGTTCCAGATATTGCCGGCGGCGGCGTCGATCAGGAATAGGGCTTCACATAGGCCAAGGCCCAGAACTGCAGCCAGATACCCAAGCTTGCGATAGGCTCTGGCAGCGGCCAGCTGATGGCATAGGATGCCAGCGAGGCCGGCAAAGAACCCCGCATTCAAGGCCAGAGGAATTATCAGGGGGAGCGCATCAAATTTGGCAGTTGCGATCCGCGCCAGGATCCAAACGACAACCAGTGCCTTCAAACCCGCACCTTGCAGGGGAGGACGTGCCGTCCAGCTTTGCAGGGGAGGACGTGCCGTCCAGCCTGGCAGGGCTGTCAGCAGATAGCCTCCGATGGCCGCAGCAGCAAAGCCAAAGAACAGCTCGTGGACATGCCACAGAACGGCAGGCGCAAAGTCCGGACCAGGCAGACCAAACCCGACTCCCAATGGCCACCAGGCCATCGAGAGCAGCGCGCAAAGGAAAGCGGCAAGAAAAAGCGGGCGGTAGGGCGCGTCCCAAAACCTGCTCAAGTCCAGCCCCAAAGTCATGGCGCAGCAGGTTCAACTGACCAGGATGCGCCGCTGGGCCCTACCAGGAAACCGTCACTCAGGCGGGTTTCCGGTGAAGAACGCCGGATCTCGTCGGCAATTGCACCGGCGGGCAGGGCGCCGTCCAGCCGGTCCCGGTACAGCTGGCAAATCCGGGTAAAGCTGCTGGATTGCGGTGACAGCCGCAGGGCTGAAACGCCTGCTGCGGCAAGGGCTTCGATCTGGTAGTCGGCGCAGGCATAGCTATCCGACAGTGTTTGCACCCCATTCACCGCCATGAAGGGACGCTCCTCCAGGGTCCGTACTTCCAGTCCGTCCGGGTCCTCGTCGCAGGCAAACTGGCAATTGTCCTTGGTCCGCTTGTGCAGCCGCGCGTGATAGCAGCGCCCGGATATCGCCAGCGGCAGCCGGCCATGTCCCCAGACCTCGATGGCCACGCCCAGGTCGGCACCGGCGTGGGCCAGTGCTGCAACTGACGCCATGGGCAATTCAGGCGGCAGGCAGATCCGTTTGGCGCCCAGGGATGCCAGCCAGGTCAGGGTGCCCTCGTTATAGACATTGACCAGGGGTCCAACGTGAAAGCCCAGGCCTTTAGGCAAATGCGGCAGGGCGGTCAGGTCGTTGATCTCAACCGTCACCCCCATTTCCGAAAGTTCCGCCGTCAGCTTGCGCTCGCGCTTGAGGGTGACAAGTGCCAGGCTGGTCAAAACCGTCTCCTTGCCTGCTGCGGCCAGGGAGGAGAGGGCTTCGGGAATGCGATCCTGATAAAAGGGCAGGCGTTTTGAGCAGATAAGTTCACCCAGAACAACGCGGTCGACGGGAGCCTCGCCCAGGCCTTCATAAAACGCGCTCCAGGTTTCGGTTGGCCAGAAGAACTGGTTCGGCCCGATAGTCAGTTCCATGGTGCTACCTCCAGGTTTTCTTGTAGGCGCCAGTGGTCATGGCCTGGCCTTCCGAGAGCCGCGCCAGCATGCCCTCGGGCAAGGGGGTGCCGGCCTCCAGCGCATCCACGGCAGCACGGAAGTTGCGCACCACCTGCGCCACATAGGATTTTGAGCGCTGGCGGCCTTCGATCTTCAGCGCCGTGACGCCGGCCTTTTGCAGCTGCGGGATCAGTTGCTCGGCGTTGAGGCTGACCGGGTCTTCAAACAGATGCCCGGTCTGGCCACCTGCGGAGAAGCAGCCCTTGCACAGTGTTGGATAGGGGGCTGGCGCATCCTTTGCCGTGCGGTGGATCGTGAACCCGCCCAGCCTGGCATTCAGCACCCCGTTGTCGTCAATGTATTCCACATGGCTGGCAGGTGAGCAGACGCCGTTCATATTGGGGGACAGGCCGGTTGCATAAGACGACAGCGAGCAGCGCCCTTCGGCCATGACGCACAAACCGCCAAACACAAAGACTTCGGTTTCCACCTCTGTTTCGGCGTTGATGGCGGCAATTTCCGGCACCGAGAGGATGCGCGGCAGCACAACGCGTTTCACGCCAAAGGTGTCGGCGTAGAAGTTGATGATATCGGCATTGGCGGCGGCGGCCTGAACCGAAAGATGCAGGCGCAGCTCCGGATAGCTGCGCGCGCCATAGTCCAGCAAGCCGGCGTCTGCCAGGATCACGGCATCGGCGCCAGCGGCCTGTGCATCGCCAATGGCGCGATGCCAGACCGACTGGCTGCCTGCCCGGGGGAACGTGTTGATCGCCACCAGAACCTTGGCGCCATGGGCATGGGCAAATTCAACACCTTCGCGCATTTCGGCACGGTCAAAATTCAAGCCAGGGAAGTTGCGCGCGTTGGTTTCGTCATTGAAGCCGCAATAGACAGTATGCGCCCCGGCCTTGACGGCGGCGCGCAGCGCAGCGGGGGTGCCGGCGGGGCAGACAATTTCCATCACCATGCCGGGTCCTCCTCCGGCCGGGCCAGGCAGAGGCCTGTACGCCGTTCTGCCAAGGCGGCGGTCTGAAGGATAAAGCGGCCAAACGGCCCGGACACGGCGGCAATTTCCTGCGACAGGTCCAGTTCAGCATCATCCACGGCATTGCGCAGAGCCAGGGCTGCGCCGGTGTCACCCTCAATCACCAAATCGCGTGAGAAAAACAGTGCATCCCCGTCGTAAACCCCGTGGACCAGCCCCAGCAGCGCAGCAAGCGGGCCGGATATGCGCGCCTCAGCCTCGCAGTCCCCGCGCAGGGCGCGCACGGTTGGGGCGCCGCCATTGGGGGCCAGGCAAAGAATGATGGGTAAATCGACCGGGTTGAGGACAAACCGCGCGTGGCTGTAGTCCCCCAGGCGGCGGAACAATCCCGGGTGACGCTTGCCGATTTGGCGGCAGCAGGCGGTCAGCGAGAGGGACAAGGGCGCCAGCGGCACCACCCGCAGAATGCGCGCCAGGGCAGCCGGGCAACAGGGGATTTGGGGGTGTGGCAAAGAGTATTCCTTTCCCGCCGGTGATTTCGGTCACAGCGGTTCTATTCCGCTGCATGCCTCCCGAGTTTGTGCTGCAACAAATTCAGGAGGTGAATCTCTGTTAGGGATCTGCGGAAATCAGCAATGGAGCAGTCCCGTACGCACCCTTCCGCCATATCCCAGCCTGCGCCATTTCCTTGACTGGTGCGAAGAAACCGGCCAGTTCCAGCGCGTTCCGGATCCGGTCTCGGTGCAGCATCAGATGACGGCGGTGCATCGCAGCGTGCTGGAAGGCGGCGGTCCGGTGCTGCAGTTCAACCACCCGGTTCTAGACAGTGGGCTGACGTCGGATATTCCGGTTGTTGTGAACCTGTTCGGCACGGCTGAGCGGGTTGCGGCCGGTCTTGGGGTCACCACAGACCGGCTGGACGACCTGGGTGGCTTTCTCGCGGCCCTCAGGTCACCAGCTCCACCGGACGGGCTGCGCGATACACTGTCCCGCTGGCCCATGCTCAAGGCCGCCTTGGCTGCGAGGCCAAAGCTGATCAAGACCGCGCCGGTACAAGCCGTTGTGCGCGCGGGGGCTGACGTAGATCTGTCCGGACTGCCGGTTCAGACCCATTGGCCTGACGATGCAGGGCCGCTGATTACCTGGCCGGTCGTAATCACCCGACCGCATGACAGCAGACCAGAGGATATCAGCCGCTGCAATGCAGGCGTTTACCGGACCCAGGTGCTGGACCGCTCGCGGTTGATCATGCGCTGGCTGCCGCATCGCGGCGGCGCCGCGCATCATCGTAGCTGGGCGCGTCGGGGAGAAAAAATGCCGGTGGCGGTGGTGCTTGGTGCGAACCCCGCAACGCTGCTCTCGGCGGCGTTGCCCCTGCCGGAAACAGTGTCCGAGCTTACCTTTGCCGGTGCGCTTGGCGGTGCCCGCCCGCGCCTGGTTCCCTGCCGGAGCGTACCGCTGATGGTGCCCGCTGATGCCGAGATTGTGCTGGAGGGCTGGGTATCGCCGAGTGAAACCGCGCCCGAAGGTCCGTTTGGCGATCACACCGGATATTACAACCGCGCTGAGCCCTTTCCAGTCATGCAGGTGAGCGCAGTTACCCATCGCGAAAACCCGCTTTACCTGTCCACCTATACCGGCCGCCCGCCCGATGAACCGGCCATCATCGGCGAGGTGTTCAACCGGCTCGCCCTGCCAATGGTGCGGGCGCAAATCCCCGAAATCCGGGACCTGTGGCTGCCGCCGGCGGCCTGCTCATACCGCATTGCCGTTGTCAGCCTGGACAAGCGCTACCCCGGCCAGGCCCGCCGGGTGATGATGGCGCTTTGGGGAATGCTGCCGCAATTCAGCTACACAAAGATGATTATTGCCGTCGATGCCGATGCTGACCCGCGCAATTGGGATGACATCGCCTGGGTGCTGGCGACACGTATGGACCCCTCCCGCGATGTGATGATTTTGGAGAACACGCCAATGGATTATCTCGACTTTGCCTCGCCCCAACCCGGCCTGGCCGGCAAGATAGGTATCGACGCCACGACAAAAATTGGCAGCGAAACCACCCGGGAATGGGGGCATGTCATGCAGGGCGCGCCAGAAGATCAGGCCTTTGCCGCTGACCTGGTTGCCCGCCTTATACCGGAGTTGGGGGCATGAGCGCACGGCGGGTGGTGCTGGGGGTCTCTGGCGCTTCCGGCGCCATGCTCAGCCTGGCAGTGGCCCGGCATCTGGCCTCGCTTGAGGTTGAGATAGATCTGGTCACCAGCTCCGCGGCAAAGCGTACCCTCGCAGAGGAATGCGGCCCGCAAGCCTTGCAAATGCTCACAGCCATGGCCACCCGCAGCCATGCAATTGATGATATCGGCGCCGCCATTGCCTCGGGCTCGGTTCCGGTTTCGGGAATGATTGTTGCGCCTTGTTCGATGCGCTCCCTGGCCGCCATAGCGCATGGGCTTGATGACAATTTGCTGACACGCGCAGCAGCAGTACAGCTCAAGGAACGTCGGTGTCTGGTTCTGCTGGCCCGCGAAGCCCCGCTGACGCTGGCTCATCTTCGGAACATGACAGCGGCAACCGAGATGGGGGCGATCGTCATGCCGCCCACCCCTGCATTTTATCTCTCGCACAGCACGTTGACAGACGTTGCCAGCCAGATCGCAGCGCGTGCGGTCGACCTCCTGGCCGTATCCCCCCCGCGCGCGCAACCTTGGTCGCCCGAGGCCGAAGGGTAAGCCCCGCCTTTTGCACCGCCACCTGCGCCAGGGCCATCGTTTTGATGGAGCAAAGGCCAGTCATGCTCCAATATTCAAAGGGGACCACTCAGGTGGGGTTGCTCATGCCCGCGAACCGGGACTGTTGCATGGTATGGGCGCAGGTCTGGGATGGTGGGGGCGTTCACTGTTCCCGGAATGCCCTGATCATACTGTCTGCGACGGGTTTCATCAGATATTGGATGAAGGTTCTGTTCTGGGTCTGGATCATGATTTGGGCAGGCATGCCCGGCGTGGGAGTAAAGCCTCTGACGCGCTGCAACTCGCTGGGGGCCACGGAAATACGCGCCACATAGATTTCTTGTGGCAGCTCTTGCGAGCGATCCAGAATCGCGTCTGCGGATACGTAATAGACTTTGCCTTCAAGGATTGGCGTCGTGCGTTGGTTCAGGGCGGTCAGCCTGACTGTGGCAGCTTGCCCCTTGCGGACCACGTCAATTTCGGTGCGCGGAATCTGGGCTTCGATGATCAGGGGTTCGCCGGTGGGCAATATTTCCAGAATAGCCTTGCCACTTTCGACGACACCGCCCGGAGTGTGATAATGCAGGCGCACAACCGTCCCTGAAACCGGCGCAACAATTTCGGTCCGCGTTAAGATGCTTTCGGCCTTGCGGGCCTGTTCGCGAACACTTTCCAGCTCTGATTGTACCGCTTGCAACTCGTCAAGCGCTGCGCTTTGGGTTTCGTTGATGGTCTGCGAGATCTGCGACTCGTAGCGCTGGGACAGCGAGGCGGTTTCGTCGATTTCGGATTGCAGGCGGCCAATCTGGCCCTGGGCTTCAGCCAAAGCGCGGCGCAGGGTGTTGTATTCCGATTTGCGCACCAGGCCCTTTTCCAACAGCACTTCTTTTGCCTGCGAATCTTCTTCCAGAATTTCCAGCTGAGCATGGGTGGCAGCCAGTTGTTTTTCGTAGCCGATCGACCGGCTTTTCAGGGCTTCGATGCTTTGCTTTAACAGGTTTATTTCATTCTTTAATTGCTGGGTGGCGGCGTCGAATACAATCTGCTGCCCATCAAGCATTGCGACCACATTGTAGTCTGAGCGGAGTTGTTCCAGTCTGGCAGGGTAAACCAGCGTATCCTTGCGGTTGTATTCAGCAAGAATACGGCTTTCCATCGCTTCCAATCTGACCTGACGCAAGAACAGCTCGCGTTCGGTTGCAAGGGCAGAGGTTTCATCAAGCAGCACGATTGGCTGTCCTGCGACGACGTTTTCGCCTTCTTCGACAAGAATGGCCTTGATGATGCCGCCTTCGAGGTGCTGAACAATCTTGTTGCTGCCGGTGGCAACAAAGCTGCCCTGAGAAATGACCGCAGCGGCCAAGGGGGCCTTGAACGCCCAGACCCCAAAGCTGCCAAGCCCAAAAATCAGCAGGAACAGACCGAAGGTGACATGCTTTTTGATCGACCGGGGAACGTCGTCATACCATTCCGCCGATTCAGCAAGTACGATTGGATTAGGCATTGCGCTGTCCTCCATTGCCTTGTGGCGGTAGCTTGCCAGCAGCGTTTGTGCGTTCGGACAGTTTTTGCAGAACCTGATTGCGTTCGCCAAACAGCGCGATATTGCCATCCGCCAGTAGCATGATCTTGTCGACGACGCTTAGCAGTGATGGTTTTTGGGTGATGACAACCACGGTGATGCCGGCCTCGCCCGCATGGCGGATGGCATTGGCAAGCGCCCGATCCCCAGAGGTGTCGAGGTTGGAGTTGGGTTCATCCAGAACCAAAAATCGCGGGTTGCCGAAAAAGGCGCGTGCCAGGGCAATACGTTGCTTTTGTCCGCCCGACAGTGGTGAGCCATCGGCAGCGACCATGGTTTCGTAGCCATGCGGCAGCGAGGCGATCATATCATGCACATCGGCCAGAAGCGCCGCACGGTGGATGTCTTCGTCGCTGGCACCCGCGCGCATCCGGGCGATGTTGTTCTTGATGGAGCCCGGAAACAGCTGCACGTCTTGCGGCAAATAGCCGATGTTTTCGCCCAGCTGTCGGTCATCCCAATTGCGGAGGTCCATCAGGTCAAGCCTGACATTGCCCGAGGTCGGCAGAATTGAGCCCACAAGCATTTTCCCCAGTGTCGTCTTGCCGGCACCAGAGTTGCCGATCACCGCCAAGGAATCCCCCGGATTGAGGCTGAATGTCAGACCGTTGAGGATCACCTGTTTTGTGCCTGCCGGGACAAACAGCAGGCGCTCGACATTCAGGCGGCCCTCGGGGCGGGGCAGGCGGAGTTTTTCGTATTTTTGTACCGATGACGCCATCAGGTTGCTGACCCTGTCATAGGCCGCGCGGGATTGCGAAAAACCGTTCCAGCCTTCGATCGAACCTTCGATTGGCGCCAGCGCACGACCGGCAATGATAGAGGCCGCGATGACCATGCCGCCGGTTATCTCCCCCTCGAGCGCCAGATAGGCCCCCCAGCCCAGCATCGCAATCTGGGTGAGCAATCTTGCCCCGCGTGAGACGGCAGCCCAAATGATGTTTCGATCCTGTGCCAGCACCTGGGCGCGCAGTGACGCGGCGGTGTCACGGCCCCACAAGGCGACCGCCTCGGGAACCATGGCGAGGGCATTGATGATCTGGCTGTTGCGCGACATCGAGTCGAGATGCATGTTTGCCCGCGACTGGGCCTGATTTGCCTCGGCAAAGGGTTTGGATGTAGCCTTTTGATTTATCAGCGCAATGACCATGAGCATAATCGCCGTTGCGATCACAATCATGCCAAGATGCGGATGAACAAGGAAAATCGCGGTGATGAAAAGGGGGGCAAAGGGTACATCCAGAAACGAGATCAGCGTACCGGAGACCAGGAAGGACCTGAGCAATTGCAGGTCCCCCAGGGTTTGATACTGGCGTCCGTTGTCATGCAGAGAGGCATGCGCCGCCGCACTCAGGACAGGGGCGCCCAGCAGAACAGCCACCTCTACGGCGGTGCGCATCAAGATGAAGCGTCGGACGGCATCAAAGATGGATTGCATGATCACCGCACCGGCGATGACGATTGTCAGCATGATCAGCGTGTCGAGCGACCGGCTGGTCAAAACCCTGTCGGAAATCTGGAATAGATAGATCGGGATCGCCAGCACCAGAAGATTTGTCGCGCAGGTCAAAATCATGACAAAGCCGAGATTGCGTCGCACGACTTGCCGTCCCTGGCGCATCTTTTGGGCAAATTGTTCCGGGCCGCCGCGTTTGTGGAACTGTGGTTTTGCACCACCGCCATCATCGCCACCACCGCCACCGCTGTTGATATTGGCAGGAGGCTTGCCACCACCACCTGGCTTGAGGGTTGGTCCGGTATCGCCTTCAATCTGAACGCCACCGATCCCCCGGGCGATGGGCGGCGCGGTGTCGATTTTCCTGGAATGGTTGCATCGTTGTGCGGGCGTCAGCAGCAGTGGCTGTTTTGCTGTAACAGTCTGCGCTGCGCCGTTCGTGCCCTTCGTGGTGGTGTTTTGTTGCGTTTTGTTGCGAATGCCTTGGTCAGCTTCGGAAACAGTTTTATCTAACATTTTTTGCACTCAATTCTATTATGCTAACATTGTTTGCATCATGTCTGGGTTGCCGCTGTATTCGGGTGATGTTGCAACGATTTCGGCATCTGGTGGTGCCTCGCCGTCCGGGCTCATCATTCCCTCCGCCAGAAATGCGACGGCTTCATTGGCAAGCGCTGGTAATGCTACGCCCAGTGGATCTGAATCCGTGTCGATCAGATTGGCCTGGTAAAGCAGGGCGTCGCTGTAGGCTTCCCCATTGACCCGCACTTCAGAATCCACGCCGTAGACATTCACGGATGCAGTATTGATCGCGGCATTGGAGCCGGTCACCAGCTCTATGGACGCGCCGGTCTGCGCTTGAAAATTATCAAGTGCCAAATGGACCTGGTCGGAATCCCCCATGATATTGGTTTGGTCCAAACAATTGAGGGTGGTGAAATCTCCGGAGATGTACAAAACGGTCAGGATGTCATCGCCCGCAAAGGCGCTATCATGGGCGACGCTGCCGTCGATCGTGGTTGCGCCATTTGCAAATGCATCGCTCGCCTGCGCAAAATTCGACGTCATATCCGTGTAGCTGTCGATCCCGGTGGTTGAGATATTCGCGCCGTTGAACAACAGGTTGTCGCCGCCGGAAAAGCCAAAGGGCACATCGCCTGTGTATGTGACGGTGTCATAATCCATCACCACGTTCATCTGGCAGATCTGATTGACGGTGATCATGTTGCCACCGATCATCACCAAATCGTAGCCATATCCGATTTCCAGAATATCGGCCAAGTTCACGATGGTGTTGTCCCCCATCACGATCTGCGTGTTGCTCCCGGTGAACTGGACATCGGCGCGATCATGGTCGGTCATAAAGCTGAACTGGCTGACCCAGTTTGCCATGATAATATCGCCATCAATCCGGGTAACCGCCCAGTTCTGCGGCAGGCCGGTGGGCGCGGCGCTTGCATCCTCGGTCATGGCGGCGTCATCCGTGACGGGCTGTGAAGAGATATGCGACATCGTCGCCACGTTGAGGCTGGTTGAAAACATTGCCCCGGGCTGCGCGTTCAAGGTGACATGTTCGAACAGCACATTCACCTGGCTTATCACGTTCAGGTCGACAACATCCCCCATGACCGAAATCACCGGCGCATCAAGCCAGCCCACGGAAATGGACACGTCGTTGACCATCACGTTGGCACCGGTAACCAAATGATGCCCGTCATCAATCTCGAACTGTTCGGAAGCGGGCGATGGTCCGTCGAGCCCCTGGAAGGGATCGGTGTTTGCCAGCGCGTCAGGGTCGTCTTCGTCTTCGGGGGCGTCATCGCTCAGCACGACATCGGGATTTTCCGCCTGGAAGTAGGCCGGCATGATGTCGTCCAAAATTGGCGTTTCTTCGACGGTTTCGCCATTCACAAAGCTGCCGCTGGCCTCCTCCCCGTGCAGGGCGGTTACGGTCTCGCCTAGTCGGGATGTGCCATCGGTGGCGCCCATGCTGTCATGCAGGGCTTTTACGGTGCCGAGGGTGCTTTCGCTCAGGTCCAGCGAAACGCTGGTTGCGGCGACCCCCAGGACCTGGGCAATCGCATTGAGGCTCTGCAACGTGGCAAGGTATTCGGCAGGATCAGAAAATTCCGCCGGTATTTCGTTCAGGAAGAGATCGTCATTGTCTTCCATCCAGGCGGATTGGATCGAAATTGTCACAACGCTGCCCGCAGGCTCCAGCGTTAAGTGAGGTCGATTGAAGCTGAAGGAGAGGGAAGGCGTTCCTGATGCAGCCCAAGCCAGTTCCTCTGCGGCCCCCGCCAAGGGTTGATAATAGGGCAGGTAAGTGTTCAGAATTTCAGGGCCATAGAATTGGGGAGCCTGTTCCAAATCCGTCGGGGTGTATTCCACAACGGGTGTAAAATCCTTGAGTGTGTAGGGCGCCTTGAACTTGACAACAATATTGGTCAGATCATTTGTTTCGGCGTTTGCCAATTGTTGCGCTTTAAAATCATCATAGGCATCGCGCATGCGCTCTTCTTCTACTGCAATATGGAAGAAGCCGATCATATGGGCGACGATTTCGGTTACTTTGTCAAACATTGTACTGGCCCCAATTTCTGCGATTGAATGGCCGCTCACCTCTTGAATTTCTAAATTTGTTGGCAGACCAATTCTGTCTGCAATTGTGGTTGGATGTTTTGGAACGGAACCGGGCCCAATGCTTTGGGCCCGGCCTGGAGTGATTAAGGCTTATGCGCCGTCGCTGTCGTCGCCGATATAGCTGGAGCTGAAGCCCCCGCCGACCACGGTCATGTCGACACTATTGCCAAGCACGTTGGCACCCATCACGATGCTTTGGTTAAACGCCGTGGTGTCGATCTGCGAGGCTGCCGAAGCAAAGGATTCCCCGGTTACGAACCCGTCGTCACCGTTATGCGAACCCCACATTCCGGCATCACCGCCAGCACCACCGGCGCCGGTTGTGGCGTTGCCGCCATTGCCGCCGGATCCACCGCCAGACTGAACGCCACCAGCAGTTGCGTGGCCGCCAAATGCGTTGCCGCTATCGCCGCCCCACGAGTGTCCGCCATAGCCGTCGCCGCCGTCACCAGCCCCAGCGAGGTTGATCCCGCCGTTGCCCTGGGCGTTGTTCAGCGCGGCAGACCATGCACCGGCATCGCCGCCGTCACCGCCGTTGGCGTCGCCGCCAGCACCGAAGCCTGCGCCATTGCCGCCAGCCGCCGCGAGCGAACCAGCATCGCCAGCGTCGCCGCTTTCACCCGAACCGGCACCAAGACCAGCCCCAAGTGCATCAGCATCGGCGTCGCCGGTGTCGCCACCGCTCGCCCCGGCCAATCCAAGGCCAAGCAGGCCCAGACCGATGCCAGCCGCTCCGGCGTCACCGCCTTCGCTGCTGTCCGCACCGGCACCTGCAGCACCAATGCCTACGCCAGCACCACCGGCATCACCGGAATCGCCACCTTCGGCATTCGACCCGGCAAGACCAAGTCCCAGACCAAGGCCAGCGCCGATAGAAGCAGCACCACCACCGGCTGCGCCGTCGGCATCTGCGTCAGAACCGGCACCGCCGATACCAACACCCAGGCCGATTGCAGCGGCACTGCCGCCGTTCGCGCCTGTGCCGCCAGCAGCCGCGCTGTTGCCGCCATTGCCGCTAGCACCACCGGTTGCACCAGCAGAGCCACCAATGCCAAAGCCACCCAGGGCAACGCCACCGCTTGCATCGGCATGGCCGCCACCGGATCCGCCATCTGCGTCGGCATCAATGCCGTCTTCAGATTTTGCAAAGCCGCCGTGAGAGGTGTTGGTCTGGTTCATCGTGCCGCTGTTGGACACGTTGCTCAGGTGGTCATTGTCTTGCAGGTTGTTGGACTGCGTATTGATCGTCCCGGCATCGTTGCCCGCACCATTCAGCGCGTCATTCAACATGTCATCCAGATCCAGGTCATTGCCGGGATTGTAGTCAATGTTGCCGTGCGCCATGATGAAATCGCCGGCATTGGAATGGTCCAGATCAATATCGGCAAAGTCATCGTCTGTTGGCTCATAGCCGGCCAGGTCGATATCAATGTCGACACCAACGGTGGTTTCGCTGGTATTGGTGTTGGAGTTGTGGTTGCCGTTCAGGTTGCCGTTGGCGTTCAGGTTGGCATTCCCGTTGGCATTGCCATTGGCATTACCGTTGGCATTGCCATTATGGTTGCCATTTCCGTTCAGGTTGCCATTCCCGTTACCGTTCAGGTTGCCGTTGCCGTTGCCGTTCAGGTTGCCATTCCCGTTACCGTTCAGGTTACCATTCCAACTTTCACTGGACTGAGATTGGTCCTGTTCCTGATCAGAATGTTGGCCCTGACCCTGCGCCTGCAGCTGCGCCTGAAGTTCGGCCTGTGCTTGCGCTTGTGCTTGATCCTGTTCCTGATCTTGGGAGTCATTGTCCCAAGGACCAAATTGGAAGAGATTATTCTTCGTACCCATTGTGTTTCTCCGAAAAAGGCATAGTCCGGATCGCCACTCATTTCAAAAGCGATCATCGGCGTATGCGATTAGGTTTTTAGGTGATTTTGATTCTGAGGTGCTGACAGGGACATGAGGTTGAGACATGAGATCGTCCTGACCTGGCACCATAAAGTATGATTTTTTTCGTTTTGCCTCCCCCTTGTAACTATTTCGGTTTTGGAAACGATGGTCGCGGAAATGTTGAACTAGATAATTGTGGTCTGGTTGCCGAACCATCCACGAGCAGCATTGCGAAACTGGGTTTGAAAAACTAGACAGCCAAAAGGCTTAATCGGCGAGGTTTCTTGTTACCAATTGTTTATATTTAATTTTTGGAGATATGCTTAGGCCTTGCAGCACGATGGACCTAGTCTCTCTGCAGCTGCGGCTAATCCGTTTGAGATGGATAACCTAATCCGTTTGGTGGGGTCGGTTGTGTATTTGTCCGGGTTTCAATTTTGAGTTGCGGGCGGCGAAGATTTAAAAAAAATACCGATTCCGCCATATAATTATGCTAATTTTATGTTAATGCTTAAGGTCTGGGCGCAATAAGAGATTCGTGAGCAGTCGCCCGACGCTTTGACAAAACTTAAGCTAGCCAAGATTTTATTCTTACAGAGCTAAGCGCAAGGTAACCGTCTATTGGCTTGATTTTAAAAGTTTTTATTGCCATTTAGATGCAGGCACGGTGCGTAATGAGAAAGTGGAGCATGGTGTGGACGTTGAAGAAAAAATTGATTCGATAACTTGTATTTTTGTCGGGAATTCGCATGATTTCTCGGATCATGCGATTGACTTGGCCACGATCAGTGTCGGATCGGTGAAGTTCAGGCGGATGGGGAAAATTGAAGACCTGCTGTCCTGCAAGTTTGATAGGCCGGATCGGGTGCGATCCATCATATTAAATCAATCTATGGCGCATAATCTAATTGATATAATAGATGATCTGCAAAACCGGTTTCCCAATGCAACAACGGCCTTGGCCTTCCGGCAGCCCGAGCTGGCCCGCATGGTACTGACGCAGATGAGCAGGCAACGCCCAGCGGGAGGGTTTGCGTTTCTGCCGATGAATCGCGATATGGACCGTTGGTTGACGGTGTTGCGGCTATTGATTTGTGGTGAAAACTTCATTCCCAGTGATTTGTACGATTTTTCTGCCCAAAATGTGGATGCAGAGCCAACCCACGACGGGTCAGAGGATGCTTTTGCCGCGCCCTGCAAAATGCCAGATGGCAAGCACAACAGGCCAACCAATGGGGCATCCAGGGTCCGATTGACCATGCGAGAGGCAGAGGTTCTGTCCTGTGTGGCGGAGGGCAAGCAAAACAAGCTTATCGCAAACCGGTTGGGTTTGTCTGAGCATACGGTAAAACTGCACATCCACCATGTGATCGCCAAGCTTGGCGTGCACAACAGGACAGAGGCGGCGGTTTGGTTCCTTGAAAACCAGGGGGGCGCGCAGGTCACCCAATGAGTGAGGTGGAGAAGCAGCTTAACTTTGATGCCTTCCTGTTGCTTGTCGGTAAGCTGAACTATGCCTGGACCAACACCGAAAGTTTGTTAATTCACCTGATCGCCGGGCTTGCTGGTTTGGATAAGGAAATAGCCACCGTTATTTTCCTGACATTAAACACCACGCGCGCACGCATAGATTTGGTTGAGCGGTTGTCAAAGCTTGACAAAATTGATGCCGTCGAAAGAGACGCTATTCTGGAGCTGACCAGCCGCATTCAGCGGCAGTCGGCGTTGCGCAACAGATATAATCATTGCATTTACGCATTTGACGCCGAAGGCGGCAATCCACATACGATACTAATGCGGATAGCTGACCGCAAAGATACCCTCAAGATTGGACAGTCGAGGCCGCTGAATGATGCGGCTGCAGAGGATATCGAGGCGGCGATATCGGAGCTGAAGAAAATTAACCAAAAAATATGGAAGACAATTTTGCATTTTGGCTATCCTAGATAGAAAATTTCACCCTAATGTATTTTTTGAATTAGGATTTATCGGCGTAATAATAGTTTGCCTCTGTTCAGATTTGCAGTTTGATTGCTGCCATTGCTGCCATTGCTGCCATTGCTGCCATTGCTGCCATTGGTGCTTGGCAGCGGTCGCTCCTGCTGGGCTGAATGGCGCAGGGTGTGGAGTAGAAACTTGCGACCAACTCCAAGCAGTGAACAGGCGGAGCTTGGCTTCCAAGGCGCCGAATTCGCGCACAGCCTGGCAATTCGCGCACAGCCTGGCAATTCGGGGACGCGGCGTACTGCACGTCCGCTCCCTGCGCATGGCTGGCCGTTGACCCATCGCCCTACCCCCGCACGCCGGGGCAGGGGATGGGCAACCTTTCTTGCCAAACCCTTGCATCGTTTCGCGGGCGAAACATCTGCGGCGCGGCTAGGTTCGGTCGATGCGGGCCTGATAGCAGTTGTTGCGGGCAGAGCGAATGTGGACATAGGCCACGTGCTCTTTTGCCAGAATTTTCTCGGCCTGCTGCATCATCTCTGGCTGCGGGATCACAATGCCGGTGCCATAGACGATGCGATCCTCGGCATTGTAGCCCTTGATCAGATAGTCGGGGGAGCTTGTCAGGACCTCGGGAAGCTCAGCGCTGTCGTGGCGGCTGCAGGGGGCGGCGCAGAGGAAGATTGGTCCGGTTTCGGCATAGGGCTGCGCCGTGGCAAAGGGGCGATGGGCCAGGATCAGCATCTCGGCACCTTTGGGAATATGGCGCAGGCAGTGGCGACAGGGGTTGCCTTCACCGTCCGAAATACTGCGCTCAGCCGGCTGGCCATGGGCGTCCGGCCCGCCATTTTGCAGCTGGCGGGTGATCTTGGTGGAGAGGGCGGTGATTCTGGTCATCGGGGTATCCTTTTGGGGTCGATTGGCTGTGATCCTGGCGCAGATGCCGGTCTGTAAGCGACCCGAAACATGCGGGTAATTGCGGGTAATCCTGCGGGCCCATCAGGGGCGGGGGGGCTCCCGCCCGGTGGCAGTGCATCACAGATGCCCCGCCCACCCGTTGGGCCCGGCGCGCAGCGCTCCTGCGGAGCCCCGCGCGCGGCGCTCTGGGTGGCCAAGGAACATGAAAGCACAGAGCAGGTCCTGGCTGAGACTGAGGATCTGTTGACTGCGGCTGGGATGGCGCGGTATTTTCCGCCCGACGTCCCGGGCCCGGATCTGGCGCGCCGGGTGCCACTTTTGCCGCGTTGGGACTGATTTCCCAACTGATAACGCCACCTGTGACAGGTTGTCGGTTCACCCCGCGAGGCCAAGCGGTTAGAAGGCGAGGACAATCTTTATCACCTGCCCTTGCTCCGGAGCTTTGACATGTCCACGCCCAAACCCGTCGTTCTGTGTATTCTTGATGGTTGGGGAAGTGCCGCGCCCGGAGAGGCCAATGCGCCCTATCTGGCGCAGACGCCGACCTTTGATGCGCTGATGGCGGCGGGGCCGCAGGCGCGGCTGGTGACCCATGGGCCGGATGTGGGACTGCCCAGCGGCCAGATGGGGAACTCTGAGGTGGGGCATACCAATATCGGTGCCGGCCGGGTGGTGGCGATGGATCTGGGTCAGATTGATCTGGCGATCGAGGATGGCTCTTTTGAGCAAAACCCGGCGCTGTTGGACTTTATTGCCAAGCTGAAAGAAACTGGCGGTGCGGCGCATCTGATGGGGCTGGTTTCGGATGGTGGCGTGCATGGGCATATCAGCCATATCCTGGCGGCGGTCCGGGCCATCACCGCAGCGGGTGTGCCGGTCTGGCTGCATGCCATCACGGACGGGCGCGATGTGGCGCCAAAATCCGCCTATGGCTATTTTGAGCAGCTCAAAGACGGCCTGCCCAGAGGTGCCAAAATTGCCAGTGTCACCGGGCGTTATTTTGCCATGGACCGCGACAACCGCTGGGAGCGGGTGAGCGAGGCCTACAACGCGATGATCAAGGCAGAGGGGCGCCCGGTGGCGGATGCTCATGACGCGGTGACCCATGCCTATAACCAGTCGGAAACCGATGAATTCATCGGGGCCAGCGTGTTGCGCGGCTATAAGGGGGTGCAGGATGGCGACGGGTTTTTCTGTCTCAACTTCCGCGCCGACCGCGCCCGCGAAATCCTGCGCGCCATTGGCGAGCCGGGCTTTGCCGAGTTCGACACCGGGGCGCGGCCAAAACTGGCGGCGCTGTTGGGTATGGTGGATTACTCCAAGGCCCATAATGACTACATGACAACCGCCTACCCCAAGGCCGAGCTGGTCAATACCCTGGGCGAATGGGTGGCAAAGCAGGGCAAACGGCAGTTCCGCCTGGCGGAGACCGAGAAATATCCGCATGTGACTTTTTTCCTCAACGGCGGCAAGGAAGAGCCGGAACAGGGGGAAGACCGCGCCATGCCCGAATCGCCCAAGGTGGCGACCTATGATTTGCAGCCAGAGATGAGCGCGCCGGAGGTGACCGCGAAGTTTGTCGCGGCGATTGAGGCTGGCTATGATCTGATTGTGACCAACTATGCCAACCCGGACATGGTAGGCCATACCGGTGACATTCAGGCCGCCATCAAGGCCTGCGAGGCGGTGGATCAGGGGTTGGCCCAAGTGGTCGCAGCTTTGAAAAAGGCCGGCGGCGCGATGCTGGTAACGGCGGATCACGGCAATTGCGAAGTCATGGTGGATCCCGAAACCGGCGGGGTCCATACCGCGCATACCACCAATCTGGTGCCATTGGTGCTGGTTGGCGGGCCGGCGGGCGCCGGGCTGCGCAATGGCCGCCTTGCCGATCTTGCCCCCACCCTGCTAGAGCTTATGAACCTGCCCAAGCCGGAGGAAATGACCGGTGAGAGCCTGCTGACCTGAGACCCTGATCAAAAAGACCTGACCCATATGATGAAACGCGCCGCAGGGCTGCTTCTTTTTGCATTGATCAGCTTTGCCGCACCGCTGCAGGGCCAGCAGGCCCCTGCCGAGGCGGCACGGGCCGCAGCGGATCAACTGGAGGCCGCAACGGTGGCTTTGGAAGCCGCCGAAAGCGCGCGGGATCGGGTCAAGGCGCTGACCGGCACTGTGCGCGCCTATGAGGCCGGGTTGGCGGCCATGCGCGAGGGATTACGGCGGGTGGCGCGCCGCGAATCACAGCTGCTGACCCAGCTGAAATCCCGTGAGGACGAAGTGGCAGAGCTGCTGGGCATCCTGCAGACCATTGAAACCTCGGCGCCGCCGGTGCTGATGCTGCATCCTTCGGGGCCGCTGGGAGCGGCGCGCTCTGCCATGATGGTGGCCGAGGTGACGCCGGGGCTGTATGCCCGCGCCGAGGCGCTGCGTCGTGACCTGGAGGAGGTGCAGACCCTGCGCCTGTTGCAGCAAAACGCCGCTGACACGCTGGAACAGGGGCTGTCCGGGGTGCAAGAGGCCCGCACCGCCCTGTCCACCGCAATTGCAGACCGAACCGACCTGCCGCAGCGCTTTACCGAAAACTCCGTGCGCACCGCTATTCTGATCTCCTCGACCGAGACACTGACAGGATTTGCCAGTGGACTGGCCGAGATTGCCGGCGGTGCTGATAAAATCACACCGCTTTTGGCAGATATCAGCGCTCAGCGGGGAGAGCTTGACCTGCCGGTAGAAGGCCTGCTGCTGCGCGGCTTTGAAAAACGCGATGCGGCGGGCATTGCCCGGCCCGGCCTGCTGATCGCTGCCCGGCCCCGCGCCCTGGTGAGTTCACCAACGGCGGCGACAATCCGCTACCGTGGCCCTCTTTTGGACCTTGGCAATGTGGTGATCCTTGAACCGCAGCCGGATACACTCTTTATTCTGTCAGGACTGGCAGAGGTTTATGGCGCGGCCGGTCAGGTCATTCCCGCAGGCACACCGGTGGGCCTGATGGGGGGAAGTGCCCCGCAGGCTGGTGCCATTTTGTCACTAAGCGGTGAAGGGGGTGGAACTGACCGGACAGAAACGCTCTATATAGAAGTCAGAATGGATAACAGCCCGGTGGATCCTGCAACATGGTTCCGAATCGGAAAAGGTGGATGAAGGTTTCATGAGAAAATTTGCCATGGCGGCTATTGGCGGCACGCTGGCCGGAATCGTTGCAACAACCTATGTGGCCGGCCCGCTGCTGGCGCAGGAAACGGACCGCGAAGCAACGGTCTATGAGCAGCTGGATCTTTTTGGTGATATCTTTGAGCGTATTCGCGCCCAATATGTCGAAGAGGTCGACGAGAAAGAGCTGATCGAGGCGGCCATCGGCGGCATGCTGTCGTCGCTTGATCCGCATTCCAGCTATCTGAAACCCGATGATGCAGCCAGCATGCAGGTGCAGACCCGCGGTGAATTTGGCGGGCTTGGCATTGAGGTGACGCAGGAAGAGGGCTTTGTCAAAGTTGTCTCGCCCATCGACGGCACCCCGGCGGATGAGGCCGGCATGGAAGCCGGTGATTTCATCACCCATGTGGATGGCGAAAGCGTTCTGGGTCTTGGCCTGGATGAGGCGGTTGAGCTGATGCGCGGCCCGGTGGGATCGGAGATCGTGATCACCGTGGTGCGCGAAGGCGAGGGGGAGCCCTTTGACGTGTCGATCATCCGCGACACCATCAAATTGACAGCCGTGCGGGCCCGCACCGAGGGCGAAACCGTGGTGCTGCGGATCACCACCTTTAACCGGCAGACCACGCCGAACCTGGAATCCGGTTTGAAAGAACAGATTGAAGAGGCCGGCGGCCTCGACAAGGTCAGTGGCATCGTGCTGGATCTGCGCAACAACCCCGGCGGGCTGTTGACCGAAGCAATCAGCGTTGCTGACAGTTTCCTCGACAGCGGCGAGATCGTCTCGACCCGTGGCCGCAACCCTGAGGACGGGGAGCGGTTCAACGCGACCCCAGGGGATCTTTCTGGTGGCAAACCCATCGTGGTGCTGATCAACGGTGGCTCTGCCTCGGCCTCTGAAATTGTAGCCGGCGCGCTGCAGGATCATCGCCGGGCCATCGTCGTGGGCACCAAAAGCTTTGGCAAAGGCTCGGTTCAGACCGTGATGCCGCTGCGGGGCGAGGGCGCCATGCGTCTGACCACCGCGCGCTATTACACGCCATCGGGCCGCTCGATCCAGGCGCTGGGGGTCTCTCCGGATATCGTCGTGGAACAGCCCCGCCGCACCGCTCAGGCCGAGGAGGCCGAGGAGGAAAGCGCCGCACGACGGACCCGCTCCGAGGCGGATCTGCGTGGCAGCCTCAACAACGATAGCCTGACCGAGGATGAAATCCGCCAGATCAAAGAGGATCGTGAGCGGGCGGAAAAAGCCGCTGAACTGCGCGAGCAGGACTATCAGCTGGCCTATGCCATCGACATCCTCAAAGGTCTCGTTGCCCTGGGGCCAAAGCAATAATCAGCTGGGAAACACCAGGGGCGGAGTCCCTGCATTTTCTGCCAACCAGTGATCAGGACCGCTCCTTTGGGGGCGGTCTTTTCTTGTTCCGGGGCGGATCGCGCGGGCGCACCCGGCGCAAAGGGGCTTTAGCCGGCGGGCAATATATGGTTCTTAGCGCGCAACCTGGGCCGCCGCGCCTCCGTAAGAAAGCAGATCCTTTATGACCACACGGGATGATCCCCAAGCGCCGCCAAATGGTTTTGATCAGGGGGCCCTGGATCAGAACGGTGCAGAGCTGACCGTGCTGGAGAAACTTGGCTGGCAGGCGTTCTTTGCCGATCAGGTGGCCGCAGAAGATCTGGACGAGACCCCTCCGGTGCGGGTTGTCGAGGCCCATCGCAGCGGCCTGCGGGTGCAGGGCGACGGCATAGACCAGCTGGTGCCGCCAAAACTGGCCGCCACGGTTGGCGACTGGGTGTTGCTCAACCGGGTGCTGCCAACCTCCAGCCGGGTGCTGGAGCGCAAGAGCCTGTTCAAGCGGCGCGCACCGGGACATGACCGCAGTATCCAGCTGATCGCGGCCAATACCGACACCAGTTTTATCGTCACCTCCTGCAATGCAGATTTCAACCTGGCCCGGCTGGAACGCTATCTGGCGCTGGCCTTTGAGGCAGAGGTGACGCCGGTGATCCTGCTGACCAAGTCGGATCTTTGCGCGGATCCCACGCCCTATGTGGAGCAGGCACAAAGCATTTCGTCACGGGTGCCGGTGGTGCTGCTGAATGCCAAAAGCCAGGAGGCCAAAGACCAGCTCGCACCCTGGTGCAAACCAGGGGATACGCTGGTGTTTCTGGGCACCTCCGGGGTGGGGAAATCGACGCTGGTCAATGCTCTGTTTGGCCGCGAGACCGCAGCGACGGCGGAAATTCGTGAGGATGACGCGCGTGGACGGCATACCACGCGGCACCGGCAGATGCGGTTTTTGCCCAATGGCTGTGCGGTGATGGACACGCCGGGGATGCGGGAATTGCAGATGGCTGAAGCAGAGGCAGGCATTGCCGATCTGTTTGAAGATCTGGCTGAACTGGCCGGCCAGTGCAAGTTCCGCAATTGCAAACACGAAAACGAGCCCGGCTGTGCCTTGATTGCCGCCCGTGCGCGCGGCGAAATTGATCAGGTGCGGCTGGAGCGCTGGCGCAAGCTTGTTGTCGAAGACCGCAGCAATACCGCGTCGCTGGCGGACCGCAAGAGTGGTGGCAAGGCCCTGCGCAAGACCATCCGCAGCATGAAAAAGCTGAACAAGAAACTTGGCCGCTGACGGCGCAGCTCAATTTGACGTATGATTTGTTTTTTCGACAGTAACGCCCGGAAACCGGCGACGGCGGGGCTATGGATTGGCTAATCTGGCGCCATGATGTTTGACCTGCCTGATTCCAAAACGCTGTATGCCGCCCTATGTGCCCGCGATGCGCGCTATGAGGGGCGCGCCTATGTGGGGGTCTCCTCCACCGGGATCTTTTGTCGCCTCAGCTGCCCGGCGCGCAATCCAAAGTTTGAGAACTGCCAGTTTTTTGCCTCTCCCGGGGCCTGTATCGAGGCGGGGTTTCGCGCCTGCAAACGCTGTAAACCGCTGAAAGCCGCGGCCGGCGATGATCCGATGGTGCAGCCGCTGATCGACGCGCTGGAGGCCCGCCCGACCCACCGCTGGCGCGAGGGGGATCTGGTGCAGCTGGGCTATGACCCCTCGACCGTGCGGCGGGCTTTTAAGCGCCATTTTGGCATGACCTTTCTTGAAATGGCGCGACAACGCCGCTTGCGGGAGGGCTTTACCGCCCTGTCCGCCGGAGAGCCGGTGATTGCCGCGCAGATCGACGCCGGCTTTGACAGCCCTTCGGCCTTTCGCGCCGCCTTTGCCCGGCTGGTGGGCATGGCCCCTGGCGCCTTTCGCAAGGATGCGCTGCTGCTGGCGGATTGGATTGATACGCCGCTGGGGGCGATGATCGCCATCAGCTGCCAACATCGGTTGCATCTTTTGGAGTTTGCCGATCGCAAGGCCTTGCCACGCGAGATGCAGCGGCTGCAAAAAGCCCAGCCCGGCGGCATCGGCTTTGGCCGCCCGGCACCGACGCAGCAGGTCGCGGCTGAGCTAGCGGATTATTTTGCCGGCACCCAGGCGCGGTTTGACACACCCTTGGCCCTGCATGGCACTGATTTTGAACGGGAAGTCTGGCGCTACCTGCTGCAAATCCCGGCGGGTGAGACCCGCAGCTATTCGCAAATCGCCCAGGATCTGGGCCGCGCTGCCGCAACCCGCGCGGTGGCGCGGGCCAATGGCAGCAATCAAATTGCCGTGGTCATTCCCTGCCACCGGGTGCTGGCGGCAGATGGCAGCCTGACCGGCTATGGCGGCGGCTTGTGGCGCAAACAACGGCTAATCGAAATTGAAACCAGCTACACGGAAAGGCTGACTGCATGACCTGTTCCAGGTCGGTCTGCGCCTTTGGCGCCGGGCATCAACCGGGCAGGCATCAAACGGGCAGGCACCAACCGGGCAGTCCCCTGCTGCCGTTGACCATCCGGGCGGGGATTTTGCCGGGCGGGGATTTTGCGGCGCTAGAATTGCAGCCGCCAGGGCTGGCCCGGTCTAAATTGGATCAGCTGGTTTGCAGGCAATGGCGGCGAAAGGCCCGTTTCAGCATGTCGAGTTCGGCGCGCAGCAGCTCAATCTCGGCGCGCATGTCATCCACTGTGGCCTCGCCGGCGATCAGCGAAAAGCTCGCCAGCTTCTGGCCGTCCCCGCGGCCTTCGGTGATGACAAAGGTCTGAACCCCATCACAAATCGCCTGGGTTGGAATGGTAATATGCAGGGCCCATTCGCTGGAGGTACTTCCCTCGGTGATCGAGATCCCTTCCGCAAGCGGCTGGTCCTGATAGAGCACCTGAATATCCGGCGGCAGGCCGTTCTCTCCGGCATTCTGGATCACCCCTTCCCAGGTGCCATGGTGAAAACGGATCTTGGTGACGGTCAGGTCGCTCATCTTTTGGGCCTCAGATATTGGCGCGGCGGTGGCGCGCAAAAGTCAGATCGCGCAGAACCACCTGGTTCATGTCTGGCGCCTCAAAAATGAGGTCGAGCCAGATACGCTCAATACGCTTTTCGTTGAGATCGGAATAGGCGAGGTCAAATTCCACGGTGACGTCTTTTTCACCCAGAGGCAATTCCCGCACCAGTTGTTCGGTGTTGGGGCCGTGGCGAATATTCAGACGGGCAAAAATCTCGATCGGTTTTTCTGTCTCGATAACACTGTCGATGCGCATCAGATGATGGCGTGACAGACCCTCGCAGGCCTCGGGTGGCAGATCCACCACCAGCGACAGGAAGGAGCCGTCAAAATTGAACACATCCATGCGCAGGCCAAAAGGGGCAAGATCTTCTTCGCGGTTGTTGCGCAGTTGGCGCAGGGTCAGCTCTGATATGCTGCAATCGTGAAACAGGGTGATTTCTTCACCAAGTTTGGATTTGGAGGGCACCGAAGATATTCCGGGTGTCGGCATTGGTCCGCGCCACAGCTCGGGTCGCCAGGACCAGTCGGTGCCATGGGGGCGTGGAAAAAAGGAGGAGCCAATCTGCGGCAGGGCAAGACGCCCCTCTGCGATATGGATCAGCCGGTCCAATTCTCCCCGCAGGGCACGGGCCTGGTTTCGCTGTTGGCGCAGCTGTGACAGCGGTATGCTCGCGGCCTGTGTTGCGCCCTGTCGCCAGCGTCGCAATGCGCGCCGATGAAACAGCTTGTTTAGAAAACCGCCCATATTGCGTTCTGCACCTTTTTATCTCTGGCCTTGTGCCCGCGGCTTCTGCCTTGGGCGGTCTTGTTCAGCAGGTCTGGCCATCGCCGGGTTGGTGCGGCTGAGCCTTCGGCCTTCTTTACTCTGTTGTCAATCTAGCCGTGGAAGAGCGGTGAAATAAACCGCCAATCCGCCTGCGCAGCGAGAGTTTTTGCGCTGGGGCTGGCTGAGCCGGGGCCAGAGCTGGCTCTGACGGGGCGGCCTTGGTTCCGGGGCGCGCCTTTGGCCGGAGTGCGGTGGCTGCAGATCGCTGCGCCAGAGGGGGCGCGGTTTCTTCCCGGGCCGAGATGGCCTCTGGCTGCGGTGCTGTTTTTGTGCTGGCCTGTTGACTGAGGCGGGTCATTTCGGTCAGCAGCTTTGCGCCGGCCGGTCCCAGCAGGCTGCTACCATCGGGGGCATACAGCGCGAGGACAACCACATAGTTGTTGATCACAAAGGCGCCCCGCCAATGCTCGTCACTGGCACCAGATCCGCCCATGGCGCTTTGGCCTGACCATTGCAACCGGACCAGGGGCAACAGGCCCTTGTCATCATAATAGAGCAGTTTTGCCCCCTCGGCTGTCTGGGCAAGCTCTGCCGTTGTCGGCGCCTCAGCCCCCTGAGCGGGACCAATGGTTGCGGTGATGACGGCAGCGCGGTTTCGCCCGAAGAGATGGGGGCCATGCATCAGATTGCAGCGGGGCAGCAGGGCAAACCCGCCATCGGCCTCCTGGCGCAGCATGGTGGTGTCGATGCAATGGCCCGCAGGCGCAACCAGCGTGACCTTGCCCTGGGCAAACTGGGCCTGGGTCTTTGTGTGCTGCGTCGCGGTCTGGCGCTGTTGGTCACTGATCTGTTCGCCCCGGGAGGCAAAGGAAAACCCCGCCTGCGGCAGGGGGGAACAGGCCGCGAGCGCACAGGACACCGCCAGCACCGCCAAGGAGGCGCGCGCGGGCAGGCGGGCCGCGCCAGCAAAGCGCCCTGCAGACCCGCGCTCAAAGTTCTGAAGGCACGGGGGCGTTTGGGCAGTGGAAACTGTGATCCTATCCTGCCCGGAAGGCCGACACGCTGTGCTGAAATTCATCTCTGCTGGTCTTCTGACCTGGTGTGGTCAGCCTCTGTTGCCCCGCAACCGGGGTCTGTTGGTTTGGCTGCGCAATAATTTCGCAGCTTTGTGGGGGCAACTGCATAGTTGCGTGACCTAGATCACCTTTGCTTTCTTGAATTTGCGGCATAGGTTTGCCAAGTTTTGCCACAGTGACTCAATTTCTGCCGCAGGCGGCAAGCCGGAGTCATTTGCAAGGCTCAGCCATGCAGCTTTTATGCAACAAGGACCGGACATGCCGCGCACGCTGTTTTCATTTATCTGGCGCTATTCAAAGCGTCAGCAGCTGGGGCTATTGGCACTGACCTTGCTGATATTTCCGTTTCTTTTTGCCTCCCTGGAACTGCCTAAACGGATCATCAACGATGCCATCGGCGCGCCAACCCCGTGGGTCGAGGTCTGGGGGCAGGAGATGAGCCAGGTTGAATATCTCTTGCTGCTCTGCTGCGGCTTTCTGGCGGCGGTGATCATTGCCGGGGTGTTGAAGATGCGTCTCAACACCGCCAAGGGGGTGACGGCGGAACGGCTGTTGCGGCGGCTGCGCTACACATTGATCAGCCGGATGATCCGCTTTCCCAAACCCTATTTTCGCACCACCAGCCAGGGGGAGCTGGTGTCGATGATCACCTCGGAAAGCGAGCCAATGGGCGGCTTGATGGGGGATGCGCTGGCGCAGCCGGTGTTTCAGGCGGGGCAGATGCTGACCATCGTGGTCTTCTTGTTCATGCAAAGCGTCTGGTTTGGCTTGGTCTCTATCGCGCTGATCCCCCTGCAGGCCTGGCTGATCCCCATGTTGCAGCGCCAGATCAACCTGCTGAACAAGGAGCGCATTCAGCAGGTGCGCGCCCTGGCCGCCGAGATCGGCGAGACCGCCGCCGGGATTTCCGATCTGCGCGGCAATGGCGGCTGGCGCTTTCGTCTGGCGCAGATCTCGGACCGGTTGGGACGCCTGTTTGAAATCCGCCGCCGGATTTACAACAAGAAATACTTTATGAAGTTCCTCAACAATCTGATCGGCCATATGACACCCTTTGCGTTTTATTCCGCGGGTGGGGTGCTGGCGATCCGCGGCGAGATCACCGTTGGGGCCCTGGTGGCGGGGCTGGCGGCCTATAAGGATCTTTCCGCCCCCTGGAAGGAGCTTTTGACCTATTACAACCAGATGCAGGACATGGGGCTGCGCTGGTCGATCATGACAGAACGGTTTGCCCCCAAGGGGATGATTGACGCCGGTCTGATCGAGGGCATGCCCGATGATCTGCCGCATCTGCGCGGGGATGTGATCTTTCGCAATGTCTCGCTGCGCGACGGTGAGGGAAACATGGTGCTTGAGGACCTGTCCCTGACCATTCCCCAGGGCGCGCGGGTGGCGGTCAAAAGCAGCAGCGATGCCGAGCGGGCGGGCTTTGCCCAGCTTCTGACCCGCGAGGTGCTGCCAACGCGGGGCTCGATCACCGTGGCCGGGCACCGGCTGGAGGCGTTGCATCAGGGGGTGATTGCAGCGCGGGTTGGCTATGCCCATTCCCATCCCTACCTGTTTTCAGGCTCTCTGGGGGATAATGTGCTGATGCCCCTGCGCAGCGCCCCCAGCCTGCCGCGCCCCTCGCTCGAGATCGAGCGCCAGATTGCCGAGGCGGTCCGCGCCGGCAACAGCCCTGACCCGCTGGAGGCAGACTGGGTGAACCCGGCGCTGGCGGGGCTGGGCTCGGAAGACGGTATGCGCGATTGGTGGTTTCAGCTGATCGAGGCCATGGGCGCCGACCAGCAGCTGTTTCGCCGCACGCTGCACGCCCAGTTGCAACCCGGCGCGCACCCGGTGCTGGAAAAGCACATCGTGCGGCTGCGGCCGCTGATCAAACGCCGGCTGATCAAGGCCGGGCTGGACAGCGCGGTGCTGCATTTTGACCCCGAGAGCTTTAACCCGGCGGTGCCTCTGGCGAGCAACATGCTCTTTGCGACCCCGACGCGCGACATTGCCCCAGAAGAGCTTTTGGCTCCGGGGCAGCTATTTTATCAGGTGATCCGCGATCAGCAGCTGGCCGAGGAAACGCTGGAAATTGGCCTGGGGGTGGCTGAGATCCTGATCAAGACCTTTGGCCGCGAGGATCTGGATCATCCGCTGTTCCAACGTCTGGGCCTGGACGAGGAGCTGTATTGCCGCCTGTGCAATGCGGCTGAGGAATACGCGGCGCTGGAGAGCGCCGGGCGCGGTGAAACCCGCAGCCGAACCGGGCATCGCGGCGGCAAGCAAGGCCTGAGTGACGCCTCACGCGCGGCGCTGATGACCCTTCCCTTTCTGCTCTCGGCTGAACAGATCGGCCCCGGATTTCCCGCCGCCTTCAAGGCCCGCATTCTGAAAATCCGGGCCACCAGCGGCGGCGCGCTTACCGCCCGGTCCCAGGGCCTGTTTGTGCCGCTGAACGCGGGCACCTATGTGCCGCGCCTTTCGGTGATGGAGAATGCGCTGTTTGGCAAGGTCTCGCTGCATGCCGGGGATAAGGCGCGCCAGGTTGAGGCCCTGGTGAGCGAGGTGGTGACGGACCATGGCTTGCAAAAACGTCTGGCGCTGATCCTCTATGATCTGCCCACTGGTCTGGGGGGATCGCTGTTGGATCCGGTGTTTCAGGAACGCGCCGCCTTTACCCGTGCGGCAATCAAACGGCCCGATGTGCTGATCCTGGATCGCGCCCTGGCCAGCCATGATTCCGACAGCCGCCTGCGCACCCGCGATAGGCTGCGGGCGCTGATGCCTGCGACCACGATGATTTTTCTCGAAGAAGAGTTCCGCCACCCCGAACGCTATGATCTGTTTGTCGAGATCCATGAGGGCCATATCGACGGCCGTGTCGGGGGCGTGGAACGCCGCCAGAAAGACCGCCCTGAGGGGCTGGTCGCCGAAGATTTCCGCCAAAAACTGGATGTGATTGGCCGGGCGGGTCTGTTTACCCAGCTGGATACGCGCAACCAGCGGCTGCTGGCCTTTTCTGCCCAGTGGCACCGGGTCGATCAGGGCGATCTGGTCTTTGCGCGCGGCGAGAGCGGCGATGCGGTTTACCTCTGTCTTGAGGGCCGGGCTGAGCTGCTCTGGCCGGATGCGCCTGTTGGCATGACACCGGTGGCAGTGATCGAGCCGGGCCGGTTGATTGGCGATTTGGCGGTGATCCTGCGGCAGCCGCGTGAAATGGATCTGCGCGCCGTCGAACCCTGCCTGTTCCTGCGGATCGGTGCTGAAGAATACCGCGCGGTGATCGAAAGCGACGCGGGTGTCGCCACCCAGCTGCTGGAAACGGTCTCGGGGCATCTGGTGGCCCTGGCCTCCAAGGTCCGCGAGGCGGGTTTGCCCGCCATGGGCTTTTCCGGCGACGTGGAAACCGTGGCTGAGGTGTCCAGCAGTGACACAGGTTTTGCACCAAATCAGCCAAATGAGCCACAAGAGGATGCACCAAGATGACCCCTGGGTCGCGCTACCCTGCGCATGAAGACCTGGTGGCGCCGGGGCGGTCCAGATCGCAGCTCTGGCGTCTGCTGCTGGGGCTCGGGGTGATTGCGATGGTCAGTTATGGCCTCCAGATCGTGACGTTTCTGGTATTGCTGGGCTTTACCTCTGTCGAGTGGTTATTGGTGATGGAACGGGGCAGCACACCCATCGCCATGCTGATCCTGCTGGCGACATTTGGCTTTCTGCCACTGGGGGTGGGGCTGGCCGCGCGCCTGCTGCACAATCGGTCCTTTTTCAGTCTGATCGGGGCACCGGGATTGACGGTGCAGCAGTTTATCCGAACCTGTCTGGGGGGGACGGCTGTTTTTGCGGTCATCATGGTTTTGCCGCCCTATGATTTTGGCGCGCCACTGGTGGCCAACCTGCATTGGCTGACCTGGCTGGGTCTGCTGCCACTGTCGCTCTTGGCCGTGTTGGTACAGGTCAGCGCCGAAGAACTGGTGTTTCGCGGGTATCTGCAACAGGCCCTGGCGGCGCGGTTCAGTCACCCGGTGATTTGGCTTGGGCTTCCCTCGGCGCTGTTTGGCGCGGCGCATTACATGCCGCAAGAGGCCGGGGACAATGCCTGGCTGCTGTGCCTTTGGGCCATGGGATTTGGGCTGCTGATGGCGGATCTCACCGCCCGTGCCGGCACCCTGGGGCCTGCCATTGCAGTACATTTTGTCAACAACATCGTGGCCTTGCTGATCCTGGGATCGCCCAGCAGCCTGTTTGGTCTGGCGCTTTATCTGCTTCCCTATGAGATGTCGGATGTGGCCGCCCTGCGCCCCTGGCTGTGGGTGGACTGCGCAACGATGCTGGTCCTGTGGTTGGTGGCACGGCTGGCGATACGGCGCTGATTGCAATTCAGCGCAAGGCAGCTTATCTGGTGTCGAAACTGGCCCCGCCAAACGGCTCTGACAGAGGCATGATATGAACTGGATCACCAACTACGTCCGCCCAACGATCAACTCGCTGTTTTCGCGTCGCGAAGTGCCTGAGAATCTTTGGCAGAAATGCAGTGAATGCGGCACCATGCTGTTTCACCGCGAACTGAGCGACAATCAGAATGTCTGCACCAACTGCGGTCACCATATGCATATCACCCCGCGCGATCGCTTCACTGCGCTGTTTGATGGCGGAGTGTTCACCGAGGTTGCGGTGCCAGAGCCAATTACCGATCCGCTGAAGTTCCGCGATCAGAAAAAATACCCAGACCGCATGAAGGCGGCGCAGAAAAAGACCGACGAAAAAGAAGCCATGCTGGTGGCCGCCGGAGAAATTGGCCGCACGCCGATTGTTGCTGCGGCGCAGGATTTCTCCTTTATGGGGGGCTCCATGGGCATGTATGTGGGCAACGCGATTATCGCCGCCGCCGAAGAGGCCGTCAGGCTGGGCCGCCCGTTGGTGCTGTTCTCGGCTGCTGGCGGCGCGCGCATGCAGGAAGGTATCCTGTCACTGATGCAGATGCCCCGGACCACGGTGGCGGTGCAGATGCTGAAAGAAGCCAACCTGCCCTATATCGTTGTGCTGACCCATCCCACCACCGGCGGCGTGACGGCCTCATATGCGATGCTGGGCGATGTGCATATCTCCGAGCCCAACGCGTTGATCTGTTTTGCCGGTCCCCGGGTGATCGAACAGACCATCCGCGAAAAGCTCCCCGAAGGCTTCCAGCGGGCGGAATACCTGCTGGATCACGGCATGCTGGACAGGGTGATCCCGCGCACCGAAATGCGGGCAGAGCTGATCACCATTATCCGCATGCTGATGGGGCTCTCGCCGCAGGTGGTGGGCGATCTGCCCGCGCCGGGTGCAGGTGCAGAGGCCGCGAATGAGACAGAAGATGCCGCAGAAACACCTGCTGCAGAAACCTGATTGACCCTATAGTGTTTTGACGCGGCCCGCCTCTTCAGGGCGGGCCGTTTGTCGTTTTGGTGACCCCGCCCTCCCCCTTTGCTGCCATTGAGTGTGCCCCCATGACCCAGCCGACTTCTGATGCCATCCTTGCCCGCATGCTGGCGCTGCATCCCAAGATCATCGACCTGACCCTGGATCGGGTCTGGCGCCTGCTCAAGCGGCTGGACAATCCGCAAGAGAGCCTGCCTCCGGTGATCCACCTGGCCGGCACCAATGGCAAGGGCTCAACCCAGGCAATGATCCGCGCCGGGCTGGAAGGCTGGGGCAAATCGGTGCATGCCTATACCTCGCCGCATCTGGCGCGGTTCCACGAACGCATCCGTCTGTCAGGAGAGCTGATTTCCGAACAGTATCTCACCGAAGTCCTGGATGAGTGCTACGCCACCAATGGCGATGAGAGCATCACCTATTTTGAAATCACCACAGTGGCCGCTCTTCTGGCCTTTGCCCGCACTGCGGCGGATTATACCCTGCTGGAGGTCGGCCTGGGCGGGCGGCTGGACGCCACCAATGTGATTGCCCAACCGGCCCTCACGGTGATCACGCCGATCTCCATCGATCACGAACAATTCCTCGGTGATACCCTGACCAAGATCGCCACCGAGAAGGCCGGGATTATCAAACGTGGCGTGCCGGTGGTTGTCGGCCCGCAACCGGATGCGGCCCTGGAGGTCATCGAGGCCACAGCCGCGCGTCTGGGCGCCCCCCTGATTGCCTATGGTCAGCAGTGGCATGTCAGCCAAGAGCGCGACCGGCTGGTGTTTCAGGACGAGCGCGGCTTGCTGGACCTGCCCATGCCGGTGCTGCTGGGGGCACATCAGGTGCAAAATGCCGGCGCGGCCCTTGCCGCCCTGCGCCACCTGGGCGCGGATGACGCTGCCTGCGAGGCTGCGATGACACAGGCGCGCTGGCCCGCGCGGATGCAGCGATTGAAATCCGGTCCACTGGTTGCGGCGGCAGGACGGGCCGAAATCTGGTTAGATGGCGGCCACAACGCTGCGGCGGGGCTTGCTCTGGAACACGTCCTGGCAGGGCTGCCAAAGCGGCCCACCCATCTGATCTGCGGTATGCTCAACACCAAGGATGTCAGCGGGTATCTTGCGCCCCTGGCCCGGCAGGCCCAAAGCCTCACGGCCATTTCAATTCCTGATGAAGTCAACACCCTGCCAGCCGAGGCAACCCAAGCCGCCGCGCAATCGGTGGGGTTTGAGGCCACAACCGCCAAAAATACGGCAGAGGCCTTGCAGGCAATTTTGCAAAAAGCGCCGGACTCCCGCGTGCTGATCTGCGGATCCCTTTACCTTGCAGGCCATATCCTGCGTGAAAACGGCTGATCTGGTCCGGCAAGGGGGGGCTCCCGCCCGTCTTGGAACATTCTTGCAGAATGATCCTCGCCCGTTGGGCCCGGCGCCGCTGACGCGGCGCGGTCGCGCTTTCATTTGGCCCAAAATATCCTGGGGGTGAGCGCCTGTGGCGCGAGGGGGCAAAGCCCCCTTATTGCGCCTGCCCCCAATTCTGATCCTGCATTTCGCGCAGGCGCGAGGCGGTGCGCTCAAACTCAAACGCTCCATCCCCCTCGACATAGAGAAACTCGGGCTCTGCCGCTGCGGTGCAGATCAGCCGCACCCGCGCCTCATACAGCGCGTCGATCAGGGTGACAAAACGCTTGGCTTCGTTGAAGTTGTTGCGGCTGAGCCGGGGGATATTCTCCAGCAGCAAGACCTTCACCTCTTCCGCAATAGCGAGATAATCCCCAGGGCCAAGCATCTTGCCGCAGAGATCAAAGAAACTGGCCCGGGCCACACCATTGCGAAAGGCGGGCAGGACCACTTCGCGCCCCTTTACTTCTAGGGTCAGAGGTTGCGCGTCCCCTCCCGCGAGATCCTGCCAGATCGCCTGAAGGCTGGCGCGGGCCTCTGCATCCGCCGGGGCAAAATAGACCGTGCTGCCCGTCAGGCGGTCCTGCCGGTAATCCACCGGGCTGACCATCTCCCAGATCTCCATCTTCTCCTTGATAAGGTCGATGAAGGGCAAAAACAGCTGCCGGTTCAGCCCGTTTTTATAGAGCGCGTCGGGCAGCCGGTTGGAGGTGGTCACCACGCAGACATCCGCCTTGAACAGGGCCTCAAACAGCCGCCCGACAATCATCGCATCGGTGATGTCAGAGATCTGCATCTCGTCAAAGGCCAGGACCCGCACCGAGTCCGCCACCTCCTGCGCCACCGGCGCCAGCGCGTCCTGCACCCCTTGCTGGCGGGCAGCGTGCATCTTGGCGTGGATCTCCTGCATGAAGGCATGGAAATGCACCCGCCGGGACGGGATATCCCCCAGGCTATCGACAAAGAGATCCATCAACATGGATTTGCCACGCCCCACGCCACCCCACAGATACAGACCCTTTGGCGCCGGCGGCGGGCTGGCGCGGCGAAACAACCCGCGTTTCACCGGCTCGGCCTTCACGCCGGCTGAGATCCGGTCGAATTGCGGCAAAACCGCCTCCTGGGCGGGGTCGGGGCGCAGATCGCCAGCGGCAATCTTTTGGGTATAAAGCGTGCTGAGATTGGTCATGGGCTAGGCTTATCGTGCTAGTCGCTGATTGAAAAGATATCCGGTGCATGCACTGCTATTTGGCACCCAAGACCTGTTTGCAAGCCTGTCGGGTGTACAAGGTAAAGCAGTATTGAGGTTGATACTGCTCGCAAAAGTTATATCCTTGCTTCAAGTGAATTTTCTAAGACGGGCATAGATTTATGCGATTTTTTAGCAGCTCTCCAAACCAATCGATTAGACATGTTTCAAGCTATGCCTGGGTGATAGCTCTCAGCGTGATTTGTTCAGTGCTCACAGCAAATAACCTGACCGCGGCGCCCCTTATTAAACACAAACTGGATAGTAGCTTTACGGTTAAAGGGCATTTTGAATCGGAGGTTGTGGATGGGAAAACTGTCCATCCGGTCATCAGTTACCACAAAATAATTCAGCACGAAGGTAAACCCTATGTTTGTGCTGGTTTTAAAGTCGGGGTTCGTTTTCCCCACGCACATGAGTTTTTTCGCCAGATCACGCTAAAGCTGGGTAGCAAAACACTTCGGCGTGGTATGGAGCCGATCCTCCGTGAAATCGATTATCTAAGCCTGTTTTCAAAGTCTCTGAGGGTCCTGTCGGGGGACGTCAGATCGCTTTATGGGACAGAGGTAGAGTGTTTGCGGGTAAACCGGAAATGGCGGGATGAATTCAACTCGACACCAAGTGAGTTGTTCTTTCCTAGAGTGGTGTGGGTATCCGAGGGATAAGAGGTCACATCAAATTTCCTTAACTGGGCGCGCAAAATCTTTGATTTGACCGGGGGGAGATTTTCCATACTCTCGCCACTCTGATCAGGAGAAATGCCCCATGCCCCGCAGCGCTGCGCCCCTTTTTACGCCGGTCTTGATTGTCGGCTGCGTTATTATCATGGCCAGCTTTGCTGTGCGGGCCTCATTTGGGGTGTTTCAGATCCCCATTGCCGAAGAATTTGGCTGGCTCAGGGCTGAATTCTCGCTGGCAATTGCCGTCCAGAACCTTGCCTGGGGCATTGGCCAGCCGATTTTTGGCGCGCTGGCGGAGAAGATCGGCGATCGTAAGGCCATCGTTCTGGGCGCGATCATCTATGCTGCGGGGCTGGTGCTCAGCTCTGGCGCCACAACCCCGTTTGAAATGCAGGCCTATGAATGGCTGGTGGGCTTTGGCATTGCCGGCACCGGCTTTGGCGTGGTCTTGGCGGTGGTGGGGCGGGCCAGTTCCGATGCAAACCGCTCAATGTCACTGGCTGTTGTCACCGCTGCCGGGTCAGCCGGGCAGATCATTGGCGCGCCAACGGCAGAGTTCCTGCTGTCGGTGATGAGCTGGCAATCGGTGTTCATGGTCTTTGCCGGCGCGGTACTGGCCCTCATTCTGACGCTGCCGCTGATGCGGGCGCCGCAGGCGGCCAGCAAGGCCGAGCTTGAGGCCAGTATGGGAACCGTCCTGAAACAGGCCTTTAAGGATCCGTCTTTTACGCTGATCTTCCTCGGGTTCTTTTCCTGCGGCTATCAGCTGGCCTTTATCACCGCGCATTTTCCCGCCTTTGTCACCGAAATGTGCGGGCCGATCCTGCCGGGCGGGGCGCTGCACAGCATTGGCATCACCACGACCTCCGCCCTTGGGGCGGTGTCGATTGCGCTGATTGGCGCGGCCAATGTGGGCGGCACGCTGTTTGCCGGCTGGCTGGGCAATCGCTACAGCAAGAAATACCTGCTGGCCGGGATTTATACGGCGCGCACGGTGGTGGCTGCGGTGTTTATCCTGCTGCCGATCACTCCGACGAGCGTGATCATCTTCTCGGTTGTCATGGGGTCGCTCTGGCTGGCGACAGTGCCGCTGACCTCTGGGCTGATCGCGCATCTTTATGGGCTGCGCTACATGGGCACGCTCTATGGTATCGTGTTTTTCAGCCACCAGCTGGGCGGTTTCCTGGGGGTTTGGCTGGGCGGGCGGATGTATGACGTCTACGGCGATTACACCTTTGTGTGGTGGATCGGCGTTGCTGTCGGCGCCTTTAGCGCCGTGGTGCATCTGCCGGTACGGGAGAAATCCCCGATGGCGCTGGCTGCCTGATCTGCGCTGATATGCAAGCGCCCTAACATGCAAATGCCCGCCCCCCGATACGGGGGAGGCGGGGCTTGCTGGGGTTATTCAAACGCCCTGCGATGGTTGGCGGCGATGATCTCCAGAACCTCCTGGGTATGGGTATAGGGCAGCCCATGACCGGCGGTCTCGATGACCTCCTGGCGGGCAGAGCGCGCCTGTTCGGTCATCCGCCCAATGGAGCTGACCGGTATGACCTCATCTTCCCCGCCCCAGATCGCCAGGATGGGTACACCACTGCGATGGATCCGGCGCAGATCATCGCCCCTGTCTTCCATCAGGATCCCGCGCAGGGAGGCCAGAACCGCCGCCACAAAGCCTTTGTAGCGCAGCTCGTTTTGCTGCAGATCGACGATGCCGGGCACCGAGGAGGGCAGGGCGCGCTCGGCCTCGCAGCCGCGACGATGCAGACGGGGGAAAAGCGCCAGCATCATCCAGTCGCCAAGGGGGCTGTGGTCCCGGATGAACCGTGCCATCTTGCCCGGTTCGGACTTTAGCCCGGCGGAGGCCAGCAACACCAGCGCGCGGATCCGGTCGGGATGCGCCGCAGCATAGGCGGTGGCGATGGCCCCGCCCATGGAGTAGCCCACAAGGGTAAAATCTCCGGTGATCCCCTCCTGCTCCAGCAGCTCTTCCAGTTGGGAGACAAAAAAGGCGCTGTCCTGCGCCCCCTTGGGGCGGTCGGAAAACCCACGCCCGTAGAGGTCATAGGTCAGCACGCGATAGCCTTTGGCGGTGAGCCCCTCGGCAAAGCCGCCCCAGACAAAGGAGGGCGTGGTGAGCCCATGCACACAGACGGCAACAGGCCCCCGGGTGGGGCCGTGCCACTGATAATGGGTGAGCCCGCGCGACAGGCGGGCAAAGCGCCCCGGTGCGCCATTGCGCGCACCAGGCCCCATGGTCCTGCGCAGCCTCTCCCGCACCAGCGGCAGCAGGGCCAGGGTGCTCAGCAGGCCAAGAAACAGCAGGCCAAGAAACAGCAGGGTGGGGAGCAGCAGCCAGGTCATGCGGCGGCGTTCCATTTTTCCAGCACATGATGGCTGGTCATCAGATCGAGATGGGCGCCACCGCCGTTTTTGAACAGGGTGATGGCTGCGGGGTCATAGGCCGGGAACTGGTCGATGCTGTAGAAATCCGCCAGCACATCGCTGCGCTGGATCACGCCCTCGGCCAGCGGGATCTTGAACTCACCGATATGATCCAGCGTGGTGTCAAAGCTGTCGCAGTAGATTTTTGAACGGGTCAGGGCGGTGTCATCCGCCTCGCGCATGTCGGGGCGGTAGGCGCCGATCATGTTCAGATGCTGACCGGGACGCAGCCACTCACCCTTGATCACCGGGCTGGAGGACATGGTGCAGGTGACGATGATATCCGCCGCTTTGACCGCCGCTTCAAGATCGGTGGCAACGGCTGCCCTGGGGTAGCGCGCCGCCAGCTCTTCGGCCTTGGACTGAGTCCGGTTGCAGATGCGGATCTGCGCCTGCGGATAGGCGGCACCAAAGGCCTCAACCAGCGATCCGGCAACGGTGCCGGCGCCGACAATCAGCACTTCACGGCTGTCAGGGTTTGCCAGCCGCAAGGCGCCCAGCAGGCTGTCGCCTGCGGTCTTCCATTTGGTCACCAGATGGAAATCCACAAGCGCTTCCAATGTGCCATCGAGATCCGAATACAGACAGACCGAGCCATTGATCATCGGCTTGCCCGCATCAGGGTTCTTGGGGAAGATATTGGCCGTTTTGACCGCCAGTCCCATGCCATCAATCCAGGCAGAGCGGCTGAGCAGCGTGTCCGGATCCCGGTAGAGAAAGGTATCGCCGATCTCGGCCTTGGGCAGGTCATGGCCCCGGGTCAGGGCCTGGGTGAAGTCAATCCAGTTGAGCAGGGCTTCACCGGCGTCAAAGGGGATCATGGGAATACTCATTGGGCGTCCTGTTCTGATAATAGTCCGGCCTCGACCAGGCGCGCGGCCCAGGCCTCGGGTGTGGTGAAAAGATGGCCCTGCCATCCGCGCGCGGTGGCGGTCTCGATGTTTTCGGGCCGGTCATCGGCAAACAGCAGCCGGTCCCTTGGGACCCCGGCCCCCTGTTCCAGATGCTGATAGATTTTATCGTCAGGTTTGATGCAGCCGAGATGGCCTGAGATATAGGCCTGATCAAATTCAGCCAGAAAGGGATAGGCTGTGACGGCGACTTCAAAGGTGCCGATGCCAAAGTTGCTGAGCGCCAGAACCGGCACGCCCTTGGCGCGCAGGGCGCGCAGCAGGCGGACCGACTGCGGGATATCCGCGTGGGCAAATTCCAGCCAGCTGTCGTGCCAGTGGCGCACTTCTTCGGCCCAGTCCGGATGCTGTTCTGCCAGATCATAAACCGAGGCACGAAAGGGATCGCCGCGATCCAGCCCGAGGTTCATCTGGTGCAGCGGCACCTCGGCAAACAGGCGCTTGCGGGCTTCGGGGCCGAGACGGGCATCATAGAACCGTTCCGGGTCCCATTCGATCAGCACATTGCCGATATCAAAAACGACGGCTTCGATAGTCATGGGGCAGTTGCTTCCTATCCTGTGGATCTGGGTCGCGGGCGGCTGGGCGGGCGATTGTTGCGAGTCTCGCGCCAGAGGGAAACAAGACCAGCGCCAATGATCAAGCCACTTCCGAGCCAGACCGGCAGATCGGGCCATTCCTGAAACACCAGAATACCCCAGAGCACGGCCATGGGCATCGTGATATATTCAAAGGGGGCCACCAGCCCCGCCTCGCATTGGCGATAGGCAAAGCTGATCAGATAGCCGCCAACAGAGGCGGTGAGCCCAAGGGCGACAAAGGCCCACCAATCGCCCATTGGGGGCCAGATCCAGGCCCGCAGGATGAAATCCAGCGCCGGGTTGTCGCCCGTGGCAAAGCGGCCGTCACCGGTGCTGAGACCCACCCCGGCGCTGACCAGCATGAAAGCGAGAGAAGGATAAAAGGTCAGGGCTGCCGGACTGTCAGCGCCGCCAGCCCGGCGGGTCAAAACATGTAGGGTGGCATAGCCACAGGCGCCAAAAAACGGCAGCAAAGCTGTGGCCTGAAAGGTGCCGGGACCGGGGCGCATGATAATCAGCACGCCGATAAAACCAACGACAACCGCGCTCCAGCGCCAGATGCCGGGCCGTTCGCCTAACAGCACCACCGACAGCAGGGTGACAACCAGTGGGGTGACAAAGGCAATGGCCACCGCATCGGCCATCGGCATGGTGGCAAGGCCCGTGTAAAAGCAGATATTGGCCGCAAGCACCGCGCCGCAGCGGATCAGGTGCAGCATGGGCTGGTGTGTCCGCAAGACGTGAAAGCCGCCCTCCAGTGGAACGATGAGCAGCAGCAGGATCGGCATCGCCACCAGAGAGCGCAAGAGCACCACCTGATACAGCGGATAATCCCCGGAGAGGAATTTGACCAAGACATCAATGATGGAAAAACAGATGGCCGAGCCGGCAGCGGCAAAGAGCCCAAGGAGGCTGACCTTCATCGTCTCGCTCATCTAAACCTCGCATTGCATTACCCCCTGATGCATCGCGTAAATATTACGCTGGGGCAATGGGCGGCGCTGTGCTGGCGCGGAAAAGATTTTGCAGTGCCAGGTCCTGCACCTGTGGCTGGCAGGGATTTTATTTGCTGAGAAGCGGTTTGAGGGGGCATGCTGCCCATCAAACGCGCCGCCTCCAGTCTGTACCAACCGATCCCGCCTCAAGGACAAGCCGCTGGCGCGGGGGCCTTGCGGCCCTCCTTGACCCGCGATCTGTTGGGGGGGGCAGTGGTGGATCCTGTTCGCCCGGCGGATCCTGTCAGCCTGGCGGAGGCTCATCTCGGCCAATTGTGCCTCGGGGTCATCACAGAGCGCAGACTGGAACGCAGGGCTTGCTATGGCGGCCAGCAGAGTACAGATGACAATGTCAATTCCCAGATGGTGCAAAGATCGCTTTTGTAACAGAAGATCTCACACTTAGGGTGCTGACTTTGCCGCGCGGATTTCGCGTTCCAATGCGTCCAGAAAACGTGAGCGGTCGGCCTTGGTAAAGCCCTTGCCAGAGCCGCCAGCCCCCAGCGGATTGGCGGCGCGCAGGTCGGCCATGAGATCGCGCATCGCCAGTTGCTGGCCGATATTGGCCGGGGTGAAGCGCTCGCCATTGTGGCGCAGCACCTGGGCGCCGGTCTCGATACATTTGGCCGCCAGGGGGATGTCGCCGGTGACAACCACATCGCCGGTGCCGCAGCGCTCGGCGATCCACATGTCGGCCACATCGGCGCCTTCGGAGACGATGATGTTTTCCACCAGCGGATTGCGCGAGGGGCGCAGGCCACCGTTGGAGACCACATACATTTTCAGCTTGTGGCGGGTGGCCACCCGCTCGGCCTCTTCCTTGACCGGGCAGGCATCCGCATCGATATAAAGCGCGCTCACGTGGCATCCTTTTTGTCAGCGGCTTGGGAGGCCTGGGAGACCTTTGCGACCTGGGAGACCTGGGCAGCCTGGGCAGGGTTCGCCGTGGCTTTATCGGTGGATTTAACCGTGGGAGCGGTGGGCCTTTTCACCTTGAACTCTTTTGGGATGGGCATCCGGTTAAAGGCATCCAGGCCGGCGATCTTATAGGCCTCGGCCAGGGTTGGATAGTTGAAGGTATTCTGCACAAAGTAGTCCACGGTGCCCTGCAGGTTCATCACCGCCTGGCCAATGTGGATCAGCTCAGTTGCGCCTTCGCCGACGATCTGCACCCCCAGAACCCGGCGGGTCTTGAGGCTGATCAGCATTTTCAGCATGCCGTGTTCCAGCCCCATGATATGCCCGCGTGATGTCTCGCGGAAGCGGGCAACGCCGATCTCGTAGTGAATGCCACGCTCGTGCAGCTCTTCTTCGGACATGCCGCAGGTGGACATCTCGGGCACCGAATAGATGCCATAGGGGTACCAGGGGCTTTCGGGCAGGGTGGGCGTTTCCAGCGCGTGGCAGGCGGCAACACGGCCCTGCTGCAACGAGGTGGAGGCCAGCGAGGGGTGGCCGATCACATCACCAGTGGCATAGATATGCGGCACGGCGGTCTGATAGGTCTTGCGCTCGACGCTGAGCCGACCGCGGTGATCGGTTTCCAGCCCGACGGCATCGAGGTTCAGCCCATCGGTATTGCCCATGCGACCGGCGGCAAACAGCAGCATCTCACCACGCACATGGCGGCCATTGTCCAGGGTGACCTCGATATGGCTGCCGGCGTCTTCGATCTTGTCGATGGCGGCGCCAAGGCGCAGATCAACGCCGTTTTCCCGGATCTGATGGGTGAAATCCTGAATGAGGGTGCTGTCGATGAAGTCCAGGAAGGTGCTGCGCGGCTCGATCAGGGTGACCCGCACATCCAGGGTCGAGAACATGGTGGCATATTCCACCCCGATGACGCCGGCGCCAACCACAACCAGGGAGCGCGGGATCGAGGACATCTCGAGGAATTCATCGCCGTCGACAACGGTTTTGCCGTTAAACGGCACATCGTCTGGCCGGTAGGTGCGGGTGCCGGTGGCGATGAGGAATTTTTCCCCGGTGATCCGGGTGGTGTCTCCGGCCTCGGTGGCGACCTCGATTTCGTGTGGGCCAATGAATTTGGCCAGGCCCGCCAGCCATTCCACGTGGTTGCGGTTGAACTGGTGTTCCAGCACATCGACCTCGTGGTCCAGGGTCATATGCAGGCGGGCCTTCAGGTCTTCGGCAGCAATCTGGTCTTTTACCCGGTAGGAGCGGCCGTAAAAGCTGCGTTCGCGCCAGCCAGAGAGGTTCAGCACGGTTTCGCGCAGGGTTTTGGAGGGCACAGTGCCGGTATGGACCGAAACCCCGCCCAGCCGGTCTGCCCGGTCGATGACCAGCACCCGGCGTTTTAATTTGCCCGCCTGAATGGCGGCGGTCCGCCCCGAGGGGCCCGAGCCGATAATCACCAGGTCATAGTCGTAGTCGAAATTGGTCATGGTGGGGGTTGCGGCAGTGGTCATGGATTAATCCCGGTACAGGGCTTCGGCGTGGAAGGTGACGTGATCTTCCATGAAGCTGGAGACAAAGAAATAGCTGTGATCATAGCCCGGCTGCAGGCGCAGGGTGGCCTCTTGGCGCTTTTCTGCCATGGCGGCGGCCAGGGTTTCGGGGCGCAACAGGTCGATGAACTGGTCAGTGGTGCCGGTATCAATCAGCACCGGCCCGTCAAATCCGCTTTCGCGCATCATCAAGGTGGCATCATGCCTGGCCCAGGCGGCTTCATCGTCGCCCAGATAGGCCGAAAGCTGCTTGCGCCCCCAGTCGGCACCGGTCGGGTTGCAGATCGGTGCAAAGGCCGAGACCGATTTGAACCGTCCCGGCAGGTTCATTGCCAGGGTCAGCGCGCCGTGGCCGCCCATGGAGTGGCCGGTGATGGCCTGGCGGTCCAGATCGATGGCAAAGTTTTCCGCCAGCAGCGCGGGCAGCTCTTCGGCGATGTAGTCCCACATCTGGTAGTGCGCCGCCCAGGGCTGCTGGGTGGCATTGACGTAAAAGCCAGCGCCCTGGCCCAGGTCATAGGCCTCGTCATCGGCGACAGCTTCGCCGCGGGGGCTGGTGTCGGGAAAGACAATGGCGATGCCCTGCTCGGCGCACCAGGCCTGGGCACCGGCCTTGGTCATGGCGTTTTCATGGGTGCAGGTGAGGCCCGAGAGATACCACAGGATTGGCACCGGCCCGTCCTTGGCTTCTTCGGGGAGGAACAGGCCAAAGGTCATGTCGCAGTTGGTGGCAGTGCTTTTGTGACGGTAGACACCTTGCTGGCCGGCAAAGGCCTTGTTTTGCGAGAGGGTTTCCATGGTGGGCTCCTATGATTGGTTGCCTTACCGCTACCTGTCGGGGCGGCGCGGGTCCAGTAGAGGCGCGACAGCTGGCTTTGTTATTGCGGCAATCACGTTACAATTCGCTGAATTGCTGCCGCAAAAGCGGGCGGCTACAGCTGCGAGACCCAGGCAATCACCATGGGGACGGTGAAGATGGAGGCGAGGGTTGAAATCAGAATGGCGGCCGAGGCCCGGTGCGGCGCCACGCCATAGTGCTGTGCCAGCATATAGACATTGCCTGCCACCGGCAGAGAGGCCGCTGCAATGGCCACCATGGCTGAGAAGCTGCTGACCGGGAACAGGGTGATCACGCAGAGCGCGACACAGAGCGGGTGCAGCACCAGTTTGGCAAAGCTGAGCCAGACGGCGATCTGCATCCGCTCAGCCGATTTTGACGCCAGCGAGGCACCAATGGCAAACAGCGCGCCGGGGGTGGCAGCCCCGCCCAGGATCGACAGAAAGTCATTCATCGGCACCGGGATCGGGATTTCAGCGGCGGACCAGGCGAGGCCGGCGCAGATGGCCAGGATCATCGGGTTGCGCAGCAGCCCGAGCAGCACCAGCTTGAAGGTTTTCAGACCCAGGCCAGAGCCGCGCCCGAGGTTGATCAGGATGACGATCAGCGAGGAAAACACCACCAGATCGACGCTGAGCACCACCATCATCGGCGCAATGGAGGCTTCGCCAAAGAGCATCGCCATCATGGGCAGACCGAGGAAGCCGACATTGCCGATGGCGGCGCATTGTGCCTCGACGGCGGCGGTGGGCATGTCCAGGCGGCGCAGCACGGCCACCAGGGTCACCAGCAAATAGACCGCCATTGTGCCCGCGAGATAGGCCAGGACGAGGTCGGGATCAAAGATCTCTGCAAAGGAAAGATTGGCGGAAAAGCGAAAGATCATCGCCGAGAGCGGGAAGAAAAAGATGAACTTGGTGAGATAGGCGGTGGCCTCTTCGGTGAAGAACCGCGTCCGTCCCGCCCAGTAGCCGAGGCCGATGATTGCAAAAAAGGGGAGTGTTCTGAAGAAAATATCGGCCATTGCCAGAGTGGTAGCGGCTTTTGGTGAAAAGGCAAGGTGGAAAGGTCGGAGGTGTTTGGAAAGCATCAGGGAAAAATAAGGGGGGGCTCCCGCCCGTCGTTTGGGCATCATAGATGCCCGCCTCCCGTTGGGCCTGGCGCCGCGCTGCCGCGCGGCGTGGGTGATCCAGCCCTGATCCGTCTAATTTAGAGCTCGCCCGGTTTGAGATCTGTCCCTTTGAGATCAGCCCAAAAGAACAGGCCCACAGTGTTGATGCCGTGTTGATGCTGTTCGGGGAAGGGGAAGGGGAAGGGGAAGGGGAAGGAGAAGGGAGCCTGGGGGCCAGGCCTGCAGGGGGCGGGAAGGGGGCTGTGGCGCGACACCGCGCCGCGCGGCAGCGCGGCGCCACCCCCAACGGCCCCAGCCTTCGTCAGAAGGCTGAAGGGTGGGCGGGAGCGCTTGCTTTGTGATTTCTTGGCATGTCCCATGCCTGACCTATTGGGCAGGGTGGTGAAACGAGAGCAAAGAGAAAGGTGTTGCGCTACAGTTCTCTGGGCTAGACTGAAGGTTCTACTCCGCCAGTGCCACGAGGTCAGCCATGAACGAACACGCCAGCATTCTGCGAACCGGTCGGAAGTTTGATCAGGTCCTGAAAGGCGCGCGTGAGGTGTTTCTGGCAGACGGATTTGAAGGCGCCAGCGTTGACGACATTGCCCGGGTTGCCGGGGTCTCCAAGGCGACCCTCTACAGCTATTTTCCGGATAAGCGGTTGTTGTTCATGGAGGTCGCCCGCAGCGAATGTGCCCGTCAGGCGGATGCTCCGATGACTCTGGCCACCTGTTCCAGCACCCCGCGTCAGATCCTGCGCAGCGCGGCCGGGCATATCCTGTCAGCCAGCCTGTCTGATTTTGGCCTGCGGATGTTTCGCATCTGCGTCGCCGAAGCCGACCGCTTTCCTGATCTGGGACGCCAGTTCTATGAAAGCGGTCCGATGTTGATTCGCGGCAAAATCCGTGACTACCTGCGCAGCGCCACCGCAAAGGGCGAGTTGCAGATCGAGGATTTTGACCTCGCCGCGGATCAGTTTGCAGAACTCTGCCGTGCCGATCTGGTGCCGCGTTTTCTGTTCAAAATCGACACCAGCTTTTCAGAGGAAGAACGCAGCAGGATCATTGAAGGCGCCGTTGACACATTCCTGGCCCGCTACGCGGCGGCGCCGGTCTGATCACAGCGCGCTCCTGGGCGCTGTGGTCTCGCCGGGCTGGGTCTGCCAGGGGATATGGCCTGGTGAGTATGGCCAGAGGAGTATGGCCAGAGGAGTATCGCCTGGGACCGCGATCCCTGGCGCATTCTTCGTTCTGCGGCGAAGGGAATTCTATGGGCAGGGGCGCTGCAAAGGGCTAGCCTTGGGGCATGACAACACCACGCTTTGATATTATTGGCCAGGCCTTGAGCGATGCCAGCCGCACCCGGATGCTGTGTGAGCTGATGGAGGGGCGGTCTTTCACCAACAAGGAACTGGCCTCGGCGGCGGGCATCACCGCCCAGACCGCCACGGCGCATCTGCGCATGTTGCAAAACGCCGGGCTGGTGCTGGCCGAGAAACGCGGCCGGTGCGTGTTTCACCGCCTCGCCAATGCCGAGGTGGCCGGGGTGCTGGAGCAGCTGGCCGCCATCGCGCCCAGCTCGCATCTGCATCTGGCCCAGCGGCGCAAGGCGGGGGATATTGCCCAGCTGCGCAGCTGCTACGACCACCTGGCTGGCCCCGTGGCGGTGGCACTTACCGGGAAATTTCTGGACCGTGACATGCTGATCGAGGAAAACGGTGGCTTTCGTGCCTGTGGCCATGAGATCTGGCAAAAGCTGGGCGTGTGCCTGCCACAAAGGCCCTCGGCTGCTGAGGCACGCCAGCCCTTTGCCCGCCCCTGCATGGATTGGACCGAGCGCAGGCTGCATGTCTCGGGACCGCTGGGCAAACAGATCCTGGCTCATTTCTTTGATCAGGGCTGGGTGACGCGCAACAGCCACAAACGCGGGCTGCAGATCACCGGGCTGGGGTCCCGGGCGCTGCAGGAGATTCTGGATCTGCATTGTGAGGAGCTGATCAATGCCTGAGACCTTTGACACCATCCGCTCCGACCGGTTTACCCTCGAACAGGGCACACGGGTGCTGGTCCAGGTGCCACAAGAATCCGCCGCGCGGGTCTTGCAGGCGATCCTGTCGCAGGAGCCATTACACTGGGGTGATTATGATCAGGTGTCCTATACCACCAGCGCCGGGGAGCAGCAGTTTCGCTCCCGCCCCGGAGGGCGCAATCAGGCAACCGACCAGGCGGTTGCGGTGACCTGCGTTGAATTGCAGATCTTTGTCCCCAAACAGGGCCAGGAACTGGCGCCGTTGCTCTGTGCCATCTACCAGGCCCACCCCTATGAAGAGCCGGTATTCCAGCTGATTGCGGCGGCGCGCAGCCTGCATCGGCGTGGCCAGGATGAGGCAAACCCAAACCGGTTTTGGAACCAGAAGGCCGCAGATTGGGTGCCCGAGGCGCATCGCTGAAGCCGGGCTGGTGCAAGCCGAGGCAGGGCCGGTGCAAAATGGCTTGATTAATCCCGTCGTTGCGGCGAGTCTTGGGGCATGACTATGGATCCCTTTCCGCCCAGTCAGGGCGCGCCTATCCCGCAGCAAGTGGCCTTTGACAGGCGTGAAATGTCGGTGATCTTGTCGCTCTATGGCCGCATGGTGGCCGCCGGAGAGTGGCGCGACTACGGGATCTCCTGCCTGCGGGACCTCGCGGTGTTTTCGGTCTTTCGCCGCACCGCTGAACACCCGCTGTACCGGATTGAAAAACACCCCAAGCTGCGCAATCGCCAGGGGCTGTATGCGGTGGTGGGGATGGATGGCCAGATCCTGAAACGCGGCAGCGACCTAAAGGCGGTGCTGCGGGTGCTGGAGCGTAAACTCATCCGGGCGGTGAAATAGCAGGCCGGGACAACAGGCAGGCCGAGACAACAGGCAGGCGGATGCAGGCTGGCGGATGCAAACAGGCAGGCGGATGCAGGCTGGCGGATGCAAACAGGCCGATACAGCAGGCAAGACTGAGACCCAGCCGGGCGCTGACCAAGCCGGGGGTGCTTGCCTGATGGCTCAGCCCGTTTGTGGTAGCCGCCGGTGGGCGGTGACCGGGCCGTCGCCCTGATCGGCAATGCGGGAGATCGCCTGTTCCAGTGGTTCCAGCGCCACGGCCATGGCATGGACATTGGCATGCAGCAGGGTGTTGGGGTCGTGGACCCAAGCAACATGGCCCTTCCAGAACAAGAGATCACCAGGCTGATAGGCGCTGCCGGCGGGCAGCAGTGTTCCCAATTCGCGCTCTTGTGGGCCGCTGTCGCCGGGGCAGGCAATGCCACAGGCAAGGCAGGCCACCTGTACCAGTCCCGAGCAATCAATGCCAAAGCGGCTGTTTCCGCCCCAAAGGTAAGGCGTGCCAAGAAAACCGATGGCGACGGAAAGTGGATCGCTCAGGCGCTGATCCATCGGGGTGAGATGCACCCAGGGGATATAGCCCTGGCCGGTTTTGGCAAACCGCCCCTCCCTGCCAGAGACCAGGACCTGACTGCCAAGGCTGAGTGCTGCAACTTCGGGGGATTTAAAATCGGCGGCGCTATAGGCGTGGCTGGCTGGGGCGCTGATCCAATGGCTGTTCACCTGCGCCGGGGCCAGCGCCGTGGCGGGCAGATAGCCCTGATAGCCGTCCTTGGCCGCGCAAATACGGGCCCACCCCTGATTTTGTTCCAGGACTTCTACCGCCTCGCCACACAAAAGCTGACGGTCGCGCGGCCCGTCGGGGGCGCGCAACAGATCAACAACAGGCAGGGCAATGCGGGCAAATTCTGAGGCACTTTTGGTCATGGTGCTTACAACCCCAGCAGGTCGGGCAGGGCGGCAAACAGCGCCCGGCAGCCCTGTCCGGTGCCGCCCTTGGGACGGGCCGGAGCGGCGCTGGGCGTCCAGCCGTAGATGTCAAAATGCATATAGCGGCTCTCGCCGACAAAGCGGCGCAGGAACAGCGCGGCGGTGATCGAGCCGGCAAAACCGCCCGCAGGCGCATTGTCGAGATCGGCAATGTCAGGTTCGATCATGCTCTCGTAGGGGGTATGAAAGGGCATCCGCCAGACCGGGTCGGCCTGTGGGCCTGCCTGGGCCGCCAGCGCGGCTGCATCCGCGTCATGGTCGGTATAAAACGGCGCCAGATCCGGGCCGACTGCCACCCGCGCGGCCCCGGTCAGGGTCGCCATCGAGATCACCAGATCTGGGCTGCCCTCATCCGCCAGGGTCAAGGCATCGGCCAGCACCAGGCGGCCCTCGGCATCGGTGTTGTTGATCTCAACCGTCAACCCCCTGCGCGAGGGCAGCACATCGCCGGGGCGGAAGGCATTGCCGGAGACGGCGTTCTCCACTGCAGGTATCAACACCCGCAACTGAATTGGCAGCGCGGCTGCCATGATCATCCGCGCCAGACCCAGAACATTTGCAGCCCCGCCCATGTCCTTTTTCATCAACCCCATGCTGGCGCCGGGTTTCAGGTTCAGCCCGCCGGTGTCAAAGCAGACGCCCTTGCCCACCAGGGTCAGCTTGGGTCCAGAACTGCCCCAGTGCAGATCAATAAGACGCGGGGCCTGCTCTGCCGCGCGGCCAACGGTGTGGATCAGCGGCAGATTTGCCTCCAGCAGATCGGCGCCGCTGATCACCCCGACGGAGGCGTCAAATTCCGCCGCCAGCGTCTCGACCGCCTCTGCCAATTGGGCAGGCCCCATGTCGGCGGCGGGGGTGTTGATCAAATCCCGGGTCAGCCATTCGGCGGCGGCCAGAGATTCGATCGCGACCTGATCAACAGAGGCCGGGGCGATCAGGCCTGCCGCCATCGGTGTGGTGCTTTTGTAGCGGCTAAAGCGGTATTGGCTCAGCAGCCAACCAAGGCATTCGGTCGACAGGGTTTCGGCGTCCAGGCGGGCAAGGCCCTGTGCCTCGGTCTGCAGCTGATAGCTACCTGCGGGCAGTTTTTCTGCGGCGGCAGCCAGCGTAAACCGTTGGCGCATGCGCTGCGCAGCAGTGCCATAGCCGGCCAGCGCAACAGATGCCGCGCCATCGCCCCCCGGAACCAAAAGAGCCTGACCGCAGCCTGCCGTAAAGCTATTGGCCGAAACCCAGTCCTGGAACGGCTTGGGCTGATTCTGTAGCCAGTCTTGCAGCTGATCCTGCTCCATCAGATAGAGGGGGACAGCAGTGTCAGAGACTGGTGCAAAGCAAGGGGCCATAAGAAGGATACTCCGGTTGGGCGTCAGGTGCCGCCAGAGTATCTGCCTGCCCGCTGCCTGCAAGGGCCGCCTGCCATTTGTTGCCAGAGTTTTGGGTGCTGCCAGAGTTTTAGGGACATTTGCGGGGCTACATATGACTTTGGTGCAGGGCGCTTGACCTTGGTGCAGGGGCTTGGCGTATAGCCGCTGCGCATGACCCCAAACAGGCCAAGGCCGCCTGAGACCATTTAAGTCTCCAGGGCGGCCTGGCATGTAGGCATTTTACACTACAGTTCTAGTGGTCAGTCTTTCTGTTGGGTCGGGCCGTTCAGAAAGTGCGTTTGGTCTTTCCGTTTGATCTGGGCGTTCAAACAGTGATGTCTTGCTGATCCCAGACGGCTGTCAGGGAGCGCTCGCCGACCCGAAGGAGCCGGAACAGGATCGCGGCCACGGCCGGTGCGTCCTCGTTATCAATGGACGCGGTTACATCGCGGGCAATGGACGCCATGGCGCTCATCCCGATCTGTTCGGCGATTGCGATCAAGGAGCGCGCGTTTTTGCGCAGATCAACCATGTTGTTCTGTCGCCAAAGTCGTTCGCAATGTGTCAGACGCACAGCCAGTTCCTCGATGGCGCGACAAACGACATCTTCGGCACCAACTTCGCCCAGTTGTGCGTAAAGCTCGCCCAGTTTGTCTGGATCAAGACGCACGTTTTCTACCTGCATGACAGTAAGTATATTAGCCACCACATTCACCCTAAATTTAGTGTACCCCCACGGTACAAAGCCAATTTGCCTGCCAGTGGTTGTCAAAAGGTTTCCACGGGGCTGTTCAAATCCCTCGAATTTGTGAACAATTTGGGATATCAGCGCCGCTAACATTCACAAGGGGATGCTCTAAATGGAATTTGCTAAACCTCTACCCAGCTATCTGGTCACCCGCTATCACGGCTGGAAAGCCACGTCCTATGCGGAAAACCGAGGATGGTATCGCCGCCTCGCGACTGAGGGGCAGCGGCCTCGGGCGATGGTGATCTCCTGCTGTGACAGCCGGGTTCATGTGACCTCGATCTTTGGCGCCGATCAGGGGGAGTTCTTTATCCATCGCAATATTGCCAATCTGGTGCCCCCCTTTGCGCCCGATGGGGATCACCACGGCACCAGTGCCACGGTGGAATATGCCGTAACCGTGCTGAAAGTCTCACATCTTATCGTCCTGGGCCATTCGCAATGTGGCGGCGTGCAGGGCTGTATTGATATGTGCAAAGGCCATGCGCCAATCCTGGAAGCCAAGGAAAGCTTTGTCGGGCGCTGGATGGATATCCTGAGACCCAAGTTCGATCTGGTTGCCGAAATCGAAGACGAAGACCACCAGGCGCGGGAGCTTGAACGTCAGGCGGTTGTGGCTTCGCTGGAGAACCTGATGACCTTTCCCTTTATCGAGGAAGCGGTCAAAGACGACAATCTAAGCCTGCATGGGTTGTGGACCGATATCGGTGAAGGTGGGCTGGAATGCTACGATCCCAAGACGGGTGTATTCCAGCAAGTTTGACAGCCAGCCTGCCTGAGTCGCTGTGCCAGGGGGGATCTCTGGCCTAGTTGCTTCGAATTTTACCCATATTGATGGCGGCGCGGGTGTATCCACCGGCGGCGCCATCGACAAAATGCACGTGATCATCGCGGCTGGCGGAGGGCACGATACAGGTGAGCCTGGCCTCATCCTGCGCGTGCAGGCCAAAACGGACATGACCGGCGGTCTGGGCCTGTTGGAGAATCGCCTTGATCTCGTTGTGCAGATCCGGCGTGCAATCAATGGTCATTTTCAGCCCGTCGTCGAACTTTCGGTAGTCGGCATTGGCGCTCATCACGGCAAGATAGTGATTGGGGTCAAACTGCCCCATGGGCTTTTTGCGGCGAAATAACCAGCTTGTCAGCATGGCTCCTGCCATCAGGGTGAGCCGCTTTAGCAGCACAGACCCGGTGCCATGGGTGAGCTGGGCTTCGACATCAAGCCCCTGTGGCAGCAAGGCGATGCCGGGGCCCTCGGCCGGGACCGGGTGGCCGCCCCGCGCCAGAGCCGCTGTCCGGGTCAGGATCTCTGCGGCCACCTGGGAAAACTGCGCCGGTGTTGCGGTTGGCCCTGGCACCATCACCAGCGACAGGATCAGCCCATTGCGCGCCGGGATTGTGTTCCAACGGCACGACAACCCGGTCAGATCGGGAGGCGTGTCGCCTGTGTCCGCAGGGATGGTGGAATGGCCCTGCTTCATCTGACCTTCGGCCCAGGCGAGGCCGCCACCTGAAAACATGGCGTAATCCGCATTGGCAGAGACCGCGTGGCGGGCCACGGTGACATCCAGCCCCTGGGATCGCACCTCGGTCAGGGCAATCACCGCAACCCGCAGGGTAATGTTAAACTCCTGCTGCACCCAACGGCGCAGTTGGGCCAGCGTGAGGCGCGCCGTGGCGGCCTGCTCAGCTGAGACCGCAAACGAGGTCCCGTCGCCGCCAAAGACATAGGGAAAGGCAGCGCCGCCGAGCGCATTCTGCATGGCCGCAATCACCGAGGCCCCAACCATGTTGACAGTCTTGTATTTCCCCGCCGCAATCAGCCCGGTGGAATCGACGATGTCGCTGCAGCAGATAACCCAGTCATCGGGAAGCGGGGTAAAGGCTGCAGGCTTTGTCAGGCTGGCAAAATGGCTCTGTCGGGGCAGAGATTCGTAAAACTTGGCGATATGCATCATCCGTCTCAATCTCTGCTGTCTGATGTCAAAACAATTGTACCCGGGCTGCAAACATGCAAGCTCGCGTCGCGAACATGTGACAACAGATGCTCAATGGGCGCGCAAAGCAAGAGATCTACCTAAAGGGAGCGTTCAAGATGCAGGCTGGATTGATCATGTTGTGCCTGGCCTATGTGCTGAGCCAGTTTTTCCGTGCCTTTCTTGGCGTTCTGACCACGGTGCTGGGGCAGGATATCGGCGCCACGCCCAGTGATCTCGCCGATGCATCCGGTATGTGGTTTTTGTCCTTTGCGGCCATGCAGCTGCCGGTGGGCTGGGCGCTGGACCATCTTGGGCCACGCCGCACCTCTGCCTGGCTGTTGTTCCTGGGCGGTTCTGGTGGCGCGGCGGTCTTTGCGCTGGCGACATCGCCCTTTCATGTCAGCATGGCGATGTTCTTTATCGGCATTGGCTGTTCGCCGGTGCTGATGGCCTCTTATTATATCTTTGCGCGCCAATACCCGGCGGCCCGCTTTGCCACTCTGGCAGCGCTGATGCTGGGCATGGGGTCGGTGGGCAATCTGGTGGCCTCTTACCCGACAGCCTTTGCGGTTGAGCACCTTGGCTGGCGGGCGACGCTCTGGGGGTTGGCTCTGGCCTCCTGGCTGGTGGCCGCAGGTCTGTTTCTGACAGTGCAGGATCCGGCCAAACCTGAGGGCGGCCAGAAGGGGTCGGTGCTGGAATTGCTGAAGATGCCAGTGCTCTGGACGATCTTCCCTTTGATGTTTGTCTGCTATGCGCCCTCTGGCGCGCTGCGCGGGCTGTGGATTGGTCCGTACCTGAACGATGTCTATGGGCTGAGCACCGGCGAGATCGGGCTGGCGGCGCTGGCCATGGGCATTGCCATGGTGGCGGGCACCTTTGCCTATGGGCCGCTGGACCGGATCTTTGGCAGCCGCAAATGGGTGATTTTTGGCGGCAATGCACTGGCGGTGCTGGCCCTGGGGGCGTTGATTACAGTGGACGGGGCTGCGGTCTGGCTTCCGGTTGCGGTGCTGGCGCTGGTTGGGTTTCTGGGCGGCTCTTTCCCGGTGATCATCGCCCATGGTCGCGCCTTTGTGCCACCGCATCTGGTGGGGCGCGGCGTGACGCTGCTCAACTTCTTTGGCATTGGCGGCGTGGGAATCATGCAGTTTGTTTCCGGGCGGTTGCATACAAACATGGCCGCAGCGGACCCTGCGGCGCCCTATCTGGCGATTTTTGGCTTCTTTGCTCTGTCTCTGGCGATGGGATGTGTGATTTATCTGTTCAGCCGTGACCGGCTCGACTGACCTGGCTCTTTAAATGCAGGGCAATTGCCTATATGAGACCTCAGCCGGCCATAAGGCCGGGTGATACTGGAGAAACAAAATGGGTTATCGCGTCGTCGTCGTTGGCGCCACAGGCAATGTGGGCCACGAAATGTTGAACATCCTGGCAGAGCGCCAGTTTCCTGCGGATGAGGTTGCCGTTCTGGCCAGCCGTAAGTCGCTGGGGACCGAGGTGTCGTTCGGCGAGAAGACGTTGAAGACGCAGGATCTCGACACCTTTGATTTCACCGGCTGGGACATGGCGCTGTTTGCCGTGGGGTCTGACGCGACCAAGATCTACGCCCCCAAGGCCGCCAAGGCGGGCTGCGTGGTGATCGATAACTCGTCGCTGTATCGCTACGACGCCGATGTGCCGCTGATCGTGCCCGAGGTAAACCCCGAGGCGATCCATGGCTATGCCAAGAAGAACATCATCGCCAACCCCAACTGCTCGACTGCGCAGATGGTTGTGGCGCTGAAGCCTTTGCATGACCGGGCCAAGATCAAACGCGTTGTGGTCTCGACCTACCAGTCGGTCTCCGGCTCCGGCAAAGAGGCGATCGACGAGCTGTGGGAGCAGACCAAGGCGATCTACAACCCGACCAAAGAGGTGCCGCCAAAGGTCTACCCCAAGCAGATTGCCTTTAATGTGATTCCGCATATCGATGTCTTTCTCGACGATGGCTCCACCAAGGAAGAGTGGAAAATGGTCGCCGAAACCAAGAAGATCATCGACAAATCCATCAAGGTCACAGCCACCTGCGTGCGAGTCCCTGTCTTTGTCGGCCACTCTGAATCGATCAATATTGAAACAGAAGATTTTCTCGACGAAGACGAGGCCCGCGATATCCTGCGCGAGGCCCCCGGCGTCATGGTGATCGATAAGCGCGAAGACGGCGGCTATGTGACCCCGGTTGAATGCGTTGGCGATTTTGCCACGTTTATCAGTCGCATACGCCAGGATTCCACCATCGACAACGGCTTGAACCTCTGGTGTGTCAGCGACAATCTGCGCAAAGGCGCCGCTTTGAATGCGGTGCAAATTGCGGAACTTCTGGGCCGTGAAGTGCTCAAAAAAGGCTAAAGCTCTTTACACTTTAGGTTAGGGGGTCGCTTCGCAAGAGGCGGCCCCTAAACTTTTGCAGGGCTGCCCAAATCTAGCCATAAAACGCAATATCTTAAGGGTGGGATATGAAAACGGGGTTTGAGCCATGTACTCGAAAGATTTTGAACGCGAAACACAGACAACCGGCGACGCGGCCATGCAGCAGACGGCCTGGTCAAGCGCCAGTGACCAGGACCGGATGGATTCTGAAATGGCCATTCAGTTGCGGATCATGCTGACGCCACATTTCCAAGAGGCCACGACCTGGTCAGAGCTGCGCTCGGGTCTGCAGGACAAAGGCTTCTACATGAAACGTGCCAAGGGCCACATGCATCTTTATGATGCGCAGAGCCATGTCAAAATCTGCACCTGTGCCTTTTTGGGCTTTCCTGCCGCAGATCTGGAGCAGCGGTTCAAACGGGTGCGCCCGGTGCGCAAGGCGCCAACCCGCATGATGGCAGATGCCCCGGTGGCGCGGCACTGATCTCAGCTGGGGATTATGAGCTTCCCATTGGCGCTGCCCGCGTGCGGTGTGCGCAGCGCAGCCAATGAGGTTCAAAACGGTGCCAGAACGGCGCCGTTTTTGTTTTTCTGTGGTAGCGTGGCGGGGCTTCGGCAAATTTGCGCCAGATCACAACCGCTTGGCAACTGATGCTTTTATCTGCGCCTTGACGCTCTACTATCAGGACAATTGAGCGGGTCGGTTGCTGTTCCAATCCGGGACGGTGGGCCGGACCTGCGCTCCAAACCTGATTGTGAGACATTCATGCGTTTTTCCCTCTCCTTGCTGTCGCTGCTGGCCAGTTCGGTCGCCAGCCTTGCCTGGGCCGATGACATTACCGTCAACAGCCGGGTGGCTGCGGTCACGGTCTTCCCCGAAATGGCTGAAATCACTCGGCACGCCGCATTTGATCTGCCAGCCGGACAGCATCGTCTGATCCTGCGCAACATTCCCAAGAGCGCGTCTATGGAGACCCTGCAGATAGAGCTGAGCGGAGCAACCCAGACCGCGTTGTTGTTTCGCGAGGATGGCGTGCCGCCACGGCGCGCTGACGATCCAGAAGTGCTGGCGGCTGAGGCGGTGATCAAAGAGGTTGAGGCCCGTATTCAGGCGGTTCGCGATGAGGCCAGCCGGGCTCAAACTGAAGCTGTGGCTGCCCAAACCGCGATTGGTTTTCTGGAGCAACTGGGCAGAAACGAAGGGCTGGCCGAGGCCGGCGCGGAGGCCCTGCGCGATATTACACGGATGATTGCCAGTGAGGCAGATGCCGCCGGAAAACAGACGCTGGAGGCGCAGATTCGGGCGCGTGCCATTGAGGAGCGGCTGGAAGGTTTGCAAGAGGAACTTGCGCAGGCCGAACAGGAGCTGGCGGCCATCGACCGAGAGGATGAGGATCGGCTGTATCTGGTTGTCGAAGTCGCAGTGGCCGAAGCCGGGCCCGCCAGTCTGGAGCTGCGCTACCTGACCGAAGGCGAGGTTGCTTCCCTGCCAAGCTATGAGTGGCACCTGAGCACCGGAGAGACACCTGAGGTTACTCTGAAACGCGGATTTGGCCTGCAGCAGGGAACCGGGGAGAATTGGGAGAATGTCGCCCTCACGATCTCGACCCTGCAGCCGGGAGAGCAGGGATCGCCTTCGGAACTTTATGCTTTGCGGCGTCGGATTGAGGACCCCCGCCCAGAGCCCAAAATGCGCAACCAGGCGGTCGCAGATTACATTGCAGCCGAGGCGCCCGCGCCGATGGTGGAACCCGTGGTGGTCGTGGAGGAAGCCTCCACACCAGCCTGGGGGGCAGATACCAGTGGTCCGGGGGTGACCTATCGCTTTGGGTATCCGGTCTCTCTGGCCTCGGGGGTGGATATTGTGAAGCTTGATATGGATGCGTTGAGCACAGAGGTAGAGGTGCAAGCGGTTGCAGTACCAATGCGCGATGATACCGCCTATCGTGTTGCAAAAACCACCAATACATTTGGTGAGGATCTCCTGCCGGGATATCAGGTGCCAATGTTTGTCGATGGTAAGTTGGTGACACTGGTGGATTTTTACGGGGCCGCCGCTGGGCAGGAGTTCCAGCTTGGCTTTGGGGCTATTCCCGGGCTGCAACTGACGCGCACTGTCTTGCAGAAAAGCGAAGGCGAGCGTGGGATGATTTCGCGCAGCAACCAGCAGCAGGAAGTGGTCGAGATCTCGGTGGAGAACCTGACGGGAGAGACCTGGCCGCTGCGCCTGCTCGACCGGGTGCCCTATAGCGAGCAGGAAGAGCTGGAGATCACCTGGAGCGCCCAGCCCAGTGCGAGCGAAGAGAATGTCGACAAACAGCGTGGTATTCTGGCCTGGGAGTTTGATCTGGCGCCGGGCGCGGACCAGCTGATCCGGCTGGAAACCACCTTGAGCTGGCCCGAGGGCAAACTGCTGCGCTGAGCCGGATTTTGTCCAGCCCCCCGCACCTTCGCCAAGCGGTGCACATAACAAGCGGTGCACATAAAAAGGGGGGGCTCCCGCCCGGAACGGGGATGGATCAAAGATCCCTCCGTTCCCGTTGGGCCCGGCACCGCTGTCGCGGTGCTGGTTCCGTGAGAGGGCACCGCTGACGCGGTGCAAGAGAAAGAAAATCTGGCTGAGAAGGCCCTCAGGGGCAGGTCTGCCCTGAGGGCCTGTTTTCAGTTTGTAAAAGAGCTGCGCGTCAAGGGTGAACCGCGCTGGCGCGCGGCCGCTTGCAGCGGCCCTTGACCCACAGATGGCAGGCTCCCCCAGGTGGCTGTTTCCATCTGGCAGGGGGGGAGCAGGGGGGAGGCTAGCGGTTTTGGCGCAGCCGACCCACAACGCCGGTTGGGAAAAAGTAGACGCTGAGGATAAACAGCACGCCAAGCCAGAGCAGCCAACGGTCAGCGCTGAGCAGTTCGGGCAGCAGCGGCATTCCCTCGACCAGGCCAGAGGCGGCGCCCATCAGGTTTTGCAGATAGTTCTGCGCCAGCACAAACAGGGTGGCGCCGATCATGGCCCCATAGAGCGTGCCCATGCCGCCAATGACCACCATCAGCAGGATATCAATCATCAGCTCCATCGACAGCACGGTGTCGGGGCCGACATAGCGCAGCCAGACCGCATAGAGGGAGCCCGCCAGTGCCGCAATCGCCGCAGAGAGGCAGGTGGCGGCAACGCGGTAGTAGACCACCCGGTAACCAATGGATTCGGCGCGGAAATCATTCTCGCGGATCGCCTGCAACACCCGGCCAAAGGGCGAGTTCACCACCCGCAGCAGCGCCAGGAACAGCAGCGTCGCGCCAAGGAAGACAAAGTAGTAGGCGAGCAATTTGCCGTTCAGTTTGACGCCAAAGAGCGCGCCGTCAAACATCTCCTTGCCAAATTTGAAGGCCGGGCCCAGTTCACGCGGGGTTTTGAAGGTGAGGCCATCTTCGCCGCCGGTGAGGCCCGAGAGTTGGCTGACCAGCACCGCCACAGCTGAGGCCACGGCGAGGGTGATCATGGCAAAGAAGATGGCTCTAACGCGGAGCGAGAACAGCCCGATGAGCAGCGCCAGTGCCGCTGCCAGACCTGCGCCGGCCAGGGCACCGATGGCAATGGCATCAAAGCCGCGGCCCATATGGGTTGAGGTCAGGGCGACGCCATAGGCGCCGATGCCAAAGAACATGGTATGGGCAAAACTGACGATGCCGCCATAGCCCAGGAGCAGATCATAGCTGGCCACCAGCACGATAAAGACGCAGATCCGCGCCGCGGTATCAACAGTGCGCACGCCGGGAAACAGGAAGGGGGCCAGCGCCAGGCAGATCAGAATGCCGCCAAGGATCAGCGCCAGCGGCAGGGAACGCGGCATGTCGCCGGAGAGAAGAGAGCGGATCATTTTGCTTTTACCACCGGAATCATACCCATGGGGCGCCACATCAGAATGGAGACCATCAGGGCAATATTGGAAATAAGGGCGGCTTTGGGCTCGATAAAGGCGATGTAGTTCTGCATCAGCCCCACCAGGAGAGCGCCAATAAAGCAGCCCTCAACAGAGCCAAGCCCGCCGATGATCACCACGATAAAGATCAGGATCATCGCGTGATTGCCCATATGGGCGGTGATGACCTCTTGGTAGAGCGCCCACATGACGCCACCAAGGCCCGCGAGGGCGGAGCCGGCAATAAAGACACCGACAAAGACCAGCTTGAGCCGATAGCCAAGCGCCTGCACCATCTCGCCGTTCTCGACACCGGCGCGCACAATCAGACCGATCTTGGTGCGGCGCAGTACCCAGCGCATGGCGGCAAAGACCACAAGGCCCACGGCGACGGCCACCAGGCGATATTTCTCGATTGCGGCGCCGGCAAAGGTCACCGCGCCTTTCAGCGCTTCGGGGCGGTTGAAGTAGATCTCTTCGGGTCCCCAAAGCACGATGATCAGCTGTTCCACCACGATGAGCCCACCCATGGTGACCAGGATCTGTTTCAGGTGATGGCCATACACGGGCGCGACGATGACTTTTTCGAAGGCCCAGCCCATGGCGCCAGTGGCCAGCATGGCCCCGATGACAGCCAGCAGCACGGCGCCGAGGTTGAGCATCAGCGAGGGCGCCTCGGTCAGATGGCCCAGCCCCATCAGCACGGTAATGCCGACAAAGGCACCAACAGAGACAAAGGCGCCATGGCCAAAGTTGATCACATCCATCAGGCCAAAGACCAGCGTCAGACCCGAGGCCATGATAAAGATCATCATGCCCATGGCGAGGCCGGAAACCGTGAGGGTCAGCCAGCTGGCGGGATTCAGGATGGCGAGAAATCCGGCGATGGCCAGCAGCGGCACCAGCAGGACTGGCATATAGGGGCCGATGCGCTCAGACAGGGTGGTCTGGGCCATGGTGGGGGCGTGTTCAGGTGCAGCGCTCATGTCTGGGCCTCCTGCGATCTATGGGGGAGTGCTCCACAGGGGAGCCAAAGGGCAAAGCGCGGCAGAGTGGGGGCGATGATCATCAATGGGCCTCCATGCTGAGGCCCATCAGGCGCTCTTGCAGAGCGGCATCACGGCCGAGTTCCGCCATCTCGCCGGACCAGATCATCCGGCCATCATCCATCACATTGGCGCTGTCGCCGAGGGCTTTGGCGACGGCAAAATTCTGTTCTACCAGCAGCACCGAGGCGCCCTGGTCTTTGAGATCTTTCAGGGCCCTGGCCATGGTAGAGATGATTGCTGGCGCCAGCCCCTTGGTGGGTTCGTCAATCAGGTAAAGCTTACGTTCTTCGATCATGGCACGGGCAATCGACAGCATTTGTTTTTGCCCGCCCGAGAGCGTGCCGGCATCGGATTTCCAGAATGTTTTGAGCGGCGGGAAGGCGGTGAAGATCCAGTCCAGCCGGGCGGAATTGATCGGGCCGCTGACGGCGGCCAGGGTCATGTTTTCCGCAACCGTGAGATCGGCAAAGATACCCATGTCTTCGGGCACAAAGCCGATGCCAAGACGGGCAATGGCCGGGGTGGGCAGCTTGGTGATGTCGGTGCCATCAAACAGGATGCGGCCCTGATGGGCGCGCCAATGGCCGATGATGCTGCGCAGGGTGGTGGTTTTGCCAACACCGTTGCGGCCCAACAGCATGGTGACGCCGCCGCGCGGCACCTGCAGGTCAACACCCTGCAGGATGTGATACTGGGCGATATTGGTGTAGACGCCATCCAGCGTCAGGATTGCATCAGACATCTGCGAGAATTCCTTCGAGGCCGCGGCCCATATAGGCTTCTTGTACCACATCCGAGGCCATGACCTCAGCCGGGGCACCATCTGCGGCCAGCGCGCCATTGTGCAACACGATGATGCGATCCGCGAGGCTGCGGATCACGTCCATCTTGTGTTCCACCAGCAAAATGCTGCGGTCTTTTTGCTGTTTCAGTTCGGCAATCAGATCCAGCACAACGGGGGCCTCATCGACGCTCATGCCGGCGGTGGGTTCGTCAAACATATAGACATCCGGGTCCTGGGCGATCAGCAGGGCGACCTCCAGTTTGCGCTGGTTGCCATGGGACAGTTCCGAAACCACCTGATCGCGTTGATCCAGCAGGCGCACACGGGCGAGGATCTCTTCGGCCTGATCTGTCAGATCCTGATGGCGCGACACCATGGACCAGAGGTTAAAGCCGCGCCCCAGTTTTGCCTGCACCACCAGCCGCAGGTTTTCCAGCACGCTCAACCCGGGAAACAGATTGGTCAGCTGAAAGGCGCGGCCAATGCCGGCCTTGGTGCGGGCAGACACGGAGGCGCGGGTGATGTCGCGGCCCCGCAGCGAGACCGCGCCGCCAGAGGCCGGAATCTGGCCCGATATCAGGTTGAAATAGGTGGTTTTTCCGGCGCCATTGGGGCCAACAATCGCGGTGAGCTCACCAGCGTTAAAAGCGCAGCTGACGGCATCAACCGCGACATGGCCACCAAAGCGGACGGTCAGGTCACGGGTCTTCAGAATGGGTTGGGTCATTTTGATCTCGGAGTGTTCTCTAAAGGGCGCGTGCCGCGCAACTGGCTGCGCGCCCGGTCTGAGAAAAGGGGCAGACTGGGGCCTTGCGGCCCGCTGCTAAAACCATGGCCCAAAGACTGTATCCTCGGGCCATGGAGATTGACTGTCTACAGATTTACTGGTTGCGGATCGGGATCGGCATTTCGTCAATCGACAGCTCGCGCACCAGTTCTGGCACCGCCCATTCAACACCGTCCTGCACGGTCAGTTTGAAATGGTACATGGTCTGCAGCGCCTGGTGATCCTCAGCCCGGAAGCGCATGGTGCCCTTGGGGGTTTCCCATTCCATGCCTTCCATCGCGGTGATCAGCTCTTCGGTGTCGGTAGAGCCCGCCTTGCGGATCGCCTCAACTGCGGCGATGCCTGCGGCCATGCCCCCGGCGGTGAAGAAATCCGGAGGGCTGTCAAAGCGCTCAAAATGGGTTTTGACCAGCCAGTCATTCACCTCATTGTCGGGCAGCTCGTAGTAGTAATAGGTGCCACCTTCCATGCCCTCATAGTCTTTGAACCCTTTCAGCGCCGCGAGGATATTGCCAACGCCGGCAAATTCGATGCCAAAGCGGCCCGGATCCATGGCGTTGATCTTGCCCAGCGGGTTGCCACCGCCGGCCCAGATCACAAACAGCTTTTTGGGGCCGTCCAGGTCCTTCATGGCATTAAAAATACGCTCACCAGCGGCGGTAAAATCGGTGGTGTCGGTGGGGGCGTATTCTTCGTGGACCAGTTCGATCCCCTGGGTGGCCAGGGCCTCGCGGAAGGCGGCAACCCCGTCGCGACCAAAGGCATAGTCCTGCGCCAGAGTGGCGATCTTGACGTTGTCACCCGCCAGGGCGATGGCGCTGGAAACAGCGTCCTGCGATGAATTGCGCGAGGTGCGGAAGATATAGCGGTTCCAGTTTTCACCGGTGATGCTGTCGGCCACGGCGGGCTCAACAATCAGGATCTTTTCGTATTCCTCGGCTACCGGCAGCATTGCCAGGGCGACGCCAGAGCTGACCGGACCAACGGCGAGATCGACGTCGTCGTCGCCGTAGGCCTCTTCCAGCAGGGCCTTGCCGTTTTCGGGCTTCAGCTGGGTGTCTTTTTCGATCACCACGATTGGCTCACCATTGATCTCCATGGTGCCGCCGGTGGCATATTCCAGCCCCAGCATCAGCCCGTCGTGGCTTTGTTTGGCATAGGCCTCAAACGGGCCGGTCTTGCCATAGATATGGGCGATCTTGATATCTGCGGTGGCGGCCGAAGCCAGTGCCAGTGCAGAGACCATTCCTGCTAGCAAAGTGCGTGTCATGTCGTTCCTCCCTGAGGGCGCGCCAATTTCTAGGGTTGGCGCAGTCTCGCTCCTGTGCCTTCAGGCTAACGGCGGCCTCGCATTCTGGTCAATTGCAGGGAAATACGTATGTGGCGTCTCTCCCCTGCCCAAAGGCTTACTTTGCCTCTCCATCCGCCGCAAGGCGCAGCATCAGCGAGAGGCAAAGCCGGGGAGAGCAGGTCAGAGCGTCGCGGCGATTTCGGTGATGACAGTATGGGCCATCATCACATCGGCCTGGGTGGTTTCAAACTGACCGGCCTGGAAGCGGATCACCAGATCGCCATCGACCCGCGTCTGGGTGAGGTAAATTCGCCCGTCGTCGTTGATAGCATTGACCAATCTCAGGTTCAGATCATCCAGATCGGAGGCGCCTTTGGGGGCATAACGAAAGGTCCAGAGCGACCACATCGGCGGCGTGACGATCTCAAAATCCGGCGTCGCGGCGAGCCTGTCATGCAGGGCTTCGGACCAGGTGATATGGTTGCGCAGGCGCTGGCGCAGCCCTTCCAGCCCATAGGTGCGGATCAGGAACCAGATCTTTAGGGCGCGGAAACGGCGGCCCAGCGGCACCGACCATTCCGAGTAGTTGATGATGCCGTCTTTGCCGTGGGTTTTTAGATATTCGGGGCTGATCGCCAGAGTCTGCACCAGATCGTCGGGGTTTTTCAAAAAATGCGCCGAGCAATCGAATTGCACGCCGAGCCATTTGTGCGGGTTAAAGACGATGCTGTCGGCGCGCTCCACCCCTGACCAGTAGTGGCGATATTCGGGGCAGATCATCGCCGATCCTGCCCAGGCGGCGTCGATATGGCTGTACAGCCCGTAGTCTTCGGCGATTTGCAGGCAGTCATCCACCGGATCAGTGGCACCGGTGCCAGTGCCGCCCACACATAGGATCAGCCCGGCAGGCTGCATTCCGGCGGCAATATCGGCCTCGATTGCCTGGCGCAGCGCCGCAGGGTCCATGCCGCGCCAGTCGCCTTTGATCGGCACGCGCACCAGGTTTTGCTGGCCAATGCCGGCCACCCAGATGGCGCGATCCACCGAGGTATGCACTTCGCTGGAGCAATAGATCCGCAGCGGTTTTTGCGCAAACAGCCCCTGTTGGTTGCCCTGCCAGTTCAGCGCCTTTTCCCGCATGGTGAGGACAGCAGCCAGGGTCGCCGACGAGGCGCTATCCTGGATGACGCCCTGAAACTCCTCGGGCAGATCCAGCGCCTGGCGCAGCCAGTCCATCATCCGGGTTTCCATCTCGGTTGCTGCCGGAGAGGTCTGCCAGAGCATACATTGTGGCGCGATGGCCGAGGTGAGGAACTCTGCCAGCACCGAGGGCGCCGCGGCATTGGAGGTGAAATAGGCAAAGAAACGCGGGTGCTGCCAATGGGTGATCCCCGGCATCACGATCTCTTCAAAATCGGCAAAGATCGCTTCCATGCCCTCACCACCCTCGGGGGGCGTTGCAGGCAGGGCGTTCAGCACCTCGCCGGGTTCGGTGCGGGCGCGTACCGGCTTGTCGCCAACGGTCAGGTGATAGTCCTGCGCCCAATCCGCAATGCGGCGGCCCCAGCCTGAGAATTCATCCCATTTCATTGTCAAAACTCCAGTGTTCGGGCCTTGGCCCGGATAGCCCCCACCCAAGGGAAGGGGGCTGTTCTCATTGTTATACTAAGGGGCGATAATTGGCTGTGCCTTGAGGGCGCTTTCTTGGGTGGCGGCGCCTTCAAACGTCGAGCCTTCCTCGAACCAGCTGCGTGGCGCCGGCTCCCCCCAAAGCGTCTGGCGCTGTGGGTCTTTGAGTGACCATTTGATTGCCTCGTGGTCGGGATCAACGGTTTGATAATCCGAGCAATAGATCTCGATCCGATGGCCATCGGGGTCACGCACATAGAGGAAAAATGCGTTGGAGATACCATGGCGGCCAGGGCCGCGTTCGATATTGCTGACATAGCCGGTGGTGGACATCAGATCGAGCAGATCAATGATGTTGAGCGGTGTCGGCACCCAAAACGCGGTGTGATGCAGGCGCGGGCCGGTGCCATTGGTAAAGGCCACGTCATGCACGCCGCCCTTGCGGTGCATCCAGGCGGCCCAGACCTTGCCGCTTTCGTCGTCCTCTGTGTACTCCGTCACCCGAAAACCGATCTCGTTGTAAAAGGCGACGGAGGCATCCACATCCGCCGAGAACATGTTGAAATGGTCAATCCGCAGGGGTTTTACCCCGTTATAGAGCCTGTATTTCTGGTGAATGGGCTCCAGGCGCTCCATCTTTACATAGAACTCCAGCGGAATGCCCCAGGGGTCACGGGTGCGTAGGGTGCGTCCCATATGAGGGCGCTCGACCCAATCCACCGGCAGGCCTTTGGCAGCAAAGAAGGCTGCGGCCTTGTCGAGGTCGGGCGCGTCATAGAGCTTGAACCCCAAGACACCGACATCGGCGCTATCGGCCTGAACCAGCACGATGCAGTGATGGCCGCGTTCCTCCATGGCCCGCAGATAGATGTGGCTCTCGTCTTCCTGGGTTACCTGTAGCCCCAGGATCTCGACGTAGAACCTGCGAGAGGCTGCCAGATCGGTGACGCGGTACTCTACATGGGACAGCCGGACGATGTTGAAAGGAGGATAGAGCACGGGGGCGGGAACTGGCATGGGTGGGCTCCTAAGTGGAAACGGGGGGACCGGAGAGGTTCACATTTGTTGTTAACATGTGTAGCAATTTGGTGGCGTTCTGTCAAACGGTGAAAATGCGCCTCCGCAATTGCCTTTGGGCAGGATTATGAGTGATAAGCAGATATGAAAAATCGTTTGCCATCTACCGCCCGCTCTTTGCCAATTGCCTTGTTACGGGCGCGTGAACGCGTGATGGGGCCAATCCGGCATCTGCTGAGCGATGTGGATCTCACGGAACAACAATGGCGGGTACTGCGGGTTGTGCAGGAAAACGACGGCATTGATCCAACCGAGATCGCCGAACAGGCCTGCCTGTTGCTGCCCAGCCTGACGCGGATCCTGCAAAAGCTGGACGAAAAAGGGCTGATCAGCCGTAAACGCGACAAGGTGGACCGGCGCCGCCAGGTGATCCGTATCACCGCAGCGGGGGGCAAGATCATCGAGGCCAATATCGCCGCCAGCATCGCCATTGTGGACCGCACCCGCGAAAAAATGGGGCAAGAGCGCTATGAGGCGCTGCTGGATCTTCTGAACGAACTCGACAAGATCGAGCTCTAAGCAAGCTTAGCCTGCTGCCCGCCGCAGAAAGACCTGAACATCTGCCACATTGGTGCCGGTGCCACCGCAGACCAGCAGGGCTTTGGCGGCTTTGAGCGCGGCGTAGCTGTCGTTATTGGCCAGCAAAGCAGCAGGGTCCTTGCCCGCATCGGCAATTGCCTGCCAGGTCTGCGGTGTGGCAAAGCCGCCGGCGGCATCGGTGGGGCCGTCACGGCCATCTGTGCCAGCCGAGAGGAACAGCCAGTCTCCGCTCAATTCGGACGCGCCGCGCTGGGCCATGCGCAGGGCCAGTTCCTGGTTGCGGCCGCCGCGCCCGTTGCCCTGCAGGCGCACGGTGGTCTCACCGCCAAAGATCAGCGCAACGGGCTGGTCTGTCGGCGCTGCCTTGGCCGCTTGCAGGATCTCTTCAACCGCCGCGCAGACATCGCCGACCAGATGATCACTGACCAGCTGCGGCTGCCAGCCCAGGGCACGGGCGCGCTCCATCATCGCTGCAAGGCTGTGACGGTTGGAGCCGATGAGGTTGTTGTGCGCCACTGGCAGGGCGCTGTGGCTCTGCTCCTGTGACAGATGGGTTTTGACGGTCTCGGGCAGGTCCTGCCAGATCCCGGCTTGCTGCAACAGGGCGCGCGCCGCCGCCGGGTCCCCCAGCGCCGAAACAGTCGGACCCGAGGCAATGGCGCGCAGATCGTCGCCAATCACATCCGACAGGATATAGGCCTGCACCGAAGCCGGGGCGGCATGGCGCAGCAGGCCGCCACCTTTCAGCGCGGACAGTTGCTGGCGCACCAGGTTCATGTCGTTGATTTCCAGCCCCGAGGACAGCAGCGCCGCGCCAACAGAAGCCTTGTCCGCCAGGCTGATCCCCGCCGCCGGGGCCACCATCAGCGAGGAACCTCCCCCAGAGACCAGCACGGTGACGCGGTCCTGCGCGGTGGTTTGCGACAACAGGTCCATGACCGCTGCTCCGGCATCGGCGCTGGCCTGATCCGGCAGCGGGTGCGATCCGGCCAGAACCGTTGCACCGGGGACTTCTGTCAGGTTTTCGGGATTGGTGACCACAAGCGCCTGACGCGGTTCAGGGATATGGCGCAGCATTTCCCGCATCATTGGAACCGCCGCTTTGCCGAGCGCCAGAATATAGCTCTGCCCGCCGGGCTCCAAAGCGGGGAGCGGCGTCGAGAGCAGCGCCTGCCTGAGCGCTTTTGCGGGGTCGGCGCGGGCCACGGCGGCGTCAAACAGGGCGCGGGCGTCTTGGGGAAGGGGGGTCATCTTGCTCTTTACCTTGCGTTGGCAGCGGGCGAACCCTCGCCGTGTTACCGCTAAATCTATGGCGGTTTTGCCTGAGCCTCCGGGGTTAGGTCAAGGGGGGCGGATCGCAGCTGCGGACGGCAGCAAGCGCGGGCCGGGCCAGACCCCTGCCCCTAGCGCCCCGGCCTGTCGCGTTTTTGCAGGCGCGGTCCATCGGCTGTGATGCTGTGCAGCGACAGGCTGTGATCGGCGTTGCGCATCCGGTGGCGCAGCATCCGCCGGGTGAGCCGGGCCAGATCCGCCTGCCGCGCGGGGATCTGCGCCACGTTTTCCATCTCGCCGGCGCCTTGATGGTCAAACAGCAGGGGCGGCAGGTCGGCGGCAAATTCCACCAGGCTGAACCGCCCATCGCGCAGAATGGCGAGGCTGGACTCCGATGCCGGGGTGGCAAGCGCCTGTTGCCAGATTGTAGGGGACTGGGGGTCGCCAAAATCCAGCTCGGAATAGGAGTATTGCCGCCAGTCAGCGGGTGTTTCTCCGCGCAGCAGCGGCACCAGCGAGGCACCATCCATCGAATTGGGGATCTCCTGTCCGACCCAGTCCAGAATGGTTGGGGTGAGGTCAATGGATTCGGTGATCTCCTGCACCACAGACCCGGCCCGTGCGGCATTGCCGGGCATGCGGATGATCAGCGGTGTTTTATATGCGGCATCATAGACGGTGAACTTGCCCCAGCTGTGGCGGTCGCCCAGCATCTCCCCGTGGTCGGCGCTCAGCACCAGCAATGTGTTGTCGTCCTGACCGCTGTCCTTGAGGAACTGCACCACCCGGCCGATATGGGCGTCCACTTCGCTTGCCAACCCCAGATAAATCGCCCGCAGGGTCTGGATGTTTTCATCCGTCGGGTCCAGATCCGGAAAGCCCAGCACAGCAGAGGCCGGAGTATAGGCCTGGGTTGTGGGGGGGAAGAACGGATGGATCGCGCATTCATCGGCAACCGTGGCATGGCGGCTGGGCAGTGGCAGATCGGCGGGGTCATACATCGCATTATAAGGCGCAGGGGCCACCAGCGGCGGGTGTGGGCGAATATAGGTGAGATGGGCAAACCAGCTCTGGTCGTCATAGGCGGGCATGGTCGCCAGAAAACGATCGGTCAAAAAGGCGGTATCGCTGTCTGCCGCCTTGTAGGGTGCCGGATCGTTCAGCCGGGCCGGGCCACCGGTTGGGGAGACTGGTTTGTGCAGGTCCCAATAGGTGTCAAATCTGTAGCCCTTTGAGAGCAGGTCAGCGCGCCAAGGATAGGACATCTCCAGCCGCATCTCCAACATCTCCTGAAAGCCCTCCATATGCTGTTCATAGGTGCGGATGGCCGGATCATTGGGATGATGGGTGCGCGGGTCGCGCGCGGTGTCGGTATAGCCAAACAGCATCGGAGTGTATCCGGCCTTGCGCATCTCGCCGGGCAGGGTGGGGGTGTCATGGCGCAGCGGGGTGCCGTTGCGGATCGAGCGATGGTTCATCGCATATTGCCCGGTCAGGATCGAAGCGCGCGAGGGGCCGCAGGGGTTCACCACGGTGTAGTTTTGCTCAAATGTCACCGCCTCTGCCATCAGGGCCCGCAGGTTTGGCAGTGCGACATGCGCGGCCAGGGCACCTGTCAGGCAGTCCGCCCGCAGCTGGTCGATCAGAATGAACAACACGTTCTTTTTCCGGGGGTGATCCGTGCTCATGTGGTGCAGTCCTTTGACAGCTGGGGGGCTCAGTAGCGCCAGATAAGCCGGTCATTTGTGATTTGGGAAGAGGGTTTTCCCATTGGGGGTGACCGTTGTTGACCGATATTTTGGGGTCTTGTGGGTTTTGACTTGTCATGTTGGCGCTAAACTGACATTTTCGCCACATAATTCTGCACAGTGTTGTTGCACTGTGTTTTGCCGTCTTTGTGGAGTTTTGCCTGATGTCCCGTCCCGCGCCGCCGTCCCACCGGGAGGTTGAACTGCTTGAAACCCTGCGGCGGCTGGGCGGATCGGGGCGCAGTGCCGAGCTGGCGATGATGCTGGATGTGTCGGAGGAAACCGTGCGCCGCACCATCAAGGCCCTGGCCAAGGCGGGCTTGGTTGAGCGGGTCCATGGCGGCGCCTATCTGGTTGGGCCGCGCGGCACCGGCGAGGCCGGTCCCAGCTTTTTCCGGCGCATGGGAGAACACCCCACCGAGAAGGCGCAGATCGCCATGGCCGTTTTGCCCAGGATTGCCGATGGCATGACGGTGTTTCTGGATGTGGGTTCCACCACCTCCTTTGTGGCAGAGGCGCTGCGGCAGCGCCGCAACCTGACGGTGGTGACAAACTCCATCGGGGTGGCGCAGTTGCTGGCCAATCACAATGGCAACCGGTTGCATCTGCTGGGCGGCGAGATGTGCAACGATGATCGTGGCACCTTTGGTCCGGTGGCCGAAATGCAGGCGGCACGGTTTGCCTTTGATGTGGCGGTTCTATCTGCCGATGCGCTGTCTCCAAAATATGGGCTGCTGTTTCACAATGCCGCCGAGGCGGAGCTGACGCTTGCGGTCGCGGCTGCTGCCGAGCGGGTCATTGTGGTGACCACCCACGCAAAATTCTCTGAGAGCGCCCCACATCGGGGGCCTGCACCGCAGCAGCTGACGCATCTGGTCAGCGACCGGGAACCGGGAAAAAAACTGGCGCGGGCCCTGCTGGACTGGGGGGTAGAGTTCACCCTGGCCGACCCGGCGCCTGAAGGAGCGTGACATGGCGATTCTGACCTTTCTCATCAGCCTTGCAGGGGCCACCATGTTCCTGCTGTTTGCGGTGCGCATGGTGCGCACCGGCATCGAGCGCAGCTATGGCGCCTCGTTCCAGCGCTTGCTGACCGGCACCGGCAGTCAGATCCAGGCCAGCGGTGTCGGGCTGGGGTTGGCCCTGGTTCTGCAAAGCTCGGCGGCGGTGGCGCTGCTGGTGACCGGCTTTGCCTCTGGCGGGTATCTGGCCTTTCCCACCGGGTTGGCCATCGTGCTGGGCGGGGACCTGGGGTCGGCGCTGATCATTCAGATCCTGTCGTTCAAGCTCGACTGGCTGGTGCCGGTGCTTTTGGCAGTGGGGGGCTACCTTTTTGTCAAAACCGAGGGCAAGAAGACCCGGCAGGCGGGGCGGATCCTGATGGGGGTCGCCTTTATCCTGATCTCGCTGCGCTTTTTGCGCGAAGCGATGGATCCGATCCGCGACAGTGCCTTTTTGCCCGCCGTGGCAGGCTATCTGGCGCGGGACTATATCACCGCCTTTCTGGTGGGGGCGGGGCTTGCCTTTGTGATGCACTCCTCGGTGGCGGCCATTCTGATGTGCGTGACCCTGGTGCAGATCGGCGCCATTCCCTTTGAGGCAGGCCTGTCGCTGGTGCTGGGGGCCAATTTTGGCTCTGGCTTCATTCCGGTCTGGCTGAGCCGCGGGATGAGCCAAAGTGCGCGGCGCATACCCTATGCCAACCTCGGGCTGCGCGGCACCTGGGCGCTGATCTGTCTGCTGGCGGTAAATTCCAGCCTGGGTGTCGGGCTGTTGGCCGCGCCGCAGATCGGGGCGCAGATCGGGTCAATGGGCGGGCAGATGCTGGTCTATGTGCATCTCGCCTTCAACGGCTCCCTGTTACTGCTGGCGCTGCCGATCTCGGTGCGGATTGAACCCTTGATGAAACGCCTGATGGTACAGCCCCCGGCGCCTGAAGCCGACCTGACCGGCAGACCGCCGAGCGCCCTGGAGCCCGGCAGCTATGGCCCGCCGGCCCAGGTTCTGGCCAATCTGAAGCGAGAGCTGTTGCGGATGTGCGATCTGGTCGAGACCATGTTTCGCCCGCTCTCGGAGCTGTACAAAACCGGCGACGGCGCGCAGATCAAGGCGGTTCAGGATCTGGATCCAGAGGTCAATGCCTGCCTGTCGGGGATCCGTTCTTATGTGGCCGATATCCCCGAGCAGGACTTTACACCGGATGAGCTGAAACAGGCGCGTGAAATGGTGGAATATGCCATCCGTCTGGAAACCGCCGGCGATGTGGCAGCGCGGCGTCTGGCGGTGCTGGCGGGGAAGCTGAACAAAAAGCACCTGCGGTTCTCAAACGAGGGCTGGGACGAAATCCTGCATATGCACGAGGCGATCATGGCCAATCTGCGGCTGGCCTCGAATGTGCTGATTTCAAACGATCTGGAAAGCGCCCGTTTGCTCAACCTGGAAAAGACCGAACTCAAGCGGATGGAGCGCGACAGCCGCAAGCGCCACCTGAAGCGGCTGCAACGGGGCACCGGGCATAGTTTTGAAACCTCGGATATTCACCTGGAAACCCTGCGGGCGCTGCGTGAGTTCAACAGCCATGTGGCGGCGGTCTCTTATCCCTTGCTCTATCAGAACGGCCAGCTTCTGGAGACCCGGCTGATCGAAGATATGGAAGCCAGCTGACCGCGCCAAACAGGCTCTGAATATGGCGTTTCACCGCCAGAATTGAAAAGGTTCCCCGAAAAATGACGCCCTTTGTTGTTGCCATCATCCTGTCAGCGGCGCTGTTGCATGCGGTCTGGAATGCGATTGTCAAAACTGCGGTGGATCGCACCGCGACGCTGGGGCTGGTGGCGCTGGGCCATGTTGTTCCCGGTGCGGTCATGGTGGTCTATTTGCCGCTGCCTGAGCCGGAAAGCCTGGGCTATGTGGCGCTGTCGACCCTGATCCATTTTGGCTATTTCTACATGCTGGGGCAGGCCTATCGCCATGGTGACCTCAGCGTGGTCTACCCCATTGCCCGTGGCATTGTTCCTGCCCTTGTGGCGCTGTGGGCGATGATTTTTGCCAGTGAGTTCCTGCCGCTGCAGGCCTGGTTGGGCATTGCCCTGATTGGCCTGGGGATCCAACTGAGCAGCTGGCAGGCGTTGAAATCCGGGGTTGGGCGCAGTGCGTTGCTTTATGCGCTGGGCACTGGGGTCTGCATCTCGCTTTACTCGCTGGTGGATGGTCTGGGGGTGCGTCTGTCGGGCAATACGCTCAGCTATTGGGCCTGGGGCGCCTTTGGACATATCTTTGTTGCCGGGTTTATCGGCCTGCGCCGACGGCGGGTGCTGGCACAGATCCCGGCGCGCAGCTGGGGGATTGGCATTGCCGGTGGCTTGGTCTCGATGACGGCCTATGGGCTGGTGCTCTTTGCCAAGAACTTTGCACCGCTGGGGGCGGTCTCTGCTCTGCGTGAAACCTCGGTCATTTTTGCCGCCCTGATTGGCTTTGTTTTCCTGCGGGAAGGCAACTGGATACGCCGTCTGGGGGCTGCCGTGGTGATGGCGCTGGGGGTGGCCCTGATTGGGTTGTCTGTTTGACAGGCAGTTCCCCCGTCCAGGCTGCGCCGCGAGGCTGTTTACATTGACGGAACTGCCTGGGAGGCGCAAACTCCTGTTACAACACCACCTTATTCTGCTGGAGTTGAGGAGAATCGGGCAGTGTTACTCGAAAACTGGAGCCATGGTTTTAGGTGCTGCGGCATTTTGGCCTTATCAGTTTTTGAAACTGTCACTGTTTGTTGGGCGCAATGCCTCGCACTCTTTAAAATACCAAAAACAATAAAAAACGATACCAACAAACCCACTAGGGAGAAATTTGAATATGACTACCAAATCTAGCGTCACTCGCCGGACCCTGCTGAAAAGCGCCGGTGCGGCTGCTCTCGCAGCGCCGCTCTATTCCAAAAGCGCGCTGGCGTCTTCGGGTGAAGTGAACATTCTGATGTGGTCGGACTATCTGCCCCCAGCCTTTATCGAAGGCTTTGAGGCAAAGACCGGCATCAAGGTAAATTACACCGGTATTGGTTCGAACGAGGAAATCATCAACAAGATGAAGGCCACCAAGGGCCAGGGCTTTGACATTGTCTCGCCCACCAACAACCGGTCACTGCAGTGGGGCCCACTGCAGCTGCTGAAACCTTTTGACATGAACAAGGTCAACATCGACGCGGTGAACCCGGCGATGGCCAAAATCGGCACATCTGCCTGGAACTTTGACGGCGCCGGCGTGCATTGGCTGCCCCATATCTGGGGTACCGAAGGCATTGCCTACCGCACCGACAAATGGCTGCCAGCGGGCGATGCGCCGTCTTATGGCGATGTCTGGTCCGAAGAGAACGCAGGCAAAACCATGGGGCGCGCCCATTCGATGATGCTGGGCGCGGGTCTCTATATGGAAACCTCTGGCGAAATGGAGCCTGGCTCTGTCTGGGCGGCCTATGGTGACGAAGACACCATGCGCGAGGTCTGGGGCAAGATCACCGATTGGTGCATGGCGCGCAAAGACCGGATCAAGCTGATCTGGAATGATGCCGACACCCAGAAAAACGGTCTGCTGAACGAAGGCGTTGTTGTTGGTCAAACCTGGGATGGCCCCCCACTGGCGCTGAAAGCCGCTGGCGAGCCTGTGCATTATCAAGCCCCTGTCGAGGGTGCGATGGCCTGGGTTGACGGCATGTCCATGCCGGTTGGTGCCAAGAACGAAGAGCAGGTCTATGCCTTTATCGACTATGCCTTTGGCAAGGAAGCCGCCGGTAAAGCGATCGACAGCCATGGCTATAACTCGCCGGTTCTGGGCGCGGATGCCTTCTCGGGCGACGTGTACAAAAAGAACTTTGCCGAAGCCTATCCCGGCGACAGCCTGGCCAACCTGAACCCCTGGCCTGCCGAAGCGCCTTGGTATGCTGAAGTGCGCACCGAGTTCGTCAACAAGTTCAAAAGCGCCTGATCCGTTTTTGAACAAACTGGCCCCTGGATTTTCCGGGGGCCAGCCTGTGCGCATGCATGTCCCATGGGCGCATCAACACATCTGAATGAACAGAGCAGCCTGTTTACGCCGGGGGTATTCTCCACCGGGCGGGAGAGCTGCGAGCTGAGGAGAGACCACATGAGTGCTGGGGTCGGCGTAGATCTTGAAAACCTCTGGATCCGCTTTGGAGATTTTGTCGCCGTGCGCGACGCAAATGTGCATATCAACGGAGGTGATTTCTTTTCCTTCCTTGGTCCTTCGGGCTGCGGGAAGACCACGATCTTGCGCGCTGTTTCGGGCTTTTTAGACCCCAGTGAAGGTCAGGTGCTGATTGGCGGCAAGGATATGAAGGGCATCGGCCCGAACAAACGTCCCACCGCGCTGATTTTTCAGAACCTGGCGCTGTTCCCGCTGATGAAGGTCTGGGAAAACATCACCTTTTCGATGGAAATCAAAGGCGCATCGGCGCGGGAACGTCGCAAGCGCGCGGATGAATTACTGGACATGATCGCGCTGCCGGGGCAGGGCGACAAGCTGCCCTCGGAGCTGTCAGGCGGCCAGCGCCAGCGGGTCGCCATTGCCCGCGCGCTCTGCGCCGAGCCGGATGTTTTGCTGCTGGATGAGCCGCTCTCGGCGCTGGATCTGAAGCTGCGCCAGCACATGCGCACAGAGCTGCGCGAAATTCAGAAACGCGTGGGCATCACCTTCATCTATATCACGCACGATCAGGGCGAGGCCCTGACCATGTCTGACAATATCGCGGTGATGCGCGCCGGCGTCATCGACCAGATTGGCGATGGCAAGACCATCTACAATGATCCCGCCACCGCCTTTGCCGCGTCTTTTGTTGGCGAAAACAACGTGTTCCGGGGCAAGGTGAAACAGGTGTCGGGGGAAACCGCCTTGATCAGCACCAACCGGTCTGGCGATCTGCTGGCGCGGGTCTCTTCGGCCAATCAGGGCAAGATGAAACCGGGGGATGACGCGATGATGTTTATCCGTCCCGAAGCCTTTGCCCTGGCGCCGGTTGGCACCGAAGGCGATCACTTTGTCACCGCCACCGTCACCAACGAAGAATTTGAAGGCAATAGCTTCAATATCTTCATGGCGGGCGAAGGCGGCAAGGAAATGAAGGTCTCGCTGCCGAACCTTGGCCAGTCTTTTGACAGCCACAAGGGGCAGCCGATGACCCTGCAATATGATGTCCAGAACGCTGTGGCCCTGCCCGCTGGCGATCTGGCCACCGAATAGGGAGAAGTGGCAATGCCTCGTTTCCTGAAAGAGTTCTTTGACCGCAATGGTCTGGGCATTGGCTCGCTGATGCTGGGGCTGGTGTTGTTCTGGACCATTGGTCTGATCATCCTGCCGCAGCTGTCGATGCTGGATTTCTCCTTCCGTCCCAACCTGCCACCGCCTGAGATCGGCGGGCCAAAAGACATCTATACGATGGAGAATTACACATATCTGGTCTTTGGCCCCGAAGGCGGCAGCCAGGACTATAACGCGGTTGATCTCAAGGTGTTTTACCGGACGTTGATTGCGGCGATCTTTGTCACCATCTTCAACCTGATCCTGTGTTATCCGATCGCCTATTATCTGGCCCAGACCAAGGGCAATCACATCCGTATCTTTGCGCTGATGCTGATCATCCCCTACTGGATCAACGAGATCCTGCGGGCCTTTGCCCTGCGCATCATCTTTGGCGAAACCGGCGTGCTGAACAATCTGCTGGTGGCGGCCGGGATATTTGACACGCCCTTTGACTTTGTTCGCAACGATATCGCGCTCTATGCCGGTCTGGGCTATGCCTATATCCTGTTGATGATCTTCCCGATCTACAACGTGATCGAAAGCCTGGATCGCAACCAGATCGAGGCGGCGCGGGATATGGGCGCCAGCTGGTCAATGATCCACCGCCGGGTGGTTATTCCCTATGCCAAACCGGGCATCAGCTCGGGCTGTACCATGGTGTTCATGCTGTCAGCCGGGGCGCTGGCGGCGCCACAAATCCTGGGCGGACCATCGTCGCTCTGGTTCACCCAGCTGATTTACCAGCAATTCAACGACAACTCTGACTGGCCACAGGGCGCGGCCTATGCCGTGGTGCTGCTGGTGACCTGTATCCTCTTGGTGCTTGCTCTGATGCGGGTCTTCAAGGTGAACATGGGGGATATCGGCAAATGAAGAACCTTTCTCTTATGCGCCTCAGCATCTGGGCCTATCTGGCGATCTTCTTTGCCTATCTGCTAGGGCCGCTGGTGATCATGTCGATCACCGCCTTCAACTCGCCCGAGTTCCCGCGGGCGACCCCCTGGGAATGCCTGACCTTCGAGTGGTTCTCGGCGCTGTTTCAGGATGAACGCATCCTGAATGGCATCAAGAACTCGGTGCTGGTGGGCGCGGGCACTGTGGTGCTGTCGGTGGCCATGGGGCTGGCCGGGGCTTTGATGCTGACCCAGATCTGGCCCAAGCTGCGGGCGACCTACTATACCGTCATCATCGCGCCAATCCTGGTGCCGGGGGTGGTTATTGGTATCTCGACGCTGGTGTTCTGGGACCGGATCAACCGGATGTTGGGTCTGGGGGCGGATAGCTTCTTCTCAAACGGTTTGTTCCTGACAGTCATTGGTCAGTCCACCTTTATCGCCAGCTATTGCATGCTGGTGCTGGTGGCGCGTCTGCAGCGCTATGACATGGCCCTGACCGAAGCGGCCCTGGATCTGGGCGCGACCCATGCGCAGGCCTTCCGCAAGGTGCTGTTGCCCTTCATGAAGCCTGCCATTGCCTCGGCGGCGGTGCTGGCCTTCCTGGCGAGCTTTGAGAACTACAACACCACCACCTTCACCTTTGGGGAATATCCAACCCTGACCATCGAGCTGGCGCAAAAGGTCCGCTATGGCATCACCCCGGCGATTTCGGCCCTGGCCTTTATTATCGTCTTGCTCACGGTTTTTGCCGCCCTGTTCAACGAGGCCAATATTCGCCGCAAGGAACTGGTGGCCGAGGCCCGCAAGGATGCCACGGTGGAAGAGCTGAGCTCAGGCCAGTTCAAACTGCCTGGCTTTCTCAGTTCCAACTGGGCGGCTGTTGCCCTGGTGATTGTCGCCTGTGCAACCGTGGTCGTGGTGGGCACGGCGACCGTCTACAGCCCGCAGCAATGTATCGCCAATGTTCAGGAACAAAAGCGCCTGGAGTCCGAGCTGCGTATTCAAGAGCTCCTGCGCCAGCGTGAACTGCGTCGCCAGCAGCAACAGGAAGAGCAGGGCGACACAACCGCTCCGGCTCAGTCCAAACCTGCGGGCAATGATTCCGGCTTTGGTGGGGTCTTTGCACCCGGAACGCTGTCGGGTGAAGGCAGCGATGAGGGGGCAGGTGCAGCTTCTGAAAGTGACGGGAACAACTCTGGCTTTGGCGGCGTCTTTGCGCCCAATACCCTGAGCGGCGACGACACTAGCGCGGGATCCGGCAACTGATCCTGCCCTAGTCGCCAGAAAAACAACCCCCGCCCGGCAAGGCTGCTGGGCGGGGTATTCTTTTGGGACCTACCCTAAGTTTAGCCCTGCGGCAGGGGTTTTGAGACCAAGACGCCAGGCGCCGCTGCTGCCAGTGGTGCGCCGGACAGGCGCGCCATATGCCAGGCCAGCGCCTGATTGCTGCTGACCACGGGTTTGCCAAGGCGCTGCTCCAGATCCGCGATAATATCCAGCGTCCGCAAGTTCGTGCAGCTGAGGAACACCACCTGCACCTCTGGGTTTGATCCGACCTCCAGCGCTGCGGCGTGGATCGAGGCGGGATCAATGCGGGCGACATTGGCTTCGACCTCCTCGCCAAAGGACACCATGGCGGGCACCGCATAACCTGCGGCTTCAAATGTCTGCCGCATAGGCCCGGAAACAGTGTCTATATAGGGGGAAACCAGCCCGATCGAGGCGACCTCAAGCGCGGCAAAGGCAGCGAGAGTTGCGCTAAGCGGCTGGGCAACGTGGCGCGTTTTCACCGCGCCCTGCACCAGTGCGCGTACCCGGTCCACACCGATCAAGGTGGTGCCTGAGGTGCAGCCGTAGGCCACGGCATCAAAATCAGCTTCCTGCGGCAACAGGGCGGCTGCGGCGGGCAGGTCGCGCCCCATCTGGGCAATGGTTTCGGGCGTCAGCTCGGCCCCCGACGGGATACGGTTGATATAGAGCGCCACGTCATGCGCCACAAACAGGCGGCGAAAATCCTGTTCGATGGTCTCATCCACCTGCAGGACAATCAGCCCAAGCGTGGCCGCAGAGCCGATAGGACCGGTGAGGCGATAGGGGAAATGGCGCATGCCGACAGGCTCCTCGGGAAAACTGTCGCGAGCTTTGCCGACAATGGGCGGCGCTGCAAGAGAGAAGCGGGGGCCTCAGGCCAACCTGGCTGGCGACGGGCAGAGCGGCAGACAGGCAAACAGGAAAACTGGCAAACAGGAAAACTGGCAAACAGGAAAACCGGCAGGCTGGCAAACTGGCAGAGCGGCAAAAGCGATACCAGTCCGTCCCATTGCCCCCTTAATCCCAACGATGGCGCAGGAAACGGGTCGCCTGACAACGGGGGCGGATCTAGGCTGGGACAGCGTTTCAAGGAGCCCCCCATGGCCAGCCCATCATCCCCCGCAATTGATCTCACCGCCGGTCTGCTATTGGCAGTTCTGGCGCTTGTCTGGGGCGGGTCGTTCTTTTTTGCCGAAATAGCCCTGCGCGAGCTGCCCCCTCTGACTGTGACCCTGTTTCGGGTCACGCTGGCGCTGCCGGTGCTGTTTCTCGTTGTGCGGCTCAAAGGCATTGCCATCCCCCGCGGGGTCAGGATCTGGGGCGCTTACCTCGGCATGGGGGCTTTGAACAACGCCCTTCCCTTTTCGCTGATCTTCTGGGGGCAGACCCAAATTGAGAGCGGCTTGGCCTCGATCCTCAACGGCACCACGGCGGTGTTTGGCGCGGTGGTGGCGGGGCTTTTGCTCAAGGATGAGCCACTGACGCCGCAGAAACTGACAGGGGCTACTCTGGGCTTTCTTGGCGTGGCGGTGATCATGGGGCCGACGGCGCTGACCTCGCTGGATCCGCGCAATCTGGCGCAGCTGGCGGTCTTGGCGGCGGCCTGTTCCTATGCGCTGGCCAGCGTCTGGGGAAAGCTGTTCCTGGGGGATCAGCCACCGCTGATGAATGCGCTGGGGATGGTGACGGGCAGTACCGTGCTGATGGTGCCGCTGGCCCTATACGTCGAGGGCGCCCCCCGGTTTGACCTGTCTGTTGAGGTCTGGGGGGCGGTGATCGGGGTGGCGGTGCTGTCGACGGCGCTGGCCTACCTGATGTATTTTGAGATCCTGCGCCGGGCTGGCTCGGCCAATCTGATGCTGGTGACGCTGTTGATCCCGCCGGTGGCGGTCAGCCTGGGTGCCGGTGTTCTGGGTGAACAGCTCAGCCGCGAGGCCGTGCTTGGCTTTGCGATCATCGGGGTGGGGCTGATTGTCACCGATGGCCGCCTGCCCAGAAGGGTGCTGGGCAGGCGGCAGGTGTGATTCAGGCGGCGGCGTTTACCGCATCCGGGTGTGCCTTGGCAAAGGCGGGATGGGCGCTGCAGGCCCCCTCGACTGCCAGAATACGCGGCATATCTGAAAAGTCGGCCCCCCAGCGCCGGGCATTATAAAGCTGCGGCATCAGGCAGATATCAGCCAGACCGGGCGTGGTGCCGGTGCAATAGGGGCTTTGTTCATAGGCCCCTAGCAGGGTCTCAAAGGCCTGAAGGCCGGGGCGGATGAAATGCACCATCCAGTCACCGGGCATGCCTGCGGCGCCACCGGAAAGCTGGGTCGCGTGTTTGGCCACTTGCAGATTGCAGACCGGATGCAGATCTACCGCAATCGAATGCGCCAGCGCCTGAGCCTGCACCCGCGCGGCCGGGTCTTTGGGCAAGAGGCCAAGATCGCGGGTCTGATCCAGGTAGTCCAGAATGGCCAGCGATTGTGTCATCCGCAGACCGTCGATTTCCAGCACCGGCACAAAGCCCTGGGGATTGCGGGCCAGATGTTCGGGGCTTTTGTGCTCGCCCTTGACCAGATCAACGGTGATGGATTGGTAGTCGATGCCTGCGAGGTTCAGCGCAATGCGTAAACGGTAGCTGGCAGAGGAACGCCAATAGTCAAAGAGAACGGTGTCGTGCATCACTGATCTTTCTTCAATTAGGGTCTAATACAGGGAAAATGGGCAACCGAAGCCTCTCCGGTTGCCCATTTGATGTCAATCTATTGCGGCGCGATCAGAGCGCGCTCAGCTCCTTGGCATGCAGCCAGTCGGCGTGTTTGGGGGCTTTCTTGGTCTTGGACCATTCTTCCAGCATGTCCCATTTCACCGCATCGAGTTTTGCCAGCAGCGCCTCTTCTTTGGGGTCTGGGCAGGCCAGTTCCACCCGATGACCATTAGGATCAAAGAAGTAGATCGAGTGGAAAATCGAGTGATCGGTCACCCCCAGAACCTCGACGCCATTGGCCTCCAGGTGGTCTTTGAATTCGATCAGGGTCTCGCGGTCCTTGACCTTAAAGGCGATGTGCTGAACCCAGATCGGCGTGTTGGGGTCGCGGCCCATTTCGGGCTTGGTGGGCAGCTCAAAGAAGGCCAGCACGTTGCCGTTGCCCGCATCCATGAAGACATGCATGTAGGGGTCGGGCTCGTGGGTGGAGGGCACGTGGTCCTCGGCGATGGCCAGGACAAAGTCCATCTTGAGCATCTGGTTGTACCACTCGACGGTCTGTTTGGCGTCTTTGCAGCGATAGGCGACGTGGTGAATTTGTTCGATTTTCACGAGGGGTCCTCCTCTTTGATGAGCGCGGCCGCAGCCAGCGCCTGTTTCAGGATCGCGCGGTCTCCAATGTGATTGGCCAGGACCAACAGCAAACGGGCGTTAAAGGCCTCGCTGTCGGCTTTGTCGCGCCCCTCGTGGGCGGCCAGAAGATCCGCATAGAAATCATCGGCGCCATTGATGTTTGGGGTCAGGATCAGGTGGTCAGGGATCAAGGTCTCGGGCATCTGGCTTACTCCTTACCCATGGCGCGGCGGATGGCAGCGCGGAACTGGTTGTCATCAAACGAGGGGCGGCGGGCGGCGACATGCTGATCCGGGCGGATCAGATAGACGGCGCTGTCATTGTCGCCCAGATACCGCTCTTTCAGGGCCAGGGTCTTGTCGTCCTTGACCGAAAGCGCCAGCCGTTTGACCGTCACGCCCGCCTCTTCGATTTCATCGGGGGCATCGGCGTCAATGGTCAGCAGGATGAAATCATTGCCCAGTTTTGACAGCAGGAAGTCCTCCCCCAAAGGTGCGTCAGGGCAGGCCGAACCAGGGCGGGTGCGCGCAGGCCCATCCAGCAACGCATCTGCTGAGTTCAGCGTTGAACCATCATAGGTACAGGGCACTGACAGGCGGCCAGAGTTCACCAGCGGACGGGCAAATTCATGATGTTCGCTCAGATCCAGCACTGCATCCCGCAGCAGGCGGGACATTTCCGACTTTGGCGTGATGAAATCGGTGGAGCGGCTGGAATTGAGGATATTTTCCTCGGCCCCATGCACCCGCTCCTGGTCGTAGCTGTCGAGCAGGCTGTCGGGGGCCTTGCCCTCCATCACCAGTTTCAGCTTCCAGATCAGGTTGTCGGTGTCCTGCAGGCCGGAGTTGGCCCCACGGGCGCCAAAGGGCGAGACCTGATGTGCGGCGTCGCCGGCAAACAGGACCCGGCCATGGCGGAACTTCTCCATCCGGCGGCACTGGAAGGTATAGATCGAGACCCACTCCAGCTCAAATTCCACGTCATCGCCCAGCATCGCCTTGAGACGGGGAATGACGTTTTCGGGGCGTTTTTCGCGCTCTTTGTCGATGTCCCAGCCCAGCTGCAGATCAATGCGCCAGACGCCATCGGGCTGTTTGTGCAGCAGCGCCGACTGGCCCTTGTTGAAGGGTGGATCAAACCAGAACCAACGCTCGGTCGGGAAATCGGCCTCCATGATGACGTCGGCGATCAGGAAGTTGTCCTCAAAGACGCGACCGACAAAGTCCAGCCCCAGCATCCGGCGGGTGGGGGACCCGGCGCCGTCACAGGCGATCAGCCAGTCCGCTTCCAGGTTATAGGAGCCTTCGGGGGTGTCGATCTCCAGCGTCACATGGTCGGGATGGGTGCCGATTGCCGAGACCTTGTTGCGGCCCCGGATCTCGATTGGCGCGCCTTGTTCTTGCAACTCACGGACGCGATTGACCAGATATTCCTCGAAATAATACTGTTGCAGATTGATAAAGGCGGGACGCTTATGGCCCTCTTCCGGCAGCAGGTCAAAGTCGTAAACCTGGCGGTCATCAAAGAAGACCTTGCCCTTGTTCCACAACACGCCCTTGTCAACCATCGGCTGGCCACAGCCAAGCCGGTCAAGGATCTCCAGCGGGCGTTTGGCAAAGCAGATGGCGCGGGAGCCAAAGCTCACCTTGTCATTCTCGTCAAGGATCACCACCTCGACGCCTGCCTGTGCCAGCTCAATTCCAGCCGCGAGGCCAATGGGGCCGGCGCCAATCACCACCACTTTGTGGCGCACTGGCGCCCCGGCATCCTGATCCTCATGGCGGGCATAAGGATACATCGGGACTTCAAAGATCTTGTTCATCTGGTCTCCTCCCAAAGGGGGTGCCAACCGGAGGTTCTGATCGGCACAGCTTCTCTGTTTCCCGGCATTTCCGTGCCGGGAGGATGTGAGTATCGTTTCACATGTTTTTGTCGGGCGGCACGATCTGGATCAAAGCGCCCGGAGTTGGTGACCGGATTGGCCAGTCTGGGCAGGCTAGTCCGGATCGGCCAGTCTGGATCGGCCAGTTGTGCGGCCGGTTGGTGCGGTCTTGAAAGCCCCCGCGGGTTGGGGGGCTTTCATAAGGTCGGGATTACCCCTGTAGCGCTGCCCACATTTCCAGATCGCGTTCGGCGGTCCAGATGCGTGGGGTGTCGATGCCACGGGCTTCGTCAAAGGCGCGGGCGACGTTGAAGGGCAGGCAATGTTCGTAGATTGCGTAGTCCTTGAACTTGGGGTCGCATTCGGCGCGCACCGCATCCCAGGCCTCTTTCAGGGTGCCGTTGCGGGCCGCTACGCGTGCGGCGGGGCGATAGGTGCTTTCCACAAAATCGCGGGTGTTTTCAATCGCCGCGTTGACCATTTCCTTGCCAACCAGCGCGTCACCGCGACCGGGGGCAATGGCGTCTACGTCAAAGGCGGCGATATTGTCCAGGGTATCCCCCCAGTCGCTGAAGTGACCGTCCCCGCAATAGCAGGCAGAGTGGTATTCCACGATATCACCAGTGAACATCACGTTCTCATCCGGCACATGCACAACGATGTCACCCGCCGTATGGGCGCGGCCCAGATGCATCAGGTCGATGCGGCGGTTGCCCAGATAGACCGTCATGTCTTCGCTGAAGGTGGTGGTGGGGAAGGTCAGGCCGGGAATGCTCTCGTGGCCTTCAAACAGGCGCGGGAAACGCTGGAACTCGCTGTCCCAGTCTTCCTGGCCCCGTTCCACCACCATGGCGCGGGCGACATCGCCCATGATCACCTGACCAGCCCCAAAGGCCGAGGCCCCCAGCACCCGCACAGCGTGATAATGGGTCAGCACCACATGGCTGATGGGTTTGTCGGTCACCGAGCGCACACATTCGATCACCTTGTTGGCCAGACGGGGTGTCGCCTGGGCCTCAATAATCATCACAGAGTCATCGCCAATGATGACGCCAGAGTTGGGATCGCCCTCGGCGGTGAAGGCATAGATGTCCTTGCCCACTTCGCTAAAGGTGATTTTCTTTTCGCTCATGTCCCCTTGGGACGCAAATGCCTTGGCCATGTCTCTATCCTTTTTTCGGGTGCCAGAGGCTGGCTGAAGCCTCTGGCAAAAATGTTTCGAACGACGGGGTTACTCGGCTGCTGGCCAGACCTTGGCGGGCAGGATCTTGCCGGAACAATCGCCAAAGCCAATGGTGAAGCCATCGCCACGGGCATTTCCGCGCAGGGTCAGGGTGTCACCATCCTCGATAAAACCACGGCTCTCGCCGGTCTCCAGCGTAAAGGGCTCACGCCCGGCCCAGCTCAGCTCCATCAACGAGCCAAACTCAGACCGCTCCGCCCCGGAAATGGTGCCCGATCCCAAAAGATCCCCGGTGTTCATCTCGCAGCCACCAATGGCATGATGACACAGCTGCTCAGCCGCCGAGTAATACATCCGGTTGTAGTTGGTCTTGGAGACCACAGTGGCCGTCGCCGCGCCTTCGGGCTGCATCAGCACTTCCAGCTCGATGTCATACAGACCGTTCTTGCTGCCATTCAGATAGGGCAGCAGCTCTTTCTCGCGGGCCGGGGTCGGGGCACGGAAGTTTTCCAGCGCCGCAGCGGTGACGATCCACGGAGAAATCGAGGTGCCAAAGGCCTTGCCCTGGAACGGGCCCAGCGGCTGGTATTCCCAGCCCTGAATATCGCGGGCCGACCAGTCGTTCAGCAGCACATAGCCAAAGATCATCGCATCGGCTTCATCGACGGTGATGGGCTGGCCAAATTCAGATCCGGTGCCAACAATGGCGCCCATTTCCAGTTCGATATCCAGACGTTTGGTCGGCCCAAAGGATGGCATCTCGGCGTCCGGCGCCTTGGTCTGGCCATTGGGGCGGTGGATTGGCGTGCCGGAGACCACAACAGAGGAGGCGCGCCCATTGTAGCCAATGGGAATATGCAGCCAGTTGGCGGGCAGATCCGGGGAGCCCCGCAGGATCGCCCCCATGTTTTTGGCGTGCTGCATGCCGGCATAAAAATCGGTATATTCTGCCACGGCCAACGGCATGTGCAGCTCGGCCTCTGCCTGGGCCGTCAACAGCGGCTCCAGCCTGGCCTGCTCGGCCGCGCCTTCGGCCAACAGCGCTGTCAGCCGTTCCCGCAGGGCAGCCCAGACCGCTGGCCCTTCTTCCATCATTTCGTTCCAGAAGGGCATTTCAAACAGCGGATAATCCGTCAGCTGCAACAGTCCGGCCTCTTCGGCAGCCTGACAGTCAAAGATCATATCGCCAATCGCCACGCCACAGCGCGGCTCGCTATCTTTGGTCGAAAACACCCCATAGGGCAGGTTGTTCAGCGGAAAGGGATGCGCGGCGTCATTGGCCGAGCTCACCCAGGATTTCAGAAGCGGCATAGAGCCTCCAGTCGGTTGCAAGATCCGCAGATCTCATTTCATCTTTCCGGAAATACCTCCGGGGGTGAATGGGCCCGGAAGGGCCCAGAGGGGGGCAGCGCCCCCTTCTGTTTGTGCTTGCTCTACCCGCAGCCTATTTCATACCGGGGGTGCCGTCGAATTTCTTCTCAATGTCGCTCCAGCAATCAATATAATCGTCCTGCAGCGGCGCCTCCTTGGCGGCAAAACTGGTCAGGTGCTGCGGAAAGCGGGTCTCAAACATAAAGGACATGGTGTTTTCCAGCTTCTCCGGCCCAAGGTTGGAGTTCGAGGCCCCTTCAAAGGCATTCTTGTCCGGTCCGTGCGGGATCATCATATTGTGTAGCGACATGCCACCGGGGACAAAGCCCTTTGGCTTGGCATCATACTGGCCGTAGATATTGCCCATCAGCTCGGACATGATGTTCTTGTGATACCAGGGCGGCCTAAAGGTGTTTTCGGCCACCATCCAGCGGTCGCGGAACAGCACAAAGTCGATATTGGCGGTTCCGGGTACTCCCGACGGCGCCGTCAGCACGGTAAAGATCGATGGATCCGGGTGGTCAAACAGAATGGCGCCAACCGGGCAATAGGTCTTGAGATCATATTTATAGGGCGCATAGTTGCCGTGCCAGGCCACCACATCCAGCGGCGACTGGCCGATCTTGGTCTCATGGAACTGGCCGCACCATTTGACGGTCAGGGTCGAGGCCACTTCGCGGTCCTCATAGGCTGCCACCGGCGCTTTGAAGTCACGCGGATTGGCCATGCAGTTGGCGCCGATCGGGCCACGACCGGGCAGTTCAAATTTCTGGCCATAGTTCTCGCAGACAAAGCCGCGGGCGGGGCCTTCCAGGACTTCGACGCGGTAGACCAGGCCCCGGGGAATGATGGCGATTTCCTGCGGTTCCAGATCAATAATGCCCAGCTCGGTTGCAAAGCGCAGACGGCCTTCCTGTGGCACCACCAGCAATTCGGAATCGGCGGAAAAGAAATAGCTGTCGACCATGCTTTCCGTGACCAGATAGACATGGCTGGCCATGCCGACCTGGGTGTTCACATCGCCGGCGGTGGTCATGGTCTTCATCCCGGTCAGCCAGGTCAGCGACTGGCCATCATGCGGCACCGGATCCCAGCGATATTGGCCCAGGCTGGCGACATCAGGGTCGACATGCGGCGCCGATTTCCAATAGGGCAGGTCGATCTTGCTGTAGCGATGCGAATGCTTCACCGAGGGACGGATGCGGTAGCACCAGGTGCGCTCGGGGGGATCGGCGGTAAAGGCGGTGCCCGACAGCTGTTCGCCATAAAGACCGTAGTTACATTTCTGCGGGCTGTTCATACCCTGTGGCATGGCACCGGGCAGGACCTCGGATTCAAAATCGTTGCCAAAGCCGGGCATATAGCCCTCGTGCGGGCCGGCAAGAGAGGGGGCCTGGATCATCTCGTGGGGATCAGCAGCTTTGTTCATGTCGCGCGCTCCTTTTCTCCTTGCGGAATTAATAGTTGTTTTTGTAACTAACAAGGGTAAGGAGAGCGCCATGACTGAAAAAGATGATTTTTCGCTGCAGGATTTTCTGCCCTTTCTATTGAACCGGGCAGCAGAGGAATCTTCGCTGGCCTTTCAGGCCCATTACAAAAACCGCTATGGTATGCTGCGCAATGAATGGCGGGTGCTGTTTCATCTGGGGATCTATGGCCAATTGACCGCGCGTGATATCGGTGAGCGGGCCAAGATCCACAAAACCAAGATCAGCCGGGCTGTGGCCAAGCTGGCGGAACGTCGATTCGTTTCCCGCAGCCGGGATGAAAAGGATCGCCGTTCGGAACATTTGCGGCTTACGCCGGCGGGCGAAGCAGCCTATCGTGATCTGCGCGCCGAAGCGCAAAGCTATGATGGGCAGCTCGCAGAGCGTTTCACGCCAGAAGAGGTGGCGCTGCTGCGGCGCATGTTGCGGCAGCTGGCTGGGATCGAATCCCCGCTGCCAAAAACCGTTGAGCAAGGCCAGGGGCGGGGCAGGTAGAGCGGATACAGGAAAGGCCGGATGGCAATGGAAGGCTTGGAGAGCAGGGCAGCAGCAGTAATCCCCTGGCTGATAGACAAGGGGCTGCGCAGCAACAGTCGTCAGGATCTGCTCAACAGCTTTTGTGAAAAGCTGGTGGAGATGGGGGTGCCGCTGTGGCGGTTTCACCTGGCGCAGCGTGCCTATCATCCCAAATTCGGCGGCATTGGCTACAACTGGACCCGCATGGGCGGCATCAGCCATGAACACTATGAGCGCCGCGAGGCGCCGTTGGAGGCCTGGTTGCAAAGCCCCTTCTACGTCCTGTTAGAGCAGGATCAATCGGTTTTGCAATCTGATCTGACCGGCGAGGACATGGCCCGGTTCCCTTTGCTGCGGGATCTGAAAGAACAGGGCGCAACGGAATACCTTGCGATGGCTTTGCGGTTCACCGAGGAAAACATCCCTTTTGATCCCAATCACCCTTCGGAGGGGGTACTGGCCTCCTGGACCTCGGATGGCGCAGCGGGGTTCTCGCCCGAGGACAAGGCCTTGATCAAGGCGCTATACCCGGCCCTGGGGCTGGCGCTGAAATCGATGTCCAACCGGCAGATGGCCATTGACCTGTTGCAGACCTATCTGGGGCGGGACCCCGGACAGCGGGTGCTCTCGGGTGAATTCCAGCGCGGCTCTTCCTCGGAAATTGACGCGGTGATTGGCCTGTTTGATCTCAAAGGCTTCACCAGCCTGGCCGGAGAGCTGCCGGGACCAAGGCTGATTGATACGCTGAACGATTATTTTGGCATTGCGGTGGCCGCCACCCAGGCACACGGGGGCAATATCCTCAAGTTCATGGGCGATGGCATGCTGGTGATGTTCAATCTCGGCAGCATTGAGCGGGATGCCCAGGCCGCGCTGGATGCCGCCGCAGAGCTGAGCCGCAGTATCCGTCTTCGCAATGCGGAACGCCTGGCTCAGGATCTCCCCGTCACCGACTGGACCCTGGCGCTGCACGCCGGTAAAATTCTCTATGGCAACATCGGTGCAGAGAACCGGCTGGACTTTACGGTGATTGGCCCGGCGGTCAATCAAACCGCGCGCATTGCAGGTATGCACCGTTCCGTTGGCCAGAACCTGATCTTTTCGTCGGTGCTTCAACGCGCCGTCAAAAATGATACGCATGACATGGTGTCCCTGGGGCGCTACATGCTGCGCGGCGTGACGGAACCCATTGACCTGTTCACGGTTTACAGACCCGACGGGGTGGCGCCGGATCTGGCGCCCTATGCCGAGGACTAGGGCCAGAAGACCTATTTGATTTGACCCTCAAAGCTGCTTTGCAGCCGGGCGCGCCCTGGCGCATGTGGCGCAGATAAAGGCCATGCAGATGTCGGCAGGGCAGGCGGCAGCCCTCGCGAGGGGAGGACCGCCGTCTTGTTGGTTGGGCGCGCGTTTAGATGTCGATCTCGACGCCGGGCAGCTTCACGGCCTTCATCATGTCGCGCAATTCCTGACGGGCGGCGATGTTGGAGATGTTCAGCTGCTTGATGCCGATATCCTTGAGGTCCAGCAGGGTCAGACCACGCGGGAACAGCTCGCGGAAGATGACCCGCTCGGAAAAACCGGGGGCAACGCGAAAGCCGATGCGTTTGGACAGCATGTTGATGGCGCGTTCCATCTTTTCCTTGTTGACCATGCGCTGGGTGCCGACACGATTGCGGATCACCACCCAGTCGATGGGTTTCAGCCCGGCCTGGGCGCGCAGCTGGCGGGCGTTCCAGACCATCTCGGAATAAACGGACGGACCGGTGATCTTTTCGCCCTTCTGGTCGGTATGGGCCAGCAGGTCAAAATCCACAAAGCTGTCGTTCAGCGGTGTGATCAGGGTATCGGCCAATGAGTGGGCCACCTGGCTCAACCTGGTGTGCGAGCCGGGGCAGTCGATCAGGATGAAGTCATTGTCCGGCTCCAGACTGGAGACCGCAGCAGACAGGCGATGATCATAGATGTTTTCACCCGGTTGCAGGCTCGCGGCGTCGATTTCGGGCAGTTCGTGCAGCTCGACCAGGGGCAGATCCAGTGCCGCCTTTGTCATGAACTCCTTGCGGTTTTCGATATAGCGACCCAAAGAGCGCTGCCGCAGGTCCAGATCCAGCGCCGCCACCTTGTGGCCAAGTCTGGCCAGGGTTGTGGCCACATGGATCGAGACGGTGGATTTCCCTGCGCCGCCCTTTTCGTTGCCGACGACTATGATATGCGCCATCTTATGGTCCCTTTGGTTCGCCGCGCTGCTCGCGCCTGTTGTGTCGTGCCGACTATAGAGCTGAGGCGAATCAATGGAAAGCGTGCAAATCGCAGGAAAAGACCCTAGTTAGGCTCTGTTTTGGTTTCATTTGACGGACCTATTGACGGGCCTATTGTCGGCTTGCCAATTCTGCGGCACCAACAAAAAATGCCGCCCCCAAAGGAGCGGCATTTCGAAACCAAAAAGGTGGCTAGACTTAGAAGCCCAGGCCTTCGTATTTCTTTTTGAACTTGGAAACACGACCGCCGGCATCCATCAGACGGGTGTTACCACCGGTCCAGGCTGGGTGCACTGTGGGGTCGATGTCCAGCGACATCTGGTCGCCTTCTTTGCCCCAGGTGGAGCGCATCTTCAGAATGGTGCCATCGGTCATTTTGACGTCGATGAAGTGGTAATCGGGGTGAATATCTTTTTTCATGATACCGCTCCTCAGGCTTTTTTGGCTTTGTAGTGTGAATCTTCAGCGATCCGTGCGGACTTACCGCGCAGGGCGCGCAGGTAGTACAGTTTGGCGCGACGAACGCGGCCACGACGCACAACGGTGATGCTGTCGATATTGGTGGAGTGCAGAGGGAACACACGTTCCACGCCTTCACCAAAAGAAATCTTGCGAACGGTGAAGGAACCCGCAATGCCGGAGCCGTTTTTACGGCTGATGCATACGCCTTCGTAGTTCTGAACGCGCGAACGCGAACCTTCGGTTACTTTAAAGCCAACACGGATGGTGTCACCGGCTTTGAAGTCAGGGATGTCGTTCCCCAGGGCGGCAACTTGTTCCGCCTCCAGCTGTGCGATCAGGTCCATCTGATCTTCTCCTATTTTGCTCGTGGTTTTCCACGACGTATTTGCGCGTCCTCAGAGCTCTTGGTCTTCACCGGGTCCCGCATCAGCAGCCCGCCAGAGGTTAGGTCGTCTGTTCATTTGAATGTTGCGCCGGGGTGCTGCAGCAAAACCGAAGAAAGCTTCCGAGGCATTGTCCCAACGTCAAACGGCCCGCAATCGACTCAGCAATTACAGACTGAGGTTAACTAGGAGGGTTGTCCTATTCGGTCAAGGGCAAACAGCCCAGGACATGGCCCACCGGCTGGTTCGGCGGCAAAAATGGAAACATTCGGGCGCGCCTGAACAAAAATGCTGCTGCCTGGCATTTTTTCCAGTGAGGGGGAGGCATTGCAGCTGATGTCGCCAGACTATTGTTTTTGCAGCAGGGCGCCAAAGAAGTTGATGCCGGTCTCCAGGTTTTCGATCGACAGCCGCTCATTGGTGCCATGGAAGCGCACCAGATCTGAGCCGTCGATTTTGAACGGGTTGATCCGATAGGCGTTTTTGGCGGCCTTGCCATAGTGGCGCGCATCAGTGGCGGCAATGGTCAGACCGGGCACCGTTGCCAAGGGGCCAAAGGCATCCAGGATCGAGGTTTTGATATCCAAATAGCCTGTGGCCTCCGAGGAAGACACCGGCGAAGCCGGGTTGGCCAGGCTTTCGTCATAGCGAATTTCGATTTCCGGGTCGTCGATGGTTTGGCGCACATGCGCCACGATGTCGGCGACGGAATCGCGCGGATGGATGCGGAAATTTATCTTGGCAGAGGCCTCGGCGGCCAACACGTTGTCCTTGCTGGATCCTGTCAGCATGGTGGGCGCGGTGGTGCTGCGCAGCATGGCATCTGTTGTTGGCGACCCGGCGAGAATGGATTCAAGCAGCGGCTTGAACAGCCAGCGATTGGCAAAAACCAGCCGTTTGCCAAACGAGAAATGCCGCCCGAGACCGTCAAAGAACTCTTCCGAGATGCCGCTCAGCCCGCCGGGCACGGGATTGTCCTGCAGTCGGGTGATGGCCCTGGCGATACGCCCAACGGCGGTGACGCGCGGCGGCATTGACGAATGCCCCCCGGCGGATTTTGCCACCAGCTCCAAGGTTACATAGCCTTTTTCCGACAGGTTGATACTGGCCACGGGTTGATCCAGGCCGGGGATGACCTTCTCCAGCACAAAGGAGCCTTCATCCAACATCCAGTCCAGCTCGACGCCCTGCTCATTCAGGTGAACAGCGACGGCCATGGCGCCAAGGCCGCCAATCTCTTCATCGCCGCCAAAGCTGAAATAGACCGTGCGCTTGGGGGTGAAGCCATCCGCGATCATCTTTTCGGCTGCGGTGAGCATGGCGATGACGGCGCCTTTGTCATCCAGCGTGCCACGGCCCCAGACAAATTCATCGTCAATCACGCCAGCAAAGGGCTCGTGCTCCCAAAGATGATGGGAACCGGGGGCAATGGGCACAACATCATAATGGCCTGCCAGCAAGATGGGGGCGAGGCCTGGGTCGCTGCCTTGCCATTTGTATAGTGGCGTCTGCCGGGCCAGCACTTCGCGGCTCATGGTGCTGTGCACCAGCGGGTAGCTGTCCTGCAGGAAGGTCAGGAAGGTTGCGAAGTCGGGGTGGGTTAAATCGGTCGAAACGGTGCGGAATTTGACCGCCGCTGACAGATCTTTGGTAGCCTGCTCGATATCTGCGCCAAGATCATAGGGTTCGCCGGTGTCGGCGCTGGCCTCTGGCGCATAGCGCAGGGTGTTGAAGATCAGCACGGCCAGCAGAACGACGATTACCAAAACCAACCCAGCCAAGAGGCGCAGCAATACTCGACCCATAAATTCTCTCCCCGGTCCGGGCTGGGCGCTGGTTGTTGCAGGGCGCAGCCGCAGTCACACTTTTAGATGATTACCGGCATGATGCATGGAAGCAGGCAGGCTGTCGTGGTTGACTATGCGTCACTTCTTTTTGCGCTTGGGCTTTTGCGGCGGCCTGCTGGCCTCATAGGCCTGCCACAGGTCGGGGCGGCGCGCCCGCGTGATCTCTTCCGACATCTGCTGTCGCCACTCTGCCACTTTGCCGTGGTGGCCGGACATCAGCACCTCGGGAATGCTGCGGCCCTGCCATTCCGCCGGGCGGGTATATTGCGGGTGCTCCAGCAGGCCAGAGGAAAAGCTTTCTTCCTCGGTTGAGGCCTGATTGCCCAGCACGCCGGGGATCAGCCGCACGGTGGCATCAATCAGCGCCTGCGCCGCCAGCTCGCCGCCGGTCATGACAAAATCCCCCAACGAGACCTCCTGGATGTTGTAATGCTCCAGGACCCGCTCATCGACGCCTTCAAACCGGCCACAAAGCAGGGTGATGCCATCGCAGCGCGCCAGGTTTTGCATCATGGCCTGATCCATCGGCTTGCCACGCGGGGTGAGGTAGATCAGCGGCCAGTTGCCACCCTGGGGGGCGGTGGTGTCCTGCATGGCCCGGTCAATGGCATGGCCCAGAACATCCGCCCGCAACACCATGCCGGCACCACCCCCTGCCGGGGTGTCATCCACATTGCGGTGTTTGCCAACGCCAAATTCACGCAGATCCACTGTTTCCAGCTGCCACAGCCCTTCCTGCAGCGCCTTGCCGGTCAGGCTCTCGCCCAGAACGCCGGGAAAGGCGGTGGGAAACAGCGTCAGGATCTTGGCCTTCCAGACGCCGACCAGTTCAGGCGTCGGCGTCATCAGCTCACGCGGCTTCAGGGAGGGGCGGATCGCCTTGCGGCCATGGGATTTGTTTGGTGTAGTCATACTACCGTGTTTAGTTCAGATAGAATTACGCGCAACACAAAGCTGTGGTGATTGGATGGAATTAGAGCGGGCCGCTGGCCGGTCAGGTGGGGCAATGCCGCAGCCCGCTGATCAGATACAGGCGCGGGCTGAGGCGCTTTGGCCGCAGATCGCGGCAGAACTGGGGGTGCCCGTTGCAGATGCCAGTTTTCGCAGGTTGCCGGTCAACAGCAGCAGGCAGCACTGGCGCAGCGTTCTGGAGATCAAGCTGCCGCAGGGGGAGCGGTTTGTGCTGCGGGCGGATTTTGACGGCTGCCCGCCCAGCCCGTTTGCAGCGATCCTGGCGCGCCACAGGGCAGCGGTTGCCGGTCTGAAATCTGAACCCGGGGTCTCAGCCCCGGCGATCCTGTGGCAGGACCGCGAACACCCATATTATCTGATGGAATTTGCGTCCGGTGACACCGCCCTCCGGGCTTTGCACGCGACGGAATACGGCCTTGGCGACAGGGCGGCGGTGCTGCAGAACATTGGCCAGGCGGTGGCGGCGCTGCACCGGGTTTCCGGGGTGGGGAGGCGGCAGTTCTGGCCGAAACCCTTTTTGACGCGGATCTCTGAACGGGCGCGGGCGGTGCGGAGCGGGCTGGTTGAGCTGCCAAAACCGCATAAGTTTTTGGGCCTCTGTGCCTTGTTGCACCGGCTGGGCCGCGCAGCCCGTGGGCAGGATTTTGACGCCGCCCTGGAACATGGCGATTTGCATCTGCGCAATATTCTCCTCTGCGAAGACACAACCTGCTTCATCGACTTTGCCAACCACAGGGGGATCTTTCCACAGCGCGACCTCGCCACCCTCTGGCTGGCAAACTGTCCAGACCATCTGGCACAGGAGGGGGCGCGCGCCGGGCTATGGCTTGGTGGCACAGGTGGACTGGGCCGCTTTTCAGCAGGGCTATGGGCGTGATCTGGAAAATGACCCGGTGTTTCGCTTCTTCTTTGCGCGGCGGCTTTTTAAATCCTGGGTAATGCTGGCGCAAAAGCCCCGGTCGCCGGATCCAAAAACCATTCAGCGGGCAGAGAGACTGGCGGAGATTTATCTGCAGGTCTTCAACGCGCTGCTGGCAGCGGAGTGACCGAGGCTCAGCGGGGGGTTAAAACAATCCCTCTGGTGGATCTGCGATGATGCGACCCTGTTCCAGATCCACCGTGGGCACCACTGCCAGGGTGAAAGGCAGGAATACGGTGCCTTTCAGCCCCTCGCCCGTCAGTTCCAGCAGATCGCTGGCGCCGTGGTTTTGCACGGATTTCACCGTACCCAGCAACACGCCGCCGGTGTCAAAGACCTCAACCCCGATCAGATCGGCGTGGTAATATTCGTCGCTGGGCAGCGTTGGCAGTTGATCGCGCGAGGTGAACAGGCGCAGGCCTTTCAGCGCGTCGGCCTGTTCTTTTGTCTCAACGCCCGCAATACGGCCGCAAAAGCCACCCTTTACGGCGCGGGTCAGGGTGATGTTGTAGCTCTGGCTGCCATCCTCACTGGTGAGGGGGGAATAGGTTTCGATCTCTTCGGGCTGGGCGCAAAAGCTTTTCAGGCGCACTTCGCCGCGCACGCCATAAGATCCAGCAATGGCGCCGACACAAATCAGTTCACTTTTAGGAACACTCATGGGGTTTCACTCTCCGGCGCAGAACCCGGCGCGCATCCATTGGCCACCGGATTGTGCGCATAGGTCCTTTTGATGGCTGCGCTCGAATAGAATGCCCGAGGTAAAAGCGATCGCAACAAAAATTACAAGGCGGATCAAGCGTCCCATCGGCTTAACGTGTCTCGATTGACAACGAGTTCTGGCGGCTTTCCCAGCCCAGGCGTTCCAGTTCCGGGCTGTCGTGTAGCTCTTCGGGCAGGCCGATGCAGAAATATCCGATCAGGTGCCAGCCGGTCGGCACCTGCAAATCGCGGCTGAGCTGATCGGGGTCCAGCACCGAGACCCAGCCCAGCCCCAGGCCTTCGGCGCGCAGGGCAAGCCAGAACAGGGTTATGGCTGTGACCACCGAATAGCGGCGCATCTCTGGCATGGTCGCGGCGCCCAGCCCATGGCCCTGCGCGGTGTCATCATCGCAGTAAATCGCCAGCTGCACGGGGGCTTCGCGCATGCCCGACAGTTTCAGGTCCGCATAGCGCGTGGCGCGCTCACCGGAATAGCCTGCCAGGGCCTCTGCATTGGCTTTTTCAAAATTCTTCAGGGCGGCATCACGGGCGGCATCGCTGTCGATGCGCAGGATGCGCCAGGGTTCGCTCAGCCCCACCGAGGGGGCCAGCTGGATGGCGTTGAGGCAGCGCGCGAGCACTGCCTCATCCACCGGATCCCTGCGGAAGCGGCGCACGTCGCGCCGCATCTGCATCAAGAGATCAAGCTGGGTGCGGAACGCCTCTGGAAAGGCACCATCAGGCGCCTCACTTTTGGTCCCCAAGGGGGGCAGGTCCCGCGACCCCATTGTCTTATTCCGCGTCTGCGGCTGGCTCGGCAGCCTTGGCGGCTTTCTCTTCAGCGCGTTCCTGGGCTTTCTTGCCAGGGGTACCCTTTTTAGGGTTGGAGCGCTCGGCCTTTTCACGCACGCCGGCAGCTTCGAGCATACGGGCGATACGGTCGGTGACCTGGGCGCCCTGGCCGAGCCAGTACTGAACGCGCTCCATGTCCATTTTCACACGATCTTCGCTGTCTTTGGGCAGCAGAGGGTTATAGGTGCCGAGCTTTTCAACAAAACGGCCGTCACGTGGCATGCGGCTGTCAGCAGCCACGATGCGGTAGAAGGGGCGTTTTTTCGAGCCGCCACGGGCCAGACGAAGTTTGATAGCCATGGGTGTAGTCTCCTTTGATGGCGTTTACAGGGATTGCCCTGTTATTCCTGGTGTTTCTTGTGGTGTCTGATGACTTCCTGAATGATGAAATTCAGGAAAGCCTTGGCAAAATCGGGGTCCAGGTTGGCCCGTTTCGCCAAATCTTCGAGCCGTGCAATCTGCGCGGCCTCACGGGTGGGGTCCGAGGGCGGCAGCGCATGTTCAGCTTTGAGCTGACCCACGGCCTGTGTGTGTTTGAACCGCTCGCCCAATGTATAGACGAGGATTGCATCCAGCCGGTCGATGCTTTCGCGGTGTCCCAGCAGAATTTCGGCAGCGCGGGCCACGTCGTCCTGATTGTCCTCGGGTGGGGTGATGTGATCAGTCAAGAGCCCATCCTTTTGGTTTGAACAGCGGGTCGGCGTAGTGGCTGATTTCCATCTCGATGCCATGGGCAATCTGGCTGCCCTTCAGCGCTGCAGGGGCGGGGTGGCGATAGACCGCGTCATTGCCATCAATGGTGCTGGCGTCATGGTCTTTCACCGCCCCAAGCCGTTCCGCCAGGCGGATGGAATCGAGGTTCTTGGGGTCGAGATAGCTGACAGCGGTCTCCCAGCCCTGGGTTTCGTAGAAATAGGCGCGGGCGGCATTGGTGGCCTCCAGCGCGTAGCCGTGACCGGCTGCATCGGGCCAGATGATCCAGGCGATTTCCCGTTCCGGCCAGCCCGCAGGCATCCAGCCGCCGGCCATGCCGTAGGTCGCATCTGTTGCCTTGTCGTGGATCATCCACATGCCAAACCCGTGGATCTGCCAATGGCCGATTTCGGCGGCATAGAGCATCCATGCCTCATAGGCGTTCAGCGGTCCGCCCATGAACCGCGCCCGGTAAGAGGCAAAGGTGGCCTCAAAATTGGGGTAGTCCTCGGCCTCGGGGCCGCGCAGCACCAGGCGCTGGGTCTCAAGAACTGGGATGTTCTGGCTGCTCATGCTGCGGCCTCCAGCTTGGGGTGCCGCCAGATTTCACAAGGGGTGCCGCGCAGATCGCCCAGTGTTTCGAGCGTCGCGCCAAGCTTTTGCGCCAGCGCGCGGGAACGGGCATTGGTGGGGCGGATATAGCTGATGACGCCGTCATGGCCCTGATGCATCGCCCCGTAGCGACGGGCGGCGCTGGCGGCTTCGGAGGCGATGCCCTTGCCCTCGGCCTGCTCAAACACAGCCCAGCCCAGTTCGGGTTCCTGCCAGCCGGGGGCAAAGATGATGCCGGTCCAGCCAACAAAGGCCTGGGTTGCCTTGTCGGTTATATGCCACAGGCCAAAACCATGCAGGGACCAATGCCCCAGCCGGGCCACCAGCGAATCCCAGGCGCCAGCCGCGTCACGCGGACCGCCAACCATATGGCTGCGCTCGGTGGTGAAGAACTCAGCCAGGGGTTTCAAATCGCTGCCATGCGGCGCGCGCAGGATTAGCCGTTCGGTTTCGATCACCGGGATAGGCAGTGAGAGCACGGTCATGCGTAGCCCTCCATGCCGCCAGCCGCCAGATCATCGGGGCTCATGTGGCGCCAGACTTCCAGCGCGCCCAGGCGCACATGGGTAAAGTCACCATCGCGACCCGCGCCCAGGCGCTGTGCCACCGCGCGCGAGCCGTGGTTGTCAGGCGCGACCAGGCTGATCGCGGTTGTCCAGCCCAGGGTCTCATAGGCAAAGGTGCGGGCGGCGGTGGCGGCCTCGGTGGCGTAGCCCTTGCCGCCAAAACCTTCAAACAGGTCCCAGCCGATTTCCGGCTCGGGCCAGCCTTCGGGGTTCCACAAGCCGATGATGCCTGCAGCTTTGCCACTGTCCTTTTCAACCAGCGTCCAGCGGCCATAGCCCCGCAAGTGCCAGTGGCCGATCTCCAGCGCCAGATGGCGCCAGACCTTGTCCGGCTCCATCTGACCACCGACAAAATCGGCGCGGGGCGAGGCATAGAAGGCGCAGAGCGGCTCGAAATCGCTCAACGCAGGCAGGCGCAGCATCAGGCGCTGAGTCTCTATGGTGGGAACCTGGATCATGTTATTTCTTTTTGCCAAAGCCAGAGAGCCCGCCGGGCAGCCCCATGCCGCCCAGGCCACCAAGGCCGGGCAGACCACCGGGCATTCCCTTGCCGCCGCCCATGGCTTTGGCTGCCGCTTCCAGCGCTTTGGGGTCCATTTGGCTGGGATCCATACCCGCCATGTCGCCCATGCCGCCGCCTTTGCCGAGCATGCCTTTCATGGCCTGCTTCAGCATCTTGCCTTTGCCCATCTTGCCCATCTTCTTCATCATGTCCGACATCTGCCGGTGCATTTTCAGAAGCTTGTTCAGATCAGAGACCTGCATACCTGCGCCGGCGACAATCCGCTTTTTGCGGCTGGCCTGCAGCAGGCCGGGATTGGCGCGCTCTTTCTTGGTCATCGACTGGATCATGGCGATCTGGCGTTTGATGACCTTGTCGTCCAAGCCGGCGTCCTGCACCTGCTTGGCCATTTTGCCCATGCCGGGCATCATCGACATCATGCCTTCCATGCCGCCCATCTGCTGCATCTGTTCCAGCTGCATCTTCAGGTCATTCATATTGAAATGACCCTTCATCATGCGCTTCATCATGCGCTCGGCCTGTTCGGCCTCGATGGTTTCCTGCGCTTTTTCGACCAGGGCAACAATGTCGCCCATGCCCAGAATACGGCCAGCGACCCGTTCTGGTTCGAAGGTCTCGATGGCCTCCATCTTTTCGCCCATGCCGACAAAGCGGATCGGCTTGCCGGTCACCGCGCGCATCGACAGGGCTGCACCGCCACGGCCATCGCCATCCATCCGGGTGAGCACCACGCCGGAGATGCCGATCTTGGCGTCAAATTCCTCGGCGACCTCAACCGCGACCTGACCGGTCAGACCATCAACCACCAGCAGGGTCTCACGCGGGGAGACCACGTCGCGGATGTCTTCGACTTCCTGCATCAGGACTTCGTCGATCTGCAAACGACCGGCGGTGTCGAGCATATAGACGTCATAGCCACCCAGGGCGGCCTGCTGTTTGGCGCGTTTGGCGATATCTACCGGTTTCTGACCGGCAACGATGGGCAGGGTATCGACGCCAATCTGGGCGCCCAGCACCGCCAGCTGCTCCATCGCGGCGGGGCGATAGACGTCAAGCGAGGCCATCAGCACCCGCTTGCCCTCTTTGTCCTTCAACCGTTTGGCCAGCTTGCCGGTGGTGGTGGTCTTACCAGAGCCCTGCAGACCCACCATCAGGATCGGGGCGGGCGGGTTATCGACCTTGAGGGTGCCGAGGTCTTCGTCGCCACGCAGCACATCCACCAATGTATCGTGAACGATCTTCACAACCTGCTGGCCGGGGGTGACCGATTTGGTCACCGACTGGCCGGTGGCCTGTTCCTGGACTTTTTTGACAAAATCACGCGCCACCGGCAGCGAGACGTCGGCCTCAAGCAGGGCAACACGGACTTCACGCAGGGCGGTTTTGACATCTTCCTCGGACAGGGCGCCCTGTTTGGTCAGCCGGTCAAAGACCCCGGAAAGCCGTTCGGATAGATTTTCAAACATGGCTTACGGCCTCCTTCGCCGACTTCAAAACCAGACAGCCCCTATGTAGTGAGCGGGGTGCCCATGCGCAAATGCCCTTCGGGCCAGATGTCCGTCGTGAGAGCAATCCAAACAGAATTGCCCCCACGGGCGTAACACGCTGGTGGAGGGCGATCCCCGACAGGTCAGGGACCGGAAGACTTAGAGGCTTCCGGATATCGCTGTTGCGTTACGTGGATTGGCTGACAGAGTCAAGCGAAGACAGGCTTGGGCCGGGTTTCGGCCAGGTTTCGGCCAGGTTTCGGGCTGGAGCGAGGCTGGTTCAGATCAGGTCTTTTGCCGGGAGCCAGCTGTTCACAGCCGTGGCAATCCGGTTGGGGCCTGCCCCGTTGGTATAGGCGGCGACAATCGGGATGCGGGTTTTGCTGTTCGCGGCAGAGGATCCCGCCGCGAGAATCAGGGTCGGACGATACAGGGTCGAACTGCGCCCATCGCGAAACGAGGTGGTCTGTTCTATCTCCACATGGGACAGTTGCTCCAGCGGGTGATCCGCGCTGCTGTAGCCAAAGACTGACTGGCGGCGAATGGAGATCTTGCCTGTGGAGCGGTCAAAGATGATCTGCACGCGACGCACAAAGGCGCAAAAGGCAGCAATACCGAGGCCGCCGCCCAGGCTTCCAAACAATATCCCAAACCACAGATCTCCGTCTTCTGCGGTGGCGACGAGAAGACCAGCGCCGATGAAGACCAGAATAAACAAGATGAGCATGATCCCGATCAGCCAGGGCGTATTGGCGATAATCAGTTGGTCTGAGGTGTTTCGCGTGATTCGCATGGTTACATCCTAGTGAAATTGATGCGCACGAGAAGGTCAGCTGCCGACCTGGGCTTGACTCAGGCAGGCAGAGGCTCGCAACATCGGGCAGAGAGGTGCCCCATCAAAGGACCGGATCTCACCGAACTACTGGGCGCCGCGAGGCAGACACCGCATCAGGTAACACAGGCGAAGGCGTCAAGTCTTCGCATGGCCGACCGGGCAGCCATCTGGCTGAGGGAGGACCAAGAGAGATGCGTGTATTCACGATACTGGGGCCATCACAATCTGGCAAAACGACCCTGGCAAGGGCACTGGCTGGCCTCGACGGGGTCATGGGCAAACGGCAGGAAACGGCAACGGTTGCAGCGATGCAGCCGTTTTCGTTTATGGGAGAGGACTGGGCGGTCATTGACATCTCTGGCGGCGCCGAAAACCAGGCCCAGATCGGGCCTGTGCTGACGGCCAGCGATGCGGCGGTGCTTTGTGTGCCTGCGGATCCGGAGGCCGCGGTTCTGGCCGCGCCTTATCTGCGCCAGCTTGAAGAGGCCGGCATTCCCGCCTTTCTGTTTATCAACCGTATAGATCAGGCCAGGGGCCGCATTGCCGATATCATCGCCGCCCTGCAAACCTACAGCAATCACGGCATCGTTCTGCGCCAGGTGCCAATCCGCAAAGCGGGTCAGGTGGTGGGGGCGGTGGATTTGATCTCGGAAAGGGCCTGGAAATACATCGAAGGCCAGCCCTCGGCCCTGATTGAATTGCCGACGGAAATGCAGCGGCGCGAAAAGGCAGCCCGCAGCGAGATGTTGGAAGCCCTGGCGGATTTTGACGATCATTTGCTGGAGGAGCTGATTGAGGACCGCGAGGTTCTGGCAACAGAGGCCTATGACATTGCCACCCGGTTGTTGCAGCATAGCGATCTGTTCCCCGCCTTGCTGGGGGCGGCGGAACACAGCAACGGGGTGTTGCGCCTGATGAAATCCCTGCGTCATGAGGTGCCGCATGTGGAAGCCACCCGGGCGCGGCTGGCCAAACTGGGAGAGGGCCTGGCGGATGTGGTCGCTGTCGGCTGCATGGCGGATCAGGTCAAACATCTTGGCAAAACCGTCCTGCTGCGTGCCTTGGATGGCGGTCTGGGCGCGGGCAATCCGGTTGGTGGCAGCACCCTGGGCGGGCTGACCGGGCTGGCCACTGGCGCCGAGGAGGGGCAGGGGGATCGCGGCAGCACCGACCCGTCGCGCAACGGGTTGGAGGCCGGGGACATTGGCCAAGCGGTGAAGTCGGACCATCTGAACCTTGGCTTTTGCTATTCTGCCGATGGCAGCGCCGGGCTGCCGGAGTGGGCGCAGCCACGGCCTTCGACCTATCGGCGTTTGGTCATGCCGGTGCATGAGCGCGATGAGGCGCGCCTCTCGGCGGCGCTGGATCGTCTGGTGGGGATCGACCCGGCGGTTCGATTGGAACAGGATGCGATTTCCGGGCGCGCGCTGTTGTATCTGCAGGGGCCGCTGCATCTGCGCCGGGTGCTTGCCACGCTGGAAACCGAATTTGGCGTCGAAGCCGTTGGCGAGCAGGTGCCGCCAGCCTTTTGTGAAACCATCAGAAAGCCAATGGAACTGCGCTACCGTCACCGCAAACAGTCAGGCGGGGCGGGGCAATTTGCCGATGTCGTGATCGAAATCCACCCGCTGCCACGGGGCGGCGGCTTTCAGTTCCATGATAGGGTCAAGGGCGGCGCGGTGCCAAAGGTCTATATTCCCTCAGTTGAGGCCGGCGTGCGCGAGGCCCTGCGCGAAGGCAACAACGGCCACCCGGTGGTGGATGTCTCGGTGATCTTGAAAGATGGCAAGCATCACGCCGTGGACAGTTCTGATTTTGCCTTTCGCATGGCGGCCAAGAATGCGGTGCGGAGCATTTTGGACCAGGCTGATCTTGTCCTTTTGCAACCCATCATGAAGGCGGCCATTCACGTGCCCTCGGTGTTTTCCGGCGGGGTGATTCCGGTGATTAGCAACCTGAAGGGGCAGGTTCTTGGCTTTGCGGCAGAAGAGGGCGCTGCGGGCTGGGATGTGCTGGAGGCATTGCTGCCGCTGATCGCGCAGGATGCCCTGTGTCACAGCCTGGCCAGCGCCACCCGGGGCACCGGCTGGTTCGAGACTGCGTTTGACCACTACGAGGAGGTCAGGCAGGAAGATCTCGCGCCCGTTTAAGCGCTCGGCTTGCCACCTGTTTGATGCCCGGCTTTGAGGCCTGGCTGACCGCCGGTTCGACAGTTGTTTTATTGACCCGGCGGACTGGCCGGTTTGGGGTTTTGGTCTTTGCCTGTGGCGCAGTTTTGCCTCCAGGGGGCGCATCGCCCCTTGCGTCACTGGGGCTTTTTGCGTGATCTGAAGGCTACGCAAAACACCGCCTTGGGGAGATTTGAAACATGGATGCCGCCACTGCCGCTCAACAGGACGCCTTGCCCGTCAGCTCAGATGCGCTTTTGGCGCAGCTTGATGACTGGGGGTTGCCCTATAGATTGTTCAGCCATGTGCCGCTGCGGACCGTGCAGGAGGCCAAGCAGGTTGAGGCAGAGATGCAGCAGCCCGGCGTCAGCAGCCTGAAGATCAAGAACCTCTACCTGCGCGATCGCAAAAAGCGCAACTATCTCATTTCTGTCGAACAGGACCGTGAGATCGACCTCAAGGCGCTGGGACAGGAAATTGGCGTTGGCGGGCTGAGCTTTGGCTCTGCTGACCGTCTGATGCAGAACCTGGGCATTCGCCCGGGCGCGGTGAGCCCGCTGGCAATGATCACGGGCGTTGACCGGGGCGTGACCTTTTATATGGATGCTGCGGCGCAGGAGGTGGATGTGATCAATATGCACCCGCTGGTGAATGATCGTACCGTGGTGATGGCACGGGAGGATTTTCTGACCTTTCTGGCCCATATCGGTTGCGACCCCCACTGGATTTGACGTCAGAACCTAGGCGGGCGCTTGGCCCTCGGTTTCCTTCTCTGCCAGATCCAGCGCCGCTGCGACATGGGCTGCTGAGGGATTGATGAACAAGACCCCTGCGGCCTCAAAACTGGGCTCATCAATGTGATCGGGAAAGGCCAGTGGCAGTTCGGTACAGGCAAGGATCACCGCCTCGCCGGCGCTTGCATGTTTCTGGCAAAACCGCAGCAGCCGTGTCCGCGCCGTTGCCGAGGCGCCGCCGTGAAAGTCTTCGTCGATCATCGACTGGGCTTCGGCAATCTCGGCTGGGGGCAGAGTGGGATTGGCCCGGATCCCGTAGGGCGCCAGAACCTCGGCGTAGTTGCGGGCCTGCATGGTGACCCTGGTGCCGATCACCAGGGCGGAGGCGGCCTTGGTTTTTGCAACCACCTGTGCGGTTGCATCAAAAATCGACAGCACAGGCATCTCGACCCCCTGGCGGATGGCATGCAGGCGCGCATGGGGCGTGTTGCTGGCAATCACCGCAAAATCGCATCCTGCGGTTTGCAGCACCAGGAGCGCGTTGCGAAACACCGCATCAAAAGCGGCCCAGCTGTCTTCTTCTCCCGGGCGCCCGCGCAGGCTGCGGGTCTCGGCCTGGTTGACCGATTCTATGGTGATCCGGGGGCAGGGAAGGGGGCCGCTGTGGGTCTTTGCACCATTTTTGATTTGCCGCTGCCAACTGCCGGCGCAAATGCCGCGATAGTAGTCTAGGGTCGAGGCCCAGCCGACGCCGCCAAGGATGCCAATTTTCTTCATGTTCAAACGCCCTGTTCCACATTCTCTCAGAGGTAGCATGGCCCTCAGAGGTAGCATGGCGGATTTGATACCGACAACAAAAACACCGCCTCCCAGGGGGACGCGGTGTTGACATTTCTACTGTCTGGCCAGGGTCAGGACTCTGGTCTGGCGGCTTAGGCAGCCAGTGCTTCGATGGCAGATTTGGCGCGCTGCATAGATCCTTCGGCATCCATCGACAGCTGATCTGCGGCGACCAGTTCAACATCGGTGATGCCAATAAAGCCAAGCACATGGCGCAGGTAGGTGGTGGCAAAATCAATATCCGACCCGGCCTGAGTACCGCCAGAGGCCACAGCGATGATGGCGCGTTTGCCCTCCAGCAGACCAACGGGGCCGGTTTCGGTATAAGTGAAGGTCACACCAGCGCGGGCCACCAGATCAATCCAGGCCTTCAGCGTCGAGGGCACCGAGAAATTGTAGATCGGCGTGCCGATGACAATGGTATCGGCCTGTTTCAGCTCGGCAATCAGTGCGTCAGACTGCGCAAGAAGCGCCTTTTGCTCATCGTTGCGCTGATCGGCAGGGGTAAAGTTGGCCCCCACCCAGGCTTCGTCGAGCAGTGGCAGCGGCGTTGCCAGATCGCGGCGGATGACGGTTTCAGGCGACAGCCGCGCGGTGATCTCGGCGCTCAGCGAACGGGTGACGGAATTTTCGGCGCGGGCGGAGGAGTCGATATGCAGAACTGTGGAGGTCATGATCTGATGTCCTATTTTGTGTTTCGTCTGCTTCAGACATGGGGTATAGCAAAAATGAACTCAATTGCTGTGTTGGCACAGGTTTTGTGCAATTTTGCGTAGATCTTGATAGCCGAATTTCACAAAGCGGATTTGAAGCGAGGACAGTGTCATGGAGAATTGGGACGAAGTTCGCACCGCCTATCAGGTGGCCCGCATGGGGACAGTCAGCGGAGCGGCCGAGGTTCTGGGGGTGCATCATGCGACGGTGATCCGTCACATTGATGCAATCGAGGCGCGTCTGGGGGTCAAACTGTTCCAGCGCCATGCGCGGGGTTATACGCCAACGGAATCCGGTCAGGATTTGCTGCGAGTGGCCCAGGCCACCGATGACCAGTTCAGCCAATTGGTGGGTCGGCTCAAAGGCCAGGGCAGTGAGGTCTCGGGGGAATTGGTGGTGACCTCGCTGTCGTCGATGTCGCATCTTCTGGTGCCGGTCCTGACCGAGTTCCAGCAGATGCATCCGGGCCTGGTTATTCGCTACCTCACTGGCGAGCGCCTGTTTCGGCTGGAATATGGCGAGGCCCATGTGGCGCTGCGGGCGGGCAATGCACCGGATCAGCCGGACAATGTGGTGCAGCCTTTCCTGAAGCAGAAAATCGGTCTGTTTGCGGCACAAAGCTACATTGATCGCCACGGGCCGTTGAAAGGTATCGATGACCTGAAGAACCACCAGTTTGTTGGCACCGACAACCAGGATAGCAGGGCGCCTTTTAATCAATGGCTGCGCGAACACACCACTGAGGATACGATCACATTCCGCTGCTCTGACGGTGTGGCGATGCAAGAGGCGGTTATGGCGGGGGCCGGAATTGGCTTTATGTCCATGTGGGAGGCCTCGCGCCGCCCGGCTCTGGTCAAGATGATGGATCCGCAGGTTGATTGGGAAGGCAGCCTTTGGCTGGTGACCCATGTGGACCTGCACCGAACCAATAAGGTCCAGAGCTTTCTCAGCTTTCTGAAAGAGCGCGCCAAGGCCTGGCAGCAATGAGCCCGGTGCAACGCGCCCATGGCGCCATGCTGCTGTTTTCGGTCCTGGTGGCGGGGTCGTTTTCGCTGGGGGTGCTGATCGCCAATGATATCGCACCAATGGCGCTGAATGCGGTGCGTTTTGTCATCGCAGCTGTGGTGATTGGCGCGGTCGCGGGGCTAAGTGGCAAGCTGCGGCGTCATCATTTCCACGCCCCCTGGCGGTATCTGGTGATGGGCGCGCTGTTTGCCAGCTACTTTGTGCTGATGTTCTATGGGTTGCAGACGGCAGATCCGGTCAGCGCCTCGGCGGTCTTTACCCTCACCCCGGTGCTCAGCGGCATCTTTGGCTATCTGCTGCTGCGCCAGATCACCACGCCGCGCATGGCGCTGGCGCTAGGTATCGGCGCGGCAGGGGCGCTTTGGGTGATTTTCAAGGCGGACCTGGCGGCGCTGCGGGCCTTTGATATTGGCCGCGGAGAGATGATCTATTTTGTCGGCTGTGTCGCCCATGCGATCTATACGCCCATCGTGCGCAAGCTGAACCGGGGCGAGCCGGCGATTGCCTTTACCTTTGGCACCCTGATGGCCGGGGCGCTGGTTCTGCTGGTCGTTGGCTGGGGAGATATCAGGGCAACCCAGTGGGACGCCCTGCCGATGCTGGTCTGGGTTGGTATCTTTTATGTGGCAATCTTTGCCAGCGCCATGACCTTTGTGTTGCTGCAATTTGCCAGTTTGCACCTGCCGGCAGCCAAGGTCATGGCCTATACCTATCTGACCCCCAGTTGGGTGATTGTCTGGCAGGTGGCGCTGGGCAACCCGGCACCAACCGGGCTGATCCTGGTGGGGATCGCGCTGACCGTGGTGGCGCTGGTGCTGCTGCTTGAGGACGCGGCCAAGCCGGTGCGCCGGGCCAAGGCCTGAAGGGGGGCAGTCTCGCTCAGGCCTTTCAGGCCTCGGTGATGTCCGCCGTCTCGGGCTGGCCGTCCAGTTCGCTGGCCAGGAAGCGTTCAAAGGCATCCAGGTTCACCGGCTCGAACTGGCCAAACCCCTGCATCCAGACCGAAGTCGCCCGCATGGCGTCGGGCTGCAGTTTGCACCATTTCACCCGGCCGCGTTTTTCCTGCGCGATGAGACCCGCGCGGGTCAGGATGGTGAGGTGTTTGGAAATCGCCGCCAGCGACATCTCAAAAGGTTCAGCCACATCGGTTACGGCCATATCATCCTCCAACAACATGGTGAGGATCGCCCGACGGGTCGGGTCGGCCAGAGCGGCAAAGACTGTATCAAGTTCACTGGACATCTGGCGCAGACTATTCGGCTCTGGGGTCAAATGAAAGCACAGAACAGGGGCTGAACGCTCCGCTTTACGTTAAACGCCCTGAGCCAGAATGATCCCGCCAGATATCAAGAGCAGGAGCAACACCGCCCGGCGAAAGCTGTTTTCGCTGACGCCTTTGAAGGCTCTGACCCCAAGAAGGGTGCCGATGATGGTAAAGGGGGTCGAAATGGCGACATAGATCATCAGCTCACCGTCCAATTTTCCAATCACGAGCAGCGCGAGTGAGGCAAAAGCCAGCACAAGAAGATTGAAAGGCTGATACCGCGCCCGCTGTTCGCGCGCGGAAAACCCTCTGAGCTGCAACCAGACCAGTGGCAAGACGCCGGAAAGCCCGGCAAAGCCTCCCAGAATACCGCTGGCAAATCCGACACCTCTATCGGCCAGCCCCTCCGGAGATGCCGAGGCTGCCTGCTTTGGCCAGCCTGCAACTTGCAAAAGGGTGTAAGTCACCAAAAAACCACCAACACTGGCTTTGACCAGAGCCGGGTTCATCAGGGCGAGCGCAGCAGCGCCAAGGGGCACGCCCAAGACACCGCCAGAAAGCAGATAACTGCATTTGCGCCAGTTCAGCTCAACCGATAATTTCAACAGCCCGATAAGCTGCCCGACCAAAGCGGAGATGATAATGAGCGGCGGAACAATATGTGCTGGTAAGGCCAGAAACCAGAAGCCGGAGGCGACAAGCGCAGTGCCAAAGCCGGCAAAGCCGTTGATGAAGCCAGCTGTAGAGGCTCCAACGACCAGCAGGATAACGAGTTGTATTTCGATAGGGCTGCTCCTCGATCACTGCGCGCACAATCTTAGCTCTTATGTGGTTTGGCAAGCGAAGACCCTGCCTTGCCGCAAGGGGGGGGCAGGAGCCTGCGATGCGGGGAAATGTAAGATCAACCGATTGGTTGAATAAGGTCTTGGGACCCAAAGTCAGGGGGGCAGGGGTGAGTTTTCTGGATGAGAGAGAGAATGGTTCTTGAAATATTGTTTTTTTTCAATTGGTTGATGTAATTTCCACTGCGACGCTTGAACAATTGACTCTGCGGCCCCAGCGCCTTAGCACCTCTCATAGAAATCGCGTGAGGATGGCGCCTGTGACAGATGATGACCAAAAGCAGCGCATGGCGCAGCTGGAGGCCAAGCTGGCAGCGGCGCGTAAGGCCCAAGAGCCCAAGCCGCGCGCGGATGAACATTATTCGATGGCCAATCAGGCCTGGCGGATGGTGATAGAATTGGTAGCCGGTCTTGGGATCGGCTTTGGCATCGGATACGGGTTGGACCACCTCTTTGGGACCCTGCCTATCTTTATGGTGCTGTTTGTACTGCTGGGACTTGTCGCTGGTGTGAGGGTGATGCTTCGCACCGCGCAGGAGATCCAGGAACAGAAACTGGCCGAACAGGCCGATGAAAATGCAAAGGCTCAGGACTGATCGCGTGATCAACACCTGACGACAGGAGAAGCGGAACGATGGGCAAGCTGTTCTTTTACGTAGCATTGGCACTGGTAGTGGTGTCTGGCTTGGTTTTTGCGCCTGAGCACGCTGCTCTGGCGATCCACCCGATGGATCAGTTCAATGTGGCCTCCCTGACCGGCGGCGCAGTGGGCACCTTTGCAATCACCAATGTCACCCTCTGGCTTGCCCTGGCGGTTGCCTGCGTCTTCTTGCTGATGGTTGTCGGCTCTTCGCGCCGCGCCATCGTGCCTGGCCGCGCCCAGTCGGTTGCGGAACTGACCTACGGGTTCATCTACAAGATGGTTGAAGATGTCGCCGGCAAAGATGGCGTCAAGTTCTTCCCCTATATCATGACCCTGTTCATGTTCATCCTGATGGCCAACTTCCTGGGCCTGATCCCGATGTCCTTTACCACCACCTCGCATATCGCTGTCACCGCGATCCTGGCGGGCCTGGTGTTCCTGACCGTCACCATCGTTGGCTTTGTCAAAAATGGTGCCGGTTTCCTTGGCCTGTTCTGGGTTTCCAGCGCGCCTTTGGCGCTGCGCCCCATCCTGGCCATTATCGAGCTGATTTCCTACTTCGTACGCCCCGTGAGCCACAGCATTCGTCTGGCTGGCAACGTGATGGCGGGCCACGCGGTTCTGAAGGTTTTTGCAGGTTTTGCAGGCGCTCTGGGCCTGTTCAGCTTCCTGCCGATCTTTGCCATCACCGCAGTCTACGCTCTCGAAGTTCTGGTGGCCTTTATCCAGGCCTATGTCTTTACCATTCTGACCTGCGTGTATCTGAAAGATGCCCTGCATCCGAGCCACTAAGGTCTAGATCCAACACGTTCCCCGCTGATCCGATCCCGGGTCAGCGAGATCCCAAATCACCACATTCCATCGTAAGGAGAAACATCATGGAACTCGTAGCAGCAGCAGCTCTCGGCAAATTCATCGGCGCAGGCCTGGCAGCAATTGGTTCCGGCGCAGCCGCAATCGGTGTTGGCCACGTAGCCGGCAACTTCCTGGCAGGCGCACTGCGCAACCCATCGGCAGCCGCCGGCCAGACAGCTACTCTGTTCATCGGCATCGCCTTTGCAGAAGCCCTGGGCATCTTCTCGTTCCTGGTTGCTCTGCTGCTGATGTTCGCAGTCTAAGACCTTAGGACACTTTATCCTTACGGTCGGGCGGTAGGCCAAACGGCCCACCGCCCGATGTAACGGCAAGTTCCCTAGGAGGACGACATGGCATCTAATACGCAAGACGCAGCTCACGGCGCCGCCGAGGCCGCGCACGGCTCTGCTCCGGGCATGCCGCAGCTGGATTTCTCGACCTTCGGGAACCAGATCTTCTGGCTGGCAATCGCGCTGGTCGCGATCTATCTTATTTTGTCGCGTGTCGCGCTGCCCCGCATTGCTGCGGTTCTGGCAGAGCGTCAGGGGACCATCACCAACGACCTTGCTGCGGCGGAAGATCTGAAAGCCAAGGCAGTTGAGGCCGAAGACGCTTATAACAAGGCTCTGGCAGACGCCCGCGCCGAGGCACAGCGTATCGCCGCCGAAACACGCGCCGAAATCCAGGTTGGCCTGGACGAAGCCATTGCCAAGGCGGATGACCAGATTGCAGCCAAGGTCGCTGAGTCTGAAAAGGCCATCGGTGAGATCAAAGCTGGTGCGTTGGAAAGCGTGAAACTTGTGGCCGCTGACACCGCCGAAGCTCTGGTAACAGCGCTGGGTGGCAAAGCTGATGCAAAAGCAGTCGCGACAGCGGTTGCCGACCGGATGAAAGGTTAAGGACATGCGCATAGTTCTGGCAATTGCCCTCACCCTTGGGGCCACCAGCCCGGCCTTCGCCGCCTCTGGTCCCTTCTTTTCGATGAGCAACACCAACTTTGTTGTTCTGCTCGGCTTTCTTCTGTTTGTTGGTATTTTGCTGTTTGTCAAAGTGCCTAGCCTGCTGGGTGGCCAATTGGACGCCCGCGCCGAAGGTATCCAGAATGAGCTGAACGAAGCCCGCGCTCTGCGGGAAGAAGCCCAGACCATTCTGGCCTCTTATGAGCGCAAGCAGCAGGAAGTTCAGGCCCAGGCCGATCGTATCGTGGCTGCGGCCCGTGATGATGCGGCGGCTGCGGCTGAAGACGCCAAAGCAGATCTGGAAATTTCCATTGCCCGCCGTCTGGTGGCAGCGGAAGAGCAGATCGCCTCTGCCGAAGCCTCGGCTGTAAAAGAAGTGCGCGACCAGGCGATTTCGATTGCTGTTGCTGCTGCCGATCAAGTGATCGCCAAGCAGATGACCGCGACTGAGGCCAACAAGCTGATCGAAGCGGCTATCACCGACGTCAACGACAAGCTGCACTGATCAAACATAATCACTGTAGCTAAGTATACCTGTAGCTAAGTAATAAAGAACCCGGCCCCAGTGGCCGGGTTTTTTGTATCCGCCGCATGGGCATTTTCCAAGGTCGGGGCGGGAACGTCGTCCCAATGACCGTATTGCGGGTGCGATTTCAAAAGAACGTGATGCCTTGGCCCGAAAATGTAGCACTGTGGCGTTAGCCTTGGCGCAGGGCCCGGCTTTGGCGCTTATACTGCAATGAAGCACGGACTGGTTGGCCTATCAAAAACGCTTGATGCGGAATTTGGCGCGGATGGCATCCTGTGTAACACTGTCTGCCCGGGATATATCTCTACGGATATGCACAACGCCGCCAACGCGAGGCTGGCCGAGGAAAACCATGTCTCTGTCGACGAAATCAAGGCGCAACGCTATGCCAATGTTGCCTTGACGGACGCTGGTCTGCCGGTCGATGTAGCAAACGCGGTTGCTTATCTTGCCGGTCCGCAATCAAACTATGTAACCGGTATCAACCTACCCGTAACCGGCGGCGTCCCTGCCGGAATTTAGGGTCAAACAATAGGACGTCTGGCCACGAATCCGCCCTGTGCTGGCACGCAGAAAGCCGGGAATTCTGGCAGGCGCTTTGCTATCTCTTCGCGCTCTCGTGCTCCAACCGCTGCTGGGCGATCTCGGCGTTGCGTTCTGCGCGCTGGTGGTCGATCAGGGACTGTTTCACATAGTCCAGATGCGCCTCGACGGCCGCCCGGGCGGCAGCGGGATCACGCGCCTGTAGGGCGGCGTTGATGGCGCTGTGCTGGCCCAAAAGCACCTCGAAGGTGGTGTGACGGCTGAACATGATCCGGCGGTTGTAGAACACGCCTTCGTGCAGCAGATCAAACATCGACCGCATCATATGCAGCATCACTACATTGTGGCTGGCATCCATGATGGCGGAATGGAACTGGGCGTCCAGACTGGCGGCCGCATCCGACACGGAGGGATCGCCGGCAGCAACCATTTTATCAAATATCGTCTGGATCAGTTTCAGATCCGCGTCCGAGCCAAACTTGGCCGCGCGCTCGGCAGCCAATCCTTCCATGTCGCGGCGAAAGCTGAGGTAGTCAAACACCGCCTCATCATGGCGGGCAAACAGCCGGATGAGCGCAGGCGAGAAGGCAGAGCCCAGAACATCAGCCACAAAAACCCCGGACCCCGCCTTGGATTCCAGCAGCCCGACTTCCTGGAGCTCGGCAATGGCATCGCGCAGCGACGGGCGTGAGACGCCCAGACGTTCGGCCAGTTCGCGCTCCGACGGCAGCCGCTCTCCCGGCGACAGGATGCCCCGCAGGATCAGCTGTTCGATCTGGCGCACCACAGAGGCTGAGAGTTTCTCGGGTTGGACTTTTTGAAACGGCATGGGGGCCTCTGTCTGGTCTTGGAGGGGACGGGGGCAGGAGGGACTGCCCCCCTGCAATTGGTAAAAACATATGACCGCTCCTAGTGCAAGGCTGCAAGCGGCGCGCATGATTTGTAAATTCTGATCACATCTGTTGAAATATTAGGTCAGCAATATTGACTATATTTGCAACTTTCCTACTTTCGCCGGAAATCAAATCCAAAAGGAGGTCGCCGATGTTGCTGAAACAGCTCTTTGCCACCCGAACGCACCGTATGAAGGCTTCCGAAATTCGTGAGTTGCTAAAACTGTTGAACCGGCCCGGTTTGTTGTCCTTTGCAGGTGGCATCCCGGACCCGGATCTGTTTCCTGCTGCAGCTTTCTCAGCGGCCTTTCAGGCGGCATTGGAACCAGAGTACCAGGCCCAGGCGCTGCAATATTCGGTCAGCGAAGGTTATCTGCCGCTGCGACAGTGGATCAAAGGCGAAATGCACCGCATGGGCGTCCCCTGCGACACAGATAATATCCTCATCACCTCTGGCTCGCAGCAGGCACTGGATTATCTGGGGAAACTGTTCCTCTCGCCCAATGATACCGCACTTGTGGGCTGGCCGACCTACCTTGGCGCATTGGCGGCGTTTAACGCCTATGAACCGCGCTATGATCAACTCAACCCCGGTGGCAACCGCTCCCCGGCGAGCTATCGAGAGGCCGCAGCTGAGGCCAACAGCCGCGTCAAATTTGCCTATCTGTCACCGGATTTTGCCAATCCAACCGGCGAGACCCTGTCGCGCGCGGGACGCCTGGCATTGCTGGAGATGACCGAGGACCTGGGCTGCGCCGTAATCGAGGATGGCGCCTATCAGGCACTGCGCTATGAGGGCGAGTCGATCCCGCCCGTTTTGGCGCTGGAGATTGCGGAAAAAGGCAGCATAGAACAGTGTCGAACGGTCTATTGTGGCTCGTTCTCCAAAACCCTGTCGCCGGGCCTGCGCCTGGGCTGGGTGGTGGCGGCCAAACCGGTAATCGCGCAGTTGGTTCTGATGAAACAAGCGGCGGATCTGCATTCGCCGACCCTCAACCAGATGGCGGTGCATCAGGTGGCTGAAGCCTGCTTTGACAGCCATGTCGCCGGGCTGAGGCGTGCCTATGGGGCCCGCCGGGATGCAATGCTCGCCGCCCTGCAGGAGTTTATGCCAGAGGGGGTGAGTTGGACCCGGCCCAAAGGCGGCATGTTTGTCTGGCTCACACTTGCGCAACACGTCGACACCGCCGAGGTGCTAAGCCGCGCCCTGGATCAGGAAAACATTGCCTTTGTTCCAGGGAAGGCCTTTTTTGCTGATGGCGCCGGCTGCAATACACTCAGGCTGAGCTTTTCGGTGCTGGATGAGGCGGAAATCCGTACTGGCATTGAACGGCTTGGACGGTTGCTAACAGAGACCTAGACCCCTTGGGGTGAGGGTTGGACTGGATTTCGCGCAAGGGTTGTGTGATGCTTGACGGATCATGCGTATTCTGGTGATTTCTCTGCCTATACTGCTGGTGGCCTGCACAGAGCGGCAGGGGCATTTTGCCTCCGCCCCGCAAGGCTATTTTGCCAATTCGCCGCAGGGCTATTTTGCCGGTGCAAAGGTCACGCGGGTGACATCGGGGGGGAGTGTTTTTGACATCCGTCTGCGGGGAAACCTGGCCGAGGCAATACGGATCAATCCGCAATATGCACCGCGCCTTGGCCCGCTGCGGACGCGGGCGGCCCAGGCGATGGCGGCGGTCAGCGGCTGTCGGATCAAGGCTGTTCTAGGGGATCAGGCACTGATGGTCGGGGTGCTTGACTGTCCTTCCAAAGGGGGGTGAGCAAAACGGATTTGAGAGGCTGCGCGTGCCTGCCATCCTGTGGACAGCAGCGAGGGGCGCCTGTCGAAGGGGCAAGCCAGCGCCAGCCTCTTCGGTATCAGTGAGACACGCACCCCGGAAAAGGTCTGGAAAGATGAACGCGGAACTCTAAGGATTCCGCGGCTCTTGGCAGTTATCCACAAGATATGCCGCTGCTGGGGGTAACTGCCGCTAGCAATGGGGCCGTTTGCGTTGACAGGGCTGTTGCGAAGCTGCTGGACTCGCTGGACATAAGAATCACTCAGGGGCGGCTTTGCGCTTTTCAAAACTCAGGCTCAATGGCTTCAAAAGCTTTGTCGACCCGACCGATTTGATCATCGGGGACGGGCTGACCGGCGTGGTTGGCCCCAATGGCTGCGGCAAGTCCAACCTGCTGGAGGCGTTGCGCTGGGTGATGGGGGAGACCCGCGCCAAGGCAATGCGCGGCGGTGGCATGGAAGACGTGATCTTTGCCGGGACCACCTCGCGCTCAGCGCGCAACTTTGCCGAGGTGAACCTGCTGATTGATAACTCGGACCGGTTGGCGCCGTCGGGGTTCAACGAGGCGGATCAGTTGGAAATTGTGCGCCGCATCACCCGTGATGTGGGCAGTGCCTATAAATCAAATGGCAAAGATGTGCGGGCGCGGGATGTGCAGATGCTCTTTGCCGATGCCTCTACCGGGGCGCATTCGCCGGCGCTGGTGCGGCAAGGGCAGATTTCCGAACTGATCAATGCCAAGCCCAAGGCGCGCCGTCGCATTCTGGAAGAGGCCGCAGGTATTTCCGGTCTGTACCAGCGCCGCCACGAGGCCGAGCTGAAGCTGAAAAACACCGAACAAAACCTGTTGCGGGTGGATGATGTGGTGGAACAGCTGGCGGGTCAGCTGGGGCAATTGGCGCGCCAGGCCCGACAGGCGCAGCGCTACCGCGATATCGGTGAGAAGCTGCGGCTGGCGGAGGGGATGTTGCTCTATCGTCGCTGGCGTGAGGCGGATGATGCCCGGCTGACTGCGGAGCAGGATCTGAGCATTCGACTGACCCAGGCGGCCAAGGGCGAGGCCCTGTCGCGGGCTGCGGCGCAGAATCGGGCCGAGGCCGAGGAAGGCCTGCCGCCGCTGCGCGAAGAGCAGGCCATTGCTGCCGCCATTCTGCAGCGACTGGTGGTGCAGCGTGACTCGCTGGGGGATCAGGAGGCACAGGCGCGTCAGGCCATCGAACGGTTGGTCAGCCGCATCCAGCAACTGGGCAATGACATTGACCGCGAAGGCGGGCTCAACCGCGATGCCGGAGAGACAATTGAGCGGCTGGACTGGGAGCAAAAGGAACTGGCCAAGGCCAGTGACGGCCATGATGAGCGTTTAAGCGAGGCCGCAGAGCTGGCGCGGGAAGCGGCACTGATTCTGGAGGCGCGCGAGGATCATCTCACGCAGTTGACCGAAGATGTGGCGCGGTTGTCGGCGCGGTATCAATCGGCACTGCGTCTGGTTGAGGATTGCAAGCGCACCCTGGCACGGGCCGAAAACGAAGGTGCGGCGGCGCAGCAGGCGCAGGATCAGGCGGGCGAGGCCCTGGAGCTGGCAGGCGAAGGTTTTGAGGCGGCTCTGGCCACCGAGGAGGAGGCCCGCGAAGCCGTGGAGATGGCCGAGGAGGCCCTGGCGGCGGCGGATGAGCTGCGCACCGAAACCCAGTCCTTGGAATCCGCCGCACGGGCGCACCGCTCTGAGGCAGAGGGGGCGCTGGGGGCGATCCGGGCCGAGGTGACAGCGCTGGCAAAGCTGCTGGAGCGGGACACCGCTGAAAGGGGGCAAATTCTGGACGAGCTGAGCGTCGCCCCCGGCTATGAAAAGGCGCTTGGCGCGGCGCTGGCGGATGATCTGCGCGCACCTTTGGCGGCGGTGGACGGGCCGACGGGCTGGATCGAGCTGCCGACCTATGCCCGCGATGTGCCGCTGCCTGACGGGGTGGAGCCTTTGGCAAAGCATGTATCCGGTCCCGAGGCTCTGGCGCGCCGAATTGGCCAGATTGGCCTGGTTGACGGGGATACCGCACGTGGGCTGCAGGTGCATCTGCAGCCAGGTCAGAGGCTGGTGACGTTGGAGGGCGATATCTGGCGCTGGGATGGCTATCGCGCCTGGGCCGAAGACGCGCCCAGTGCCGCAGCGTTGCGGCTGGAGCAGCTGAACCGGCTGGAGGCGCTGAAGCAAGAGTTGGAGCAGGTCAGCGCCAGGGCCGATGGCACCCGCGCGGCGCATGAGACACTGATCCGCCGCCTGGAAGAGGTGACGCAGGCAGATCAGAACGCGCGACAGGCGCGCCGGGTTGCGGATCAACGTGTGGCTGATGCGGCCCGTGCGCTCAGCCGGGCAGAGGCCGAGCGCAACCTGGCCGAGGGCAAGCTGGAGACACTGGGCATTGCTGTTGCGCGCCACAGCGAGGATGCGATGAACGCCCGGCTGCAACTGGCAGAGGCAGAAACAGCCCAGGCGGCTCTTGGCGACCTGGATGCGGCGCGGGCTGGGGTCGAAGACGTTAAACAGGGGGTGGAAGCCGCCCGGATTACCATGCTCACCCATCGTTCGGCCCATGATGAGCTGCGCCGCGACGGCGAGGCCCGGACCAAACGGGCTCAGCAAGTGACCAAGGAACTGTCGGGCTGGCGGCACAGGCTGGAAACCGCAGAGCGCCGCATCGACGAGCTGGCCGAACGCCGCGAAGCCTCGCAGGAGGAGTTGGAAGAGGCCCATGCGGTGCCTGCGGAGATTGCTGAAAAACGCGAAGAACTGAACGAAGCCATCGAGGAGGCCGAAGCGCGCAAGACAACAGCCTCGGAAGCCTTGATCACCGCAGAGGCTGCGCTGCGGGAATTGGTGCAGATTGAACGCGATTCTGAACGTCTGGCCTCGGAAGGGCGCGAGGCACGGGCGCGCTCAGAAGCGCTCTGTGAGGCGGCGCGTGAAACCGTGACCCACGCGGCTGAGCGGATCAGCGAAGACCAGAACTGCAGCCCGCAGGCGCTGCTGGAACAGCTGGGGGTCAGCCCCGATCAGATGCCAGGGGCCGAGGCGCTGGAGGCCGAAGTGAACCGGCACAAGCGGCAACGCGATGCCCTGGGCGCGGTAAACCTGCGCGCCGAAGAAGATGCGCGGGAAATCCAGACCGAGCATGACGATCTGGTGTCGGAAAAATCCGACCTGGAAGAGGCGATCAAGACCCTGCGCAGCGGTATTGCCAGTCTCAACCGCGAGGGGCGCGAGAGGCTGCTCACCGCGTTTGAAGAGGTGAACGCCAGCTTTGCCAATCTCTTTACCCATCTGTTTGGCGGCGGAGAGGCCAATCTGGTGATGGTCGAAAGCGATGACCCGCTGGACGCCGGGCTGGAGATTATGTGCCAGCCACCGGGTAAAAAACTATCGACCCTGTCGCTGCTGTCCGGCGGTGAGCAGACCCTCACCGCCATGGCGCTGATCTTTGCGGTGTTCCTGTCCAATCCGGCGCCGATCTGCGTGCTGGACGAGGTGGACGCGCCGCTGGACGATGCCAATGTTACCCGGTTCTGTGACCTGCTGGACGAGATGTGCCGCCAGACCGAAACCCGGTTTTTGATCATCACCCACCATGCGGTCACCATGGCGCGAATGGACCGGTTGTTTGGCGTCACCATGCAGGAAAAAGGCGTTAGCCAATTGGTCTCGGTTGATCTGAAAAAGGCAGAAGCCCTTGTCGCCTAAATGAGAGTTGAGCAAACCGGACTGTGTAATTTGCGCATGCTTTTTGGACTATGGGGAAAATCAGTCAAAAATCTTCTCTTGCATGCCCTGTGAAGGTCTTCGAAACTAGGCGCTGGTGATGACGGCCCGTGTGGTCTTCCCTGGGTCTTCGGGGTAGCATTGAAACAAACTCAATTGGAGGGAACTATGAATCTTACAAAACTTATTGCGGCTACAGCTCTTGCGATTAGCCCCCTTGCCGTACAGGCAGATAATTTGACCGCCAGACAATCCAGCAGCATCGAGGGTTTCTTCCTGGATGAAGGCTCCAGCGTCGAGGTCCTGGTCGATAATGTTGGGGATCCGCAGCTGAACGTCGAGCACTATGGCAGTGAATTCACGATTTTCTACTATGGCTGTGAGAACAACACCAATTGCGATTCCATCCAGTTCTATTCCGGCTATGCCACAGATGGTGCCGTCCGGTTGAAGACCGTCAACGACTTTAACGCTGAAAAACGCTGGGTTCGCGCCTATGTTGCCGAGGACGGATCAACCAAGCTTGAGATGGATCTTTACATGGGGGACGGCGGCATCAGCGCCGATGATTTTGCCACAGCGGTGGGGCTCTGGTCGCGCCTGATGGGCGATTTTGAAGAGCTCATCGACTACTAAGTGGCACCGCGTGACCACGGCGCGGGAGGTGGTAAGCCCTCCGGCGCGCGGTGCTCGCGTTACGAAAAAGGGGCATGAATAGTCATGCCCCTTTTGCTTTTCTGGATGAAGACGCCGGGTTCAGGCCCCCCGCTGTCCTAGAGATGGTTGAGCAGTGCAGGCGTTGGCCAGGCATCGGCTGGCAGGCCCAGCCGCTGTTGTTCGCGTTGGACTGCTGCCCGTGTTTTGGCGCCAAGAATGCCGTCAATCTTGCCGACATCATACCCCAGGCTCTGCAGTTTCTGCTGCAGCTGTTTCATCTGGGCTCCGGCCAGTCCCTGTTCGGGCTTGCCTGCGGCGTAGATCGATGCGCCCTCGAGCCGATTGGCAAAATAGGCGGCGGTCAGAACATAGGTAAAACTCTGGTTCCACTCAAAATAGACGTCGAAATTTGGATAGGCGAGAAAGGCTGGCCCCTTGTGCCCCTGTGGCAAAAGCAGGGAGGCCTTGAGGGTGCCAGCAGCCAGGGAGCCGTCTTTGGCGCGCAGGCCAAGCGCCTGCCAGTCCCGGACCGACAGTTTGGTGTCGGTGCCGGATTTTGACAGGTCCAGATCACCGGGAATGGTGACTTCTTGCAGCCAGGGTTCACCGGCCTGCCAGCCCAGATGGGACAACATCTTGGCGCCAGACATCAGCGCATCCGGAGCGGAGGTCTTGAGGCTGACATGGCCATCGCCATCGGCATCGACGCCATTGTCGAGGATATCCTGCGGCAGCATCTGCACCATGCCGATTTCACCGGCCCAGGCACCGGTGGTGCGGGCGGGGTCAAAATTGCCACGTTTGTACAGTTCAAGTGCCGCAAAGATCTGCGGGCGGAACAGATCGGGGCGGCGGCAGTCATGGGCCAGGGTGATCAGCGCGTTGCGGGTGTTGAAATCACCCTGAAAGCTGCCGTAATCGGTTTCAAAGGCCCAAAAGGCCAGCAATACGCCGCGGTTGATGCCATAGGTGGTCTCGATCCGGCGAAAGGTGCTGTCGTATTTTTCGGCCATCGACCGGCCCCGGTCGATGCGGCTTTGCGAGATCAGGTGGCGGGAAAACTCGACAAAGGGTTTTTGGAACACGCCCTGTGCCCGATCCGCCCTCAGAACCTTGGCGTCCTGGCTGGCGCCTTTAAAAAAACCGTTGACGGTTGCCCTGTCATATCCCGCAGTCAGGGCCTCTTGTTTGAGAGATTTGACAAAGCCGGAAAAGCTGCCGCCACATTGGGCAAAAGCGGTTGCTGGCATCAAGAGGGCAGCAAGGGCGAGGGGCAAAATGCGCATGGCGGGCAGTCCTTAATGAAGCTCTAAAACATTGTATGTGCTAAAAGATGACTGCAAAAGCAACCAATAGCCCGACCCCAATGGCCCAAGAGGTCCAAAGAATGTCACAGCAGCGCAGAATTGCGGGGCCGGTGATGCTCTTGGTGCCGGGGGCGTTCACCCAGGCAAAATCGCGCATTTCACCATCGTATGACCGGGGCCCCGCCAGCGACAGCCCCAGCGCGCGGGCCATTGCCGCCTCGGGCCAGCCCGCATTGGGCGAGCGATGTCTGGCCGCGTCTCTGGCGATGGCGGGCCAATCGCGCAGCACGCCGCCGGCCAGCGCAATCATCACTCCGGTCAGCCGCGCCGGGATCAGGTTGACCAGATCATCAATCCGCGCCGTGGCCCAGCCAAAGTCCTGGTAGCGGGGGGTGCGATAGCCAATCATGCTGTCGCCGGTGTTGATCATCTTATAGGCCAGCAATCCGGGCAGCCCGGCCAGCAGAAACCAAAAGGCCGGGGCAACAACCCCGTCCGACATATTCTCGGATCCGCTTTCGATGGCGGAGCGGGCGACCTGGGGGCCGGTCATCGTGTCGGTGTCGCGGCTGACAATCATGGCAACCGCCTGACGCCCCTGCACAAGGGACTGCGACAGGCCATCCGCGACGGCGCGCAGGTGCTCAACCAGCGAGCGCTGCGCAATCAGAATGGCGGCCAGCAGCAGCTCGACCAGGGGACCAAAGAGCGACAATAGCCAGCCAAGCCCCAGCCCGAGGCAGACCAGCAGGGTGATTGCCACAACGCCCCTGACGCGTTTGGCCCGGTCGGTGTCTTGGCCGGTATGCTGTCCCGTATCTAGGCCCGTATCTAGGCCGGTATTCGGGGCTGTATTGAGGCGCGCCTCCAGCCAGGACACAGATTTGCCCATCAAAACCGCCGGATGCGGCAGGCGCGACCAGAGCCAGTCCGGCTCTCCCAGGGCGGCGTCCAGCACCAGAGCGAGCAATAGGATCTCAGCGGTGCTCATAGGGCAGCCTCCAGCCGCTCCCAGCCATGCTGCGGTGGCAGGCCCAGGCGGATGTAGGTTTTTGAATAGGGGAAGATGCGGCTCCAGATATGGGCCTTGGCGAGCCGCTCTTGCCACTGTGCGGCATCCTCGACCCGGTACAGGCGAAACAGGTCGGTGCCGCCCACCACTGTGGCGCCGCGCGCGATTGCCAGCTGATCCAGCCGCTGCGCGTCGCGGGCAAGGCTCTGGCGGGTGTGATTGGCCCAGTCCTGGTCCTGCAGCGCCTGCAGACCGGTTTTGAGCGCCGGGCCAGAGACCGCCCAGGGGCCCTGCAGCTGGGCAAGCCGTTGAATGAGGTCTGAATCGCCAATGGCAAACCCCAGCCGCATCCCCGCAAGGCCCCAGAATTTGCCAAAACTCTTGAGCACGATGACGCCGGGCCTGGCGGCCAGATGTATGAGGCTTTGATCGGGGCAGATATCACCAAAGCTCTCATCTATGATGCACAGCGGCGCGGTCATCTCCTCAGCGCGCCACAGACGCCCATCAGGGTTGTTTGGATGCACCGCAACACAGGCTTCGGCAGGACCGCTGCCAGTGATCGCCCAGCCGTGATTGGCAAAGGCGGCGGCATGTTCATTGTAGGTCGGGGTTTCGATCTTGACCCAACGTGGATCTGCAAGCCCCGGCAATAGCGCAATCAGGGCAGAGGCTCCGGGCGCGGGCAGAACCGCTGCTTCGGCGGGTACATTCCAGAACCGCCGGGCTGCTTGTTCAAGTTCGGCACTGGCAGAGGTATCCGGCAGCGCGGTCCAGTCCGAGGCGTCAAAATCGGGCAGCGGATAGGCTGTGGGATTGATCCCCGTTGACAGATCAATCCAATCCGCGCGGTTGCCGCCGTAGTGCTGGATGGCTGCGCTCAGATTGCCGCCATGGTCGCGCAGGGTTGCGCCCGTTTCGATCTGGCTCTCAGAAACACGTGCCGACATGGAAAAGCCCCAACCTGCTATCACCGCCAATGTCTTTGGCGCTGCCTTGTTTCTATGAAACAGGGGCCGCGATAAGGCAAGACAGCTTTGCCGTATCGCGTGGCAGTTCTTTGCCTTCGGGGGCAGGTGTCAGGCTGGTCCGGGAGAGCCGGTTTATTCAGGCCTGGCCACGCCCGTGGGGCTCCAGCCAGTTGATATCCGGGTTCACCGGAATGATGCGGTTGGGGTTAATGGTATCATGGCTGTAATGGTAGTGCCGCACGATATGCTGCATGCCAACAGTCTGTTGCACACCCGGATACTGGTACAGCTCGCGGCAATAGGCCCAGAGGTTGGGATAGTCGATGATCCGCTTTTTGTTGCACTTGAAATGCAGGTGATACACCGGATCAAACCGCAGCAATGTGGTGAACAGACGCCAGTCCGCTTCGGTCAGCTGGGCGCCCATCAGGTAGCGATGCTGCGACAGCAGATCCTCCAGCCAGTCCAGCGAGTCAAACAGGGGTCCCACGGCGGCATCATAGGCGTCTTGCGAGGTGGCAAAGCCGCATTTGTAGACGCCGTTGTTGACCGTGTCGTAGATCCGGCTGTTCACCGCCTCGATGGGTTCGCGCAGCTCTTCTGGCCAAAAGTCGAGACTGTTGCCGGTGAGACCGTCAAAGGCCGAGTTGAACATGCGGATGATATCGGCGCTCTCGTTGGACACGATGGTATTGCGGTTCTTGTCCCACAGAATGGGCACGGTGACGCGGCCGGTATATTTGGCATCTGCGCGGGTGTAGATCTGATGCGCGTGGCTGCTGTCAAACAGGTGATCACCGGTGGCGCCATGTGCGTCGCGCTCAAAGGTCCAACCTTCGCTCAGCATGTCCGGGTGCACGACGGAGACCGTGATGTGATCCTCCAGCTCTTTGAGCGCGCGAAAGATCAGGGTGCGATGGGCCCAGGGACAGGCCAGCGATACATAGAGATGATAGCGGCCAGTTTCGGCCTGAAAGCCGTCCTGACCTGTTGGTCCGGCGCTTCCGTCTGCGGTTACCCAATTGCGGAACTGTGCTTCAGAGCGTTTGAACGCACCTCCGGTGGACTTGGTGTCGTACCATTGGTCTTTCCAGATCCCGTCAATCAATAGTCCCATTGATCTCTCTCCTTAACTCGGCTGGCCCGCAGCATGGGTGGCTGGGAAACACATAGGCGCAGATCTCTGCCGCGCCTATCCGTGCTGTCGCGCAGCTGCTCTGCATGTCTGCACATCACGACCCTGTGCCCGCAGGCCTTTGGTGCGCGTGGGGCCTGTGATCGCCCGACGGGCAGCAGGACAGCCTATCCGGGACCGACCTGCTACCTCGGGGTTTGTTTCAAAATGTTCACTTGATTTTATCTGTTTGTGGGTCACCTTTAGAGGCAGGTACCAAGCCGACCCTGATGCGATTCCCGTCGCTCAACCCATTACCAAAAGGGCCACTGCCATGACCACCTATGTGCCAAAAGCTGTTCAAGAGGCGCTGGATGCTGCACGCGTTTCCGGCCTGAAAAAGAAAAGCCGTCTGCGGGTGGCTGTAGAGGGTGGCTATTTCCCGGTTCTGCGCACCTGGGCAAACGGCTTTTCAGTCGAAGAGGAATTTGTGCCGCAGCTGCGGGGATTGGTCGATCTCTATGAGGGATCGCGTCATGTGTCGCAGTGCCTGATTGTCGCCTCCGAGGCCGAGGGTGGCGAAATGCGCTATGAGTTCAAACGTGCAACTGCCGCCTCTGACACGGCACCGCTGGATTTCTACCGCGCGCCAAATGCGCCGGTTGGGCTGTTGGGCAATGAAGGTGCCGAAAGCCGCCTGTAAAGCCGCCTGTAGGGCCAATCTGACGGACGTGCCCCCAGTCAATACGATCTGGGATCCATAGAAAATAGCCGACCCGCAGACCTGTTGGTTGCGGGTCCTTTTTTTGGGGGAAAGCCCTTATTAGGGTCTGATTTCCACCCTGGTGCCCAGATCCACAAGCCGCCACAGCTGTTCCATTTCGGTGTTGCTGATGGCGATGCAGCCGGCGGTCCAATCTCCTGGCAGCGTTACGAGATTACCCAATGCGTTGGGCTGGCCGTGGATAAAAATATCTCCGCCCGGATCTATGCCTGCCGCAGCCGCGCGGCGGATGTCCTTGGGTTGCGGATAGGTGATCCCCAGCGACAGGTGATAGCTGCTGTTTGGATTGCGGCGGTCGATTGTGAACAGGCCTTCCGGGGTTTTGCCGTCGCCTTCGCGGCTCTTGTCTCCGATGGGATCAAAGCCAAGCGCGATGTCATATTGCAGAACCCTTTGTCCCGCGCGGCTGGCAGTCAGGCGGCGGGCCGATTTTTCAATCAGGATGTGGTCAACCCGATCAACCAGTGTCGCCAGATCGGGACTGGCGGGACTGGGGCGGTAGAGCTGCCACAGCCCCCAGCCAAGGACCAAGACCGCGATCAGGAGGATCGCGGTCCGTTTTGCACCAGGATGCACCATGTTTATTGCAGGTCGGCAAAGGCCTCGGCCAGACGCTGCCCTGCTTCAATCACCCGGCTGCGCTGAGTGCCCATGTTGAAGCGCAGGAAGTTCTCGCCGCCCGTGCCAAAGGTGGTGCCATGGTTGGCGGCAATGCCTGCACCCTGTTCAACGCGTTTGGTGAACTCTTCCCGGCTCATGCCGGTGCCGGAGAAATCAATCCAGGACAGATAGGTCGCCTGCAGTTTCATCGAGCTGAGCCCGGGAATATCGGCGATGGCAGCATCAAAGACCTGACGGTTGCCATCAATATAGGCGACCAGCGCATCGGCCCATTTGGCACCTTCGGGGGAATAGACCGCAGCGGTGGCAAACTGACCGGCGGAGTTTGGCGATAGCGCCAGGGCCAGCATGCGGCGCTGGAACTTCGCCCGCAGATCTGGATCGGGGATGATCACCTGTCCGGTATGCAGCCCGGCAAAGTTGAAGGTCTTGGAGGGGGCGGTCAGCATCAACAGCCGGTCGGTGATCTCCGGCACGGCGTTTTGCATCGGGATATGGGTTGCCCCGTCAAAGACCAGATCATGGTGGATTTCATCCGACAGCAGGATCAGGTCGTGACGCTTGGCAAAATCAGCCACCGCCTGCAATTCCTCTTGGGTCCAGACCCGGCCACCGGGGTTATGGGGCGAGCAGAGGATGACCATCTTTTCGGTGCCGGTCATCTGTGCGTCATAGCTCGCCATATCCATCTCATAGCGGCCATCACGATTGATCATCTGGCATTCCACCACTTCGCGGCCGGCATTGTTAATGACCTTGGCAAAGGCGTGATAGACCGGCGTGAACAGCACAATGCCATCACCAGGCTGGGTGAAGGTATCCAGGCACATGCCGACGCCGTTCACCAGGCCCGTGGTGGTGAAAATGGCTTCGGGGTCGACCGTCCAGCCATGGCGATTCTGCATCCACCAGCAAATCGCATCCTTGTAGGGCGTGTCGCAGTTCACATAGCCATAGACCCCGTGATCGGCCATTTCGCGCATCTTATCGGTGACCATGGGGGGCACGGCAAAGTCCATATCGGCCACCCACATGGCCAGGCCGGTGTCGGGTGAGACGCCGTAAAGGCTCTCCATCAGATCCCATTTGGCGCAATGGGTGCCGCGACGGTCGATGATGCTGTCAAAATCCATGGGGATACTCCGCTATTTTGCCAGCGAAGCTAGCGGCAAATACGCTAGGTGCAAGGGGATCTGTTCCTCTGGGGGCATCAGCTGCCGGGGCCGCGGCACATTTGGGCATCTTTTGGCAGGTGGACAGAGGGTCACAGGGGGCCACAGGGGGGGGCAGGCGACAGAGTTGCGCATGCAGGGCGTTGCAGTGACAGGGGCAATGGCCTAAATCACCCTCATGAAACATTCGATCCTGATCCATCCCGATCCCCGTTTGAAAAAGGTCTGCGCTCCGGTTGCCGATCTGTCGGACAAGCTGCGTCTGCTGGCAGATGACATGCTGGAAACCATGTACGGCGCCCCCGGCATTGGGCTGGCGGCACCACAGATTGGTGTTCTGGATCGCCTTATCGTGCTGGATTGCGAAAAAGCGGAGGGCGTCGAGCCCAAGCCTTTGGTGATGTTCAACCCGGAGATCCTTTCCTTTTCGGATGAAACCAATGTCTACGAGGAAGGCTGCCTGTCGATCCCCGATCAATATGCCGAGGTCACCCGCCCGCGGGATGTCGAAGTGCAGTGGCTGGATCGCAATGGCAACCTGCAACGTGAGACGTTTGACGGGCTCTGGGCCACCTGTGTGCAGCATGAGATCGACCATCTGGATGGCAAACTGTTCATCGACTACCTGAAACCGCTAAAGCGTCAGATGATCACCCGGAAGATGCAAAAGCTCAAACGAGAGCTGGCGCGGGACTAGAGCTCATGGCGCTGCTGCCCATCCTCCAATGGCCGGACGCGGGCCTGTCGACCCCCTGCGCTTTGGTTGCGCCGCAGGAGGATCTTGGCACTTTGATTGCCGATATGTTTCAGACCATGTACGCCGCTCCGGGCCGTGGGCTGGCGGCACCGCAGATTGGGGTGCTGCAACGCGTCTTTGTGATGGATGCCACCTGGAAGGACGGGCCGGGCACGCCTTTGGCGATGATCAACCCCGAGATTTTGACCTTTGGGGCTGAGCTGGCGACGGGCGATGAAGGCTGCCTGTCGATCCCCGGCGTGATGGCACCGGTTCTGCGGCCCAGTTCCGTGACACTGCGCTGGCAGGATGAGGCACGCTGTTGGCAGACCGGCACATTTGACGGCTTTGCCGCCCGGTGCATTCAGCATGAATATGACCACCTTGATGGTCTGGTGACCCTTGACCGCCTCGTGCCTGAGGCCCGCGTTGAGGCGGAAGAAACCTATCGCCGATATCTGGAGAGACCCGCATGACCGCACGTATTTGCCTGCCCTGGCCCGACAAACGCCTGCGCACCGCCGCCACCGAGGTGAGCGAGATCACCGACGAGATCCGCGCAATCTGGACCGACATGATCGACACCATGGAGGCCATGCCGGGCGTTGGTCTGGGGGCCAATCAGATCGGGGTCATGCTGCGCCTCGCGGTGGTGGATGGCTCCAAGGAGCGCGGTCGCGCCGTGCGCATGGCCAACCCCGAGGTGCTGCATGCCTCGACCCAGTTGCGTGAACACGAAGAGGCCAGCCCCAATCTGCCTGGGGTCTCGGCCAGGATCAAACGCCCCCGCGCCGTCACCGTGCGCTACATGGATGAGACAGGCACAATCACTGAGCGCGATTTTGTCGGCATCGAGGCCACCAGCGTGCAGCATCAGATCGACCATTTGAACGGCAAACTGTATTTTGATCACCTGAGCAAGATGAAGCGCGATATGCTGATCAAGAAATCCAAGAAACTGAACGGGTAAATCCAGGGAGCATCTGATGCGTATCATCTTTATGGGAACGCCGGAGTTCTCGGTGCCGGTGCTGGAAGCACTGGTTGAGGCCGGTCACGAGATCGCAGCGGTCTATTGCCAGCCGCCGCGCCCGGCAGGCCGTGGCAAAAAGGACCGGCCCACCCCGGTACATGCCCGCGCCGCTGAGCTGGGTTTTGAGGTGCGCCATCCGGTCTCGCTGAAGGGCGCAGCCGAACAGGCGGAATTTGCCGCGCTGGGCGCTGATATCGCCGTGGTGGTGGCCTATGGGCTGATCCTGCCGCAGGCGATTCTGGATGCGCCAGCCAAGGGGTGTCTGAACATCCACGCCAGCCTGTTGCCGCGCTGGCGCGGTGCGGCGCCCATCCACCGCGCCATCATGGCCGGCGATGCCGAGACCGGCGTCTGCATCATGCAGATGGAGGCCGGGCTGGACACCGGGCCGGTGCTGCTGCGCGAAGGCACCCCCATTGGCGATGAGGAAACCACCAGCCAGCTGCATGACCGCCTGTCGGATATGGGCGCCTCGCTGATTGTCACCGCGCTGCGTCATCTCGATGGGCTGACACCGGATGAACAGCCGCAGGAGGGCGTGACCTATGCCGCCAAGATCGACAAGAGCGAGGCGCAGATCGACTGGACGCAACCGGCAACAGAGGTGGACCGCAAAATTCGTGCCCTGTCGCCCTTTCCCGGCGCCTGGGTCGACATTGATGGTCAAAGGGTCAAACTGCTGGCCTCGCGGCTGGCTGCGGGCAGCGGCGCGCCGGGACAGGTGCTGGACGGTGACAGCCTGACAATTGCCTGTGGCGCGGGTGACGGGGCAGGCGCGGTTGAGATTCTGCGCTTGCAACGGGCGGGCAAAGGCGCGCAGGATCGCGAAATCTTTGTGCGGGGCTTCCCGCTTGCCACAGGGCGCCAGCTGTAACGGGGTGCCAACTGTAACAGGGCGCCAGCTGCAACGGGGAGTAGAGCATTGTTTCTGACCATGATGGGCACCGTGGTGATTGCCGGGATTACTGGCTACGCGGCAGAAAAGAGCGGCTTTACCCAGAACGGCTATCTGCCTTCGATCATCATCTGCGTCGGGGGCGCCTTTTTGTTCTACTTTGTGCGGATCATGTTTGGCATCGGGTTTGCGTCACCGGGGCTGAATGCAATTGCGTCTTCGGTTGGCGCCCTGATCATCGTGCCGTTTCATTGGCGTCGTTAGCGGAGAGACTTCATGAGTGTTATATTTCTGATCATCATCGGTGTGGCCGCCGGATTTCTGGCCACGCGGATCATGGGGATCGAGTCCGATATCATCACCACCATGGCGATTGGCATTGCCGGCGCCCTGATCGGCGGCTTTGTCCTGCGCGCGCTGTTGACGGTGATGGGCATGGTGGCGGGCCTTGTCGGCGCGGTGCTGGGTGCTCTGCTGCTGATCTGGCTTTGGCAGACCTATATCAAACGCTGAGTGGCGCAGGAATAATCCACCAAGCATCCTGCACTACAAGGCCTGATTTTGAGGGGGCTACAGCCCTGCTACCCATCTCGCCCCGGCTCGTCTGGATTACTTGAAAAGAGAGCGATCTTGTTGCCTTGGGGATCGCGTAGATAGCCAACATAGAACCGGGGCCCGTAGCTGGCGCGAAAGCCGGGCTGGCCCGCGTCGGTGCCGCCAGCCGCAAGCGCGGCGGAATGCAGGTCACGGACCTGCTGTTGACCGCCTGCCTCGAAGGCGATCATGGCGCCGTTTCCAGCCGAGGCCGGAGCGCCATCGAAGGTTGGTTTTACGTAAAAGTCAGGCAGCGGCGCAGATTGGTCCGACTGGCGTGGCAGCACATAACTCAGACCTTCGGGGCTCTCGGTCAGCTCATAGTTCAGGGCTGGCAGCAGCGCAGAATAAAACCGCTTTGCGCGCGCAATATCATCTGCCCCGACGGTTACATAGGCAATCATTTGCGCGTCCTCTTCAAATTTTGACCTTCCCTAGATAACAGACCCGCCAGGTGTGAGACGAAAACTTACTGGCGTGGCGGGCGGCTTTTGTAGACCGGCAGGTGCCAGCCAAAGGCAATGGAGCCTGCCCGCAGCCCCCAGCATACCGCAGCGCAGAGGATCAGGGCGAGTCCAGAGGTCAGGCCAAATGAGCTGGCTGCAACCGCCACAATCGCCCCGCTCATGGCGCAGGTGATATAGAGCTCTCCCTGTTTCAGCACCAAGGGTACTTCACCCACCACCACATCGCGCATCAGCCCGCCCAGGCTGCCAGTGGCCATGCCCATCAGCACCACGATGACAGCGGGCTTGCCCAGAGCCAGTGCCGCACCGGTGCCAGCCGAGACCGCAACGGCGAGGGCAAAACTGTCGAGCCAGATCAGCAGTCGCAACCGGCTCTCGACCAGATGGGCAGTAAAGAACACCACGACAGCCGCGCCTGCCGCCAGCAGGATGTGGTTTGGATCGGCAACCCAGAACACCTCTTCGCGGTTCAACACCAGATCGCGCACCGTACCGCCGCCCACCGCCGTCAAACACGAGATGAAGGCAAAGCCGACGATATCCAGCTGGGCGCGGCTCGCCACCAGTGCGCCCGTCAGGGCAAAAACCAGAACCGCAGCATAATCGAGCAGGGTGACAAAAGTCATTGTGATCTCTCCTTGATCCCCTGCGCGGGCCTCATGCCTTTGATTTGCTTTTCTTGAACGGGGCCATGCCGGCGCGGGCCAGCTCATCGGCGCGTTCGTTTTCGGGGTGGCCCGCATGGCCCTTGACCCATTCCCATGTCACCTGATGGCGGCTTTGGGCGGCATCCAGGCGCTGCCATAGTTCGACATTCTTGACCGGCTTTTTGGCGGCGTTTTTCCAGCCGTTTTTCTTCCAGCCAAAAATCCAGCCGGTGATGCCGTTTTTCACATAGTTGCTATCGGTCACCAGGGTCAGCGCCGAGGGCCGGTCGAGGCTTTCCAGCGCATTGATCGCGGCCAATAGCTCCATCCGGTTGTTGGTGGTATTTGCCTCGCCGCCTTTGAGCTCTTTTTCCTTGATGACAGTATCGCCATCCTTGGCCTGCAACAGGGCACCCCAGCCGCCGGGGCCGGGATTGCCCGAGCAGGCGCCATCGGTATAGGCATAGAGATCAGCCATGACAGGCCACCGAGATCCAGCGGGCCATTTGGCCGTCCAGGCCTTTGCCCTGGCCAAAGGCGCAGTTCACCACCGTAAATCCGGTGGTTGTGAGCAGATCTTTCAATTCGTCTTCCTCGTAGTAGGTATAGAGCCGCCCAAGGGCGTCGCGGGCCTCGCCTTTACCCAGTTTGAGGGCGATATAAAAGACGCCACCGGGTTTTAGGCTGCGCTTGAGTGCTGCCAGATGTTTCGTGAAGGCAGCGCGCGGCGCATGAAGCAGGCTGAAATTGGCCCAGATGCCATCATAGACCTTGTCTGCGGAGATCTCGTCAAAGGTTGCCTGCCAGGCGGTGACCCCTTCAAGCGCGTTGGCCAGCGCCACCATTTCGGTTGAGGCATCCATCGCATCGGCGCGCAGGCCCTCTGCGACCATCACCGCAGCCGAGGTGCCCGGTCCACAGCCCAGATCCAAGACCCGCCCACCGCGGGGGCAGGCCGCGATAAAGCTGTGCAGCCGCGGATCCTGGAGCAGGTGCTCGCGGTTCTGCGCTGCATAGTCTGCCGCCTTGTCGTCATAGATGCGGAGAGTTTCTGCGTCGCTCATCGAAGGCCTTACCTATGGGGGTATTGGGAGGAGGGCGGTGGCGTTCAGGCGCGTTCAATGGCCAGTCGCGCGGCAAGGGCGGCAAAAATGCCTGCAAAGCCCCGGTTGAGCCATTTCACCACGGTTTCCGAGCCCAGAACAAAATGCCGCGCCTGGGCTGCAAAATATCCGTAGAGCACAAAAACCACAAAGGTAAGCCCCATGAACACCGCGCCCAGCACGGCCATCTCATAGGTGGCATGCGTAGGATCGCCTGTCAGGAAGGGCGGCAACAGGGCCAGGAAAAACACCGAAAGCTTGGGGTTGAGGATATTGATCAGAGCGCCCCGTTGGGCAATGCGCAAAGCGGGCTGCGGTTTGGTCTCCGAAGAAATGGTCAGGGCACCACCGGAGCGCAGGGCCTGCCAGGCCAGATAGAGCAGGTAAAGCACCCCAAGCATTTTGACGATTTGGAAAAGCAGCGCGGAACTGTGCAGCACGGCCGCCAGCCCCAGCGTCGCGGCAGCGAGATGTGGCAGGATACCAAGGGTGCAGCCCAAAGCGGCCCAGACCGCTGACCGCGCCCCCTGACCAAGTCCCAGCGCCAGCGTATACAGAACCCCGGTTCCGGGAGCCAGAACGACAACAATTGCGGTGATGAGAAATTGCATGGAAATCATAGGCTGGCCCTTTCGGCAGGATTTCAGATCTGATCTGAAGTCATAGCCTAAGAGCAAGCGCGCGCGCCGTAAACAGCCAGAGCCGCCGCAAGCTGGCTCTGGTCACAGCTATCAGGCTGCTGTTATCAGACCACTGTCATGCTGAGGTTTCGGCCACTTTGTCGGCGGGGTGGCGCAGCACTCGCGGGACTTTGAACTCGACACGTTCCACGGCGGTTTCGACCACCTCAACCGTGACATCATAACGGGCGCGAAAGGCGTCGATGACCTCATTGACCAACAGCTCAGGCGCTGAGGCACCGGCGGTGATGGCAATGCTTGAGATCCCCTCCAGGGCGCGCCAGTCGATGTTTTCCGCCCGCTGCACCAGCTGGGCATATTTGCAGCCCGCTTTTGACCCGACTTCGACCAGGCGGCGTGAATTTGACGAATTGGGCGCGCCCACAACCAGCATGGCATCCGATTTTGGAGCAACGGCCTTAACCGCCTCCTGCCGGTTTGTGGTGGCGTAGCAGATGTCTTCTTTGTGCGGGCCGACGATGGCCGGAAAACGCGCTTCCAGCGCCGCAACGATGCCTTTGGTGTCATCCACCGACAGGGTGGTCTGGGTGACATAGGCCAGTTGCTCAGGGTCGCGCACCTGCACCTCAGCCACATCTTCGGGGGTTTCCACCAAAATGACCTCACCCTCGGGCAATTGCCCCATGGTGCCGATGGTTTCGGGATGGCCCTTGTGGCCGATCATGATCATCTGCAGCCCCTGTTCGGCATGGCGCTGCGCCTCGATATGGACCTTGCTGACCAGCGGGCAGGTGGCATCGACATAGACCATCTGGCGCGCCTCAGCGGCTGCGGGCACCGATTTTGGCACCCCATGAGCCGAGAAAATCACCGGGCGGTCCTGGGGGCATTCTTCCAGCTCTTCGACAAAAATGGCGCCCTTGGCCCGCAGCCCATCCACTACAAATTTGTTGTGAACGATCTCGTGGCGCACATAGACCGGAGCGCCCCATTTTTCGAGCGCCAGTTCTACAATCTTTATGGCGCGATCAACGCCGGCACAAAAGCCGCGTGGCGCAGCCAGATACAGTGTCAGGGCAGGTTTGGTCATCGGCGTCTCCTTAACGGCAGAAGTAAGGCTTTGCCGGGCGGAGGTCCAGCCTGATGAGCCGACCTGAAGAAACGACGGGGCACGGCTCCAGCACTTGGAGGGCAGCGAGGGGCACTGCCGCAGCGCTGTCCACAGTTCCGGGCTATTTCAACAGGGAACAAAACTATGAAAAAAGGAATATGTTAACTGATCTGTTGCATGTTCGGGGCAATGGGGTGTGGTCCTGTACCAAAAGGGAGGGGCTACGCGCGATGCCCTTTGGGGGGTTGAGCAGTATGTAATGCTGGTCGGGTAGAGGATTGAAAAGCGCTGTGAACGATAAATCGAGCCAACCCGAATACCTTCCTTGGGATGAAGAGAGCGATTTTGTGGCCCAGCAATACGCGGTCACCATGGGGCGCCGGTTTCGCACCGTAAGCGTCACCTGTAACCTCGTCGTGGTTCTGGGCCTCCTGTGGATCGTTTTGGGCGTTTTCATAAATGCGCCGAGCATGGTGATCATCTCAGCCATTGCAATTGTTGGCTCGATTGCCGCGAGCCTGCTATTGAAAACGGAATACACGCTTTTGGCCCGCCTTCTATGGTATTTTACGGGCTGGGCTGCGGTCATGGGATCTGTTTTTACCATGCCCCCCGAAAGCTATATCGAACTGTTTTTTGTAGTCCTTCTCGGTGGGCCCTTTATGACGTTTTCGATGCGTCGCGAAAAGGCGATGATCGTTACACTGCTGGGCATTGTCTTTGGCAGCTGGCTGATGTTCCGGTTTCTCGGGAGTGACTATTTTGGCCCGCCACTCGTAGAGGTGGCGATTCCCACCAGCTATCTCACTGGCGGTGTTTTGGTCACGGTTTTTGCCGTCCTTGTTGTCGAAATGATGGCCTTTGGCGAGCTGGCCGAAAGCTATAGTGACGATCTGTTGCGGGCCCACCAAAAGGAAAGCCAGGCGAATCACGCCAAAAGCGAGTTCCTTGCCGCCATGAGCCATGAAATCCGCACGCCAATGAACGGGGTGCTTGGTATGGTTGAGGTGCTTGAAAGAACGGAACTTACCCCGGAACAACGGCGCATTCTGCACACCATTCAAGATTCGTCGACCTCGCTGCTGTGGATCATTGACGACATCCTGGACGTCTCCCGTATCGAGGCTGGCAAGATGGAGTTGTTCGAAGCGCCAATGCGGCTGTTGCCGCTGATCGAGGGGGCGACAGCAACGCTGCGGCCCTATGCCAGCCAGATGGATGTGGATCTGTCCCTGGCGGTGCAGTCGGATCTGCCGGATACGCTCAAAGGCGATGCAGGCCGCGTGCGTCAGATTCTGCTCAACCTCATCGGCAATGCGATCAAGTTTTCTGAACCACTGCCCGACGAGACTGCTGGGCGGGTGCGGTTGCGTGTTGAGATATGTGAGCCCGGCTGGATTGATTTTGTCGTCGAAGACAACGGCATCGGTATTGAACCGGAGGTCCAGGAGGCGATCTTTGCACCCTTTGAGCGCTCTGCAGTGGTGGCAAAACGCATGATCAAGGGCAATGGCCTGGGATTGACGATTGTACAGCAACTGGTCTCCAAGATGGGAGGTACAGTTTCGGTGGACAGCACCCTGGGGGAGGGCAGTACCTTCACGGTACGGCTACCTGTTCTGGAACCCTCCGGGCCGATCAAGGGGCCCAGGTTGGCGGGGACAAAAGTTGTGGCGATGCTGCCAGAGCAGGGGCGGGATTGTAACTGGCCCACCTATGTATTGGCTGCGGATTGTGACCTCAAATGGGTGGCCAGCCGGGAAGAGTTTCTTGCCCTCGCCCGCTTGGCCGGCCGGGAGTCCATTTTTGTTCTGCCCGAAGAGACCGCAGATGATCACCTGTCCAGCTGGTGCCGCACCCGGATTGAAAAAGAACTTCCAGACCTGAAAGTTCTTGAGTTCAAATCCTGCGCAGACATGCAGAAGTTCAGCTCAAACAACCGATGGGCCGTGGTGCAGTCCGGGCCGGTCCTGCCCAGCGAGCTGTGGGAGGCCCTTGAAAGCCTGGTTGGCTATAGCAACAAAGAGCCCAAAGAGCCCAAAGCCCGCCCAGGGACCAAGGGTCGTTCCGCCGCGTTGAACAAGACGGGGGGGCGGATTTTGGTGGCTGAGGACAATGAAATCAACCGCGCCGTCATTGAGAGCCAGCTGGCCCTGCTGGGGTGCACGGTGACGATGACACGTGACGGGGCAGAATGTCTTTCGGCCTGGCAGAACGGTCAATTTGATATGGTCTTGGCGGATTGCCAGATGCCGGTCATGGATGGGTTTGAGCTGACCCGCGCCATTCGCCAGATCGAAACCGAACGGGGGCTGCGCCATACGCCGATAGTCGCGGTGACGGCAAATGCTCTGGAGGGTGAGATTGGAAAATGCCTGGCAGAGGGAATGGATGCCTTTGTCTCCAAGCCCGTGACAATTGCCGGTTTGGAAGCTGTGATCCGTCAGCAATTACCGGCCTCCGTTGTCAGCGCCGAAACCCGGAGATGGGCTGCTGCGCAGCGCAGTTAGGGGCTCGGGCTGCGGACTGCCAGGGCAGGTAGGGTGTACGGGGCAAATCAGGCGGAATACCGAGCAGGGAGAACAAGGGGATATCAGGCAGGAGAGTGGACTGAGCAGGAGGGGTTCAAAACGGGCTGAGTGAGTGGCTGCCCGTTTTGAACGACTGTTTTACCTACTGTTTTTTGATCAACTGCTAGAGGCTGCCAGTTTGGAGAGGCCCGGGAACAGGTGATCACTGCTTTTGACAGGGAGGTTTTGACGCTTAGTCCTGCTTTGAGCGCCCGGGCCAGACTTATCCGGCAGGCCGCCAGGCAATGAAACCAGTGTGTCCCAACTGCAGGACACGCCGGAGCGCGTTTCTTTAGCCCTCAACTGCAGAGACTGACCTTGTGTCAGCGGGATGCTCTCGCGGGGGGCGCCCAATGACATCTTTCAGCTCTTCCAACTCGATGAAGTTGTCAGCCTGACGCCGCAGTTCATCAGAGATCATAGGCGGCTGGCTGCGAATGGTGGAAACGACAGAGACGCGAACGCCCTGACGCTGCAAGCTGGCAATCAGCGGGCGGAAATCGCCATCGCCTGAAAACAGAACGATGTGGTCAACGCGTGGGGCCAGTTCCATGGCATCCACAGCAAGTTCGATGTCCATGTTGCCTTTGACTTTGCGGCGGCCCATGCTGTCGGTGTATTCCTTGGCCGGTTTGGTCACCATGGTGAAGCCATTGTAATGCAGCCAGTCAACAAGGGGGCGGATGGGGGAATACTCATCATTTTCCAGCAGCGCCGTATAATAAAAGGCCCGCAAGAGCTTTCCGCGACGCATGAATTCCTGTCGCAAAAGCTTGTAGTCGATATCAAACCCTAACGCCTTGGCTGCGGCGTATAGATTCGAACCGTCTATGAACAGCGCAAGCCGTTCGTCTTTGTAAAACATCCTAAAGTGTCCTTCCGGTAAATCCGTTTACGCCAAAAGATCCGTGAGTGAATTGGGGGCGGCGAAACGGGTGGACATATTGTAAGTACTTTGGCACCTGCTTCAAGTGTACGGTTTTTCCTAAATGAGGTCAAAAGTGACCAATCTACGTTCAAAAGCGATCATTTCTTTGGGGGGTAACTTACCCTTGGGCGAAATGTCGCCACGACAAATACTAATGGCTGCAATGCAGGAAGTTGCTCTCCTTATGGGAGAACAGTGCCAAGTTTCACGCCTTTTTCAAACCCCTTGTTTTCCAGCCGGGGCCGGGCCTGATTTTGTCAATGCGGCGATGGCGGTTGAAACCGCGCTTGATCCCGAAGCATTATTGCAGTGCTTACATAGTGTTGAGCAAAAATTTTCTCGTTTGCGAAAGCAACGCTGGGGGACGCGAACACTGGATCTGGATTTGATTTCTCTGGGCGAGAAAGTGTTTCCTGATCCTGCTATTCACCAACATTGGCGCGACCTGCCTCTGGAACAACAAATGTCACAAACACCTGATCACCTGATTCTCCCGCATCCTCGGATGCAGGACCGCGCCTTTGTTCTGGTGCCGATGTGTGACATCTGCCCGGAGTGGCGTCACCCAATTTTGGGGAAAACGGCGGCGGAACTCTGTGCTGCGCTGCCAAAATCGGATTTGGAGGCGGTTCTGCCGCTGCAATCCCCGGATTGAAGCGTTTTCTGCGCTTGTCAACAAAAAGATATGGGCGTAAAAGTCGCTTTTCCGGACCCACACTGATTTTGGAGAGTCGCCTATGGCCCGCGTAACGGTTGAAGACTGCGTAGATAAAGTACCAAACCGCTTTGAGTTGGTCATGCTGGCGGCCCATCGCGCCCGCGAAATCGCTGCCGGAGCTGCGCTCACGGTTGATCGCGACAACGACAAGAACCCCGTCGTGTCGCTGCGCGAAATCGCGGATGAGACCCAGCGCGCCGATGATCTGCGCGAGCGTCTGATCGAGAGTAATCAAAATCAGATCGAAGTCGATGAGCCCGAAGAAGATTCGATGGCTCTGTTGATGGGGGCCGAAAACGACAAACCTGCTGACGACGACATGTCAGAAGAGAAACTGCTGCGTGCTCTCATGGAGGCGCAGGGGCAGGGCTGACATCAGCCATAACTCCCAATTTTGAGGCTGCGGACCGGATATGATTTCACCAGAAGACCTGATTGCTCTGGTCCGCAACTACAATCCAAAAACCAATGCCGACAAAATCGCCGAGGCCTTTGCCTATGGCGAAGAGATGCACGCAGGCCAGTTCCGCCACTCGGGTGAACGCTATTTTTCCCACCCCGTAGCGGTTGCCGCCCTGTTGACCGAACAGCGACTGGACGATGCCACCATCATCACCGCGCTGCTGCATGACACCATCGAAGACACCAAGGCCTCTTATGAAGAGGTTGTCAGCCGCTTTGGCCTGGAGGTGGCCGAGCTGGTGGATGGCGTCACCAAACTGACCAATCTGCAACTTTCCAGCCGTGAGACCAAACAGGCGGAGAACTTCCGCAAATTGTTTATGGCGATGTCCAAGGATCTGCGGGTCATTCTGGTCAAGCTGGCTGATCGGCTGCACAATATGCGCACCATCAAGGCGATGAGGCCGGAAAAGCAGGCGCAGAAGGCCCGCGAAACCATGGATATCTATGCGCCGCTTGCGGGCCGCATGGGGATGCAATGGATGCGCGAAGAGCTGGAAGACCTGGCCTTCAAGGTGCTCAACCCCGAGGGCCGCCAGTCGATCATCCGCCGCTTTGTGACGCTGCAACGGGAAACCGGCGACGTGATCCACCGGATCACCGGCGACATGCGGGTTGAGCTGGAAAAAGCCGGCATCGAGGCCGAAGTCTTTGGCCGCGCCAAGAAGCCCTATTCGATCTGGCGCAAGATGCAGGCCAAGGATCAGGGCTTTTCGCGTCTGTCAGATATCTATGGCTTCCGTGTCATCACCCAATGCGAAGAAGACAGCTACAGGGCACTGGGCTGTATTCACCAGCGCTGGCGGGCGGTGCCGGGACGGTTCAAGGACTATATCAGCCAGCCAAAATCCAACGGCTACCGCTCGATCCATACCACCGTTTCAGGCCGGGACGGCAAACGGGTGGAGGTGCAGATTCGCACCCGTCAGATGCATGATGTGGCCGAAACCGGCGTTGCGGCCCATTGGTCGTATCGCGATGGCGTGCGCTCGCAGAACCCCTTTGCGGTGGATCCGGCAAAATGGATTGCCTCGCTCACGGAACAGTTCGACGCCGAAGAGGACCACGATGAGTTCCTCGAAGCGGTGAAGCTGGAGATGTATTCCGACCAGGTCTTTTGCTTTACGCCAAAAGGCGATGTGACCAAGCTGCCCAAGGGCGCCACGCCCATTGATTTTGCCTATGCCATCCACACCCGGATCGGCCACGCCTGCGTTGGCGCTAAGATCGACGGCATTCGGGTGCCTCTGTGGACCCGCATTCGCAACGGTCAATCGGTCGAGGTCATCACCGCCGAGGGGCAGACGCCCCAGGTGAGCTGGCTGGAGATCGCCACAACCGGCAAGGCCCGCACTGCCATCCGCCGTGCCCTGCGCGAGGCGGACCGGGCGCGGTTTGTCAAACTGGGGCGGGAACTTGCGCGCTCTGCCTTTGAGCATGTGGGCCGCAAATCCACCGATAAAACACTGGAAACAGCCGCAAGGGCCCTGCGGATCGTCTCGGTGAACGAGTTGTTGGCGCAGCTTGGGGCTGCCGAGATTACCGCCCACGATGTGGTGCAGGCGGTCTACCCTGAACTGTCCTCGCAAGATGGCGATGTGATTTCACCCCGTCGTGCCGTTATTGGCCTGGAAGTCGGCCAGAGTTTTGAACGCGCCCCCTGTTGTCAGCCTCTGCCGGGGGAGCGGATCATTGGCATCACCTACCGGGGCCGCGGCGTTGTTGTCCACACCGCCGATTGCGATCGGCTGGGCGAGTTTGAGGAACAGCCGGAACGCTGGGTTGACGTGCATTGGCACAGTGGCACACACCCTGCGGCTTACGGAGTCACCCTGGAGTTGACCGTCGGCAATGATGCAGGAGTCCTGGGACGAATTTGCACATTGATTGGTGAGAAAAAGGCCAATATTTCCGATCTTGAGTTTTTGGATCGGAAACCAGACTTTTACCGGCTGATGATAAATGTTGAACTCAGGGATGTGGAGCAGCTGCATTCTCTGATGTTAACATTGGAGGCCGAGAGTGACGTCGCCGAAGTTGCGCGTTTCCGGGAGAAGCCGGAGAAACGCTTGATTTCGGGCTGAGGCTCGGTTGGAACTAGGAAGGACGCAGGGCTTTGGTATTCAGGCGCCGTGATAGACGCCCGCTTCATCGAGCGGTCGCGGATTTCATCTGGCCCCGCGGGGGCTGGAAACGGGCATTTCTATACGTAAGGCACCGGGTCCGCCGCCTGCCTGATTCGCCCGAACGCATTGCCCGCGGGGTCTGGGCCGGGGTCTTCACCACTTTTACGCCGTTTTATGCCATGCATTTTATCGTCGCGGCACTGATTGCCCGGCTGATGAACGGCAATATCCTGGCGGCGCTGAGCGGCACCTTCTTTGGCAACCCGCTGACCTATGTGCCGATTGGGGTTGCTGCCCTGCAGACCGGACACTGGATGCTGGGCACCGAATACGAAGAGGTTGATCGCTCTCTGGTTGGTAAGTTTCTGGATGCGGGCAAAGATTTGAAAGACAATCTCTTTGCGCTGTTTCACGACCAGCCGGCTGATTGGCACGGGCTGTCCTTGTTCTACGATGAGGTGTTCTTTCCTTATCTGGTTGGCGGTATTCTGCCCGGTGTCATCACCGCTACCATCTGCTACATGATCAGCCTGCCGGTGATCCGCGCCTATCAGCAGCACCGGCGGTCGCGCATCAAGGCCAAGTTTGAGGCGATCAAGAAGCGCGCCGAGATGGAAGCCGCCGGGATCTCACCGGTGGTCGAAACCAAAAAGCCCAAACCCAAACTGGCCCTGCCACGGGTGCGCAAGGTGAAATAACCAGCCACCTCCGCGCCGGAGGGGTTGCTCTTGGCGGTTTGCGGTCTAATCTCGCGGCAACAGATACTGATCTCGGGATACATGACATGGCTCAGAACGCATTGCGCTTGGGTGTGAATATCGACCACGTGGCCACTGTGCGAAATGCGCGTGGCGGCGATAACCCGGATCCGGTCCGGGCTGCAATCCTGGCGCAGAACGCAGGCGCCGATGGCATCACCGCCCATCTGCGCGAGGACCGCCGCCATATTGTCGATGCCGATATCGACGGCCTGATGGCGGCCCTGCGCATCCCGCTGAATTTCGAGATGGCGGCAACGCCGGAAATGCAGGCCATCGCCCTGCGCCACAAACCCCATGCGGTCTGCCTGGTGCCGGAAAAACGCGAAGAGCGCACCACCGAGGGGGGGCTGGATGTGGCGGGCAATGACAATGCGCTTGCGGACTATATCGCGCCTCTGTGCCAGGCAGGCAGCCGGGTGTCGATGTTCATCGGCGCCGAGAAGTCGCAGGTCGAGGCTAGCCACCGGATTGGTGCGCCGGTGATCGAATTGCACGCCGGAGCCTATGCCGACGCCTGGGCTGAAGGACGCTGGGATGTGCGTGATGCGGAACTGGCCAAGATCACCGAAATGGCCGCCTATGCCACGGATCTGGGGCTGGAGGTGCATGTGGGGCACGGTCTGACCTATGACAGCGTTGGCCCGATTGCCGCCCTGCCCGAGGTCAAGGAGCTCAATATCGGCCATTTTCTGATGGGAGAGGCGATGTTTGTTGGCCTGCCCGCCGCCCTGGCCGAAATGCGCCGTCAGATGGATCTGGCACGCCAGGGATAAGATTTGGGGGTAAACACCATGCGACGTTTCTTTTCAGGACTTACCGGCGGTGCCGTGATCGCTTTGTCGGGGGCGTCAGGTGCTGGGGCGCAAAGCCTGCAGAGCTGTGACTGGGTGGCCTCAGCTGCCAATCTGGTCGAACCCTGGGCAGAGACCAGTCGCACCTATGGGGATGGTGCGGTACGTATTGCTTTGCTGGACACTGGCGGCGAGCCCGCCTGTTGCTCCAGCCATCTGCTTATTCTGTCGCCAGACCCTGAATATGGCCAGGCCTGTCATGTTCTGTCTGACCGGCAAGGAACCGGGTTTCGCCAGGTTTTCCTGGAGCAGAGCAACAGCCGCTATGATGCTGGAAAGGGCCTGCTGGTGACCATTCCCGTTGGCCGGTTTGACCCGGATACCGGTGGTGTGGATCCGGCAAGCATCCAGCCCGTGTCGATCCGGATCAATCAATCCTCTGGTCAGTTGGCCCTGGAGGCAGCATCCGCAGCGCCAGCCTCTGCCCCGTCGGCCAGTACATTATCTGCCAGTACACCATCCGCCAGTGCCCCGTCTGTCGGCGACCAAGGCGCAAAAAAGTAGCGCTGCCGGGCAATTGCGCCGCCCCGGACTGCGCGGTGGCTGGTGCCAGGGCATTCCCCTTGAACTCCTGAGAGGCCCGTCATGATCCTGGGTATCGGAACCGACCTTGCCAATATCGAACGCATCCAGGGCACTCTGGATCGGTTTGGGGATCGGTTCCGCAACCGGGTCTTTACCGATGTCGAGCAGCGCAAGGCCGAACGGCGGCGGGACGTGGCGGGCACCTATGCCAAACGCTGGGCCGCCAAAGAAGCCTGCTCCAAGGCGCTTGGCACCGGGCTGCGCATGGGTATCGCCTGGAAGGACATGGCCGTCAGCAACCTGCGCAGCGGCCAGCCTGTGATGCAGGTCACCGGCTGGGCGGCAGAGCGCCTGGCCAAAATGACACCACCGGGTCACAGCGCGGTTATTCATGTGACATTGACCGATGATCACCCCTGGGCACAGGCCTTTGTGGTCATTGAGGCCCGGCCAATTTGTGCTCAGCCAGTGGATCAGTCTGCGGATCAGTCGGCTGAAACGGCCAGTGAAGCTTGACTCGCGCCCCCCACGCGCTCATGTAGCGCCGGACCCTTCAATTTATAACCCGGAGAGCCTGATGACGGCAAAACCTACGGCCGGACAATCGATCCTCGAAACGGTAAAGACCATTGTTTATGCCCTTTTGATTGCTGGGGTCTTTCGGACCCTGTTTTTCCAACCCTTCTGGATCCCCTCGGGGTCGATGAAGGAGACGCTGCTGATTGGTGATTTCCTCTTCGTCAACAAGATGGCCTATGGGTATTCTTACGCCTCCTGCCCCAGCGTGCGGATCGGTGCGATTGGGCTGAATATCGACGCCGAAGACATCTGTGGCTTTCTCGACAATGACAATTCTCGCTTGTTGGGCTCTGACCCCGAGCGCGGCGATGTGGTTGTCTTCCGCCATCCGGTCACCGGGACCGACTTTATCAAACGGCTGATTGGCCTGCCGGGTGACAGTATCCAGGTGAAAAACGGCGTGTTGTTCATCAATGGCACAGCCGTAGGGCTAGAGGATGCGGGCAACTTTGAGGAAGCCATGGCGCCGCAGGGGCCACAGGGCTCCCGCCCGCGGTGTGAAAATGCGCCTGTGGGCCTTGGCGGAAGCTGTCTCAAATCGCGCCAGATTGAGACCTTTCCAAATGGCAATACGCATGCGATCCTCAATATTGGCAATCAGTCTGCGGACCACACTGGCGTCTATAAAGTCCCCGAGGGGCATTTTTTCTTCATGGGCGACAACCGCGACAATTCCAGCGACAGCCGTCTGGCACAGACTGCTGGTGGCGTTGGCTTTGTTCCGCTCAAAAATCTGATTGGGCGCGCGGATCGTATCATGTTCTCTTCTGCCGGCCGCTCCATGTTGTTTTTCTGGACCTGGCGTTCTGACCGCTACTTCAAGGGGATCGAGTGAAACTATCCAAAGAAATGCGCGTCTTTGAACAGCGGATCGGGCACCAGTTTGCCCGGCCCGAGCTTTTGGTGCGCGCCTTGACCCACCCCTCCGTTTCCTCTCCAAACCGCAAGGATAACCAGCGTCTGGAGTTTCTCGGCGACCGTGTGCTTGGCCTGGTTATGGCAACAGCCCTGCTGGAGCATGACAAAGACGCCAGCGAAGGCCAGTTGGCGCCGCGGTTCAACGCCCTGGTGCGCAAAGAAGCCTGCGCCGATGTCGCCCGCGAGATCGAACTGGGCGAGGTGCTGAAACTGGGCCGTTCGGAAATGATGTCCGGCGGACGGCGCAAGCTGGCGCTGTTGGGCGATGGCATGGAGGCGGTGATTGCCGCCGTTTACAAGGACGCAGGGTTTGAAGTCGCCCAGGCGATGATCCTGCGCCTCTGGGGCGCGCGCATTCACCAGGTCGAAGCCGACGCCCGTGATCCCAAAACCGCGCTGCAGGAATATGTCCAGGCGCGCCGTCAATCGCCGCCTGACTATGTGCAGGTGGGGCGCGAAGGCCCGGATCACCAACCTATCTTTACCATTGCTGTTCGGCTCGAAGATGGCACCGAAGAGCGCGCAGTTGCGGGCTCAAAACGTCTCGCAGAACAGGCCGCAGCCAAGGCGCTCTTGGCACGTTTGGAGCAATCAACATGACAACACGCGCCGGGTTCGTCGCCCTGATCGGAGAGCCCAACGCGGGCAAATCCACTCTTCTCAACCGGATGGTCGGGGCCAAGGTCTCGATTGTCACCCATAAGGTCCAGACCACCCGCGCCCGGGTGCGCGGCGTTGCGATGGAAGGCGAGAGCCAGATTGTTTTTGTCGACACCCCCGGCCTGTTTCAGCCCCGCCGCCGTCTGGATCGCGCCATGGTCGCCGCGGCCTGGGGCGGCGCTGCCGATGCTGAAATTGTGCTGCTGCTGGTCGAGGCCCACCGTGGCATCACCGAAGGCGTGGAGCGCATTCTCGAAGGTCTCGCGGATGTGGCCCAGGGCCGGACCGTGGCCCTGGTGATCAACAAGATCGACCGGGTGCAATCCGAGGTGCTGCTTGGCCTTACCAAGGGCCTGAACGATCGCTTTGATTTTGCCGAAACCTTTTTGATCTCTGCCGAGCGTGGCCACGGGGTCGAGGTGCTGCGCAGCTGGCTGGCCAAGACGCTCCCCGAAGGTCCCTGGCTGTATCCCGAAGACCAGATCGCCGACCTGCCAATGCGGATGATCGCAGCAGAAATCACCCGTGAAAAGCTGACCCTGCGTTTGCACCAGGAGCTGCCCTACCAGATGACGGTCGAGACCGAAAACTGGGAAGAGCGCAAAGATGGCTCCGCCAAGATCGACCAGGTGATCTATGTGGTTCGCGATGGTCACAAAGGCATCGTTCTGGGCAAGCGCGGCGAAACCATCAAGGCGGTTTCGCAGGCCTCCCGCGAAGAGCTGACTGAGTTCCTGGGCCGCAAGGTGCATCTGTTCCTGCAGGTCAAAGTGCGCCCCAACTGGCTGGAAGAGGCCGAGCGCTACTCGGAAATGGGACTGGACTTCAAAGACGGCAACTAGGCGGGGCGCGCTCTGCACAGGGCGCGTACCACCCTTCATCTTTCCCTAAATATCTCCGCCGGAGGCTCCGGCGGCTGCCACAGATGCGGCGGCCTGCGGCGGGGATCACACCAGAGGCCCCGCAATGCCCCGACTGACCGCCCGTTTCTGGGTTGATGCCTATCTTGCACGTCTGCGGTTTCAGGAGATCCCTGGATTTGTCACTGCCCATGGCGATGACACCGCAGGCGCGGTGCTGGTCAAACTGAACACTCTGGACGGGCAGGCGCAGTCGTTTCACCGCTCCTACGATCTGATGAGCGGCGCGCGCAAATGGATTGAACATGCCAGCGGCGTCGAGGCCGATGTTGACGCCGCGATCCGGCGGCAGCAGGAATTTGATCCGGATCTCTGGGTGATCGAGGTCGAGGACCGCGCCGGCCGTCATCTGCTGGATGAACCGGGGCTGGAATAAGCCCAGTTTTGAATAAACCCGGTCTTGAATAAATCCGGTCTGGGCGCCCATCTGTCAAAGGCGATGGCGGGGCTTGCTGTTGCTCTGCTGTTCGGGTCTGATGGCCTGGGCTGGATCCGTCGGGGCCGGATCGCGCAACCAGGGGAGAACAGCAGTGGAATGGCGTGATCATGGCATTTTACTGTCCAGCCGTCGCCATGGGGAAACGGCAGTGATCATTGATGTCTTTACCGAGGCCCATGGCCGCCACGCCGGTATTGTGCATGGCGGTGCCAGCCGCAAAAAGGCGCCGGTGCTGCAACCGGGGGCGCAGCTGGATCTGTTGTGGCGGGCCCGGCTGGAGGATCACCTGGGCAGCTATCAGGCCGAACCGCTGCGCAGCCGTGCGGCTGCGGCCTTTTCTGGTCGTATGGCGCTGGCGGGGCTCAATGCGGTGACGGCTCTGTTGGGGTTTTGCCTGCCCGAGCGCGAAGCCTACCCGGACCTTTACAAACAGTCCGAGCAATTGCTGGATCTTCTGGAGCAGGCCGAGCTCTGGCCCCTGGCCTATCTGCGCTGGGAAATGGCCCTGCTCAAGGAGATGGGGTTTGGGCTTGATCTCAGCGCCTGCGCGGTGTCCGGGCGCAATGAGGATCTGGCCTATATCTCGCCAAGGACGGGGCGGGCGGTGTCTGTGCAGGAGGCCGGGCAATGGGTCGACCGCCTGTTGCCGCTGCCGCCGGTCCTGCGCGGGATAGGCAATGCCGCGGATCATGAGGTGGCGCAGGGGCTGCAGACCACCGGGTTTTTTCTGTCAGAGCGGCTGGCGCCCAGTCTGGGGAACCAACCGCTGCCCCAGGCCCGCAGCAGGTTTATTGACGCATTCATGCGCCGATTGCCGGGCAGTTGAAGCTTTATAGGCGCGCCAGGTCAGGAAACGGCGCTGCTGGGCGGGGCCACCCCTAGCCCGGCTCTCTTCTTGTCGACTGCCGGGGTTATTCCGGCTGTGTTGCCCCTGTGATCAGGTCCACAATCCGGGTGGCAATTGCATCGCTTCCCTTGACCGAGGGGTGGATCATATCAAAGGCGTGGTAGCTGCGATCCCCATGCGGCACCAGATCGGCCAGAGACAGGAAATAGACGCCGTCGTCACGGGCCGCCATCCGGGCTGCGCGCCGATCCAGCTCTTCGCCTTCGTCCTTGCAGTATTCAATGGGAGAGCCGAGTCCGGGGCTGCGCAGATAGCCGGTGTAGATCACCTTTGCCCCCTTGTTGCGCAACCGGGTCACAAGGTCAGGAATTGCGCCGCTGCTGCCATCCCCGGAGGCCAGCCGGTCCATCTTGCGCCGACATGCGGTGCAGCCACAGCCCAGCCACAGATCATTGCCGCCGCCATTCAGCACCACCCAGTCCCAATCGCCTGCACCCTTGGGCATTTGTTTGGGAATACTCAATCCGGCTGCCCCACTGACGGGCAGGCGATAGATCATTCGTGCCGCAGAAACCGAGCGATCCGTGACCTCGACCTGCAGACGTTTCTCCATCACGTCTGAGACCGCGCGCTGGGACGTGCCATTCCAGGCCATCAGCGAATCGCCCATCACCAGAACCCCGCTTTTGGGGTTCTGGGGCGCGCGCTCACCACAGCCGGAAAGGGCAAGCATGGCACAGAAAATATAGAATAACCGAGACAGAAATTGAGGCATGGGCACGGGGCTCACTTGGGTTGGAACTGAGGTTCTGAATGCAATCGCACCGGGTGTCGTTAACCAATAAAAAGCATCAAGGCAGAGGGTAAGGCAAAGCCGGGGCATTTTGGGGGCAGCAGGCCTGATGTGGAGATCGCGTCGAAGAGGCGCCAGGAACAAAAATGCCCGACCAATGGCCGGGCATTTTCAGGGGTCTTGCAGCAAAGGGGTCAGGCCAGCAGGCGGCGCGCAATGACCTGTGCCTGAATTTCCGCAGCCCCTTCAAAGATATTCAGGATCCGTGCATCACAGAGCACCCGGCTGATTTTATACTCCAGCGCAAAACCATTGCCGCCATGGATCTGCAGGCCGTTGTCGGCGGCGGCCCAGGCAACACGGGCGCCCAGCAGTTTTGCCATGCCGGCTTCCAGATCGCAGCGATGGCCGTGATCCTTTTCCCAGGCGGAAAAATAGGTCAGCTGACGCGCGACCATGATCTCGACCGCCATCATCGCCAGCTTGCCAGAGACGCGGGGGAAGTTGATCAGGCTCTTGCCGAACTGTTTGCGGTCCTGGGCGTATTGCATGGCGATATCCAGCGCCGACTGGGCCACGCCGATGGCGCGGGCCGCCGTCTGGATCCGGGCGCTCTCAAAGGTCTCCATCAGCTGTTTAAAGCCCTTGCCTTCGACACCGCCCAGCAGGTTTGCCTGTTTCACGGCAAATCCGTCAAAGGCCAGTTCGTATTCTTTCATGCCGCGATAGCCCAGAACTTCGATCTCGCCGCCAGTCATGCCGGGGGTGGGGAAGGGCTCCGCATCGGTGCCGGGGGTTTTTTCCGCCAGGAACATCGACAGGCCTCGGTGATCGGTGGTGTCGGGGTCGGTGCGCGCCAGCAGGGTCATCACATGGGTGCGGGCCGCATGGGTGATCCAGGTCTTGTTGCCGGTGACCTCATAGTCGCCCGCCGCGTTTTTCACCGCACGGGTGCGCAACGAGCCAAGGTCGGAACCGGTGTTTGGCTCGGTGAAAACAGCCGTCGGCAGGATCTCGGCGCTGGCGATCTTGGGCAGCCACTGCTCTTTCTGCTCATCCGTGCCACCACAAAGGATCAGCTCAGCAGCGATTTCCGAGCGGGTGGCAAGAGAGCCCACACCGATGTAGCCACGCGACAGCTCTTCGGAGACCACAACCATCGAGGCCTTGGAGAGGCCAAAGCCGCCAAATTCTTCCGGGATGGTCAGGCCAAAGACGCCCATCTCGGCCAGCTCTTCGATGACCTCCATCGGGATCAGCTCATCCTTCAGGTGCCAGTCGTGGGCGTGGGGCTCGACCTTGTCCGAGGCATAGCGGCGGAACTGATCGCGGATCATTTCCAGCTCTTCTTCCAGACCCGAGGCGCCAAACATGGTGGCCCCGGCCTGCTCTTGCATCATTTCGGCCAGACGGCTGCGTGCGGCCTGGGTATTGCCAGCCTCGGTGAGGGTCACAACAGCCTCGGTGCGCAGTGCGGTCCAGGCCTCCTGACCAAGGCCAAGATCCTGAAGGCGCAGAATTTCACCCTGGTTCATCTGGATGCCGCCCTGAACCTGCGCCAGATATTCGCCAAAGGCGATCTGGTGGATCAGCTGTTCCATCTCGCCAAAGGCGCCATCGCTTTGCAGTTTGTCGGCCCAGTGCTGCATCTGGCGCAGCGAGTAGACATAGGTGGCAAGCCAGGACAGCCCGTGCGCGGCGGTCTGGTTTTCTTCGATCAGCTGGCCCGAAACACGGCCCTCTTGGGTGACCAGATTGCGCACCGCAGTCCGGGCGGCCTCCAGGGTCGCTTCGAGGGGAGCAATTGCTGCGCCGGTGAGTGTCAGCAGATCGGGGAGCACAATCGGTTTCATTTGCAGGTCCTGTCCGTCATGAGCCATTGAATCACGTCCTTCTTTGGTCGCTAAGGTGGTAAATCACTTTGCAGGTGCAGCGCAACAAAAATACGCCGCACTGCGGCAAAATGATAAAAAGTTGCGTGACGGAAATTTACGCTGCACCGTGGTTCTCTCTGCGCCAATGGGATGATAGGGCAGGGGCATGGACCAGTTTTTCTCGCTTCTCTCTGCCACTGATTTGGCCTTTGCCTTTGCTATTGCCCTGCTTGCAGGCACGGTAAAGGGCATGGTGGGTTTTGCCCTGCCGATGATTCTGGTCTCGGGGTTGAGCCTGTTTATCGCACCCGAGCTGGCGCTGGCGGGGCTGATCCTGCCAACCCTGGTGACCAACTGGATGCAGGCGTTGCGACAGGGGGGCGGGGCGGCCTTTGCCTCGCTGCAACGGTTTCGCCTGTTCCTGCTGGCCGGGCTGGTCTTTTTGCTGCTCAGCGCCCAGATGGTACGGGTGCTGCCACAGCAGGTGATGTTCCTGGCCATTGGTGCGCCGGTGACCCTGTTTGTATTATTGCAGCTGTTGGGGGTGCCCCTGACCCTGGCCAAGCCGACACCACGGGTTGAGGTCATGGTTGGCGCCTTTGCCGGGTTGATCGGCGGTGTTTCCGGCGTCTGGGGGCCACCCACGGTGGCCTATCTGACGGCGCTGGGAACCGAAAAAAGCGAACAGATCCGGGTGCAGGGGGTGATCTACGGCATGGGCGCCTTTGCCCTGTTGTTTGCCCATATGGGGTCGGGTGTGATGCGCATCGAGACCCTGCCGTTTTCGATCCTGCTGATTGTCCCGGCAGTGCTGGGCATGTGGATTGGCGGCATGTTGCATGACCGCATTGATCAAAGAGTTTTTAAGCAAGCCACGTTAATTGTTCTGCTTCTGGCCGGGCTCAATCTGTTGCGTCGCGGGTTGATGTTGTAGGCTGGCCGTGTTGGCCGACAGGCCGGTCTGGCAGGCAGGGGTAACCAAGGAACACTAAAAGCGCAATGCAGCGGATGAATGCAGAACGACTGGCTTCGGGCACAATCCTGATTGCCGTGTTGGTGCTGGGCCTGAAACTGGTGGCCTGGTGGCTGACGGATTCGGTGGCACTGCTGTCGGACGCGCTGGAGTCGTTTGTCAATGTTGGCGGTGCGGTGATGGCCTGGATGGCGGTGCACTACGCCAAAAAGCCCGCAGATGTCGGCCATCCCTTTGGCCACTATAAGGCCGAGTATTTCTCGGCTGTTCTCGAAGGTATCATGATCATCATCGCAGCGCTGCTGATTGTTCAGCAGTCGGTGCAGGCGCTCGGCAATCTAAGCGAGACGGCAGAGTGGGGCCGCGCCGGGCTGCTGGTCAACGGGGCTGCCCTGGTGTTGAACCTGCTTTGGGCGCGGCTGCTGATCACCCGGGGCGGGGCGCTCAACTCTCCGGCGCTGATCGCCGGCGGGCGCCACCTGATGAGCGATGTCTGGACCTCGGTTGGGGTTTTATTCGGGCTGGTGCTGGCGATGGTGACCGGATGGGCCATATTAGACCCGCTTTTGGCGCTCTTGGTGGCGGTAAATATCCTGCGCGAAGGCTACGGCGTTGTTGCCTCCTCGGTGAATGGGTTGATGGATTCCGCCGCCCCCGAGGAAGAGCGGGCCCGGATCGAAGAGGTGTTGCATCACGCGGCTGCGGGGGCTTTGCAGGTGCATGGGCTGAAAACCCGCCGTGCCGGTGTCGCCCTGTTTGTCGAATGCCACATGGTGGTGGAGGGCACGATGACGGTGCAGGCCTCTCACACGATCTGTGACCGCATCGAAGAGCGCATCCAGACCAGCTTTCCAGAGGCGCAGGTCACCATTCACGTGGAACCCGAACATAAGCTGGAACCATCGGGCATCGCCCCGGTGTAGGGCGGCCTGTGAAGCGTTTGCATTTTGCCGCGCGCTCCCGTTTAACCGCCCCATAGAGAGTGGCAGTCACGGGAGTTGGGCGCGATGGCGATGGAATGGGACAGGTTGTTGAATGCGGGGCGTCTGTGCCGCCCGGAGTATACCGAGGACCCTGGCCGTCCGGCCTATGTGCAGGACTATGATCGCATCCTGTTCTCAGAGCCTTTTCGTCGGTTGGCGCAAAAGACCCAGGTGCATCCGCTCTATGAGCATGACCATGTGCACCACCGGATGATCCACTCGCTGGAGACAGCCAGTGCCGGGCGCTCGCTAGGTGTGCTGGCGGGGCAGGCGATGCTGGAGCAGGGCCATATCACCGAGGCGCAGCGCGAGGTGATTGCCGGCACGGTTCAGGCGGCCTGTCTGGTGCATGACATCGGCAATCCGCCCTTTGGTCATTCCGGCGAGGACAGCATTGGCCAGTGGTTTGCGACGCAGTTTCAGACGGGGAACGGCGTTGCCAGAGCGGTGCCAGCGGCCCGGCAGGCGGAGTTTGAGGCCTTTGAGGGCAATGCCCAGGGCTTTCGCATCGCGGCGGCCCTGGAAATGGCGCGGCGCGACGGCGGCATGCGCCTGTCCTATGCGACCCTTGCGGCATTTATGAAATACCCCTGCACCGCCGAGGCACAGAAACTGGCGCGGCAGGGCAGCAACGGGAGCTATGTGGGGCTCAAGAAATTTGGTGTCTTTGGGTCAGAGGCGGCATTGTTTGCCGAGGTGGCCGAGGCAACAGGGCTGCGCAGTGACGGCGCCGGGCCGGGCAAATACTGGCGGCGCCACCCGCTGGCCTTCCTTGTCGAAGCGGCGGATGACATCTGCTATCGGATCCTGGATCTGGAAGACGCCGCCACGGTGGGCGATCTCGGCACCGGCCAGGTCATCGACTGTCTGGAAATGATTGCAGGTAAGCCGAACCGGGCGGATGACGCGGCGATGACAGCGCGCGAAATTGTGGCGATGCGCCGGGCCAGCGCCATCCATCAGGCGATCATAGCTGCGGTTGCCGCCTTTATGGACAATTACGATGCCATTATGGCTGGTGAGTTCAACGAAGGTCTGATGGAGGTCTCCTCAAAGGCGGAGGCCTTTGACCAGATGAAAGAGATTTCAAACGCACGGATCTTTACGGCGCGGCGCAAGACCGAGCTGGAGATTGCCGGGCGTCAGGTGATCTTTGCGGTGCTGGAGCATTTTCACGGGCTTTATGGCGATCTGCGCGCCTGTGATTGGGATGTGGAGAGGTTTCTGGCCGACCATGGGTATTGGGCCAAATTGGTGCGGGCGGTAGATCTGGACCTGCGCGGCATTACGGACGAATATTCGGCGATGCATAGCCTGGCGGATTTTGTCTCCGGCATGACCGACCGCTATGCGGTGAAGGTGCGGGACATGGTGGCAGGGCGGATCTGAAACCGCCTCCAAATCAGAGTATTCAGACCCAAAAAAACCCGGCCAGTGGCCGGGTTTTCCATTTCTGCGGTGACACCGGGCCTTAGCTGATCGCGGCGGCTTTTACGTCTTCGTCGATAAAGGGCAGATACTGCTCGAAGTTGTTGGCGAACATTTCAACCAGTTTGGCGGCCTGTTTGTCATAGGCGGCCTGATCGTCCCAGGTGCGGCGCGGGTCCAGCAGGACTTCGGCAACGCCGGGCACCGAAACAGGTACGTCAAAGCCAAAGTTGCTGTCTTTGCGGAACTCGACCTCGGCCAGGCTGCCTTCGAGTGCGGCCGTCAGCAGCCCGCGTGTGGCGCGGATCGGCATCCGCGAGCCAACGCCGTAGGCGCCACCGGTCCAACCGGTGTTGACCAACCAGCAGGTTGCCCCATGCTGGGCGATCTTTTCACGCAGCAGGTTTCCGTAGACTTCGGGGCGGCGTGGCATGAACGGCGCGCCAAAGCAGGTGGAGAAGGTGGGCTCGGGTTCGGTCACGCCGCGCTCGGTGCCCGCCACCTTGGAGGTGAAACCAGACAGGAAGTGGTACATCGCCTGCGCCGGGGTCAGACGCGCAATGGGAGGCAGCACGCCAAAGGCATCACAGGTCAGCATGATGATGTTCTTGGGGTGGCCGCCAATCGCGGTTTCCGAGGCGTTGGAGATATAGTGCAGCGGATAGGCGCAGCGCATGTTTGCCGTCAGGCTGTCGTCTTCAAAATCGAGCTCTTTGGTCTCTTCGTCAAAGACCATGTTTTCGACCACGGTGCCAAACTTGGTGGTGGTGGCGTAGATCTCGGGCTCGGCTTCGGGGTTGAGGTTGATGGTCTTGGCGTAGCAGCCGCCTTCAAAGTTGAAGGTGCCATTGTCTGCCCAGCCATGTTCATCATCGCCGATCAGCACCCGGTCAGGGTCAGCGGACAGGGTGGTCTTGCCGGTGCCGGACAGGCCAAAGAACACGGCGGTGTCGACCGGGTTGCCCTTGGCGTGGTTGGCCGAGCAATGCATCGGCATGATGCCTTTTTCAGGCAACAGGTAGTTCAGCAGGCTAAAGACGGATTTTTTGTTCTCACCGGCATATTCGGTGCCGCCGACCAGGATGATCTTGCGATCAAAGTTCATCGCAATGACGGTTTCGGTGCGGCAATCGTGACGCTTGGGGTCAGCCTGGAAGCTGGGGCAGTTGATGACGGTGAAGTCAGCAACAAAATCGTCCAGATCTTCGCGCGCGGGGCGCCGCAGCATGGTGCGGTTGAACAGCCCGTGCCAGGCGAGTTCGCTGATCATGCGCACATTGATCGAATGCTTGGGGTCGGCGCCGCCAACCAGATCCTGCACGTGGTAGTCGCCACCCTTCATGTGTTCCAGCATATCGTCATAGAGATTGTCAAAGCCTTCAGGCGACATCTCGGCGTTGTTTTCCCACCAGATGGTGTCTTTGACGCTGTCGGTTTTGACGACGTGCTTATCCTTGGGGGAACGACCGGTGAACTTGCCGGTGGTCACCAGGAAGGCGCCGCCGTTGCCCAGAGTGCCTTCTTTGCCCAGCACCGCTGCTTCGACCAGTGCAGGCTCCATGAGGTTGTAATGGACATTGCCCAGACCCTCGATACCTTGATCCTCGAGGCGGAAATTCGGGTTAACCCGTCCAGATGCCATGTGTTCTCTCTCCTGTGGCGGTTGTCATCAACCGCATGCATTTAAAGCCGCGCCCCAAAGGCAGATCGGGGCAGAAGTGCCGGTAGCGACACCGGTTAGGCTGCTCATAACATGACGTTTCCATGACTGAACAGGACGGTTTGGCGCAGTTAGCGCCATCACAGCGGAGTTTAGCGCAACCATCTGCCGCGATGGTGGATCGCTGTTCACTGTTCAGCGGATGATAAGACATTTTTGCCCTAATTGTGGCCAAAGAGAGGCCTGATTCGCCAATGGGGATTGATTCGCCACGCAAGACGGGCGATGAAAGGTTAAAAATAATGACAATATAATGAGCAGATTTAGGGGCAGATCCGATGTCGAAGATTGCTTTGGTGGATGATGACCGCAACATTTTGACTTCCGTGGCGATGACACTGGAAGCCGAAGGGTTTGAGGTGGAAACCTATAATGATGGGCAGGCCGCGCTGGATGCCTTTAACAAGGTGCTGCCGGATATGGCCGTGCTGGACATCAAGATGCCGCGCATGGACGGCATGGATTTGTTGCAGCGCCTGCGTCAGAAAACCCAGATGCCGGTGATCTTCCTCACCTCCAAAGATGATGAGATCGACGAGGTCCTGGGCCTGCGCATGGGGGCAGATGACTACGTCAAAAAGCCCTTCTCGCAGCGTCTGCTGGTCGAGCGCATTCGCGCCCTGTTGCGCCGCCAAGAGGCGCTGAACAGTGATGAGGCCGGAACCGAGGCCCCAGAGACAAAAGTGATGGACCGTGGCAATCTGCGGATGGATCCACTGCGCCACGCGGTCAGCTGGAAGGGCAAGGACGTGTCGCTGACGGTGACCGAATTCCTGCTGCTGCAGGCTCTGGCGCAGCGCCCCGGCTTTGTCAAAAGCCGCGACCAGCTGATGGATGTGGCCTATGATGATCAGGTCTATGTGGATGACCGGACAATCGACAGCCATATCAAGCGGCTGCGTAAGAAGATGCGGACAGCTGATGGCGATTTTGCTGCGATCGAGACCCTCTACGGGATCGGGTATCGCTATAATGAAGAATAAGACCTGCAGTCTTTCCCAGGGAGGCGTGCAATAATGCGTGACACTGGCATGACACCAAGACGGCAAGATGGAGATGTGGTTCTGGGCGACGACTGGATCGCACCGGATCAGACTGTTGCTGCCGAAATGCAGGTGAAACGGGCGCGCCGCGGGTTTTTCTCTTTGAAAGGCTCACCTCTGACGCGCAAGATCATCACCTTCAACCTGATTGCCCTGATTATTCTGGTCGCCGGCATTCTCTACCTGAACTCCTCGCGGCAAAGTCTGGTAAAACAGCGGGCCGGGGCTCTGGTGGCCGAAGTGTCGTTGCTGGCCGATGTTTTTGAGGCGGTATTGCCCTCCTCGGGGGCGGTCAGCCTGACAACGGGCGATGGCATTGACCCGGTGCAGGTGCTTGATGGCGTGGCCCTGCGCGGCGGGGTCGAGGCCTTTGTCTTTGACACCTCGGGGGTGCTGGTGGCGCAGGTGACCGGGGTCAACCGGCCTGACGCGTTGAATGCGTTGAACGAGGGCGCCAAGAGCCGCACGTTGATTTCCGACGGGTTGTCGACGCTCTGGACGACGTTGGGCGGGGTGTTCCAATCCCAAACTGCCGACGAGGGCCACATCAAGCCGCTGCAGGAACAGTTGCAGGCCTTGGTGCAGCATTCCTTGACCGAAGGCGCCAAGATCGAAGTGGTCGGGGACACCAGCGGCGGAACGGTTTTATCTGCGGTGGCGCCGATTCTCAGCAATGGCACGGCCATCGGGGTTGTGGCGCTTGCCTCGCCTTCCGGTGAGATCGACGCCCTGGTGCGCGGCGAACGGGAACGGGTGTTGCAGATCTTTATCATTGCCCTGCTGGTCTCTGTCGGGCTGAGCCTGGTATTGGCCTCGACCATTGCCAATCCACTAGCGGATCTGGCCGAGGCCGCCGAGCTGGGGCGCGAGCGGGATTCCCGCAAGGCACAATCGGGGCGTATTCGCATCCCAGACCTGTCGGCGCGCCCGGATGAGATCGGCCGGTTGAGCCGGGCCCTGCGTGGCATGGTCAAGGCGCTGTATAGCCGGATCGACAGCAACGAACAGTTTGCCGCCGATGTGGCGCATGAAATCAAGAACCCTCTGGCCAGTCTGCAATCCGCCGTCGGCACCCTGCGGATGGTCAAACGCGACGACCAGCGCGAAAAGCTGCTGGAGGTCATCGAACATGATGTGCGCCGTCTGGACCGGCTGGTGAGCGATATCTCCAATGCCTCGCGTCTGGATGCTGAACTGGTGAAAGAGGAAGAGGACGAATTTGATCTCCTGCAAATGCTGACCAATCTCAACCAGTACCTTGGCGAAGACGCGCGGGCCAAGCAGATCGACTATATCACCGATCTGCCGCAGCGCCCGGTGATGATCCAGGGGTTGGAGGCGAGGCTGGCACAGGTCTTTGTCAATCTGATCACCAATGCGATTTCCTTTTGCGAAGAAGGCGATGCAATCCGCGTCTGGGCGCGCCGACGGGACAACCGGGTGCTGGTCGTGGTCGAAGACACCGGCCCGGGCATTCCGGAACAAGCGCTGGCAAAGATTTTCAAGCGGTTCTACTCGCAACGCCCGGATGAGCATTTTGGCAATAACTCCGGCCTTGGGCTGGCGATTTCCAAACAGATTGTCGAAGCCCATGGCGGTGTGGTCTGGGCCGAAAACATTCGCCCCACCGAGGCCGATGTCACCTCTGAACCCCTGGGCGCACGATTTGTTGTTGGCCTGCCTGTCTGATCTGTGATGGCGCCGCGCTCCCCCAGTCTCACCCTGCATGCCAGTTGTGTGGCTCTGGGTGGACGTGGGGTCTTGATCCGGGGGGCCTCGGGCAGCGGTAAATCTTCGCTGGCCTTGCAGTTGATGGCCTATGGGGCGGATCTGGTGGCAGATGACCAGGTGCAGATCTGGCAACAGGATGCGGGTATTTATGCCAGATCCCCCGGAGCCGGGGGGCTTATCGAAGCGCGATTTGTTGGGATACTGACCGTTGCTGCGGTCACAGAAACCGCGATCTGTGCGATCATCGACCTGGATCAGGTCGAGACCGAGCGCCTGCCCGCTATGCGTCACGAGGAGCTATTGGGGCAGCAGATCCAGATCTTTCGCCGGATAGAGGACAGCCATTTTGCTGCTGCTGTGATACAGTTTCTCAAATCCGGAGCTTTGGATCCCGATGCAAAACCCTGACTGGCGGTGTGGCAATGTCTGACACCAAGGTAACCCCGATTGTTCTGGTGACCGGCCCCTCGGGCGCCGGGCGTACAACTGCGATCAATGTGCTCGAAGATCTTGGCTATGAGGCCATTGATAACCTTCCTTTACGGCTGTTGCCGGGGCTTGTGTCGGCGGCTGGTGGCGCCGGGCCCATGGCCCTGGGGATGGACAGTCGCAACCGTGATTTTTCCCCGGCGGCGCTGCTGGAGGTCTTTGACATGCTGGAAGCGCGTGAGGACTGTGACCTGTCGGTGCTCTATCTGGATGCCCGCCCCGAGGTATTGGTGCAGCGCTATTCGGAAACCCGGCGGCGCCATCCGCTGTCTCCGGGGGAAACGCCCGAACTGGGGGTGCAACGGGAGCTGAGCCTGATGGGTGCGATCCGCGACAGGGCCAGCCTGTTGCTGGATACCTCGGATATGAATGTGCATCAGCTAAAGGCGGAGATCGAGCATCTCTTTGTGCCTGCGGGTCGCAAGCTGGCGCTGTCGATCCAGAGTTTTTCCTATAAACGCGGGGTGCCGCGCAGCGTTGATATGGTGTTTGATTGCCGGTTTCTGAACAACCCCTACTGGGACCTGAGCCTGCGTGGACTAGATGGGCGCGATGCGGCTGTGCAGGCGCATGTACGGGGGGATCCGCGCTATGAAGGCTTCTTTGCGCGGGTGCTGGAGATGACCCTGTATTTGCTGCCGGCCTACCGCGAAGAGGGGAAATCGCACCTGTCAATCGCGTTTGGCTGCACGGGGGGACAACATCGCTCGGTTACTCTGGCAGAAACCCTTGCAAAAGCCCTTGCAGAAGAGGGCCAGCAGGTGTCAATTAGACACCGCGAGCTGCGAGGCTAGCAGGATACGGAGTTGCAGGATTGATCGGGATCGTGATCGTGGCACATGGCGGGCTGGCAAGGGAATACCTGGCCGCAGTCGAGCATGTTGTAGGGCCTCAGCCCAACCTTTTGTCCGTTGCCATCGCCCCTGATGATGACCGTGAAGACAAACAATGCGAAATCTGCGCGGCGGCGGATCAGGTGGATACCGGTGACGGGGTTGTCGTGGTGACAGATCTCTATGGCGGGTCCCCTTCGAACCTCAGCCTGCGGGCCTGCAAACCGTCGAACCGGCGCATTCTTTACGGTGCAAATCTGCCGCTTTTGATCAAGCTGGCCAAATCTCGCAATCTTGTCGTGGGAGAAGCCGTGCGTCAGGCGATGGAAGCTGGGCGTAAGTATATTAATTCTCGAAACATCAACCCCGATGGGGAGCAGGCGCACTAAATGGCTTTGAAGACATTGAAAATCGTGAATGAAAAGGGGCTGCATGCCCGTGCCTCTGCCAAACTGGTGGAGGTTGTCGAAGGCTTCGACGCCACGGCAGAGGTCTCAAAGGACGGACTGTCTGCCTCTGGGGACAGTATTATGGGGCTTTTGATGTTGGCAGCTTCGAAAGGAACGACTATTGACGTCGAGACTTCGGGGCCGGATGCTGGTGCTCTGGCTGATGCAGTGGAGGCCCTGGTGGCTGATAAATTCGGCGAGGGGTTCTAATCTCGGCTCCCCTCAATTGACAGGAATGGCACGGTGGCGGATACGGCACATGAGCAGAGCACCGGTGTTACACCGGAGACCGAAAAGGGCACCGGTGAGGTCTATGACCGCCGCACGTTGACCTATGCCAATTCTTTTGACGATCGCTGGACCTCTTTGGCCATCAAGGTCATCGAGTGGATGACCGGCAAGCTGACCATTATGCGCATGGTCAAGAAGTTTGAAAATCAAAACGCGGAATACCGGGGGCAAAAGTTCTGGCGCGGTGCGCTCAATATCATGGGCATCGACCTGATGACCCCGGAAGAGCAGATCAAACGCATCCCCAGCGACGGTCCGGTGGTGATTGTCGCCAATCACCCCCACGGTATGGTCGACGGCATGATCTTTGCCGATCTGATCGGGCGGGTGCGTCAGGATTACCGGATTTTGACCCGGTCAGTGCTGACCGGTCTCGATGAGGCTGCAACCTCCTTTATGATCCCGGTGCCCTTTCCGCATGATCCGGATGCGCAAAAGAAAATGGTCGAGATGCGCGCCAAGACCATGACCCACCTCAAAGCCGGAGGGGTTGTTGCGCTGTTCCCGTCGGGGGTGGTGATGTCTTCGCAGACCTGGTTTGGTCCTGCGATCGAACAGGAATGGAATGTCTTTACCGCGCAACTGATCCGCCGCTCTGGCGCGCGGGTGGTGCCGATCTTTTTCCCCGGCCGCAATTCACGCAGCTATCAGATCGCCAATAAAATCTCGCCGATCCTGCGGCAGGGCCTGCTGCTGCATGAGATCGTGCGCTCTTGTAATAAACCCCAGGCGCCGGTTGTCGGGGAGGTCCTGACCGAGGCGCAGATGGAGCGGCTGCAAAGCGATCCACGTGGGTTTATGGCCTGGCTCCGCGCGCATACGCTGGGTCTTGGCCAAAAGAGCTGAGACGGGCTTCTGTTGAGGTTGGTTTTCAGCTTCTGAGTCACCAAAGCAGCAACTTCAAAGCCCGCATCTCCTGATCCCTGCGTGACAGCGGCTTGGCCCTGCCCCAAGCAAAATGACGGTATCCACGCCCAAAGGGCGCGGAGCCTCCGCAATTTGGCTTGTGCCCTGTCCGCGCCGCCGTCCTGCGGGCGTCAGGCGATGAGGGCTCCGAAGCAGCAGTTCCGGATCGGGCCTAGCGGGTTGGGACGGGGGATTCGCCGCGGTAGTCATAGAACCCGCGTTGGGTCTTGCGCCCCAGCCAGCCAGCTTCTACATATTTGGTGAGCAGCGGGCAGGGCCGGTATTTGGTGTCGGCCAGACCCTCGTGCAGCACGTTCATGATGGCGAGGCAGGTGTCCAGACCGATAAAATCAGCCAGCTCTAGCGGACCCATCGGGTGGTTGGCGCCCAGTTTCATCGACTCGTCGATGGATTTGACCGATCCGACGCCTTCATAGAGAGTATACACCGCCTCGTTGATCATCGGCATCAGGATGCGGTTGACGATAAAGGCCGGGAAGTCTTCGGCGCTGGCGGCGGTTTTGCCGAGGCGCTCCACCACGGCCTGGCAGCTGGCAAAGGTCTCTTCATCGGTGGCAATGCCGCGGATCAGCTCTACCAGTTGCATCACCGGCACCGGGTTCATGAAGTGGAATCCCATGAAGCGCTCGGGGCGGTCGGTGCGACTGGCCAGGCGGGTAATCGAAATTGATGAGGTGTTGGAGGTGAGAATCGTATGCGGCTGCAAATGCGGCTGCAGATCCTCAAAAATCGCCTGCTTGACGGTTTCACGCTCGGTTGCGGCCTCAATCACCAGATCCGTGGCGCCGATATCAGCCAGAGTCAGCGTTGTGGTGATCCGGGCCAGCGCCTCGGTAACATCTGTTTCGGCGATTTTGCCACGGCTGGCCTGACGCGCCATGTTTTTGTGAATGGCGCTGACCGCAGCATCCAGAGATTGTTGGCTAATGTCATTCAAAACAACATCATAGCCTGCCAATGCCGTGACATGAGCAATGCCATTGCCCATCTGGCCTGCGCCAATGATGCCGATCTTTTTGATATCCATGCCAGTGGCTCCCAGTTTGCCTGCCTGGCAACCTTATCGGGGGCTTTGGGGCAGACACAAGGCTGCACGTCTGGAATTTTAGGTGAAATTTAACTTTAGGGAATTTGCAATCTTTCACCACCAAAGTGAACCTTGGGTGAATAAATTGGTGGGAACTATGAGCTATGAAACCAAAAGCGCTGGCGCGCTTTCGGGTGGAACGTGCTGCTATGCGGGATCGCGCTTGCCAGTACGTGGCCCCCAAAGAGATCTAGACAGTCCATATATCGCTTTTCTTGGTGGAACAGAGGTGTTTGGTCGGTTTGTGAAGACTCCCTTTTCGGATGTAAGCGAATCTTTGTTAAAAACCTCCTGCGTGAACCTGGCTGCGGTGAACGCAGGTCTGGACACCTTTGCCTGCGACAAGGCGCTGCTGGAGGTTGCGCGGGGGGCAGAGCTTTGCGTGGTGCAGGTGCTGGGGGCGCAGAATGTCTCCAACCGCTATTACCGGGTGCATCCGCGGCGCAATGACCGTTTCCTGCAGGCGCAGCCCGCGCTCAAGACGCTGTTCCCAGAGGTGGACTATACCGAATTCCACTTTAACAAACATTTGCTGACCACCTTGCAGGCGCTTTCCGAGGAGCGGTTTGCTGAGCTGCGCCGACATCTTCAGGACACCTGGGTTGAGCGCATGGCGCAGGTGATTGCGACGCTGGAGGGACGGGTTGTACTGCTCTGGGTGCGGTATAACCTCAAAGGCAATGCCGCCTTTAATCACGAGCCAGTCCTGGTGGAGAACAATATGATCCAGGCCCTGCAGGACCGCACCATGGGGGTGGTGCAGGTCGATGTGGCGCCCGCCGGTCTGGTGGATGATTTTGACGGAATGACTATGGGGGAGTTGGACTTTCCTGCGGCCCAGCATGTATTGGGCCCAAAAGAACATGCGCGTATTGGCAACGCCCTGGCTGAGAAGTTGCAGGGCCTGCTGTGATCTTTGGTTGGTCGCGCGGGTAGTATCGCAGCGACAGGCCGTGGCAGAGGCTGGCAGCAACCGGCAGCACCCGGGAACAGTGCGGCGTTTCAGAAGACCCAAAAAAAACGGGGCCAGCAGTTTCTGCGGGCCCCGTTCCTAATAGTGCTGCAGCCTGGGATTGCCCCGGGTTGCAACTGTTCGCTTAGCCGAGTTTTTCGGTCAGCTCAGGCACGGCTGTAAAGAGATCGGCAACCAGGCCAAAGTCAGCAACCTGGAAGATGGGTGCCTCTTCGTCCTTGTTGATTGCGACGATCACTTTGGAGTCTTTCATGCCGGCCAGGTGCTGGATCGCACCGGAAATACCGATGGCGATATAGAGATCAGGCGCCACGACCTTACCGGTCTGGCCAACCTGCCAGTCGTTGGGGGCGTAGCCGGAATCGACCGCCGCCCGCGAGGCACCAACCGCAGCGCCCAGCTTGTCGGCCAGACCTTCGATCAGTTTGAAGTCTTCCTCAGAGCCAACGCCGCGACCACCGGAAACAACCACGCCAGCCGAGGTCAGCTCGGGGCGGTCAGATGCGGCGACCTTGTCTTCGACCCACTCGGACAGGCCGGGGTTCTCAGCGGCACCAATGGTGTCAACCGAGGCAGAGCCACCCTCGCCAGCCGCGTCAAAGGTCGCGGTGCGGAAAGAGATAACTTTCTTTGCATCCGAGGATTTGACGGTCTGGATGGCGTTGCCTGCGTAGATGGGACGCTCAAAGGTGGAGCCGTCAACAACAGCTGTCACATCCGAGATCACCATGACGTCCAGCAGCGCGGCCACGCGGGGCAGCACGTTTTTGGCGTCGGTGGTGGCGGGGGCAACGATGTGCTCATAGTCGCCAGCCAGCGAGACGATCAGCGCCGCTGTGGGTTCCGCCAGGCGGTGGCCAAGCGATGGGTCTTCGGCAACCAGAACGCGTGACACACCAGCGATTTTGGCGGCTTCGGCACCAGCTGCGGCGGCCGAAGCACCAGCGGCCAGAACGGTCACGTCGCCCAGAGCTGCGGCAGCGGTCACAGCCTTTGCGGTTGCGTCCAGCGCCAGGGCGCCATCGGTGACTTCAGCAAGGAGAAGAACAGCCATTACACAGCCCCCGCTTCTTTGAGTTTCTCGACCAGCTCATCAACAGAGCCAACCATGATACCGGCGGCACGGGCCGCTGGCTCGGTGGTGGAAACCACTTCCAGGCGCGGTGTGACATCGACGCCGTAATCGGCGGCAGTCTTTTCGGCCATTGGTTTTTTCTTCGCCTTCATGATGTTTGGCAGCGAAGCATAGCGTGGTTCGTTCAGACGCAGGTCAACGGTGACGATGGCAGGCATGTTCACCTTGATGGTCTGCAGACCGCCGTCCACTTCGCGGGTCACAACAGCCTTGTCGCCGTCGATGTCCAGCTCAGAGGCAAAAGTCCCCTGCGACCAGCCCAGAAGGGCGGAGAGCATCTGACCAGTGGCATTCATATCGTTGTCGATTGCCTGCTTGCCAGCCAGAACCAGGCCGGGCTGCTCTTCGTCGACGATGCCTTTGAGGATCTTGGCAACCGCAAGCGGTTCAATGTCGCTGTGAACGTCGTCAGCAGCAACAACCAGGATGGCGCGGTCGGCGCCCATTGCCAGGGCAGTGCGCAGGGTTTCCTGAGCTTGCTTCACGCCGATGGAAACAGCAATGACTTCATCAGCCTTGCCTGCTTCCTTGAGGCGGATGGCCTCTTCGACAGCGATTTCGTCGAAGGGGTTCATCGACATTTTGACGTTGGCGAGATCGACACCGCTTCCGTCCGCTTTGACGCGGACTTTCACGTTATAGTCAATCACGCGTTTGACAGGCACGAGTACCTTCATTTTGCGTTCTCTCCTTAACAAACGGCACACCGCCGAAACGGGCACCCTCTATGCTCTCGCGCTGTTGATACCGGCTCAGTCCGGGGCACAACAGAGAAAAATCGTCACGTTGCAGTTCGCAGACGTCGTGTTTTGTCTTTTGCCACGACAATCTTGCAAGAATGTTTCGTGGTGGCTGCTCGCATTTCGCATGGGTCACGCGAAATCGGCTGGCGGTTTGCTCCGGTGTGACGGGTCCCGGAGCAAGAGATAGCTAGGCGCGAATCGTCCGCCTGTCGATGGGTTTCCGCGCAGATGACGCTGCGGCGCAGCATGTGACGCGGGGTGCTTTTGTGACGAGACAGGCCACAGCCCGCGTCGGGGAGGTGGCTCAGCGGTTGGCGCCAGGCACCCAGAGCACGTCATTGGCGCCATTGTCATTGGCCTGGCGAGAGGCGACAAAGAACCAGTCTGACAGGCGGTTCAGATAGGTCACCACCACCGGGTTGATCTCGGCGACCATGGCCAGCTCTGTTGTCAGCCGTTCGGCGCGGCGCGCCACGGTACGACAGACATGCAGATGCGCCGCCAGGGCGCTGCCTCCGGGCAGGACAAAGCTGCGCAGGGGTGCCAGCGCCTTGTTCATTGCATCAATCTCGCTCTCTAGCCGGTCGACCTGGGACTGCACAACGCGCAGCGGCGGATATTCGGCTTCGGCGTCTTTCTCCATCTCGGGGCGGCAGAGATCCGCGCCCAGATCAAAGAGATCGTTCTGAATGCGCGACAGGGCGGCGTCCATGTCGCCGCTTGCCTCCAGGCGGGCAACCCCGATAAAGGCGTTGAGCTCATCCGAGGTGCCATAGGCGTTCACCCGTGCATCATGTTTGGCAACGCGTGCGCCATTGCCAAGCGCGGTATCGCCCTTGTCGCCAGTGCGGGTGTAGATCTTGTTCAGTACAACCATGGTTACTGGCCTCCCTGGCCGCGCAGGTACACATAGGCCACCAAAAGCACCACGGCGATGAACTGGAACAACAGCCGCAGCCGCATCAGCTTATTGGCGTATTTATGGTTGAAGGCGCCGCCTTTGCCAAAGCCGCCAAGCCCGAGAACCAGCACCACAACCACAGCCGCCATCGCCAGCACGGCCAGAATATAAAGCGGATCACCCATTTGATGTCTTCCTTCGCGTTTGCCTGGGCTCTGGTCTAGCCTGTGCCGCCGACCTTGGCGACAGCCAATTGCCTATCTGAGCCGCGCCAGGATGCGGTCAATTGCCCGGGTTGTCAGGACACGGCGCAGGAAACCGGCGATATGGGTTGGGGTGGTCACATAATAGCGCGCGCGGGGGCGTGGCGATTCGCAGGCATGGATCAGTTTGGCACTCACCGAAGCAGGTGGCAGTTCGAACTGATCCGGCCCGGTGCTTTCATACAGCCGTTTGAGCAGCTTTTTCTCATAGAGAGGACGAAAGGGCGAATTCTTCCAGTCGATGAAGCGCTCAAAATGGGGAATGGCATTTTCGCGGAATTTTGAGGTCACCGGGCCGGGCTCGATCAGGGCCACCTTGATATCTGTATCGGTCAGTTCAACCCGCAGCGTGTCGGTCAGCCCTTCGATGGCAAATTTTGTCGCCACATAGGCGCCGCGCCAGGGGAAAGAGACCAGCCCCAGAATCGATGAGTTTTGCACGATACGACCATGGCCCTGCGCCCGCATGATTGGCAGCACCTGTCGGGTCAGCTCGTGCCAGCCAAAGACATTGGTCTCAAAGATCTCGCGCAGACCTTCGGTGGCGAGGTCTTCTACCGCACCCGGAAGCCCATGGGCGCCGTTGTTGAACAGCGCATCCAATGTGCCGCCCGTGGATTGCAGGACCTCTGCCAGCCCGGATGTGATGCTTTGCGCGTCGGTATAGTCGATGCGCGGGCTGTCAAAGCCTTCGGCCCGCAACCTGTCACAGTCCGCCTGCTGGCGGCACGAGGCAAAGACCCGCCAGCCGCGCTTTTGCATGGCGCGCGCGGCGTCCAGGCCAATCCCCGAGGAACAGCCCGTGATCAGAATTGTTTTGTGCATCTGGTGACCCTGTTTCTGAATGTCCGGCCTGGAGGCTGGGACCGTTCAGAGGGTTATGAGCGTTTCTTGCTCACCAGGGAAGCGGCAACCCAACCAACCTTGGAGCCGTTGCGGGTTCTGATCTGCAGCCAGCCTGTACCGCTGTCCTCCATGATCAGCACCTCATCCCCAGCCAAGAGCCGTGCCGTTACCGGGTAGAGCGTCCCGGGGCCCTGGCGCATGTTGACGCGCGAGGCGCGGATTTCGCGAATATCGAGATAGCTTTCGGCTGGAATCAAAGGCTGGGCAGGCTCTGCGCCTGTCAGCCCGGTGTTCAGCACCAACCCGCCAGTGTTGCTGCCTGTGTTCCCGCCTGTGTAGCTGCCTGTGGCAGGCTGACTGGTCATCGCCGCCAGCCCGCCCTGGATATTGTCCATATGCAACAGGCCGGTTTCAGCGGAGGGGGCAAAGGCGCTGCCAGAGCTTTGCAGGCTGGCTCCGGCGGAGGCAATTTTGTCCAGCGCAACAGCCTGGCGATGCGCAGGATCGGGGGCTGGCCGCGAAGTGGTCTCTGCCTGGGAGCGCGAGGCCGATGCCTGCTGCAGGACCGGAGCCGTGACCAGGGATGCGGCGCGTATTTTTGCGCTGCGCTGGAAGGTGCTGGCAGCAATTTCCGAGGCGGGCAGCGCTGCTGAGGTATTGTTGATCTCAGCCAGAGGTTCGGGCGGGCGTTCGGGGGCGACAAAGTCGCCTCCGCCGCTGAGTTCGTAAAAGCCCCACCCCAAAAAGGCAAAAGACACAATAACTAAGCGCGACATAGCGCATCCCCCTGAACAATAAATCAATAGCGGCAAAGAATGGCGGCACGTCCAAAGAAGCTGGAACACGGCATTGGACCGACGCGGCAGCACCAAAGGCCGCCATAGCCTAAACTGATCCCCTTAATATAGTTCGAATCTCGACCGAACACAGGGGAGACTGCCCGGGCTTCTCCCCCTTTTGCCGCGATCCGCACAAATCGGCGTCCGCAGCAGGCCTGTGTCGGCTAGCAGGCCTGTGTCGGCATGCTGGAAATGCACCACCTGTCGCAAGTCGGTGGATAAATATGAACCTTCGCTTTACCGCAGCAGATGGGGGAAGTATCACCAAAGCATGAGCGACACCCAAGATAAGACCGATGCCCCGCTGCCGCAAAACGGCGAGATTCTGGAACCCCTGCGCCGCGCCATTGGTGAGCGCTACCTGACCTATGCCCTGAGCACCATCATGCACAGGGCCTTGCCCGATGCGCGCGATGGGCTAAAGCCGGTGCACCGGCGGATCCTCTATGCCATGAGCCGGCTACGGCTCAGCTCTACGGGCGGGTTTTTGAAATCGGCCAAGATTTCCGGCGATACCATGGGCGATTTCCACCCCCATGGCGATGCGGCGATCTATGATGCCATGGCGCGTCTGGCGCAGGAGTTCAACGTGCGCTACCCGCTGGTCGATGGCCAGGGGAACTTTGGCAATATTGACGGCGATAACCCGGCGGCCTCGCGCTACACCGAGGCACGGATGACCTTTGTTGCCGAGGCGATGCTCGAAGGGCTGACCGAGGACGCGGTTGATTTTCGCGACAACTATGATGGTCGCCTCACGGAGCCTGCCGTTCTGCCGGCAACCTTCCCGAATATTCTGGCCAATGGCGCCACCGGGATTGCCGTGGGCATGGCGACCAATATTCCGCCGCATAACATTGCGGAGCTCATTGACGCCTGTATCCACCTGATCAAATCACCGGGTGCCGATGATGATACCCTGCTGAAATATGTGCCGGGACCGGATTTCCCCACCGGCGGCATTATCGTTGAACCCCGCGACAATATCGCCAAGGCCTACCGCACCGGGCGCGGCTCCTTCCGGCTGCGTTGTACCCACGAGGTCGAGGATCTGGGGCGCGGTCAGTGGCAGATCGTTGTCACCGAAATCCCCTATCAGGTGCAAAAGTCCAAGCTGATCGAAAAGATCGCCGAGCTTATCCAGACCAAAAAGGTGCCGATCCTGGCGGATGTGCGCGACGAATCGGCCGAAGACGTCCGCATCGTGCTGGAGCCCAAGTCAAAGAACGTTGATCCCGACGTGCTGATGAACATGATGTTCCGCAATTCGGATCTTGAGCTGCGTTTCAGCCTCAATATGAACGTGCTGATCGACGGGGTTACGCCCAAGGTCTGCTCAATGAAGGAGGTGCTGCGCGCCTTCCTGGATCATCGCCGCGACGTGTTGCAGCGCCGGTCCGAGTACCGCATGGGCAAGATCGACCACCGGCTGGAAGTGCTGGACGGCTTTATCATCGCCTTCCTCAATCTGGACCGGGTGATTGATATCATCCGCTATGACGAGGACCCCAAGGCCGCCCTGATGCGGGAAAACTGGGATCTGGATCATCCGCGTGCCTATGAAGAAGCGGATTATGTCACCCCAGCTGCGGGTGAGGGCCAGCTGAGCGAAGTCCAGGCCGAGGCGATTCTCAACATGCGGCTGCGCTCGTTGCGTCGTCTCGAAGAGGTGGAGCTGACCAAGGAGCGCGACGCTTTGCGCGAAGAACGCGCCGGGCTGGTTGAGCTTTTGGGGTCTGACGATCTGCAGTGGAGCAAGATCACCGAGCAGTTGCGCGCCACCAAAAAGCAATTTGGCAAAGACTATGCAGGCGGCGCCCGCCGCACCCGATTTGCCGAGGCTGGCGAGGTCGAAGATGTGCCACTGGAGGCGATGATCGACCGCGAACCAATCACCGTTGTCTGCTCGCAGATGGGCTGGATCCGGGCAATGACCGGCCATATCGATCTGAACCGCGAGCTGAAGTTCAAGGATGGCGATGGCGCCCGGTTCATCTTTCATGCGGAAACCACCGACCGGCTGCTGGTCTTTGGCAGCAATGGCCGCTTTTACACCGTCAGCGCCGCCAATCTGCCCGGCGGACGGGGCATGGGCGAGCCGTTGCGCCTGATCGTGGATCTTCCCAATGAGGTCGAGATCGTCGATATCCTGATCCACCATCCCGAAGGGCGCCTGTTGGTGGCCTCTTCGGCGGGCAATGGATTTATCTGCGCGGAAAAGGATATCGTGGCGCAGACCCGCAGCGGCAAACAGGTGCTGAACGTCAAAGATGATGATCGCGCTCAGATCTGTATTCCGGTGACCGGTGATCACGTGGCGATTGTCTCGGAAAACGGCAAGTTTCTTGTCTTCTCGGTGGAGGAAATGCCGGAACTCAGCCGTGGCAAAGGGGTGCGGTTGCAGAAATACAATATGGCACGGGGCAAGCAGGGCTCGCTTGAACTGGACGGTGGGCTCAGCGATATCACCACCTTCAACTGGGACGAGGGCATCTCCTGGGAAATGGGTGGCGGCAAGACCCGGCATGAAACCGACCTCAGCCAATGGCTGGGCAAACGCGCGGGTATTGGCAAACGGCCCCCCTATGGCTTCCCGCGGAACTACAAGTTCAAATAATGGGAAGTTTTTCGCCCATGTTCTGTGACCCTTAGGCCACCGACCCTGCCAGAGCCGCCGCTATTGGTTTACCGATTGGGCGGCTCTGGTCTATCTGAAGCTAGATCAAAACCGATTGTTCCTACCCGATGAGGCCCTTGATGTTCCGAATCCTTGCTCTTCTGGCCTCTATGGTCCTGTTGGCTGCCTGCGAAGAAACTCAATTGAACGAGGCCAAAGAAGACCTTGGCGACTTCAACATGCGGGTCTCTTTTGTCTATACCGACAAGGCGCTGCAATGGCCGCTGTCCCGGGCGGCCGAACCTTCCGAGTGGAATGAGCCCATCGAGCGCGCCCTTGAGGCCCGTTTGGGGCGCTACACGGGCACCGGCAAATACGATGTGGCCATCACCCTGGAGGGCTTTTTGCTGGCCACCGGCGGCATCCCGGTGCTGGTGAACCCCAAAAGCGCCGCCGTGGTGAATGTCTTTGTCTATGATGTCACCACCAAGACCTATCTCCTGAAAGAGCATCAAATGAAGATCTTTGAGGATACCACCGGCGAGAGCGCCATCATTGGGTCGGGCTACAGCCGCACAAAGGCCGAGCAGATCGACGGGCTGGCGCTCAAGATTGTTGATGGGCTGGAAGAATACATGGCCAAGCAACGTGTTGAAAAAGGCTGGTTTGGCGGGGACGATACCGCAGAGGCCAGCACCAGCACCGCAGTGGCACCAAAGCCGGTTGAACCGGCGTCCGATACAGCGCCTGTTGCAGAGTAAAAACAGGCGGGAGGAAGATCGCCAAAAGGCGCCTGATCAAACAGGTACGGGTTGATTTTCTTCTCCAAACCAAATATGCGGCGCGCGCAGAGGAAATCTTTGGGTCGGTTGTCGGCCCTCTCTTTCAAAAGGGCGCCTAGAGAATGGCTAAGGAAAAGTTTGAACGTAATAAGCCGCACGTCAACATCGGCACCATCGGCCACGTTGACCACGGTAAAACCACTCTGACCGCAGCGATCACCAAATATTTTGGTGACTTCAAAGCCTACGACCAGATCGACGGCGCACCAGAAGAAAAAGCGCGCGGCATCACCATCTCGACCGCACATGTTGAGTATGAAACCGAGACCCGCCACTACGCGCACGTCGACTGCCCCGGCCACGCTGACTATGTGAAAAACATGATCACCGGTGCGGCACAGATGGATGGCGCCATCCTGGTTGTGAACGCGGCTGATGGCCCGATGCCTCAGACCCGCGAGCACATCCTGCTGGGCCGCCAGGTTGGCATCCCTTACATGGTTGTCTTCATGAACAAAGTTGACCAGGTCGACGATGAAGAGCTGCTCGAGCTGGTTGAAATGGAAATCCGTGAGCTGCTGTCCAGCTACGAATATCCTGGCGACGATATTCCTATCATCGCGGGCTCGGCTCTGGCGGCGATGGAAGGCCGTGATCCTGAAATCGGCGAAGAGAAAATCAAAGAGCTGATGAAAGCGGTTGACGAGTATATCCCTACTCCTGCCCGTGCCGTTGACCAGCCCTTCCTGATGCCTGTTGAAGACGTGTTCTCGATCTCTGGTCGTGGGACCGTTGTGACCGGCCGTGTTGAGCGTGGCGTGATCAATGTTGGCGACAGCATTGAAATCGTTGGCCTGAAGGACACTCAGACCACCACCTGTACCGGTGTTGAAATGTTCCGCAAGCTGCTGGATCGCGGTGAAGCAGGCGACAACATCGGCGCCCTGCTGCGCGGTATCGACCGTGAAGCTGTTGAGCGTGGCCAGGTTCTCTGTGCGCCCAAGTCGGTGAACCCACACACCAAATTCGAAGCCGAAGCCTATATCCTGACCAAGGATGAAGGTGGTCGTCACACGCCGTTCTTCGCCAACTACCGTCCTCAGTTCTACTTCCGGACCACAGACGTCACCGGCACCGTTACTCTGCCCGAGGGCACCGAAATGGTTATGCCTGGCGACAACCTGAAGTTCGACGTTGAACTGATCGCCCCCATCGCGATGGAAGCCGGTCTGCGCTTCGCCATCCGCGAAGGCGGCCGCACCGTTGGTGCCGGCGTCGTTTCTAAAATCACAGAGTGATTTTGAAACAGTGGTGACAGGTGATTTTCCCCACCGGGGAAATCGCCGAGAACCGCCCCGGTGAAAAGATAAAAGGGCGCCCCAAGGGGCGCCCTTTTACTGTGCCCCCAATCGCATGCAGCGTCTGATCCATCGCTCTTTCCAAAAAAACGGGGGAGAACTTGTTCGCCAAGAGCCGTCATCTGCATTTGCAAAGCAGCAGGTGGTTACCCAGGCGTTGGGGGCTCTTGATGCCGCGCGCAGGGTGGACGGGCGTCCTGGGGTTTCTCTGCTATCTTGGTTCAGCTGCCCGCCCGACCGCAAGGTCCGCCCGATCGGTTATCTCATCCAGCGATGCCTGCAGGCTGAGCCGCAGGATCTCGGTCTCGTCTTCGCTGGGCTTTTTCGGCACCGGATCGGTCCATTCCTGACAGATCAGCACGCCGCGCGAAAAGGGCAGGGGCAACATCTGCTTGTCCCAGGTGGGCATTTTCAGCACCCGGCGTTCCGCAAAGGCGACGGTAAAGACCCGGCAGCCGGTCATCCGCGCCCAGGTGACAGGAACCCCAGAACAGACACGCGCAGGACCACGGGGGCCATCTGCGGCAATCCCGATGGAGCAGCCCTCCTTGGTGCGCCGCAGCACCTCACGTGACAGGGCGACATGCCGTTTGTGGCTCGACATCGGGATGGTTTCAAACCCCAGGCGTACCAGGATCTGGCCGGCCAGCCGCCCGGCGCGCGCAGCGGAGGTGAGGGCACAGATGCGGCCCAGAGAGGTGTCAAAGAGAAAGGGAGCCATGATCAGCCGCTGATGCCAAAGCACAAAAATCACCGGCTCTCCGCTGGCCACGGCCGCATCCATGTCGTCACAGCCAGAGCGCTGCCAGCGCGATGTCCGGTAGGCAAAGCTGACATAGCGGGCAAAGAGCCCTTCAATCACCCGGTTGAAGCGAGGGCTGTCGGCAATTTTCTTTCGCAGGCTCAAAAGTCGATCCCTTTTTTCGACTGTCATAGAATACTGAACCGGCAAGAGCCAGTCTGGTTGCGCATCCGGGCAAAAAGCCAAGTGGTTCTGCTGATTTCCCTCTTGCGAGTCAGCGAGAGGTGGCTTAGGAACACCGGCACTGCAGGGGTATAGCTCAGTTGGTAGAGCGACGGTCTCCAAAACCGTAGGTCTCGGGTTCGAACCCTGATGCCCCTGCCAGTAAATTCAATCACTTATAATTATTCTAGGCCGACTGATTCTGATCGGTTGGGACTTTAGTTGGGAATCTTTGTCTTTTTGTCATGGCGCTCCAGCTTCATGATGGCAGATTCTGCGAGTTGTGTATTGCGGCTCAAGTAGTGCGCATCCAAAATTGCTCCGACATCTTTCAGGCTGTGGCCGGTGATTGTCGCAATTTCTGGAACTTCACACCCTGCAATTGCTAGCCGTGTGACCGCAGTGCCCCTCAGGTCGTGAAATGTTAGGCCAGAGATCTTCGCCTTCGCCAGCGTTTTGCGCCATGACGCACTGAACCCATGCGATGTCCATGAGTTGCCCCTTGATGTTGTCAGGATCGTCGTGGCGGTCCGCCTCTTTGCTTCCCCGTCCAGAACAGATCGAAGGGTGGAAGCCACGGGAATGACCACACGGCGTTGTGTTTTGCTTTGGATTAAGCGGATATGGGTTCCATCGTAGGCATCCCAAGGCAGGCGCAATAGGTCGCCTTGTCGCTGGCCAGTCCAGGCTGCCATTAAATAGGCCACCTGAATTCGTGCGGGGGCGATCGCAAATAACGCGCTTTCGTCGGCTTGGGTCCAGATGCGTTCAGCACGTCCAGATCGGTACAGCTTGCCGGGTTTCTCACAGGGGTTTGCATCGGTCAGGCCCCGGTCATAGGCCCAAGCGAGAATAGAGGCAAAAGTGGCAAACACATAGTCTGCCTGCCGCCTCGACGTTGTAGCCATTGTGTCTCGCCATTCGAGGAACGCGGCGCGAGCGCGGCGATCAGCAAGTGCGGAGATCGGGAAATCTCCAAAGGCTGTTTCAATCTTTCGAATGTGAGAGCAGTAGTCTTTCTTTGTGCGCTCCGCGAGGCCTCCCCATTTCGGGGTGTCCTGGTAGCGGTTTAAAAGCGATTGGATGGTGTCCGACCTAGATTCGGCCTTTTGGCCAATGGCTTTGTTGTACGCTTCGATGAATTCTGGATCGCCAGGTTTCCCTGGGAGACGCGGCCCACCTTTCCAAGCATAGTAGTAGGTAACGCTCTTGCCGTTTGCGAGGCGTTTGGTGATTTGGTTAGTACCTTTGAGTTTCACTCTCATTGCGGTTGGCTTTCCACTTGTCGAATGGGGAATCCGCAACGGGTTCGGATTCCGGTAAAATGCGGACCGTTCCTGCAGCCGTCACAATCTCGACTATGGCATTCGGATCGGCAGAGCGGGCAGCGGTAACAAATCGTTTGATCTGGGCAGCGCTAAAGTTTTGTTGTTTACCCATGTCCGCTCCCTGGCTTTACCGCTGGATATTCTTGTCTAGTGGCGTGGCCACCCCACTGATCTGCCATAGCGCTGGCAATGCCTGGGAATGTCTTGCTGCGGATCTGCCAGCGGAGTTTGCCCGGTGGGGCGCGGTGGATGGCGGACCAGCGTTTGTGGGTCTCTGTGCCTTTCTCAGGCGGTGTCAGCTTGTTTGTCGGGACCAGCTTAGGCAGACCGCGCAGGTAAAGCCCTGTTGCCTTGAAAGCAGGCTCCCCAAACCACCAGGGCTGCACATGCTGGGCGGCGGGCTGAAAGTTCTCGATCCGCTGTTTTGCGTGTTTGTGCATTACCGGGTTCTCTACCGCGACGCGCGCGATCGGTGCATTCCAGCAGGCTGAAAACAGCGCGGCACCTTTATCGAGGTCCGCCCACATCTCTGCCAGGCTGCGCCCCTTTGGCGGCTGGTGCAGCCAGCGCACGCCGCTGTTGCACAGCCGGGTGCAGGGCGGGTGCATCACGGCCAGCAGATCCCAGCCCAGACCCAGCACCTCGCGCACGTCACATTGCATATGGCGGTTGCTGCGATCTTGCGCGGGCAACAGATCACAGGACCAGGCGTCATGGCCGCGCTCAAGAAACGCCCGGCGCACCGCGCCGCTGGTTTCGCAGCCGATCAGAACTTTTAGCTGTTTCATGGCGGTCCTAGTCTTTTCCTGTGGCACGGCGCATGCGGCGGATACTGCGGCGCATAATGGTGGCGCGTTCCTGCCGCAGAGCTGCGAGCGCCAATTCCTTGCGCTGGATCCGGTTGTGCAGCCGGGCGAGGCGTTCAAATTCTTCCGGGGTGGCGTGATGCATCCAGGGCGCGCCAAGGCCGAACGGCTTTTCTTGTCGAGGGGCTGGCATCTCTGCCTGTACAGCAGCAGCCAGTGCACGGATGAAATCAGTTGGGGGGTATTTCATGGCCATTTACCCATGCTTTCCGGGGGCTTGGAGGCGGCCAGACCAGATCAGGAAATCTGTGTGCATGTTTTCAAACCGCAGGCGCGCAGCGGTGTCGGTTGCAAGCTGGCGGCGGCTCGTGACCTGGCAGACGGTGCGCAGATGTTCGGTTGCCGCTGTCGGGCTGAACTGGCCACCGGGAAAGCCATTGCGGGTGGCGGCGTAGCGTTGAAAGGCGACGTCATTGGCCAGCATGGCGGCGCGCATGGGGGTCTTGTTCTGGGTGATCTGCTGCATGAAGGCCTCCTGTTGTCTTGATAGGGCGCGGCGGGTGTCGGTGAGTGATGGGCTTTGAGTGCCGCGCCCCATTGGGCAGCGCTCACGCTGCCGGTGTCGGGCATGGGGAAGAGTGCTGAGCGACCGGCGTTTTGGCAGCGGCGGCGAGCCAGGCTGATAGCGCGGCATAGTTATCACTGCCAATTTCACAGATCCCGAGGAGGTCTGCGCGGTGGGTCAGCGTCTCTGGTTCCCACCAGTCCTGCGGATCATCGCTTGGCGGCGTGATGGTGCCGCCAAGGTCAAGGAACCGCAAAAGCCGCTCAACGCCGTGGTATTGCTTCAAATCCTGCGCAGCCGCGCGGATTGCCGGAAAATCAAGCGGCATGGGGCGGCAGGCCACAATAGCCCTTTGTAGCGATCAGGTCGCGGACCCTCTCAGAAACACGATCAAGGGTTTGATCGATCGGCTCTGGTGTTGGGGGCGGGCAGTCCACGATATGCTGCGGCCGCAGCCTGCTGGGATCAAAGCTCTGCCCGCGCTCAGCCTTGAGCGCGGCCCAGGCTGTGGTGAATACGGTTGTGTCGCTCAGGAAATCCTCTGGGTGAGAGGCGATCCCGCGGGCGGTCTGAATGACTTCTTTTGGAAGGTCTTGCATCTAATTCTCCTTCGGTTGATGAGGATTGATATAATTCACAAAAAGTGGATTACGCAACAAGAAAATCACAAAAAGTGGATTTTTGGTGCATGAAAGCACTTTTGAAGGATGAAAATATGATGCTACTGAAGGGTGAAGCTAGAGATTGACCTGGGCGGTTTGGATTGTGTAGTGAGAACAAAAAGAGAACATAAGGAGGGTAAAGCATAGCATGAAGGAAATCGACAAGCGTCTGGATCGCATGATTGAGATTTCAGATTTGCTTGGAATGTCTCTAGATCAAGTAGTGGCCTACATGGGCAGATGTGATCAAAGAACCTTTGCGGCTCTTTCTGAGAGCCCGTCACGTCTTCCCCGATATATGAAATCTAAAGTTAAACCATAGGTTTCACAAAGCTTTTCTGCGCTGTCGACGGGTATGCGGCGCAAACCTTTTTCCCAATTGTTGACCTGGGTCGAGTTGAAGCCATGCTTCTCGGCCCATTCTTTTTGGGTGTTCTCTTTGCCAAAGACGGCCCGGATTTGAATAAGCCGTTCGGCGATTTCGGGATAGGATTTGCTATTTGTGCTCATGCTTCGTTGAACCACATTTTGTGAATTTTGAGCAAACCACAAAATGTGATCTTGATTTGATCCACAAAAGGTGGATATTGCTGTCGCATGAACAATATTTCCCAAATAGCTGATATCATCGGCCGCAAAGTTATCGCTGAGACACTCCAGGTTGGTAGCACTGCGGTCAGCAACGCTATTGCTAGGGGCGCTTTCCCGGCGTCTTGGTACTTGAGCATTCAGGCGCTCTGCGAGGAGAGGGAGTTGGAATTCGACCCTTCTTGGTTCTCCATGATACGTCCCAGCAAGGTAAAGGGAGCAGCCGCATGAGCCGCCCGCGTCTAACCCTGATTGTAAGCAATGATCTGTCATGTGCTGAGGCTGGCACGCCCCAGCTGCAAAGCTCTTGGTCAAAACAGTTGGACCCGTACCGGCTGAAGGTCGAGGCGCCGGACCTGTGGTCCAGCTACTTCCGGGCGCGGTTTAACAGCCCGCGTGAGGTGGCGCTGTTTTGCGATGTCAGCTTTCAGACGGCGCTGAACTGGTGGGGGGCGGTAACGTCCCCGGCCAGCCATATTGCGCTGCTGATGATCCTGACCGATCCAGATGCGCCTGCCTTCTTCCACTCACAGATGGGGCAGGCGGCATGAGCATTCAGACGCAACGCATTGCCTATCAAATCTGGTGGCTGACCCGCGCGACCGCCGGGGATTGCACCTTGGCTGATCTGGCTGAGTTTACGGGGGCTTCCGCGAATACCTGCCGCAACATCTGCATGCACCGGGGCTGGGGCAATCGCTACCGCCGCCGGGTGACGGATCGGCGGCAAAGGGCGGGTGTTCGGCCATACCCCAGTGACAGGGCGCGGGATCTGACGGAGATTTTTGCATGAGCCCATCCCCCAACTTTCTGCGGCCCGTCGATACGGGCGACCTGCCGGAGTACCCGCTGTCCTGCGATGACCGGCTGGACAGCCATTTCTTTATGGCCTGGGAGCGGCGGCGCTGGCTGGCCTCGGATATGCGGCTGAACGCAACGCCGGAATGCCGGGCGCTGTTCTTTGATCTGATCAATATCGCCTATGACAACAGCCCCGTGGGCACTCTGCCGATGGATCAGAACATCCTGGCCAAACTGCTGATGATTGATCCGGGGCATTTTGGCTCGCTGTGCAAGCTGGACTATGGGCCGCTTTACAAGTGGGAGGCCTGCCGTTGCGACAATGGCGATATCCGGCTGATGCACCCCATGGTGCTGCGCAGCCTGACCGAGGCCATGGCCCGGCGCCAGGATCATCGGGCGCGCAATGACGCTGCCAACTCGGCCAAGCGGTTGCAGCGGCTGCGCATCACGGTCTCGGGCTATCACGCGGATCTGGCCAAGAATGACGCGGCGGTGCGCTGGATGGATGAATGGCTGGTGAAAGAGGGCTGCGAATACCGCAGCGCCGCCTGGATCGAGCGCTCGATGCAGGCCTGGTCGAACCACATCTTTGACCTCGGGCGCTCCGGGGGCGCGTTTCAAAACAAAGGAAGCTGACACTGTCTGACAGTGTCCAAGACTGTCCGGCGGACAGTTCAAGACAGTCTCGGACAGTCTCAGACTGTCCTGCACGACATAGACAAAGACAAAGACAAAACATGACAGCAGGACGGTTGCGCCCCAGTTGCAGCGCCGAGCCTGTGGATAAGTCGGACTTGCTGAGAAAGAGGAAGGGCAGAGACATGGAAGCCAAAGAACAGAGCGAAGGCGAAAAGCGGGTTGAAGCGGTATTGATTGCCCCATTGGAGGCCCTGGGGCTTGCCCGGCCAACAACGGCGACCCTTGCCAAGTTTGAGGGGCAGAAGAACGAGCTGCGCCAGAAGCTGGCCTATATGACCGAGCGGGGCTTGATTGAGCTGCGGGAATGGGTCGAGGCCCATCCGGCAGGCAAGGATGCGGATCGGTTCCCCATTCCGCTGAAGATCCTGAAAAAGGCGCGCGAGATTGAGACCCCAGAGACTGGTCCGTCTCCCTTCATCCTCAAGGTATTTGCCACGCATCACCTGGTGCCAGAAGCACTGGCCAAGGGCTGGGCGCCTGAGCTGCTGCGGCAGATTACGGCGGAACGCGGGATTTGGCCCGGTGACTGGACCTGCTCCAAGCTGCGCACTGCGGGCATCGATCATGCGCGCCGCCTTGAGGATATCGAGCTGCGGATGTCGCGCGGTGAGCAGATCCCGCCAGAGGAGGTGGCGTTTCGGGACCGGCGCTTGGCGGCGATGCGCAGGTGTCAGGACATTGCCGATCAGGCGCGGGCGGGGCAGGCGGCATGAATATGGCTGCTGATCTGGCGATCCCGCCTGAGCCGGGCTGTGGGGCTCAGCTGACCGCAGTGCGGGCGCCGCGCAGCGGCAAACTTGAGGTGGGCGTGCTGGACCTGATCGAGTGGGCCTTCCAGCGCGAAAAGGTCAGCCTCGACTTCAACGAGATTGAGAGAGAGACCGGCGCGCGGCCCGGCATCGGGGTGGAATATCTGATGATGCAGCAGGCGAAACTTGGCTGTCGGGTGCAGGGCGGCGGCTCTTCCCCGCGCCACCACGATGCGGATATGGTTGCCGCCTCGCTTGCCAGTCTGCCGGGCAGCCAGGGCGGGCGCCGCATGGCGATCGAGATTGCCGAGCTGGCCCGTGTGGGGCAACGGCCCGATTGCATGATTGGTGTGCGGGCAAGCTGCGGTCCGGTTGCATGGCGGGGCAGTCGCCATGGTCGCTTTGCGGTGTCAGAGCGGTGCACAGAACTTGGGGCGCGGTGGCCGGCCAGCCAGCTGGGCACCAAGGCAAACGGGTCCTGGTGCCGGGTGAGTTATGCCGGGTCGGCGCGTGATGTGGCGGCGGCACGGCGGCGCTATTTGGCGTGGTACGGGGCCTTGTTGCACCTGCGCTATGTGCTGCAGGTGGCTTGCCCGCTGACCTCGTTCACGGTGTCTCAGGCGATGCCTGCGCGCAATCCCTGGCGCGGGGCTTGATGTATGCAAGGCGCTATTATTACGTATTTGGGTTGAAATTTGCAACATTATTACCACGTTTGAAGTGTAGTAGGGAGGCTTGCCATGATTGAAATACTGGAAACTATGTCGCCCATACTGGGGGTAATCACCACAGTCTTGGCGGTCTACATTGCATGGATGGCTTTTGCTGCGAACATCAGGTTCAAGAAGCACTCCAATTACACTGGTGCAATCAATCAGTGGCAGACGGTTAATCAGACTATTCTTGGTGATGATAATCTTCTTGAAATCGAAAGAGAGAACCATCCCTTCGGAACACTGACATTGGCCGAAACAAAAAAAATGTACCACTACTTTTGTAGTTTGAATATCGCCCGGAATGCACTCGTGGGGCTGAACACTGGACACTTGGAAGTTTCATACGCAAACTTCTACATTAACAACTGCGCCAACATTTCATTCAAGGACAGGGACTTCATTAGGATTAATGTATTCCCAAGGGGGTACCCTGTGCTTCGGCATGAAATCGAGAAGCGTTGGGAACTTATCGAGAAAGAAGGAAACCCGATCTGCCAGGAACGGCTGATCACATCAAGGCGAAGTTTTGTAGAACGTGTTCTCGGATTGGTGAAGAACGAGATGTAGTTAGGCACAGGCTTGACGGTCAGGATCTCAATCTCTAGACAAGATGCCAACACCTTATTCATGCCCGAAGCGGAAACCCCGCCTCGGGCGCTTTGCGTTCTGGGGGCCAGTGCATGACAGCCCGAAGCGACTACCACCACCTTTACAATCTGTCGGCCTGGCGGCGTCGGTTGCGTCCGCAGCACCTGGAGCGGGAACCGCTGTGCCGGGCCTGTCTGCGGCGGGGCATCCTGAACGATGGCTCGCTGACCGCGTCGGGGGCGGAACAGTGCAATCCACGGCGGCGGTTTTTGGTGGTGGATCACCTGATCCCGCATCGGGGTGATCGGGGTTTGTTTCTGGATCCGGGCAACCTGCAGACGCTGTGCCCGGATGACCATGACCAGAACAAGCAGCGGCTGGAAACACGGGGCTTCTCGCAGGAACGCGGCAACGATGGCTGGCCGATCGATCCGCTGCACCCGGCTAATCAGTAGACCAGAGGCTTGCCCCGTGATGGGGAGGGGGAGGGTCGGCAGGAAAATCCCTTTTGGTGGAAACCGGAGGGAGACCCTTTTTCTGTGCAAAGCTGTAATTGAATAGAAAAAACCACAGGTTATG